>JAZRWI010000001.1:0-18406 GCA_045599645.1 Candidatus Avigastranaerophilus sp.
TACAGAAAAATAGTTATTTCACACTACGCCATTAACCACATTGTTAGCGGTTTTCTTCCCAAATTCCTATCAGAGAGCCATTTACGCGTTTCAATAGTCAAAGTCTTTTTATTTACAAGATGTATTTTAATAAGCGCTTACTCCTTTAAGGGAAAGTTGGCCGAACGAAGTGAGGTCGGATGTGGTTCCGCCCACGGCAGTGCCTTCCTCCGTGTCTGGGTGAAGGTGGCCGAACGAAGTGAGGTCGGATGTGGTTCCGCCCACGGCAGTGCCTTCCTCCGTGCTCGGGGGAAGGTGGCACGCGTAGCGTGACGGATGAGGGCTATATAATCACCCTTCTACATCCACTGCTATAAAATAATATCTGGCTTTCGACTTCCTGGGTGCTTGTTCTTATATCCGCGGTATGCTATAGTAGAAAAGTAGCAAAGCAGAGCGGGGGAGGCAAAGTATGAGTGAGCAGCTTATTGGCAATTCTGATATGTTTTTTGACAAGATACCTTCAACTGATGGCCATCGCGAACGCCTTAGACAGCGATTTCTTCAAGGTGGCATAGAAGGCTTCTACGAACATGAAGCTCTCGAACTTGCTTTGTTTTATACCATAGACCGCGTAGACACAAAAGATTTTGCTAAGTTTCTTATTTACGAATTTGGCTCAATAGAAAAGGTATTTACTGCAAATTACGACCGGCTGCTGATGGTAATAAAACGTATTCCCCAAAAGAATGGTCACCCGACCCAGCGTGAATGCGAAAAAACAGCTTTCTTCATTAAATATATTGGTTCCATGGTTGGACTTGTCTGGCGCAGAATTGGCACTATGAAGGGCAGAAAGATCAGGAATGTCATCGAAGACGGTGAAGCTCTCATTAGTTATCTTGAATCAACTATGAAAGACCTGAACGAAGAAAATTTCCGCATTGTTTTCCTTAATAATGCAAATCGGATAATTAAAGATGAGATTCTTTCTGCAGGCACCGAAGACCAGACCGCTGTTTATCCAAAGAAAATCATGCGCCGTGCTCTCGAAGTCAACGCTACAGGTATAATCTTGGTCCACAATCACCCGGCAGGCCGCTTACAGCCATCTAATGCTGACCTCAACATAACAACTGCCATCAGTAAAGCCTCTGAACTTTTCGGAATCAGATTACTCGACCACCTGATCATCGGCGACCCCATGGACCCCGAAAACGTCGATTCCAAACGCTACTACAGCTTCCGCGAAAACGGCTTAATTTAAATTGATGGCACTGCGCTAGAAGGCATAAGAAAAAAGAATTAGCCTGCGGCTGTGAATGCGGCCTGCGGTTGAACTCAATCGCTTAAACTACCTTTCTGCTTCAAGCTATTTATGGCTCTTTGCAATTCTGGAAGTGAAGATATATAGGTTAATGCGAATCTTCTAAGGACTTCCTTCTGATTTTGCAGATAATCGATAGTCAGATTTGTCAGTATTCTCTGATCTATGTCAGATAATTTTTCATTTTTTACAAAAAGAGTGTCTATATTGTTCAAGGAATTGCCAAATCTTTTTATAATTTCTAAGACCAGATTGGAATTGTTTAGGTAGTTTCCAATCTTAGATAATTCTGGAATAGAATAGTTTTTCTTTAAGTATAGATAAATCGGTACTAGTAGTTGCTCAGTTCTTGTTAATGATGTTTTTTCATCAAAGGCTTTGTTTGCAACACATTCAAATTCTATACATAATTCTTTTATATCAAATAATGCTGCAACAAATTCTAATTCGCATAGCATTTTCTGGGTATTGCAATTACCATTTTCAGATTTTTCCTGTAATTGGTTTTTCTTGATCATTAAGAAATTTTGAAGTTGCGGCAAAATATATTTTTTACATTTTGCATCAAGAAAATACAACCACATTAAAGGTCTGAAGGAAAATTTATTATTTTCCCACAAAGCATTAAAACAATCATATTCTTCTTTTTTTAACTGCTGGGACGAAGCTAATAATCCGATTTCTTCGGCAAGCTCTGCTCCTTTGAAATAATGAAATTTAAATGCTTTGCTGTTTCGGTTATTTTTACCGGTAAAGTATGAAATTGCTTCCCTTATAAAAGCATACATTTCACTCTTATAAATGTTTGAATTATTGATGATTTTTAAAACATTGATTTCAGAGGGGTTACAAGAAAAGCCAATGATTTTATTTAATACTTTTTTTATTGAAATATGATTTTTATTATTTGAATTATTATGTAGGGGAATACATGGATTAGCTTCTTCTTTGGCGACCTTCAGCAACTTTTTTAATGCATGTTTATTACAAATATCGTTGGTTAATTCAGTGATTTCAGAGTTATTGATCAATAAATTGCTAATATGTTTTTTTTCGAATTTATTAAGCATCACCGTTGTGTTAATTATTTCGTCAGCTTGTTTTTCTGCGGCTTTACGAAGCTGTGGATTATGATTTGTGTCTAGCTTTCTTAAAGCCATATACAGAACAGCCAACTGGTCAGAAAAGGTTCCTTTTTCAGAATATAAATCAAATAATAATTGCTCGTTGCTATTATTTAATACACTATAAGCTAGACTTATCATGGAATCATCATTATCAGGCTGTGTAGTTGTTTTATGAATTCTGTCTATTAGATTGCTTTCCTTGGCTGTTAATTCTTTTATTGAAGATAAAAGGTAAAGTAATTCCGGTGGATTCTTGAAATAATAGCAAATCAAATGTGGGTAGCGTTCTCTAAGAGTTCGGTTGTTGGCTAAGATTTCTATAAAATCTGTTTCTTTTAGTTGTTTTGCTGCTAATGCCCAATCCGGTCCCTGAATCTTTATAGCTTCAGATAGTTCCTGGTTCAGCCAGTCGCAAACTCTTTCGGATAGGCCCTTAGAAGCTATTAGATATGCAGCTATAGAATAATAGACATTTTTCGGTGTAAACTCTTTTAACAATTTTAATTTATTTATTGAAATTGGGTTACTATCATTTTCTGTTAGATAGACGTTGTAAGCCATAACTATTGATAAAAGCCGTTTTATGGCTATATTGTCAGGAACATAGTATAGATTTTTTTTCCACTGATATATAAAAGATATATAATTATTAATTTTGAAATAATTATTAAACTCTTCCCTTGTAGGTTCTTTGCCCCCCGCTTTTAACCAATGTATTATTTTCTGTTCATCTTTATGTATTAAATCTAATAACCAGTTTTTTAGCTCAAAAATATTTTGTATAAAAATAGTATTTTCTGTTGCTGAAACATCATTTCTATTACTTTCTGGCAGCACAATATAATCGTATCCCATTTTACTTGCTGCTTCCAGTTTTTCCTTTGCGCAGTCTATTTTATTGATTTCGCCATTTTGATTAATAATACCACTGCAGCAAATACTTGGTATTCGTTGGAATAAATCTTTGTAATGCTCAATAATTAAAAAAGAAGCAAATGCTAATTCATATGATTTACCATCTAATTCCAGATATAAAGATATTTCAGGTATATACTGCTGATTAGTGTCTAACTCAAGGCTTTCTTTGACTATTCTAGCGACATTATCCAGGTTGTAGTCCACTGCTTTCTGGGCTACTATAAAGCTACTGAAACTGACTGAAGGAAGTTGTTTGTTGGTATTTCCCTTTAATACACAAGGGAATACAACACCAGAGGCAGGTTTTGTATTATTTTCTATTACTTCTGTTATTTCAGGATCATTCTTGAAAAATTCCAAAAGGTATTTTTTGTCGTAATAGTTCTTTTTTAATGATTGATAAAATCTGTTTCTTTCCCCATCTTCTTCCTCTGAACAGGGAAAATCAGAATACACCCAGAATAATCTTGTGGGACGATATTCCCATAATTCCGAAAATGAAGATTCATTAAGCTTTTTTAACGATTCTTCATTTTGTAACTGGTTTAATACACAACCTGTATAATTAGGTAACCAGGACAGATTATTCTTTTTGGATTTCGACTTTTTCAATTTTACCAAGCTTTTCTATATCTGCTTCTTTTAAATAAAGCTTATTTCCAACAGACTTGAATTCCTTGCGGCTGTTCTTGAAAATTATTGATAATGTAAATGATTTTTTGTCACTCGAGAATATGGTAAAACCGTTTGAGCCTTTAACCCGACTTATTGCATATTCTTTAATGCTCTGCTTGTTAAATGCATCTTTTATTCTTTCAAATAGATTGCTAGAAGCTGCTGCCATAGCCAATTCTTCATTTGCAGGAAACATTATTGTGATTAATTCAAATTTTCTGGAAATTTCTTTTTCTTTATTTGTCTGGCTTTCAGCTACTAGATATTTTTCAAAGAAAGAAGCAGACAACTGATTCCCTTTATTTTTTTCTATTTCTCTGAATACTAAAATTGCCTTTGTTGGTTTACTTGGTGCATTTTGATTTTTAACAGCAGCTTTAACAGCATTAAGAAGCTTACTGTCGACTTTACCCATCAATAAATCAATGGAATCGGCCATGACAGGTCTGTCATTCCACCATTCTATTAAGCTTGGTAAGCCATTAGGCATAGTTTCAGGGGAAACCAGTATATCGGTTTCAGTATCAATATCTTTATTGAGTGGTGATACGGCAATTGGCGAAACTCTGACGAAATCTTTGTCTTTTATTACCTCTGTAATAAGAGCCAGTGAGGAATTGATATTATCATTAGCTTTTACTCTGCAAACGAAACCTTCTTTTATATCTGAATAACAAGGATTTTCGATAGTGGCTTCGGGAAATGACTGCTTATTGGCTTCGATGTAAGCTTCCCATATTGCTGGCATTGTAAGAAGAGTAGCGCATGCCTCGCAGTTTTGTGCGTGCTTAGCTATTGAAGCTGGTAAGGTTGTGGAGCTATCATTTCTTACTGCTTCAAAATAGTTTAATAAATCTTCTGTTGGGCACTGTTCTATTTTTTTCATATTCTTGTTAATTCCTCAAATCTTGTTTCCAGATACTGACTATAGCTTTTTATGAACTCTATCTGAATATCCGCTTCTAGATCCCGTAGAATGGTTTTTAAAGCCGATTGGCCTTTTTTCAGAAAGTTATAGGCAGTTGTTCTTCCAACTTGCTTTGACTTATTAAAGGCGACAAATCTTTTGTCATTCAAAAACATTTCAATGCAATTTGTTTCGCTTGCCTGAAGCTGATCTTCTGTAAGAATATCTGCTTTGAAATTAGCAGGAGCAGTGCGACAAAGAAGTGCAAGACAAGCCATCTCGCTTTTGGCTTTAGTTATTGAATCCTGACAAACAGAATGAATTAGGAGTTTCATTGTATCTATAGCTATTTGCTTTGCCTCAAAATTACTATTTGTAGATGATTCTTTGCCTATTATTTCTTCAGAAGCTTCATCTTCTTTTTTGCAACTTGACTTGATTTTTTTGTCAGTAATAATTTGCTGTTCTGAAATAAAATAACTACTGATATCTCTGGTTTGGAAATTCAAACAGCTGTTTGCTCTTAGAAATGCTAATATAAACCTTTTGGTATTAGGCTTGGCTTTTTGTAATTCTTGCTTCAGTTCTTCAGAAGAATTAATATGAGTGCTTCCTTTTATGTAAACAGCCGTTGGAGATGTGCTAGCAGAATAATGATTAGGGGCTGTTTCAAAAACTCTATTCTGCTGTTTTAAGTCTTTAAGTGCTTTCTTTATTCTCTCATTTATACGAAGATAAGCTTTGCAGTCTTCCTCTGCAAAATATTTTAGTAGCGAAAAGGCTCTTTTGGTGATATAGGAATGTATCAAGCTGGCTGGTTCTTTTTCAATGCTTACTATTTCTCTTAGCTTTGATGAAACATGTATAGAATCTTTGGTGATATCGCTTTCTGTTAAAGCTGTGTAGGCCTTAGGCTCTGTAATGATTTCTATGATCAGCTGAGATATTGTGTCCTCTATTTGCATATCCGTAACCATTTTTGATATGCCCATAATGGAGATAACTTTATTAATAATAGCAGTTAAACCTTTTTTAAGGTTCATGACAAATTCTGGTGTTAGCCTGATAGGTGGTTCTGAGCCATTTATACGGCTGCTTAAATATTCTGCTACAAGAGTTCCCGCAGTATTACGATACCTTTTGTTATTTGTAGCCGGCATCTTTTAACTCCTGCATTTTCTTTTCGCATAGTGGTTCATAATCTTTTTCTGTTTTATCCAGCATTCTGCGTGTTCCTTGAATGGTTGTCGCAAAATCAAATCTCATACGACGCTTTGATATTGGACATTCATCTGGATTTACAAAGAAATAATTCGGGTCATACCTGTCGTAGTTGTCTACATTGCTGCTGCCAAAGGCTAATAAAGCAGTATTTGAAGATAGGCTGAGACCAGGATGAGAACGTCGTGGCTTTCTTGGTTCGCGGTAATTAGGACTTTCCTTCCAGAATCTTTCTTTTATGAATCCTATGTTGCCAAAAGGAATGCGTCGTTCTGTGAAATCCTCATTGGAATTTTCACCAAAATATGCCAGTGATTGTAAGTGTTCAAGAATGAATGTATCAGATAAATTAGCCATAATAAGATTCTATTCCGAAACGAACGAAAAATCAATTCGCATTTAAAGCAGTTTTTATTATCCATTTTTTATAATTGTTTATAAAAAATGAATGCGTTTTGTTTTAGCAACTTATAAAAAATATAATGATTTCAAAAAAAGAAAGGTTTTATTATGTATCCCATACTGTTTATTAATCTTTTATGCCCTTTTGTAAGGCCATAATATCTGAACAAGCTAAGGTAATAATTATTGAAAACTCTCTCATATTTTTTTTTGACTTTTACTATTGTCCTGTTTTAAAATTTGATAGTTGATTGATTAGTATTAAAAAATTGAATAGTTGATTGAGTGAATGGAGATTCCATGCGTTATATTACATTGATGATGACGTTTCAGGCTGAGGATGATGTATTTTTCCCTTTGAATCCAATAAACACTTTTCGTGGTGCTATGGGTTATGCTTTAAAGCATATTTCATGCATACAAAGAAGGAATTTATCAGATAAGTATGCTTGCAATACCTGTAGAATAGCTGGTCGTTGCGCTTATGCCCTATGCTATGAAACTAGTAAGTCACATTTTAATTCGCAGGCTGTTGCTAATCTAAAAACTTTTGAGATGCCACACCTGATGAATATTGATTCTGGTTTCCCAGGCAATACTACACTAAAAGCAGGTGAAAGCTTTTCTTTTTCAATCAGGTTATTTGGAACAGCTGCTTCTGTCGCACCTCATTTGATTGTAGCTGCTCAGAATGCCGCAGAACATGGCTTTAAGGGCTCTAGAGCTATTTTGAAACAGATTTCTGATGAAGCCACTGGTAAAATAATATGGAGCATGCAGAATGACAGTCTTCAGCTTCCCGAAACAGAAAATCTTTTTGTTGCAGAGCCAGATTGGAAAAATACCGAGAATTGTGAATTGAAGCTGAATTTTGTTACACCTGTAGCATTCCGTGATGCCAAGACTAATGGTATTACCAAAGAACCGGAATTCAGCCGTATAATAGGTTCTTTGATGCGACGTTATACTGTATTTGAAGCCACTGAAGGTAGGACTCTCGACTGGCATTTCAGCGAAATATCTGATTTGGCGGCCAAGGTCAGAATATCAGGTATGAACGTTGAACCTGTCTACTGGGAACGATTCTCTACCAGGCAGCAGCAGCGCATGCCTATTTCCGGAATCATAGGTGAAGTAAGATATATTGGCCCAGTTGCAGCTTTTGAAGGCCTTTTGAATGCTGGCGAAATACTTCGTTGCGGCAGAAGCATCACCTTCGGTCAGGGCCGCATAAATGTCGCCCAGATCCGCCACCTAAGCAACCGCGATGAATTTGACGGCTTCTTGAATGAATAAAAATTAGAGGTATTTAGTTCGTGGATTATGAAAATAATTTACAGTAATTTTTGAATGAGAACGCATTTTTATACTTCAGTGTGTTGTAAATGTTAAAGAAAGGAAAGTGTTATGCCAGAAAACGAAATGCTGAGTAAGACCTTGAAGGTCGCGTTAGCTGCGTTTTTACATGATATAGGTAAATTCGCACAGCGTTCACGTGGAGACAAAGTTAATCCTGGTGATCCTGCTTTTTACCCGTCACAGGAGTTCCTTGACAACCACAGGGCCGGTTTGCAACCTTTCAATCAGAAGACCCAAAGATATACTCATGAACACGCAATTTATACTGCAGCGTTCATTGATCATCTAGAGGCACTTCTACCTGATTGTTTTAATGATGTAGACTGGGGTGGGAAAGCATGGATAGCAGAATTGGCTGCTGGTCATCATCTTTTTAAGGAAGATGAAGGAGGAATACAGCCTGCTATGCGGTGGGCTATTTCTATTGCAGATAGATTAGCTTCATCATTAGACAGACATGGAGCTAAGGAATTTGAAGATTCTTATAACTTGAAGGAAGAAATCGCAAATTTCAGATGTGCCAGACAATGGCCTATCATGGAGGCTATCAGAATAAATAAAGAATCTGATGGCAATAATGATTCTTCGTTTAAATATAGAATTCCATTGGCAGAACTGGCTGACGATAAATTTTTCCCTGACAAAAAAGAATCAGTGATACCTGCAAATAATTCTGATGCTCAGGAACAGTATAGAAAGCTTTTTTACAAATTCTATGAAGAATTGGAAGGACTTAAGCAGTTTAAAGACAATGTAGAACTTTGGTTTGTCCAGTTCGACAATCTTTATATGAGGTATGCTGGTCAGATTCCGGCCGCCACCGTTGGTAATGCTATGCAAGATATTTCTTTGTATGATCATTCAAAGATAACTGCAGCTATTGCTACTGCTTTGTATCTATATCATGAACATAGTGGTAAAAAGAGTTTTGAAGAATTAAAAACAGAAGCAGAAGAGAAACTGCTGTTTATTGGCACAAGCTTTTTTGGTATTCAGAAATTCATTTTTGCTGCTGGCGGTTCAACCAATAAGAATGCTGCTAAAATCCTCAGAGGCCGTTCATTCTATGTATCTCTATTCTCTGAAGCAATTGCAGATATGCTCTTGAAGGAAACAGGCTTACCTGTTACCTCAATAATATTCAATGCTGCTGGTCAGGTTACAATTCTTGCACCAAATCTGCAATATATTAAAGATGCAGTTGCCAGAGTCAAGGAAGAAGCTAACAAGTGGCTGCTTAACCGTTTCTATGGTCAGACTTCACTGGGTATAGCTTACACTGAAGTTTCTCAGGAAGAAATCGGTTTTAAGTATCGCGAAATATGGAACGATTTCAGCACAAAGATGGAAGAAGAGAAGTATTCCAAATTTGATTTACCTGAATTCGGTGGAACACAGCACCAATTCTTTAAAGAATATGACAACAATCTCGGAGTTTGTCCTTTCTGTGGTAAAAGACCTGCAAAATACCATACTGACGGTGAAAACACGCCTGTATGTGGAGTATGTAAAGACCAGATTACAATGGGTGCAAAGCTTGTAAGAGCAGATGCTATTGTGCTTTGGGAAAAGGATACCGCTGCTTTTGAAGAAAAACTCTGTGAACCATTGTTTGGAAAATATAATGTCTGGTTAGGTGGTCTTGGCGAAGCTGTAGACAATGCTGTCAATGGTAAGGTCAGATTTCTTGCAAGATTGACTAATTCAAACAACGAAACCAGATGGCGTAAGATAGCCTATAGACCATTGAAAGCCTATGTCCCATATGATGAAAATGGGTGTATTGTTGATTTCGGTGCTATAGCTAACAGAGCTGTAAGAACAGATTTAAAGACTGGTGACGAAATAGGCGTTGAAGCTCTTGGTGTACTGAAGGCTGATGTTGATAACCTTGGCAAAATATTTGGTCTGGGACTTAACTCTGAAATTCAGACTTTAACAAGAACTTCTGTTTTAAGCAGACAGTTCAATAATTTCTTCGCTGTTTATTTACCACATTTGTTGGAAACTGAGTATAAGAATATTTATACCGTTTTTGCTGGTGGCGACGATTTGTTTTTGATGGGTCCTCATGATGAGATTCTGGACTTAGCACCTGTTATCAGGGAAAAATTCAGGGAATTCGTATGCTTTAATCCAGATGTAACGTTATCAATGGGAATCAGTGTTCATAAACCTGGCGAACCTGTTGCTGTCATGGCAGGGGCTGCTGAAGAAGCCTTAGAAACAGCTAAAAGTAACAAAGGCAAAGACTCCCTTTGTGTTTTTGGCGAAGTTGTTAAATGGGATACCTACAAGGAATTATGTAAAACCAGTGAACAGCTTAGAAGATGGGTTGAAAACGGAGATGTTAATACATCTGTTCTGTATAAGTTTAATTCTGCTGTAGAAGAACTGATTACAGAGAGAAAATTACAGAAGGATATCGAAAATCATAAAAAGGTAAGCTTTGCACAACTAGCAAATGCATTGTCCTGGAAAGCCCGCTTAAAATATAGTTTGATTAGGACTGTAAATGAACGAGGTCAGCAGAAGACAGGTGACGAATTGTCTAGGATAGCTGATTTGGAAAATATGATTGGCTGGCTTGAAGAATACAAGTCTTCAGTAAAAATACCGCTGTGGAGTGAAATCTACAGAAGAAGAAAACATTAATAGGAGAAAGAATTATGGCTTTAGAGTTTTGGAAAGATAGGGCAAAAAAAGAACTGAACCTTGATTTATTTTCTAAGGTTGCGGAAACATCTGCAAAGGCTGTAGCTGAAAAGTCTACTATGACTATGAATAATCCAACTCAGCTTAGACGTTTCTTTGATGAAATAGTTACTTTTGATTCTCGCTTCAAGATGGCAATGGCAAAGGCTTCTACAAAGGAAGAAAGAGAAGTGGCTTTCAGACAGCAACTTCCATTTGTGCATATGCTGATACCAAAAGTTAGATATGCAGAAGCTAGAAAGCTTGTTAGTTCTGAATTTACAACTATCATAAAAGAAGCAATTGATAATTTGAAGGAACCTGAAGATATAAAAGTATTTACTAGTTTCTTTGAAGCATTTATAGGGCATTTTAAATACTTTAAAGAAACACAGCAGCTTAGCAATAATTATCAGAATACTAATGGTGGTTATCGCGGAGGTAATAATTACAATGGTGGTAGAAATAATGGAGGGAGACGTTAATTATGGAAATTAAATTACAGCGTATTGTTGAATTAAAAGGCACACTTATTCTTGAAAGCAATTTGCATATTGGTTCCGGCAATCTTGAAATGCATATCGGTGGAACTGATAATCCAATAATTAAACATCCGCATACTCAGGAACCATATATACCTGGTTCTTCCATAAAGGGTAAGATTCGCTCTCTACTTGAATTGAAGACTGGCGTTGCTGCTAAGGCATACAATAACAATCCAAACAATGGTGGTATTGCTGATATCAATACATACCTTATTGATGAAAACCCTCAGACTGCTGCGATTCTTAAAATATTCGGTTTCAGCGGTTCTGACAAGACCGGCAATAATGATAAAGCTCAGAAAGCAAAGGCTCTTGGCCCAACTAGAGCTTCATTTGCTGACTGCTATTTAAATGAAGAATGGAAAAAGGAAGCTGTTGAAAATCTTTGGCCTCTTTCAATTGAAAAACAGGAAACAGCAATAGATAGAATTGCTGGTACTGCTAAGAAAGGTTCTCTTAGGCAGACTGAAATGGTACCTGCTGGTGCAAAATTTGATTTCAGAGTTACTTTTAAGATTTTTGATAATTCTGATGAAGAATTGTTGAAAATGTTAAAAGAAGGCATTGATTTAATGCAGAAGGATGCCATAGGTGGGGCTGGTAGCCGCGGTTATGGTCGTGTAAGAATTGAAAATTTACATGAAGCCTAAGGGGGCAATATGAAGGTTTATGAAGTTTGCATAAAGCCGACTTCTGATTTTGTAACTCCCTTGCAGGGAGACTGCTTATTTGGTCACATCTGCTGGCAGATAGCTCATGACCCCGAATTGGTTGGTGAAATAGACCAGATTTTGTCTGATTATGACAAATCACCGTTCTGTATTGTTGCTGACCCGGTTATGAAATTCAAAGCAGACGGTGAAGATTTCTTCGTTTTCCCAAAGGCCTTTGCACCTGCAGGAACTTCAAATATTTCTGCTACAGCAAGCTTTGAACAACGAAAAGAAGAATATGACAGACGAAAAGCAGCTAAAAAAGCAAAATGGATGTTGGTTTCTAAGACAAAAAAGCTTTCTACTAACAATTTTGCAATGCTTTCTGATATAAAAGAACTTGGTCTTGAATCTGATTGGAAGCCAAGTTATGAATATAGACAGAGTCATAATACAATTGACAGAGCAACAGGAACAACAGGAACTAGTGCCGCATTTGCTCCTTTTGCTGTTAATGGCATTGCTTGGAATTCTGTTTTGGAAATGGCTGTGTTTGTCGGTGTCAGAGATGATATAAGCAAAACTGGTATTAAGACAGCATTGCAAAGAATCGGTAAATTTGGTTACGGTGCAGACGCTTCTACTGGTAAAGGTCGTTTCGAGGTTGTCGGAATGAATGAAATAGATCTTAATCAATTTGCTGTGAATGATGCTAATGCATTATATACGCTTTCCGCCTGCGTTCCTGAAAAGGAAATTTATCGGAAGGTATATTTTGAGCCATTCATACGTTCTGGCAGACATGGCGATGCAAAAGCGAATTCCGAATTCCCATTTAAACAGCCTGTACTAAAAGCTGCTGTCGGTGCTGTGCTCATTCCGAATAACATAGCTGATATAAAGCAGACTTACGTTGGTAAAGCAGTAAAAGACTTGAGCATGTTTAAAGAAACTGTCGAACAGGGCTATTCACTTGTAATTCCTATGAAAGTTGAGAATGTAAAATGATTAAAAATTATAAAGTCAGATTGCATGTCTTGACACCAATCCATATCGGTATGGGTGACAGCTATGATCCCACTCAGTTTGTTTTTGATAAAGATGGATTGATGTGGGTATTCGATACGAATGATTTCTTGAAATCATTGTCGCAGGAAAAATCAGAAGAATTCTGTAAATTGGCTGCTAATTCCAGCAATTCTATACCAGTTTTCAGATTTTTCAGGGATAATTTTGATAAAAATAAAGTTAAGTGCCGACAGGTTAAAGCATCATCAGATTTGCGCCAAAGATATGATGAAATATTGTCTTCAAGTTCATTGAGTAAAGATGCTATTAATCAGTTCGAATTAAAGAGAACAATCTCAAACCCAATAAAGAATCTTCCTTATATTCCTGGTTCTTCCTTAAAAGGATGCTTAAAAACATTCTGGATGAGCGAAAACAATAGGCATGCTGAAAGGCCAATAAAAAGAAATTGCAGTGATGCACCAGGTAAGTTTGATTTGAAGGATTTTGAAAAAAGCCAGCTTAATGCAGGTTTTTCCGAAGATCCTTTCAGATTTGTAAAAATATCTGACTTATATCCTGTTAAAAATGATGATGTTTTTAGCAGTATGATGATGTATGCTGTAATGTTCCCTAAAAAGTCAGATTCACAGCAGGACCAGAGTAAAGCTTCTAAAAGAGCTTCTTTAACTGTGGCTTTGGAAGTAATTCCAAAGGGAAATATTTTCGAAGGCGTAATTACGTTAGATGACCAAGAAGCTTATCCGAAGGACAAACAGGTAAGAAAAATATCCATGGAAGGCTTGATGCAGCGTTCTCAAGGCTATTATCTGGCAAATCGTAAAACTAAGGATAAACAAGGTAATGAAAAACAAGTGCTTTCTAAGACAGCTAGAGAAATAAATGTCTTGAAAGAAATTGGAGGAGCAGTTGGTTTTAATTGTGCTAAGGAACTTTGGGAAAGAGTGGGCAAGGATTGTTTCCCGGTTCGTTTGGGACATCATTCTAGTGCTGAATTTATCACAATAGATGGCTGTCGAAGTATTAAGATTACACCACCACAGGTAAGAGATGCTAAATATTCAGACCATTCAACTACTGTATGGCTTGCTTCAAGCAGAAAAAAACCAGATTCCCCTCAGAATCTACAGGTTTTTGGCTGGGCACTGCTTGAATATGAAGAAGTGAAATAAAATCCAGAACGCACTGATTCACATCGGTGCGTTTCTTTAAAAAAAGGAAAAACTATTAAATGACAAAGAAAATATTATTGGCAAGTTTGGGTTTGTTTCAAGGTGGAAAGCCTTATCTGGAAAATACTTATTCCCTTAATGGCAAGATAGCAAGAAATTCATATTTTTTCTTAGCTCTAAGTGAGTTATTAGACATTAAATTCGATAAAATAATTCTATTTTTAACTGAAGCAAGCCGGAAGGCTTATGAAAGCGATATACGGAGTAGAATACCTGAAAATTTAGAGATAATTGATATTTCAGACGGCAAGACAATTGAAGAAATATGGAAACTCTTTGACGGTGTTGTCGAAAAGGGTATGGAATGTTCAGATACTGATGTTTATCTTGATATTACAAATGGTTTTAGGCATTTACCAATGGTTCTATATAATTCATTGTTTTATTTGGAATGCTTAGATAAAATAAAAATATCAGGAATTTATTACGGGGCATTGGAAAGCAATAGAAATGCAAAAGAAGTGCCTGTTTTTGATTTAACAAATTTGGCAAAAATAATTCGCGGCAGTTTTGCTGTTAAGCAATTTGAAGCAACAGGAAATATGGCTGGGGTAGCTAGATTTTTAAATGATATTATTGGTGAGAACTCAAAAGATAATCCTGATAATCCCAAGAGAAATTTTTTGAAAGAAAATATTTTTGAACAACTTCAGATGCTTATAGAAAGTGGCTTATGTATTGATGCCGGTATGGAAGCAAAAAAGGTTTGTGATACAAAATTTGCAAATACTGGTTTAAAGTCTTCAGACATCCTGATTCAGAAGGTTGTGGATAAACTGAAGACTATAGAAGCAACGAAATCTGGTAGAGATAAGAATAAAATTGTTCTTAATAATGATGAATTAGATAGAACTCTTCGCTTTATTCAGTGGCAGTTAGATGCTAATAATATTTCAAATGCTTTGATGATTCTTCGCGAATGGATTGTAAGCCGTGTTATGCAGGCAGAAGTTAAGACCGATAAATGGCTGGTTCATGATGTTAGGACTAAAGAAATAGAAAATAATCTTGGATTTTATAAAAATCAATATGAGAATAAAAAACTCTCTAGTAATCTGTCTGAAAAATTTGTATTGCTTATAAAAAATTGGAGTGAGCTTTGTGAAAGACGTAATGAATATGCACATGCTGGTTATCGAGAAAAAAAAGTAAATTTAGAATTGGGTTTGAAAACAGCAAAAGAAGTTTTGGAATTTTGTGTTGCAAATAAAGATAATGATGACTTTTGGAAATTGCCTAAGGAAGTAATAAAGGATACTGACTTAGCTGTTCAAAAAGATATAAATAATACTGCTTTAATCACTCCGATGGGTGCGTCTTTTGGTCTATTATATACTGCTTTGAAACGGGTTAATGCAAATAGGGTCGTTGTTTTGACCAGTGAAAAGTTTAAGGATAAGGTCTCAGAGGTTTGCATTAAGGCTGGTTTTGATGCAGATAAAGTCAAGGTTCTTACAATGCAGGACGTTTTCTGTGGCTTTGGTGAAGCTAAACAGTTAAGCTCTGATATGATTTCTGCTGTAAAAGGAACCTGCAACTGTATTGTTAATCTTACTGGTGGAACAACAGCTATGCAGTGGACAATGCAGACTGTCTATGAAGAGCTTAAACAAAAGAATATGTCTGTAAAGCGTATTGCTTTTGTAGATAGAAGACCATCTGTAGAACAGCAGAGCAATCCATTTGTAGAAGGCGAATTTATAGATGTTGAATCGTTGATATAAAGGAAATTTAAATGGCAAAAATACTTAATAAAAATCTGTTGGTTGGAACCTTAGGGCTTACCTGGTCGATTATTCCTGAGTT
The DNA here is from genome assembly GCA_045599645.1 of Candidatus Avigastranaerophilus sp. Lineage (GTDB taxonomy): Bacteria > Muiribacteriota > Ozemobacteria > Ozemobacterales > Ozemobacteraceae > RUG334. Next base: position 15,875 of record JAZRWI010000001.1, read on the forward strand.
ACTTGGCTTCACGAACCGTGATGACGTAAGTCTTTTTGCCAACCGTTCTGATTTGCAAAAGGTTTCTAAAGGTTTAAGTAAAATTGATGAGATATGGCTCGTTGCTACTAAAGGAGCTGAAAAAAACATTAAAAGCCTATTCGAATGGAAGCGATTGAGTGATTTAAATAAGCTTCCTATAAAGGTTTGGGTCGCAGAAGATATAGAGGATATCGACAGTGAAAGTAAAATTAGAAATTTTAGGGAACTGATATGGAGATTGGTTTATAAGGGAGTCCATAAATTTGGTTCTCAAAATCTCTTCTGTTGCCTCGCTGGCGGAAGAAAAACCATGAGCGCAGACCTTCAGGAAGCAGCAACATTTTTTGGTTGCAAATGCCTTCTTCATCTTGCTGACGCTGGCAATATTCCGCCTTATCTTGCCAGGGAATTGAAAGCAGAAACGTTGACCAGACCTTTGTCAGAAGAAGATAGTAGATTGTTTTTCCCTATAATATTAGGGAAAGATATTAATGGTTCAGAACTTTTTAATTATTCTTCGCCAATAAATTCTGATTATTCTTTAAATGAGGAAATAAATAATGACGGTTATATTCCTATTTGCGGATTGGAACCTAATCTGACTACGCATGTTGAAAAACATAAGCATGAAGCGGATAATCTTTATTTGAATCATACAAAATCTTTGGCTGAAAATGATTTTGGAAATCCTTTTCATGCACTTTATGCTCTTTCTAGCAAGGATATTGAAGCATTAAAAATTGTTAGAATAGGAAAGCGTCGGGAAAATGAGGCTGAAGAAAAAGAATGGTTGAGAAAACTTCCAAAGACTGATTTGCATTGTCACTTAGGTGGCATAGCAAATGCTTCTGAACTAATTGAAATTGCTTCTTCGGTAAAAGAAGATCTCGCAGAATATAACGAAAAACTAATCAACTACTTCAAATTTTGTGATGAGTTTATCCAAAATGGTGAAATTGAAAAGCTTAGAACAGAAATTTTATCTAAAAATTCCAGATTTAAAGATTATTTTAATGATACGGCAAAATCATTGAATATGCCAGTTTGGGTAGTTACTTCCTTTTTCATACTTTTGTTTGAAAAAGAACCCAATATGCTGGATGACTTCATATTCGGTAAGTTAAAGAATGAATCCGACTATATTGGGGTCGATATAACAGGTTACGAACCGCTGGGTGATTTACAGGGGTCTACTTTGTTGCAGACAGAAAAAACAATTCGTGCTGCCTGTAGAATTTTGATTAGAAACTGTATTGAGCAAAATATAAAATATATAGAAGTCAGGTGTTCTCCTATAAATTACACTAGATGCGGTTTGAATGATACTGATGTTTTTGAATTTATACGCTCTGAGCTTGCAAAGGGAGAACCTCAGGTTCATTTCGGAATAATATTTATTGCTTCACGTCATGGAAAAATGAGTGATTGCTGGCGCCATGTAGAACTAGCTCAGGAGATATGGAAAGATAGTGAGAAAGCTAGTTCCTTGATAGGCTTTGACTTGGCTGGAAATGAAAAATCTGAGGCTACTAATTTTGTTCCTGTTTTTAAGCCTCTTTTTGATAATTGTTTTCATATAACCGTTCATGCTGGAGAAACTGAATCGGTAGACAGCATTCAGAAGGCTGTATATTATTTAAATGCAGAACGAATAGGTCACGGTTTGAAGCTTATTGAAAATGAAAAATTGATGACTTTGTTTTCAAACAGACGTATTGCCATTGAGATGTGCCCTTCAAGTAATATGCAGATTATTGGCTATAAAACAAACTTTATGCCTCAAAAAGATTCGTTACAGGAATATCCTTTATATGAATATCTTAAGAGGGGGTTAAAGGTTTGTGTTAACACTGATAACCCGGGAATCTCGAGAACAACAATTACCGATGAGCTTTATCGTGCGGCTAGAATGTCACCTGATGGTTTGAGCAAATGGGATATTCTGCAGTTAATAAAGAACGGTTTCAAGTCTACCTTTGCAAGTTATGAATTAAAATCAAAATGTTTGCGAGAAGCAGAACAGGAAATACTTCGCATGGTTTGAAGCCTTTAAACACTTTGTTTTTTATTCAAATTTAATACCTGTTATGGAAGTGATTTCTTCTTTGCTGAGGCCATTTGCTAACAACTTAGAAGCTACGGATTTTATCTTGTCCTGATGCTTTGTTTCTTGTTGCTGAAGCTTCTCTTTAGTGGTAGCTACTAGCAGCTACTATCCCAGCCGACTCTAAACTCTAAACTCTTAACTCTTAACCCTTAACCGTGTCTCCGGCATTAAGATTAAATCCTGTCATCAATTGATTACGATATTCTTTGTCTGTGGAAACTCTGGCGATATCATTGTATCTGCCAGTATCTGATAATATTTTCACAAGAGCGGCAAAGATATCCATTCCTTCATCTTTACCTTCTGCTTTACCTTCTGCTCGGGCTGTTTCAATGCAGGCCTTGTTGTTTCTGTAATCATTAAGGCTGTTCTGGTATGCCATAAAATCATCCATGTTGTATTTT
>JAZRWI010000002.1:0-2271 GCA_045599645.1 Candidatus Avigastranaerophilus sp.
TATAGAACTGATAGAAGCAGGAAGGGAAAATTTTTTCAACCTTACCGTAATGCTCTATAAACCCTGTGAATTTAACTAAAGAACCACTTCGGTAATTTACGCCATAAACAGGGTGATTGGCTCCAATTCCCTTTATTTATGTCCTATTTATTCGATATGATTAAAAGAGCAAACTACAATTGTGAAAAAGGAGAAATCATTATGACAATATCTGGCATAGGCAGTAATTCCAGTATTCGTGGCAATAGCTATACAAGCACTGTAAATAAGAGCAATATCAAACAAACTGCATCCAAAGAGAATGCAGATAAAGCAGAAGATATTAATAAGGATAGCACTACTAGTTCCAAAAATAATTTATTAAAAGATGTAAAAGATACAGAAATCAAAAAGCCAATTACAAGTAATCAGAAAACAGAGAAAAAATTCAAAAATACCCGAGATTTTAAAGATTATTTATATGATAAATTTGATTGCTTAAAAAGCAGGGATTATTCTGTAACTGTAAGTCCTTCTCTTTTATCAAGAGCTGCTGGTGATGAAAAGACACAACAATGGTTAGAAAGGGAATTGGCAGCTATCCCTGAATGTTATCAAAAAACTAAGGCTTCTGTAAACGCTATAGGTTCTGAGATACAAAGCTATTCTACAACCATAAATGATGATGGAAGTATAACGACCTTGGTTGTTACTCAACCCAAGGTAAACCCAAAGGCTGAAAAAGCAGAAAAAGAAGCTGAAAAAAGACTAGAGAAAAAGAAAGAAGAACGTAAGGCTGAAAAGAAGAAGCTTGAAGAACAGGCAGCAGAAAAATTGGAAGAAAAGAAAGAATATCATTTAACTTTCGAAGGCAAGAGCATTACAGAAGTAACAAGCAAACTAATGCTTAATATTTCATCAAAAATATCAGAAAAGACATCTGCAACTAATTTTTCAGCAATCGACGTGAAAATCTGAAAATTTAATTAAGCAAGGATGCCTATATTTACAAGGAAGTTAAGATGTTAGACTCAATAATCTCAGTTTTACCTCAAAACATCGCATAGCAGGCAAGAAAAGCCCAATGCTATAGCATAGGGTAAAGAAAGTCTTTGACTTTCTTTACCAGTTTGATTAAAGGCTATTTCCCGTATTTGTATGAAATGAAATTAAACGTAAACTACAAATACAGTCTAATTAAGTTGGTTATAGAGAAAGGTAAATAAATGTCTATGAAAATAAATAATTCAAGTATTAATAGGGCAGCATATCGAATAAATCAGAATAAGATTACTATGAATACTCTGTTGCCAACTTCAAAATCAGAAAATAAACAAAAAGATTTATTTATAAGAAGCAGTGGTAATTCTAATATAAAAGACGCAGGATTATATACATTAGCTTCAAAAAAGAAGAGTGGGGCAATCTCTGATGATGTGCTGCTACGTATAAATAATGATATATCTAAGGTGACAATATATGGTGATAATGGAGTAGATTTCATAGAATTCGAAGGCATACGTTATAATGTAAGCCAGATTCCTGAAATAAATACAAAATCTTTGTCCGAAGTTAAAGCAACCAACAATATAATTGATTTTGGGCAGAATAATTACTTTAAATACGTATCAGCCGATGGCATGGAACATGCAATGTTCACCAATGATGGTGCAATAAATCCACCATTCTCGGAATATTTACGCGGTGCACCACATGACGCTGAAGGTCAAAAGTATTGCTCATTTTGGAACTATATGATGAGTAAAGATCCTGTGTATATCGGATTAGATTTTTCACGTGATGAAATTAACAAGTATCTTGATGATGCTGGTATTGAACCAGGCTTATTCACAGTAAAAATGGGAAACAGGGAAGCGACTCAATATCGCACAAAAAGCAAAAATTGTGGACCAGTGAAATCAAAAGAAAAATATGACAATCTGTTTCATGACATGACGACTACAGGCTATGTGTTCAGGCCATACGAGCCAGGCAGTATATTTAAACTGGATGGAAAAGAATACGTATTAAGTGAAAATCACACTTTAGATCTTGAATATGGTGCAGATGTTTATAACTTGGAATACCCATCAAATTATAAGTTTGGCGTAAAGATAAGCTAATTTACTGCTTTTTTAGCAAAAAGGTTATATACATATTTAATTATGATTGATTTTCTATAAGGTGAAATAATTCTGGGATGTCGTTTACGAGGGTTGAGTAAATAATATTTAGGTCTACGCTACCATAATCGTGAACTATTCTATTACGCAGTGCATAGAGTAAATGCCA
>JAZRWI010000003.1:0-94220 GCA_045599645.1 Candidatus Avigastranaerophilus sp.
CATTTCAAAGTCAACAAAAAAACTCAAAAAAATCTTTTATTTATGAGACTTTTTGAGTTTTTTTATTGATTATAAAATTGAATTATTTCGTTACGTGTAGACCGATTCAGAAAGTGTCAAGTTTACCTGTGAACAGTAACAGGGCTTTCGGGGTTGGGGGTTGGGGAAACAGAACAGTGTTACCACTTACGCTTCATTTGTTCGTAATCCTTGGCCAAACCACCTTCACTTGTTTCCTTGTATACAGATGGCAGGTCGTGACCTGTCTGCTTCATTACGCTTACAACCTTATCAAAGGAAACTCTATGACTTCCGTCAGTCAAAGAAGAGAAAAGATTGCAGTCTAATGCGCGTGCAGCTGCATATGCATTACGTTCAATACAAGGTATCTGAACCATACCACAAACCGGGTCACAGGTCATTCCAAGATGATGTTCCAGACCCATTTCTGCAGCGTATTCAATCTGGGCAGGGCTTCCGCCAAAAAGCTGGCTTGTAGCAGCTGCAGCCATAGAACATGCAACACCAACTTCACCCTGACAACCTACTTCTGCACCAGAAATAGATGCATTAGCTTTTACGATATTTCCAACAATACCGGCAGTAGCCAATGCTCTGATAATCTTTGCTTCACTGAAATTACGACTTTTATAAAAATGGTAAAGAACAGCAGGAACAACACCGCATGAACCACATGTAGGAGCTGTAGCAATTACCCCACCAGAAGCATTCATTTCAGCAGCAGCTAATGCGTAAGCAAAAACAAGACCTCTTGATTTTATATTATCCTTTGAACCACCTGCTTTAATATAAAAGTCAGCGCCTCTGCGGCGGAGATTAGTCGGTCCCGGCAAACTGCCTTCTGTTTCAAGACCTTGTTCGATGCAGTTCTTCATTGTATGCCATACTTCACCCAGATAATCCCAGACGTCAAAGGTTTCATATTCTTTTACATATTCCCAGAAGCATTTTCCCTTGGTTTCGCACCATTCAAGAATATCTTCCATTGTTGAAAGCGGATAAATTTCGCCTTCATCTTCACCAATAATACCGTTATCATCAGCTAGAGCGCCACCGCCTACACTAAAGCAGGTCCATTTACCTTCTTCCTGACCAGCCATATCGTAAGCTACAAATTTCATTCCGTTTGGATGATAAGGCAAAAACATCTTGGGTTCCCAAATGATTTCTGTCGGAGCTACTGACTTTAAAACAGAAAGGATGGCCTGATCAGTAAAGTGGCCCTTACCTGTTGCTGCAAGACTTCCATAAAGAGTTACCTTAAAGCCTCTTGCACTTTTATGGCGAGACAGAAAAAGCTCAGCAGCCTTCTTGGGGCCCATAGTATGACTACTGGACGGACCATTACCAATTCTATATATTTCTTTGATACTTCGCATCATAGTGATTTTTCTCCTGAAGTATAAGTCTTTTCTTATTGCTTTTAATCTTTGTTTTATAAAACAATGTCTATTGTCATTTGATTCATTTAATCATTAATACGACAGCATCGCATTCAATACAGCGACCTTCACCGACACTATCCATTTTTTCATTGGTTCCGGCTTTTACTGAAATTCTATCTTCATCTATTTCTAATGTTTCAGCTAATACCTTAACCATATTTGCTTTATGTGGTGATATCTTCGGTCGTTCACAATGAATCATACAGTCAAGATTTCCAACTCTATACCCATTAGATTTTGTTAAAGCCACAACGTGCTTCAACAGTTCTACCGAGCTTATTCCCTTGTATTTTGGGTCTGTATCCGGGAAATGCTGACCGATATCGCCCAATGCCAAAGCGCCAAGCATTGCGTCCATAATCGCATGAATGAGTGCATCAGCATCAGAATGGCCTTTTAAGCCCATTTCATGTTCAATCTTTACTCCGCCAAGCCAAAGCTCACGACCTCTTTCAAAAGCGTGTATGTCATGCCCTAATCCAACTCTGAAATCAGTAATCATAGCAGTTTACCTACAAATACTTCAGCTTTCTTTCTAGCTTCTGCATCAAAGCTTAATAACTGGTCAATGCTAGTAGCCGGTTCGTTGTTAAAAGAATCAATAGTATTTCCAATTACTTCAGGAATCTGCATAAAGCCAATCTGCTTTTTCATAAAGGCTGCAACAGCAATTTCATTAGCGGCATTCATGACACAAGGCAGGATTCCGCCAGCTTTACCTGCTTCAAAAGCAAGCTTAAGGCATGGGAAGTCATCGTATCTTGGTTCAAAGAAAGTCATAGAAGAAGCTTTTACAAGATCAAATTCCGGAACAGGAAGCTGCCATCTCTTTGGCCAGCTTAGAGCATATTGGATAGGAAGCTTCATATCAGGCCATCCAAGCTGTGCAATAACTGCACCGTCTGAAAATTCAACAAGGCTGTGAATCAGCGACTGAGGATGAACTACTATATCAATCTGGTCATAGGAAGCATCAAACAACCAGTGTGCTTCAATTACTTCCAGGCCTTTATTCATCAAAGTAGCTGAATCTATTGTAATCTTGCCGCCCATATTCCAGTTCGGATGTTTAAGAGCTTGTTCAACAGTGACTTTGCACAATTCTTCTTTTGGGAAGGTTCTGAAAGGTCCGCCTGAAGCTGTTATAATTATTCTTCTGAGCGGAGTCTGGGCTGCCCCCTGAAGACATTGGAAAATAGCAGAATGTTCGCTATCAACGGGAGTTAGTTTTACACCGTTTTTCTTAATAGCATCCATGAACAGTGCGCCACTTACAACCAAAGTTTCTTTATTGGCAAGACACATCATATGCTTGCGCTGCACTGCTTCCCAAGCTGGTTTAAGGCCAGCAGCACCTACTATGGCTGCCAGAACAGTATCAACACCATTAATGGTAACAGCTTCAATTACTGCCTTTTCACCTGCACTAACCTTTACGCCAGTATCTTTTAAAGCAATACGAAGATCATTTTCATATTTTTCTTCTGCAATGGCTACAAAAGCAGGTTTAAATTCGCGAGCCTGTTCAGCCAGAAGCTGCCAGTTTTTTCCTGCAGTTAAAGCAACAACCTTTAACTCTTCAGGGTTATTTCTGACAACTTCAAGAGTGCTTTTACCAATAGAACCAGTAGAACCCAATAGGCATATATTTTTCATAATAATTAATTAGCTTTACACTTTCTTTTTGCAGGTGTGTTCAACAAATACATCTACAGGCATTCCTTTAAGAGCCTGCAAAGCCTTAACAGCCTTCTGTTTATTTTCAAAAATGCCAAATACAGATGGGCCGCTACCGGACATTAATACAACTCCATCCCCAGTAGAAGCCAGGAGTTCCTTAATCTTCTGAACAATCGGATATCTATGAAGTGTTACAGATTCCAAATCATTAAACACTAATTTTTTAAGACTCTGTAAATCACCCTTGCGGAAAGCCTCCAATATCATAGGGAAAACTCTTCCCTTTGTTTCATTGTTCCCTGGAGTATAATTTTCATAACACCATTTGGTAGATACAGCAACATCGTTTGGAATAGCAATGACCACTGTGAGAGGATTCTTTGGCTGTTCATAAAAATCCAGATTTTCACCACGACCTGCGCCTACAGCCAAACCGCCCTTTATCAGGAAAGGCACATCAGAGCCTAAGAAAGCAGCCATATCCATTAGTTCAGCAGGTGTTGCCGTTCTTTCATAAAGCTTTGGCAATCCAGTCAAAACAGCTGCAGCGTCAGTACTGCCACCAGCCAGACCAGCCGCCATTGGAATTCTTTTCTCAATACGAATATCAAGAGCTGGTTCAATTCCGAATCTTTCCAAAAAAACCTTAGCTGCTTTAAAAGCCAGATTATCTGCTCCGCCAGGAACATTTGGATTTGAGCATGTAACCCTGATGCCTGGTTCAAAGCTTTCATGAAGAGTAATAGTATCCTCTAATGAAATGGTCTGGAAAATAGTTTCCAGGTCATGATACCCGTCAGGGCGTTTATTCTTTACCCAAAGACCAACATTTATCTTTGCAGGAGCCTGAACAATAAGAGTCTTCTTCATTGAATATCCTTCTTACCAAATAAAAATTCAGCCATTTTTAAGTCTTCGATGGTTGTAATCTTAAAAACTCTTTCTGAACCTTCCATCATAAAAACCTTATGACCAAGTTTTTTTACAAGTGTAGCTTCATCAGTTCCAACCACATTTTCACGCTTAGCGAAATCCAAAGCCTCACAAAGAATATCATAGCTGAAAATCTGAGGGGTCTGAACTCTGAATATCACGTTTCTATCTACGTTACCAATTATCTCATCACCATCAACCTTAGCAAGAGTATCGTATGATGGAACAGCAAATACAACATTTCCCTTTTCTGATGCTTTTTCAAAACCTTTTTCTATCAAATCTGGAGTTATTCCAGGTCTGGCAGCATCATGAACAGCGATGAAATCAAAGCCTTTGCCAACAGCCTCAAGACCATTTCTTACCGAGTCCTGACGGAGAGCTCCGCCAACAGCTATTGAAAATTGCTTCTTAGGCTTGAAGCCGGCAAGATATTTTTTCCCTTCTTCAATCCAATCGTCAGGAAGAACCAACACTATTTTTTTTACACTTTCTGAATCATCGAAGCTTTCCAGACTCCATTGCAAAACTGGTTTACCGCAAAGTGTCATAAATTGCTTTGGTAAAGCAGCTTTCATTCGATGGCCTAGACCACCGGCAACAATTATAGCAGCGTTTCGCATCATGATTTTCTATTAAGCAGATAAATTGCAAAATCTTCCAATACAGGAATCTTTTCAGCCAAAGGACCAAGAGCCTTTATAGCATCGTTGCAGGTTTGTTCAGCATATTTTTTTGCACCATCCAAACCTAAAAGGCCAGGATATGTTGACTTACCTAATACAGAATCGCGGCCGGTATTCTTACCAAGAGCTGCCACATCACCTTCAATATCAAGAATATCATCAACAATCTGGAAAAGAAGCCCTATTCTTGAAGCATACTGCCTTAGTCTTTCCAGATTTTCTTCTGAAGCACCTGCTAAAATTGCGCCGGTCAAAATTGGACCACAAATCAAAGCAGAGGTCTTACCTTCATCGATTCTTTCCATTACCTGTTGGGTAACATGAACATTTTCATTGGTAAGATCGAGCATCTGACCGCCAATCATGCCTTCATGGCCAGCCTTTTCGGAAGCAATTTTTATTATCTTTACAACCTTATCTGCTGCGACGCCGTATTCAACAAGACTTGCAAACCATTCAAATGCCATTGTCAATAAACTGTCACCAGCCAGAATAGCTGTTGCTTCGCCAAAAACCTTATGGTTTGTTGGCTTGCCACGACGAAGGTCATCATCGTCCATAGCAGGCAAATCATCATGAATCAACGAATATGTGTGAATTAATTCATAAGCGCAGCCAGCGCGGTAGGCAGCTTCTTCAGAATAGCCAAGCCCTTCTGCCACAAGCACACAAAGAGCTGGTCTGATTCTTTTTCCACCAGCCATTACACTGTATTTTACAGATTCATTCAAATTGGCAGATAGCTGTTCATTCACGGCCGGGAGCCAGTTTTCAAGCTTACTTCCTATTTTTTCAGAAAGAGCAGAAAGTCTTTTTAAAAATTCTTTAATTCTTTTACCGTCAGTTGCCATTATCTGCCATCCTTTTCCGGATCAAATGGGGCTTCAGCAGGGTTCTGAATTGTTCCAAGCAGTTGAACCATCTTTTCTTCAGCTTTATCTAAATCAGCACTGCATTTCTTGGAGAGAAGAGTCCCAACAGAATAAAGCTGCAGACCATATTCCAAAGAAGTGCCTTCCTGCTCAAGTGCTTCAACAACTATTTCCAGTTTAGACATAGCAGATTCATAATCAAGCTTTTCTACGTCTTCTTTGCTCATTGCAATTATTTTTGCAATTTCCTTTGCAGTATTTTGAGGCATAATCAATCTCCTTCAGAATTTTTAACAATACTATCAACAGTTACGCCAGCATAACCATCTGCAAATCCAATCTTTAATGCTGACCCCTTTTTTAGCTTCTTCACAGACGTAATAACTTTACCATTATCGCCGATAGCCATTATATAACCACGATTCAGTATAGCCTTAGGATCAAGGCTCATAAATCTAGCGTTAAGAAGTTCGAATCTATGCTTTATGTTATCAATAAAAGCTTTAAATCCTATATCAAGGTCTCTAGAAAGATTCATCACATCATTTCTTCTTTCGGCAACCAGTAGAGATGGCTTCAAGAGGAAACGACACTGGGCGCAAGCTTCAAAACGCTGTCTCTGCAGCATCAGATTAGTCTTTATAGAATGAGTCATTCGCTTTGTCTGACGCGCAATAGCTTCTACCAAATCATCTTTTACAGGAACAACCAGTTCGCCGGCTACAGACGGTGTTGCAGCTCTTTTATCTGCAACGAGGTCGGCAATAGTTGTATCTGTTTCGTGACCGACAGCAGAAATAATAGGTTTCTTTGAAGCACTTATTGCTCTTGCAACAGGTTCTTCGTTGAAGGCCCATAAGTCTTCAAGACTGCCTCCGCCTCTGGCAACAATGATTACATCTACTCTTGGCTCAGCATTAAGACGTTCAATACCGGTAACAATTTCTTTGGCCGCCCCTTCACCCTGAACCTTTACAGGAACAAGATATAAAGGCATATTCACAAAACGCCTTCTGATAACTCTGTAAATATCTTTAATTACAGCACCGGTTGAAGAGGTAACAATACCTACACCTTTTGGAATAAAAGGTAACGGAAGCTTTCTTTCAGGTTCAAATAACCCTTCAGCCTGAAGTTTATTCTTCAGTTTTTCGTAAGCTTCATACAAAGCCCCTATTCCGGCTGGTCTCAAATCAGTAACTACAATCTGGTATTCACCACGTGGTGCATAAAGGGAAATGCTCCCATAAACCATCACCAGATCACCGTTCTTGAAATCGTTAGTGATAAAACGACGGTTTCCAGCCCATAAGGCTGCTTTCAATACAGATTTATCATCCTTAAGAGTGAAGTAGCAATGACCGGAAGCAGCTTTTACAAGATTTGATATTTCACCCTGAACCCATACGCCTGCGAGAAGCTTATCACCTTCAACAATGCTTTTTATATGCTTTGTTAAAGCTTCGACAGAAAGCACCTTTACAGGGTAAGGAACCACTGGTTTTAAAAGATTCATCGGACGTTAATCTTTCTTATTTTCCATTCTTATCTTTTCCAAGAATTTATCATAGTATTTATCTACAAAGGCTGTAGAGAAATTACCACGCAAAAATTCTGTATTATTCATAATGAATTTATGAAAAGAGATAGTATTTGCCACACCCTGAATTTCATATTCATCAAGGGCTGCGGTCATTCTAAATATAGCTTCATCCCTGTTTCTTCCCCAGGTTATAAGCTTTGCAATCATTGTATCATAGCAGGAAGGAATCAGATAACCATCATAAGCAGCAGTATCAACTCTGACATTTAAACCGCCGGGTGCAACATATTTTTCAATCTTTCCCGGTGAAGGAATAAAGTTAGTAGTAGGATCTTCAGCATTAATACGGCATTCTATTGCCCAACCGCTTGGTTCAATTATTTCAATGTTCGGATCCAAATCCAAGGGTTCCTTCATGGCATCACAAATCTGCAATGCAACAAGGTCCTGACCGCATGTCATTTCTGTTACAGGATGTTCTACCTGAAGTCTTGTATTCATTTCCATAAAGAAGAAATGACCGTCTTCATCAAGCAAAAATTCTACAGTGCCAAGATTATGGTAAATAATACCATCTTTTCCATTATTAATTGTTCTAACAACCTTGAGTGCAGTTTCAGCAATCCTGGTTCTGAGTTCAGGAGTAAGAGCAACAGAAGATGATTCCTCAAGAAGCTTCTGATGACGTCTCTGAATAGAGCATTCACGAACCCCAAGCGCAAACACACTGCCATACTGGTCTGCAGCAATCTGCACTTCAATATGTTTAGGATTCTTCATGTATTTTTCGACATAAACTCTGTCGTCACCGAAAGCAGCAGCAGCTTCAGCCTGTGCCATCTGGCAAAGCTTAATAAAATCTTCAGGCTTTTCAACAAGGCGCATGCCCTTTCCGCCGCCACCTGAGGTTGCTTTAATAAGAACAGGGTAACCTATTGCATTTGCTATTTCAGCGCCTTCTTCAGGAGATTTAATGCATGAATCAGAGCCTGGCATTACAGGAACACCTGCTTTTTTCATGATTTCTCTTGCAACAGATTTCTGACCTAATAAGCGAATGGCTTTATAATTTGGTCCAATAAAAATACAGCCGACCTGTTCAACCTTTTCAGCAAAATCAGGATTTTCAGACAAGAAACCATAACCGGGATGAATAGCATCACAATCTGTCATCTTAGCTAATGTAAGAATGGAATCAACATTGAGATATGACTGTTCAGGATTGGCCGGACCAATGCAGTAAGCTTCATCAGCTAGCTTAACATGTAAAGCATTTTTATCTGCTTCGGAATAAATAGCAACTGTTGTAATGCCAACTGTTTTACAGGTTCTTATGATTCTGACTGCTATTTCGCCACGGTTGGCAATAAGTATTTTATTAATCATAATCTCCTCCAGTTATGCCTTAGATTCATCAGCTGCTTCAATTACAAAAAGCAAACGTCCATAATCAACAATAGATTCATGCCCTACTGCTATTTCTACAATACGACCATCTATTGGAGACTTAATTTCTTTTACAGAATTATTAAGGTTGGTTATTTTGCCAAGCTTTTCACCCATGGCAACAGAGTCACCTACCTTGGGCCAATAATTTTCGTCATAATCCATGAATTGGAAAATACCAACAAGTTCAGAACAGATTTCTGTATTCTGTGAGGAGACAGTTTCATTTGTTGTTTTTGTTGCTGTTGAAAGCTCTTTTTCTTTTGTATTTACAACAGCCTTGTTTTTCTTACAGCCAGGTTTACTGGATTTTTCCCTGACCATTCTAACTCTGTCTGATTCACCAATTCTAAGTTCTATTTCATCATAACCGTTATCAGTCATTATTTTGTAGATTTCTTTTAGTTGGTTTGTTTCCATACCTTATTTTTCCTGTCTGACTTAAATATGAGCAAATAATGATACCACAATATCTATTTTTAGGAAAGTGGTTGAGTATTTGAGTGTCTAAGTGATTAAGTGTCACTTCCCCACTTCCACACTTTAATAATATCTTGACTATATTATGGTGGGTACATTAAAATGCATTTGTGATTTTCACGTATCTCTATCAGGAGGATTTCTAATGTTAAAGAGATTATTACTTGTTGTTCTTTGTTTATGCTTTGCTATTCCTCAGAGCTTTGCAGCTAATCTGGAAACTTTAGTTCCAGCAAACGCTGATTTAGTTATTCGTGCAAACGTTCAGCAGATTTTGAGTATTCCCGAACTTAAGGCTAAGCTTGATGAAGCTCTCAAAAGCGAAGATGCCAAGAAATATGAATCAGTATTCAATGTAAAACAGGATATTACAAGTGTAGTAGTATTTGTTCCATTTGAAGCAGTTGAAAAAGGTAATCCAACCAATTCTACTATCGGTATGATTGCTGATGGTAATTTTGATGCTGACAAGATTATCGAAGAAATCAAGAAGGCTGAAAAGAAAGACGGCGAAACCATTACCGTAACTGAAGAAGAAGGCCTCAAGACCGTTAACTACAATGATGGCAAAGGCAGTGAAAGCAAAATAGTATTCCTCGATAAGAACACTGTTATTATGGGTACTGTTTCTGGCGTAGAAGCAATCAAGGCAGTAAAAGCCGGTAAAGCTCCAGCCGTTAGCAGCAAAGCTGATTTTGCAGCTTCATTAGCTAAGTTAAGCCAGACTGCACAGGTTTCAGGCGTATTTGCTCTTCCAGAAAGTGCAAAGGCTGCTGTTGCCGGTAATGAACAGATGGCTGACCTTGGCAAGATCAATTTCCTTCGCTTTGGTCTCACCAAAATGGAAGACCTTGATGTTGAACTCGTTGGTGATTTCGCTGAAGCAGCAAATGTAGAAAGCGTAAAAACCGCTATTGATGGTTTAATTAATATGCTTGGTTCTAATCCAGCTCCTTATAGCGCATTGGAAGACCTTGTAAAGAACTATGCTTCTAAGGTTGACGGCAAGTCTCTTGCTATCAACAGCAAAGTTACTAAGGCTTCTCTCGAAAAGCTCGTAGCTTCTCAGGGTGCTCCAGAAACCGGAAAAGTAGCTCCGGCAGAAACTAAGTAATTTTTTTGGACAAAAAAAAGCCTCCTCTATTATATATAGATGAGGCTTTTTTATAATTACTTGACAAGAAAAACTTGTAAAGTTATTATACAAAAGATTCTGATATTCAATTTAAAGGGAGTTAACAAACAATGTTCAAGAGATTAATGCTTGCTGCAGCTCTTATGGTTGTTACCGTTGCTGGTCAGTCTTTCGCAGCTGACTTTCTGAAGATGATTCCTGAAGACGCAGACTTCGTTCTTCAGCTTAATGTTTCCAAGATTTTGGCTATGCCAGAAGTTCAGAAACAGATTAACGATGGTTTCACCAAGGAACCAGAAAGAAAGAAAACCTATGAAGAACTTAAAGCCAAAACTGGTTTTGATCCTCTCAAGGACATCAGCAGTTTCGTTATTTTCTCTTCAGGTTCAGTAAAAGATGGCGCTGAAGCTCTCGCTGGCGCAATCGTAGAAGGCAAGTATGATATTGAAAAAATCACTGCTGCCATAAAAGAAGACGAAGCCTTCAAAAAAGATTGTGATTTGACTGTTATTGATGGTTTCAACGCAATCGTCCCCAAGAACACCAAAGATGGTTATGGTATGTTCTTAGACAATCAGTTTGTTGCTGTCGGCAGCCAGTCTGGCGTTGACGCAATCAAGGCTGTAAAGCTTGGTAAAGCAAAGAATGTTGAAAACAAGAAGGATTTCTACGCTATCCTTTCTAAGCTTGATGCCAAATCTACAGTTTGTGGCGCTGGTCTACTTCCAAAGGCTTTCAAGGAAAAAGTTGCCAAGAATCCAAACGCAGCAGCTTTTGCAAGCCTCAACCTTTTCCGTTTCGACTTCAACAACGACAAAAATATGGTATTCAATCTGAATGCTGAAGTTGATGATGCTAAAAATGTTGAAACCGTTATGACTCAGCTCAATGGTTATGTTGCAATGATTAAGATGTTTGCATCTCAGGAACCAGCAGTAGCTGAAGTAGTAAATATGCTCACTGTAACAAGTGAAGGCACTAGCGTAAAGATGAGCCTCGATGTTCCAGCTGAAAAGCTTGCTGAACTCAAAGCTAAGCTTGAAGAAAAAGCAAAACAGATGCAGGAACAGAACAAAGCTAATGATGCTAACGCTCCACGCGAATAATTACATAGCTTAAAGTAAAAAAATACCATCTGGATTCAGATGGTATTTTTTTTGTTAATTATTATTAAAAGCTAAGAACATAAAAGCTACAGACATTTGTCTCATCCGTAAACTCACAAACAGGCTGTTTATCGATAAGCAGTGGAATAGCTTCAATTATCTTTCTGCCTAAATCAGTAATAGGTAAAATAATGTAGTTCTTATCATCGGCCTTGCATTCCTTTATTGCCGTGAATATTTTTTCAGTTTCTTTAAGTCTTGTAACAAATACCCTTTTAGCATACATAAAATCCTGACATCTTCCATGAATTAACGCATCAGCCATCCCAATAGGACTCGCATAAATAATTGATGCATCCCGATAACGTTCAGCCATTTCTTCTCTATGCGGAGGAGTATCATAACACCATTCCCTGACGGAAGCGTAATGTGTGGCTAAGGCTATTACCAACATAACCCCTATGAATAATAGCTTATTCCATTTTATAGATTTCAGTAGCCCAATAAACTTATTAGCAATAGCAAATATCAATAGTGCAAAACAAGGAAGAACACTAAACAAATACCTTCCAAGATACATACTGTTCCTAATTAAAATTGTATAACTAGAAATAATTACAATGTATGTAATTACAGTCAAAGCCAGAATAATCCATCCATGTTTATCGTCGCGCTTCTTAAGAAATATAGCTTCAAATATAGCTGAAATAATCAAAAATAACCATACAGGCAATAAACTTATATTTTCTCCAACAAGATTCACTACGCTGGTTGCATATGAAAAAAGCTTATCAACACTAGTAGCAAGCGTATAATTAAAAATCATTATCAAGTTTGCCAACAAGGCTTTTACCGGGAAAGCCCCTGAGATTCCACCGCACATATTGCCCATATTAAGTCTGGCAGCTTGTTTAAACAAACCAGGGAAAACAGCATAATAAGCTAAGAACGAAAATAACGCTATAACAGCAAAACGCCATAGCAGTCCATTTTTTTTACGCACTACGAAATAAATCCCACAACTTATGCACAAGCAAAAATAATATATAGCAAAATGGTTATGGGTCATAAAACCAAGGAAACCAAAAATAAATAATAACCATCCATCATACTTTGTAATCTTATCAGTTTTACATATTTTCAAAGCAATATAGGTAATGCAGAGATACCACAGCGTCACAAGACAATACATTCGTATATAGATAAAATTATTAACTGCAGCCATGCTGAAGCCAAAGAAGGCGCACATGGCCAATGACATAAGTTCCTCGTTGAACAGCAGTTTGGCCAGCATATACAAGGCGATTTGTACAAATACAAATGCAATAAGGCATATAATCTGCCCATACCATCTATTGAAGGAATCCGGGAAAAAAGAGCAAATAGTATGGAGCAAAAAATAATATAGCGGCGGATGCATATCGGCCATTTGATTATCATAAACCTTATTGTATGCAAAACCTTCCTGGGGCTGAACGGTTATATATTCAAAAAATTTTCTACCATCTGTCCAATGATTATAAAAAGAATTACTTCTATCGTTGGTATAGCCGTTTTCATATAAAAAGCTGGAATCATAGCTATTCGCCAATCCGTAGGACCATATTTCGTCATAAAACAACGAGGTCCTTATCTGCATATAATGAACAAGAACCAATAACTGTATCGTTATTAATATGATAAAAGCTATGGTAAATCTTTTAGACATGCGAATCAGAACTTAAAGACGCCCTGAACATCCAGTCTGCGTTCACGGAAATACTTATTGATTCTATCACCGAAGGAAGCAAAAACATTGCCCCCACCGAGTTTATAGTTGACATATATATTACCGCCAACACCGCTTTCGTCTACATCTTCATCAGTGTTGAACCTATACTGGTTATATGTATATTTAGCGTCAACTCCCCACCAGAGTTTAGAGCCAACAGTCTTTTCCCATGAAAGAGTGAATTCACCACCCTTAAAATCAGATGGAGCCCAGTATTTCAAAGTATTTCCTTCTACATCAGTCTGAAATTCATAGCTAGATTGATAGAATCTCAGAGAAGCCGTCAGGAACGGCATCTTTTTTCTGAATATAGAATGAATCAATTCAGTATCATAACGTCTCTTTCTATTATCATCAGAAATATCTGACAATGAAATAGTCTGAACTAATCTTGTCTTTGGATGTAAATCTCCGTAAATAGTTACAGCTGCTTCTTTTTCGTCATATCTGTTATGAAGAGTGTAGATATTTTCCTTGAAAGCATTATAACCATATTTTAATGCAAGCTTGAAATTATCATTTCCTGCTAGTGCCTCAAAAGAATAGCCGTTGATTGTTTCTGATTTACTGAACATTTCCGGTGCAAATGTTCCCTGAATATGCGAATTTTCGTTGAAATCATATCGAAGACCAGCTTGAAATATGTCTAAATCCATTTCATAGTTATTGTCTTCGAAGTTCCATTTTTCATATCTGAAATTACTTTTCAGCTTCGGATATTCAAAGCATGGAAACATCAACTCAAAATAATACATTATTTCAGTTAAATCTCTATCATCTTCATAAATGCTGATTCCAAGGCTACCTTCCTGCTGCAGTTTATTCCTAAGCTTATTCAAATCGTTTCTTTCATCCATTGAAGAAGGTTCAAGACTTATAACGGTATCCATAAGATTTCTAGCGTCCTGAAATTCGCCAAGTTGGTAATGAACCATCATCAACCCTTGATTGGCCATATAATTGTCTGGAGAAATCTTCAAAGCCATTTCATAAAAACGTTTGGCTTCCTGAAGTTTACCTTGTCTACGGCGTAAATCAGCTATTTCAATATAGGCATCAACCTTGTTAGGTTCTCTTGTCAACTTTTCAATAGCAAGGTCTCTTTCAACGTCATGCAAATCACGGAGTTCCCTAGAAAGAGTATCCGGGCTTTCATCTGTCGGATATAGCAAATCATATGGCTGTGCGTAGCATTTGCCGACAGTCACAAACATAGCCAGATATAGTGCCATTACAAGGAAACGTTTCATAGGATAAACTATCGGCAAAAAAAGTTAAATATTTATAAAGGTTAAGATAACATTATAAATATTAACTTGAAGTTATTTCGCATTTTAATTACAATTATAGCCATGAAAAACTTGCTGCACCTAAAAATATCAGTAATACTCTTACTGATGATTGTTTTGTATACTCCGACCTTTGCTGCTGTAAAGGCAGGTATAGATGTTTTAGCAACACAGCATCCCACTCTCGTTAAAGGGAAAAAAATTGCTGTCCTGACCTCAAAATCTGCATTAGATTCCAATCTTATGCATACAGTAGACAGACTGGCCAAGGCTGCAGATATACGACTGATAATTACCGGCGACCATTTTTTCAGAGAAACCATACCTGGAAACCGTGATGAAGAAGGCATTTATGATGCATTGACAAATGCACGTGTTGTAGAAATATTAGACCCACTCCAAAAGCCAGACAAAGCTTTACTAGAAGGTGTAGAAGTCATTGTCATAGATTTTCAGGACATTGGCATAAGATATTACAAATATGTAACATTAATGGCTCAGGTTCTTGATGTAGCCCGCGATGTCCAGATTCCTGTAATTCTTTTAGACAGACCTAATCCAATTAGTGGAAAGCTTATTTCAGGCCCAGTCTTAGAAGTTTCCTTACGCAGCCGTTTCGGTGTCTATCCAATACCTCTGATTTACGGTATGACACTAGCCGAATTAGCTTTGTATTTCAACAAGGTTTTCGGTCTTGGTGCCAATCTCACTGTAATCGGCATGGAAAATTACAAACGCTGGATGAGCTATAGTGATACTGGTTTGCATTGGGTTCCACCCTCTGATTTTATTCCAGAACCGACCACACCATTATATTATGCAGCAACAGGTTTTATTGGTGAAATCGGTGTATTCTCAACAGGTGTAGGCACCAACAGACCTTTCCACTATATACTTGCACCTTGGATAGACGGTGAAATATTCGCAGACAAGCTTGAAAGCTACAAGTTACCCGGAGTAAGATTTATTGCTGCCCAAGAAAAGCCTTATTATGGCCTATATTCAGGGCAAACTACAGCAGGAATAGAAATAGTAATCACTCAGAAAGGAACATTTGATCCATTTCTTACTGGTACTGCAATCCTCAAGACCTTATATGACCTGTATCCGGATCGCATACCTCTGCAGAATCCAGCGGCTGCAGAAGCAATAGACTGTTTAGCTGGTTCAGCCAGTATCAGGACAATGATAACAGCTCAACAGCCTTTAATGCAGATATATTCAGCTATGCAGAATGATATAGCAACATTTATGCAAAAACGTAATGAGTTTTTGATTTATTCGGAATAATAATCATGAAATATAAAAAACACGGTGTTTCAATGGTAGAAATAATGATGGGTGTCTTTTTACTGGCACTTGTTCTTATTCCTTCGCTGAATGTGGTAATTAGTCAAACTCAGACTGTTACCAAAACCAGAGACCATTCTCAAGCAGCTTTTCTTGCTCAGAAAATATTTGAAACAGCCCATTCGTTTTCATTCAAGCTTCTTGACGCTGATTTATACAGTAATGACGCAGAAAAGCAGAAAAAAACACTTGAATATAAATTAAAGAATGATCCTAATTTCAATACCTATAACTTAAATGGTATCACCTATAAATTAGACAACAACTACACAAGTGTAGACCCAATAAAGACAATTGGCGCAGCAGAAGATACTGTTCCAAGTATCTATGCTTTTAAATACAGAATTGTATACACTGGCAACGATAAGCGGGAACATCATCTCGATATCCAGACCATGCTTTCTCAGAGGTAATATCATGAAAAGAAAAGCATTTACCCTTGTTGAAGTAATGTGTGTAATGATTCTCATGACGCTGTTGCTTACCTATTTATGGAAGGTATTTTCATCAGCCCAGAAGAATGCAAGTGAAGTAATGAGTAATCATCAGATCAATGATGAACTGGACAGAACCCTTATAAAAATCACAGACGACATACGTGAAGCCAATTCCGTTGATGCAGATTACCCTCCTATCTACGAACAATCAGAAATTGCAAATTTAAAAACAGAAGATGAAAATAATCAGCTACAATTTATCAAGGTTGATTACGACTTCAGCAAAGACCCGGCAGATTTGGGCGATAACGAAGTCAACTACACATCTATTCAAGTCAGATATTATGTAGAAAAGGAAGATAGTACAAAAGAAAACTCCAAGTGGCTTTTAAACCGTGAAATGACTCCTATTGATTCCAACATGCAACTGCAGGAATCTGGCAAAACAGTCTACAACATACTTTCAGGAATAGACGAATGTATTTTCTACAGACTCCAAGACCCCGATGCAGCCAGGTCTGGTAATGTTTATATCGATATTAAGCTTGGCCGCAAGGATAATGGGAAATACGCTAATGAAGCCACAATTAGCGTAAAAGAAAGAGGAGCATTACCAGCATCATGAGTAGTATGATCAACAAAAAAGGTTCTGCAATTATAACAGCAATTGGTTTATCAACAATTCTGCTGTTCATAATTATGGCAGTTCATTCTTTTACAAGCTATAGAACCCAGACAGTTATTCAGGAAAGCAAAAAGGTTAAAGCCCTCGGATTAGCTGAAGCCGGTCTGGAGTTAGCGCTATCAGAACTGCGCAACTGCTCTAATTTTGAAACCCATAAGGTTAAATTAGTAGAAAAGAATCTTGAATGGGGAGACGCCCAAGACCGAGAAAATACAATTGAAGCAAATTCTGATTACAAATTCACAGTAGACAGCGGCACCTTCGGAACCATTTCAGGCACCTTAGGCGATGGCGAATATAAAGTCAGAGTAGGCAACATTCCCTACAAAGATGATGAAACCACAAAGACCATTGATGAAAGTAAAAGCTATGTAAGAATAGAATCAATGGGTATATACGATAAAACTGTCAGAAAGATTATTGCAGTAGTTAACAGACGTTATCCCTACCGTGAATTCCTGATGTATGACGGTGGAGTATTGTCTTTAATTTATGGTCAAACCACTGGTGGAAACACAAACGTATTTGCAACCGGCCATCTTTATGGTCATGAAGGTATTGAACTAGGTCAGATATCTTTGCGTGCCCATGGTTCTACCAATAGTTCCAACGGAACCAAGCAAAAGCTAAATGACATCAGCGCTATATTAAGTGGTGCAGGTGGGATTTTCTTTTACAGCCCAATCGAAGCAAATTTCAAAAATCGTTCAGGTTCTGAATTAAATACCACAATAGCCCAAAACACAACTTATCCGACAAACGGTACATATTCCAGCCCGGAAGCAGAAAAATTCGGTGAAATGTGCAAGGAACTGCAAGGCACTACCCCCGCAATAGCTCCAGAGCTTAATAGCTGGATAAAGGATAAGAATTCAGGGATTAGTATTCCCCCAACCTCTCCATCCTTTGAACAGTATAAACAATCTGCCCAAAGCAAAGGTAAATATTACGCAGCTAACGACAGCAGCTCTGAAAGCTGTAAATACCACATCCATTCATCATGGACCAAGGATGGCAAAAGTGAATTAGATGTTGTTTATCTTGATTTTGGCAGCAACATCCGTGAATCTAAGGTTGATGTTCCTGAAAATGGTATTATTTATTCAGAAAAAGACGTTGTAATAAAGGGTAATCCAAGAAAAGACCTTACAATAGTAAGCGAAAAGAATGTTTTTGTAGCCGGTGACTTCAATCAGGCCGGCAATTATGATTCTTCAACCCGTAGCGGAGAAATTTCTCACCGTTATGGCTTCCCACAGGATTATGATTCTAATACCAATGCTTTAACGGCCAATGATTATTGTCAGGATTCAAAGGACTTGTTTAGAAATGATGCTACATCAACTGGTTTCAAGCATCACGTCTCAGCAACAGTAATAGGTAAGGAAAGAGTTGTTTACGACCACAGAAGTCCGGTTGACTGCTGCGAAAATGAAATAGTTCCTTACCTTAAATATGAATTAGCAAAAGCAATAAGTATTGATCCTAGCAAAGCAGATGACTGTCTATCACCTAATACAGTGCAAAATGTTACAATAACTGCAAGTAGCACTATTGAAGGTTTTAATGAAAGTATAGCAAGCTTCACAAAGGATTATGCCATAGGTGAAAACAATTCAAAAGCTGACGAACTGAAGGAAAAACTAAAAGCTGCTTATGAAGAAAATAACGGTTCCTTCAATTACGATGCTTTGGATAAAATGACAATGGATGTATGGCAAGCATACGTAGATGATTTCAACAGTGATGTAAAGGGTAAGCCAAGTGCATCAGGGATGGAAACCTCACAAGGCGTATATCAGCTATTATTCAATTTGCGTAAAAAGATGGGCAGCACCAATAACATTGGTCCATTAAGTCCGTCTAATATAAAGGATACTGCCGGTGACTACCTGTTCTACCCGGAAATGACTACCAACGGTATGTTTGTAAGCTGTGGGAAACAGGGTAACCTCACATATTGCGGACCAGACGTTGAACGATATTATGATGAAATCGGTCGTTCCCAGTTAACAAGCTCTTATATTGCAGACTGGTATTCAATGCTAGGTCTAGTACACAGGGTTTACGGCTCAGAAACCTTCATGAGACTTTATGATGTTCATCAGCTGGATTTAACCAAAAACAACTATGTCCCACCGACAAGACGAAAAATCTATGATGATACTCTGCCAATGTCTGCCGGAAACAGCAATCTGGAATTCACTGGTTTTGTAGTATTGTCATGGCAGGAATTATCAGCAAGTGAAGAAGAATTCAATGCTTTCTAACTATGATGTCTAAGAGCATTAGCAAATAAGCTTGAAATAGAAAGGTGAAATAATGGAAGACCGTTGTCCTCTGTGTTTAAAAATCAAGGAATTCAATATTCCTGAAGAAGAATATTTAAAATATCAGAATACAGAACGTCTGGTATGTAAAAAATGCGCCGAAGAAGTTCAAGGACAGATGCGCCCAACATGGCAGGTAATTGCCGGGAGAGTTTTTCCTAGAAGTCTTAGAAATCTCTAACAGAATCAAAGAATTCTGCAATGTCATAATACTTATAAAAACTAATGGATAATAATATAGAACTATTTTGTCAGATACTTTCCAGGGAAACAGGTATAACCTTTCCTGTTTCAAGGTATTCTTTTGTATCTAACCGATTATCCACTCTTTTTGAAAAATATAAGTGTCATGACATCGCTGGATTGATGGCCAAAGGTAAAAACGATGTCAGATTGAGAATAGACATGTTAAATGTCCTAACCACCAATGAAACATGGTTTTTCAGGCATCCGGAACAGTTTACTATATTAAAGAATCATGTCATACCAGAATTATTGGCCAAGAAAAAAGATAAAGTCATCAATATCTGGTCTGCTGGCTGTTCCATCGGAGCTGAGCTTTACTCAATACTAATAACTCTGCTGGAAACAATTCCGGAATCTTCAAACGCCAGAATTAATCTACTTGGAAGTGATATATCCAGTGATGCAATTAACATAGCTAAAAAAGGAATATATGACTCACGCGATTTGAGGATGACAGACCGTGCATACATTCAAAAGTATTTTGATAAAATAGACGAATCAACCTATAAAATAAAAGATGAATTAAAGACCAACGTAACCTTTGAATTTTTAAATCTGCTGGAAACATGGCCGCCAAGAACCTTTGACATCATTTTCTGCAGAAACACAATGATTTATTTTAATGAGAACAGTAAAAACTATTTGATAAGCAAGCTATTCAAAGCATTGGAACTGGATGGTTATTTCTTCACAAGTGCAAACGAACAGGTAGACATAAAAGAAGGAGATTACGGCATTAAAAAGCTGTTCTTAGAAAATGAGGTTGTCTACCAGAAAAAAAGGTCTAATAGCAGCAACACCTGCGACTTATATTTTAAAACACCGTCAGATTTGCTAAAAGCCTCAAATCTGCTCCGCCGTAATGCTTATAATTTTCAATTCGGTAAAGCAATAACGTCACAAAACGGAAATAAGGTCAGATCGATTTCTGTACGCACAGCTGACTGCGAAAAAATCATTAAATTCCTTTCTTTTAGTGGAATTGAAATAGCAAAAAGTATCTGCCAAAAGAGCTAAAATTTTTTATTCATTCAAAGGCCTCAAACTGCCGATTAATTTACAAAGGCATAATTAGATAAAAATCAGACTGCCAAAATTGGATTAACCGTAGCTTTGGAGGCCGGCAATGATAGAAAACAAATTCGATCAGATTATTACAGATTGTAAAAGAAGAATAGAGGCTAACCCTCGGGATTTCTTTGCATACTATCAGCTGGCTAGAGCACAAGAACAGTCTGGTGATACCGATATGGCAATCAAGGTATTCCGTGATGCCATAACAATTAACCCCAAAGATGCATACGCCCATAATTTCATGGGGCTTGCCTATCGTAACAAGGGTATGCTTGATGAAGCCATAGTAGAATTCAAAAAAGCCATCATGTATAATCCTGGCTATGCATATCCATACGCAAATCTTGGTGTTATTTACAAGCTCAAAGGAATGGCTGATGAAGCAATTATCCGTTTCAAAAAAGCTATTTCATTGAAACCTGATTTTGCCTTTGCTCATCTTCAGTTAGGCCTTATATTCAAGCTGAAGAAATTCTACGACGAATCAATATCCAGACTTAGAAACGCAATTAAGCTAAATCGCGAATATGCTTACGCACATTTTGCCTTAGGCGCTGTATATCTTGAAGTTGGCAAGCCTAAAAAGGCAATAGTTGAATTCAAGAAAGCTATTCTCCTTAATCCTGAAGATGCTCATTCAATCTGTCAGTTAGGTAGATGCTATATTGCTCTGGAAAACTATGACGAAGGAATAAAACAGTTAAAGGATTCCATAAAAATTAATCCAGATAATGCTTTTGCATATCTCAATCTTGGTATAGCACATTTCTTTGCCCAGAATCTTGATGAAGCTGTTGAAGCCCTTAAACGTGTATTAGATATTTCCCCATCACTGATTGAAGCCAATATTTACCTTGGTCAGACCTTCTTCAAGCAAGGTATGGATGACGCTGCCTTAGCTGAATTCAAGAAGGTTTTGAAGGCTGACCAGAAATATCCGAAGATTCACCTTTATATGGGTATGGTTCTTCGTAAGAAGGGTGACATACTCAAAGCAATTGAACAGTTCAAGATTGAAAACACAATGAGTCCGAATGACTCTGAGCTTCATTTCAATCTTGGCTTAGCCTATAAAGACCGTGGCATGCTTGACGAAGCAACCGGCGAACTTAAACGCTGCCTTTTCCTTAATGCCAATATGAGTCGTGCTCATGATGTATTAGGTGAAATATATGACGTAAAGGGTCAGTGTGACCAGGCTGTATATCATTGGAATAAAGGGAACGAAATCCGCCAGAAGGTCGGAGAAGAACCTTTCTTAAAGCCAATTTCAGTTATCAAGAGCAAAACAGAAGTAGATATGCTTATTGAAAAATATAAGCAGGAACTTACCAATAATCCGGACAATGCTGAAGCTCATTACAAGCTTGCTTCTGCATACAAGACCAAAGAAATGTATGACGAAGCAATTCTTGAATTCAGAAAGGTTATTGCATTAAATCCATATGATACCTTCGCTAACTACAATCTCGAAGTTATTTATAGATTGAAAGGCATTGACGACCAGAATATCACACGTTGGAAACGTACAGTAACTATCAATCCGGATAACGCTGGTGCTCACTATCGCCTAGGTCTGGCCTATCGTGAAAAAGGTCAGCTTGATGAAGCTATAAGAGAATGGGAAAAAGCCGTTGCACTTGATCCTGAATTTTCTCACGCCCATCTCCAGCTTGGTATTGCTTATAAGAGTGTTGGTAAAGCAGACCAGGCAATCACAGCATGGAATAAGACCATTGAACTTGACCCTGAATTCCAGGAAGCTTTCTTCCATTTGGGTAAAGCCTATTTGAACCAAGGTCGTCTTGAAGAAGCGGTTTCTTCTATAAAGCGCACAATCAAGCTTAATCCTCAGGATACAGACAGCCGCTTCCTTCTTGGTTTGATTTACAAGAATAACGGTATGATGAATGAAGCCAGAGAAGCCTTTGAAGACCTCCTTAAATACGATGACTGCAATGCCAATGTATTAACCTCTCTTGCTTCTGTATATAAAAGCCTTGGTGAGTTCGACAATGCCATCAACAGTATTATGATGAGCTTGAGAGTAGACAATACCAAGTTCTATTCTCATTATTTACTTGGCAGCATTTATCGTAGCATTGGAAAGGTTGAATTAGCAGAAGAAGCATTCAAGAAAGCTATTGCTATTAATCCTGGCGATGCATTTTCTCAGTACAGTCTTGGGGTTCTTTATAAAAACTCCGGTCGTTTGCCAGAAGCCATTAAGGCTTTTGCTAAGTCAATTGCACTTGATAGTGATGACGCCTACGCCCATTCACATCTTGGCGTAGCACTTTATGACATGGGTCAGCTTGACGGCGCCATACTTTCTTTGCAGCATGCAATTCAAATTAACCCAGATGATACCTACACTCTTTATAATCTTGGTGTAGCTTATCTGGACAAGCATATGGCTGATGCAGCTATTGACGCCTTAGTCAGAGTAGTAAACATCAATGCCTCGGATTCATACGCGTGCTTCTATCTTGGTCAGGCTTACGAGGAAAAGCATTTGCTCAAAGAAGCAAAAGCCTGCTATAAACGCGCATTTGAAAATTCCCCTGCCAACACTTCTATTGCGAAATTCGCAAAAGAAGCTTGTGCCAGACTTTAAAGTTTTACAGGATAAATTGTCATGAAAAAGCTCAGATTCCTAAGTATAGTGTCAGCTTTGCTAGTGGTTATCAGTGGCATATTAGGCTGTTCTGATGATGTAACTCCTAGAGAAGGTGCCATAGAAGGCAGAATCTTAAATCTAGCTGGGAAACCTATTGCTGATGCCTTAGTTGAATGGGAATATGACAATACAAAATGGAGTATCACTGACCAAAACGGTTCATATTTTCTAGATAGTATTGGTTTTGGTGATCAGCACTTTGTTGTTACAGCCAACGGATATAGAGGTGTAACCTTCCTGGCTCCGGTTTATTCTGGACAAACCTCTAAGGTTAAGGACGTTTCACTTCAGGGTATGAGCTTCAATTATTCAGACATAAAGGTAACCAAAACAACAGCCACCTCAGTATTAATTACCTGGAAAACCTCTGACTATACAAATTCTATCATTGAATATGGTTTAACAGAATCCTTGGGACAGTATTTCAGAGAAGCTGCAGATTTATATACAACAACTCACAGTCTGGAAGTAACCGGTCTAAAACCAGAAAAAACATATTATTTCAGAATCAGTGGGAATCGTAAGGGCCAAGCAATTGAAAGTTCAAGCATATCTACCTTCTCCACTCTCAGTGCCTTAGAAGATGATACTGCCCCGAATCCTCCAACCAACGTTGAAACCTCTTTAAATGGTGTTGCAAATCAGGTAGTAGTATTCTGGAATCCTTGTCCGGATTCAGATCTTAAAGGTTACAAAATATATAGAAGTGAAGTATCCAACGGAAGTTTCACTGAAGTAAGCAACGGCTTTATTGCAAGGGGTCAGGAAAGATTTACCGACACTTCTGTAATACCTGGGAAAAAGTATTTCTATCATGTTACAGCAGTTGACCAAGCAAATAACGAAAGCGGCTACAATAATGTTTCCGGCATACTGGTTCCTGGTGATATCACCTCTGACGTTAGATGGACCGTTGCCAACAGTCCATATATAGTTAAAGGCGACATAAACGTTACTGAATATGGTATTCTCCGCATCGACAGTGGCGTTCAGGTAAAAATTGAATCTACTGACGGTCTCAGAAGAGGTTCTGATTTAAATAAAATCGAAATCAACGTAAGCGGTGCTATCATTGCTTCTGCTGGCAATTATCTGCCAATAGTAATTTCCGGGGATTCATCAACATCGACAAAAGGCACCTGGAAAGGCATTACTTTCTCGAATGTAAGCAATGTCTCCAATACTATGGTAAACTTTGAAATCCATCATGCAGATACAGCAATAACTCTTGTCAATTCAACCGGTGTCTTTTCAAATATCAATATTGAAGATTCCAATACTGGTATGACCATAAGCAATAGTAAAAACATAACCGTTGACAAAGTTTTAACCAAATACTGCCAAACAGGTATCACCTTAAATGACAACACTTCTGTCAGTGTTACCAATAGCACATTCTTGCATCCTAAGAATGGTATTGTTTCAGAAAGAAACAACGGCCTATCTATTATTGGTTGTAATATTCTTGAAAACACAGAAACTGGTATTGTTTCCAACGAAACCGGTGGTATTGTGGAATTCTTGAACAATCTGTTCGTTTCTCCAACAAGTCTGGCACTACAAGTAAATGGCTATTGCCAAAGAATTGAAAACTCTGTTTTTGATACACCTTTTGCTATTCAAATAAAATCTGAAGTCCCGACTGTCCAGAAAAATCTTTTTATGGCTGAAGTTACAAAGACTAAGGGCATCTATACAGAAGGACAAAAATGCATAGAATACTTAGGTAATTCTGTTCCAGAATTCGGGCCTAATAATGTTGAAAACTTCACTAACGATAATGCCTACATAGGCTGTACACCTGACAGGGATAGCACAAGCACCAGTGACATTATGCTAATGAAGGATCTTTATGATACACCTTACGATTATCGTTTAAAGCAGCCATATCCCTCAAATTCAGATCCATGGGGAATTATACGCGATAGCAATCCGTATGACGGCAAGTAAGGGAATTTGTCTAGGGAAATTTTCCGCGACACTGTAATGTAAAGAAGTGAAAATTTCCCGAATATTTCCCTAGTTTTTAGGATAATTTCCCTAATCTTGTTTTTTTAGACAAAATTCAGCTTCTGTGTACACAGTCTAAAATTTTTTAACTACCTAAAACTCTTTACCACAGAGAATTTCACAATATTTTCAGACTTTAAAATTAAAAAAGTTGCATTTTGGCATCACTTTTGCAATAATAGTTTGTGGCGGATGCCAAAATAAAACTTGGAGGAAATATTATGAATCGTTTCTTTAGAGAAGAAGAAGGCCAAGGTCTTGTAGAATACGCTCTCATCATTGGTTTGATCGCAATCGTTGCAATCGCAGCTCTCACTTCTGCCGGTTCTAGCGTTGGCGGTATGTTCAACAACATCAGCGACAAGCTCAACACTAACGGTGCTGCTCCTGGAAACAACTAATTAATCAGTAACAAAAAAGGCAGGCTATGCCTGCCTTTTTTGTTACCACAACTCCAAACAAGAGGAAAGTAACAAATGAAAAACCTCAAAAGAAAATCAGGTCAGGGTTTGGTTGAATACGCTCTTATTATCGGTCTAGTTGCAATAGTCGCCATTGCTGCTTTGTCAGTATGCTCTGGTACACTCAAAGATTTCTATTTTGATACTATTCCAGGCGCTCTAAGAAACGCTGAAGAATTAGGTAGAAAATAATAAATACGAAAACTTTAGTCTTAGTCTATTGACATCATATACTATTAGTACTAATATCTATTCATAACACTTTTGAGGAGCAAACAACTTGAAAAAGACTAAGATAATCTCTATAGCAGTGGCTATGCTTGCTGTCGTAGCCTTAGGGGTTTTCATGGGTAAATATATGTTCAAACTCATGGAAGCTACCAGCAATCCAAGCCCAAATACAGGAGCAACACAGCAAACTTCTGGGCAGGATACTGTAAAGGTTTTATACAGTGACAATAATCCGAATACAGAAAAAGCTGAAGTTCCAAACAATGAAACTGCTAATTCAGCATCAACTTCAAATACTTTATCTCCAGCCCCTAATCAGGTAACAGCTCAACAAGAGTCAACAGTGGCAACAGCAACTACTGCACCTGCATCTGCATCAGTATCTGCTCCGGCTGCTTCTCCAACAACAGCAACAGCCGCATCAACTTCATCCAATAATGCTATTGCATTCTCTCCTACAGGTCCCAAATGGTATGCTTATGCCAGCACCAATGGTCTCAACGTAAGAGAAAGCCCGGCAGTTAAAGGGAAACTTTTATTCAAGGTTTCAAAGGGTACCCGTGGTGTAGTA
This sequence comes from Candidatus Avigastranaerophilus sp., assembly GCA_045599645.1. Taxonomy (GTDB): domain Bacteria; phylum Muiribacteriota; class Ozemobacteria; order Ozemobacterales; family Ozemobacteraceae; genus RUG334. The sequence continues at coordinate 26,483 of JAZRWI010000003.1, forward strand.
AAAGAAAAGAAAGATGGCTGGTCTTACATTCAGTGGGATTTCAACAAGAAAAAAGGCTGGTCAATCGATGAATATCTTGTTCAAGGTCCTGCCGGCATCATTGATCATGTAGCTACAAATTCATCAAACAACGCAACAGGCAGCGCCAAAGTTGATACAGCCAAAAAAGATCAGCTAACACAAGCAGACGTTACAAAGATGCTTGAACAGAGCAAAACCATTGTTGGTGTTGCAAAACCAGCACCAGCATCAGAAACCGTAATTGTTTATACAAACAAAGATTTGCCTCAAAGAGGCACAATCACACCAATCAACGGTGCTAATATCCGTGAACAGCCGACTACTCAAAGTGCAAGATTAATAAAACTGCCAAAAGGCACTTCAGTAGGAATCAAAAGTGTAAAGAAAGTAGACAAGTATCAGTGGTTTGAAATAACCTACAGCAATGGTACAAAGTCAGGCTGGACAAGAGAAGATAATCTACAGTTCTAATAATCAACTATAAAAAAAAATAACCTTTCCACCAGGAAAGGTTATTTTTTTAATACCGTTGGAAAGCTATTTATCTTAGCAACTCTGTTTCCACAAAATGGGCAGAATCTTATGGATTCAACAGTTAAAGCCCTGCAAGCAGAACATACAGCTAAGTAGCCAACTGGAGGAATATCATTTTTTAGTGCTTGAATCCATATTTCATGTATCAAATACAAAAACATCAAAGCAATAGCCAGCATAAAACCACCTATTGTGGTAACCGAGTAGCTAAACAACAAATAATCAAATCCTCCATGGAGAATTGCAGCAGAAATCATTCCTACATTCAATAAAATTCCTGTTTTTATAGGTGATTTCATTAATAAAAAAGCTTTCATAGAAAAGTAAGAACAGATGCATGCAAAACCTACATGAGCAACTGAGCTTACTAAGACTCTAGGCAAAACGGCCGTCGGACCGAAAACAATATAATACTGAATATTTTCAAGAATAGAAAAACCTAATCCGCAACCGATAAAGCTCATAAAAACATATGTAGGCCTGAAGCCTTCCATTTTACCAAAGCAGCAGGCAATATAGGCCATTAAAGCCTTTAAGCCTTCCTCAACTAATCCAACTATACCGATACATGCAATAAGCGTGATGTACCAATCACGTGGTGCAGACAAAAATTTCCTTATATCTCCGCCCAAATACATCTCGATTGGGATATAAATAAATCTAACAATAACTATTGCCAAACATCCTGCAATGAGTCCATACTTAAATGCCTTTTTCAAGGCAGAATCAACCCAATGCTTTCTTGCTGCAGCCAGGAAAATAGCTAACGGCAGCAGAAGAATAAAACAGAAAATAATATCATCTAAGGACAAAGACAAAATACTATTATTCCCTTACAAAATTGGCCTGATACAAACTTTTGATGTTTTTCTTATTTGCATGAAAAACGAAACCGGAACCATCTGCATTCCAAACAGGTCTCTTGCTTTCACTGATTCCTGAAAAATTCAAAATTTCTTCTTTACCAGAAACCAGGTCCTGCAAAACAATTACGTTTTTATTGCCATCTGCCCCTAACGAACGAGTATAAGCAATATATTTATTGTCTGGTGAAACATCAGCCATCCAGTTTCTAGACTCGGCCGAAACTAATGTCACAGGTTCTCCGACAGGATCCACATCAACCTTCATTATGTGGGAAATCTTTCTTGGTGTGATAATGCGTGTAAACACAACACTTTTACCATCCGGAGTCCATCGTGGTTCACAATCATTGACAGCGCCTTTAGTAAGCTGAGTAATTTTATTTTTATCAAATATTTCCAGCATCCAGATTCTGTTTTTGCCGTCGCCTCTGTTAGAAACAAAAACAATTCTCTTTCCATCAGGTGAAATACAAGGCATCATATTCTTAGAGTTACCAGAAGTCAGAGCCATACTATTTTTGCTTTTTCTATCATAGAGGAAAATATGTTCTTTCTGGACACTATCACTTGAGAAGATAATCATATTTCCGTCAGGTGTAAGCTCAGGAGTCCACACATTACCATTCCATTCAAAAACACGTTCTGAAGAAGCCTTTTCAGAAGGAGTTTTTGCAAAGCACTGGAAAGTTGGCTTTCCATTATAATCATAACGGTTAGAAGCAAATATCAGTTCTTTACCGTCTCTTGCCATAAAAGCGTGATAGCTATCTCCACTAGAGGTTTCTAAGAGTGACAGATTTTTATAGATTAAATGATGTTCTTCAACAGGAGCTTGTTCAGCTACTGATTCTGTTTCCTTTACTGGAGCAGCTTCGACAAACATCTGAGTAGTTCCGGAAGCTTCTGAAGTTTCTGAAGCCACTGCTTGTTCAGATATTTCAAATTCACTTTCTTTTTCTTCAACAATAGTTACTTCACTGTTTGAATTATCGTCAGCAATTGAAGCAGCTTCTACAGCTTCCGGTGGAACTTCTGGCGGAACAGCCAAAACATCAGCTACTTCAGTAGGAATATTTTCTATAGGCTTTAATTCTTCCTTTGGCTCATCGGATTGAGAGACTAATTCCCCGGCAGATGATTCTTTTTCATTAACATTAGAAGTTTGTTCGTCCAAACTATTATTACTTTCTTCTGAAGGGAACAAAACTTCTTTAAGCTTGTCAATTTCGCTTAAATTATCTGTTTCAGTTGTTTTAGGGGCGGTAGGTTCAGAATATTTCATTTCCACAGTTACACCTGTGGAAGTTGTATTAACAGAGGCATTACCTTCTTTTGCAGAAGGCAAATATTCTTTCAGGAAGGAATGCTTCCAAGCTTCTCCCTTGAAAAGGTATGTATCAAAAAGGCTGCCTGTAAAAGCACCTGCAAGGAATATAAAAAGGCCCAGAACCATTCTTCTATGGCGTCTGCGTCTCTTTTTCTGTGGTGTATCGCAATCAGGACAGTTAATTTCTCTTCCTGGTAATTTTCTTCCGCATCTGAAACAGTACATTAATAGTCTCCTTAATAGATTGTTATATTATACTCTGTATAAATCTTCTTAACAACTCTTTTAGCTATTCTTAACAATAGTTGTTGTACAAAATATTTTTTTGAATTATAATCTTTTGGAAGATAATATTTACCTATTTTTCAGAGGCAAACGAATGGACAAGAAGCAAATTGGCAAACTGTTTATAATTGGTTATCAAGGTGAAGAACCTTCTGATGAATTTCTTTCTTTTGTGGAAGAATGGGGTATCGGTGGTGTAATAGTATTTGCACGCAACCTTTCTGATCCTCTACTCTTACCAGATAGATTAAAAAGAATCAGGGAAGCTGCTGGCAACAAAATATTTACCGCCATTGATCAGGAAGGTGGTCTAGTATTAAGAATATTAAGCCACGGTAGTCTATTCCCTTCAGCTATGGCCTTAGCTGCCACAGGTAGTGAAGAATTAACAGAACAGACCTACAGGGCAATAGGTAAAGAAATGTCTGCTCTTGGATTAAACTGGAATCTGGCTCCTGTTTTAGACATAAATCATCCTGCTAATCCAGGTATCGGTGCCCGTTCTTTTTCTGACACACCGGAAATGGTAGCCAAATTCGGTTCAGCAGCAATCAGAGGTCTGCAGTCTGCCGGCGTCTTAGCATGTGCAAAGCATTTTCCCGGGAAAGGCCATGCCAAGAAGGATTCGCATTTAACACTGCCAACAATCCCCTACTCTGCTGAAAGATTAAAATCCTTTGAGCTTTATCCTTTCAAGAAAGCAATAGAAAATAATGTAGCAGCAATTATGACTTCCCATGTATTTTTCCCTGCTTTCGAAAAAGAAGAAAATCTGCCAATAACTCTTTCAAAATCAGTATTAACAGATTTATTGAGAAAAGAACTCGGCTTTAAAGGACTTTTGATTACTGATGACCTTGAAATGGGTGCTATTACAGAATCATTCGGAATAGCTCAGGCCGCTCAGCGTTCCTTCATGGCCGGAGCAGACCAGTTGCTTATCTGTCACACTCTTGAACAGCAGCGACTGGCCGCAGAAACCGTGTTAAATAGTGTAGAAACAGACAAGGAAGCAGGAAGACGTCTTGAAGAAAGCCTGTTAAGAATCAATAATGCAAAAGCTCTGATAACTGAAGACCAAGGAAATAGCATTGATGAGCTTCATAATGAACATAATGATTTAATTAATCTAGTTTCAGAAAAATCAATTAAGTTTCTTGATGCTGATTCCAATGATTTACCAGTAGAAGACAGTAAAGATACCTTATTCGTATTACCGTTGATTTCTTCATTAGTTCAGGTCGAAGAAGAACACAAAACCAAAAGCCTTGCAAGTATAATAAATGGTGATTTTCCCAAAAGTCAGACAATTGTTTACGAACCAAAGGCCGAACGCCAAGTAATAATCGACTCAGTAAACAAAATAAATGCAAAACAACTTGTTTTCATGACTTACAACGGTCATTTATTCAAAGAACAACTGGAAGCAGCAAGAGAGCTTTCTAAGACCAAAAAGATAATTATGATAGCTCTGAGAAATCCGTATGATATTTTTGAATGTGATTTTGCAAAAACGAAGGGTGCCACATTCGGTTTCAGAACTCCTGTAATCAAAGCATTGCTTAATGTTCTGAAAGGACAAAAGGCCGTCAACAGAGAAGACTGGCCAATATCAACCACCTTGGAATAATATCCACAAGCCAATACTAGAAGCCTTCAAATTTCATTCTGCAAAAACCATATAAAAGTAAAAAAAATGGTTATCCTTGCCGATAGGCATAACAGAATGTTTTTTGGAGGCTTTTGTTATGATGGCTATTGGTTTAAAAATTCTTGGATTGTCATTGGTTTACTTTGTGGGTTGGTTTGTTGTTGAAAAAATAGTAAACATTATTGCTGAAAAAATGGATATTACATCAGACAAAGCCGCACCTATCAGAAGAAGAAAGGTTATTCCTCTGGCAAATGTTACACCAGTAGACCAGACCTGGCGTTATATAAAAGGCCTCAAAAGCCCTGACTGGAGAGTTAGACGTATTGCCTGTCTACAGTTGGCTGACCGCCGTGGAACTGCTGTAGTAGAAGCATTAATAGAAGCTCTTAACGATTCAAAGGAAGAAGTCAGTCTAGCAGCTGGTGAAGCCTTGGCAAAGATTGGCGACCCAATGGCTATTGAAGCTCTTTCTAATCATTGCCGTGATTTGGAAGAATCCTCAGAAAGGTCCTACGAAAACTACCGTGCAGCTTAAGTATGGCGTAGCATTGTAAATGTGACAGAAAGCCTTATCTCTAACAATCGAAATGTAATAAAACTCTGTCTGCCGCTTGCGGCAGTCAGTTTTATTCTTTTTATATGTGGATACATTTATGACGATGTTGAAAAACTAGCCCTAACTGCCTCCGCAGTTTTTGCTGTTTTAGCCGCTATTATTGTTTATTGCTATGCAAGCGAAAAAGTAATAAACAGCAAGGACACAGAAATCACAAGAATTAAAGATGATGCAGAAAAACTTGCAAGAATTCATTATGCACTTCATCTTGTCAATCCTGAATCAAAGCTAAGGGATAAAATTTCCTTCGGTTTGCGCATCATATCAGAAATGCTGCCAGAACCAGTATTTGCATGCTATTTATGCCAGGGAACACAAATAGAATTTATAGCAGCAGCAAGAAACACCCCGAGCAATGAGGTTGAATTAGTCTTTCAGGACGATCCCTCTGTTGTTGAAATTACGAATAAAATCCATTCTATTACAGATTACGATTCGATAAAAAAAGCCGGCGGCTTTACCAAGCCTTTGACAATCACTGATGTAAACCGTGTTGTTAGTCAGATAATGCCAATTGACTTTTATTCCAAGGTTTATGGAATACTGGTAAAAATAGGAGAAAGCAAGCTATCTGAAGACTCAGAAAGAAGAATATTGGAAGAGTTCTGTAAAGGAATGGCAATAGTCATAGACGGTCATGAAAAAACAGCCTCCAAGACAGAAAGCAAATTTTCCCGTTCTTCAACTAAACAACCACAGAGTGAGATAGAAATATTCACAGATGAGCTATACGAAGGAATGTTAGTTTCTCATTTTCCTTCAATGCCAAGCTGGGATATTGCTCACTATTTTAAGCCGTCAGAAAACCGGGCTGACTTCATGGATTACCTTGATACATCAACTGACAAACAGATGATTATCTTAGGGAAATGCTCCGGCCGAGGTTTGAATGCGGCTTTGTATATAAATAAGCTAAAACTGATTATAAGATGCTTTATTGAAGAATGCCTGACCCCGGCAGATCTGCTGAATAAGCTTTCAAAGTATCTCAGTGGTGATATGATGCCAGATAACTTTGTAGACATACTTGTCATGCAAATAAGTCCCATTGATAGCCAGGTAGTATTGGCTATGGCAGGAAACACTGTTCCGATAATAAATAGAACCAGAAATGGTTTTGCTGAAATTCCACAGTTAGAAACCGGTATTCCATTGGGTCTCTTTAATCAAGGAACAGAGCCATATAAAAATCAGTATTTTGATGTTACACCAGGCGATGGAATAATCATTCACACTGATGGAATAACTGATTTTCCTGCTAGCAATAAAGAAAGAATGACAAAGGAACAGTTAAAGAATATATTAGACAAGCTTCCCGAACAAAGTGCGAAGGAAATGCTAAGCATGCTTGTCAACGAAATTACGGGTAATAATTCCGGCGAAGTTCCGGAAGAAGATCATAGTATAATTTACTTAAAAGCGGAGTAAATCATGAGTAACGAATCGCCAATTCTAGAAACACATGTATTCTTCAGCAGTCGCAAAGACAAGGATATTCTCAAAAATACCCTTGAAAAAGCTTTTGCATTTCCTGTAGAAGACATCTCTGTCGAGTTCGAAGACAGGCCGGATGAATTCTACAAAACAGTTAATGACAGAACCAAAAAGATTCTGCTTAGCATCCCAAAACCAGAAAAAATTACAAAAATCGAAGGTGTATTCAGCGATGGTGGCTCCTTCAAGCTTGAAAACAATAATCTCACAATCATTGTCCGCGAAGATGAATACAACTACGAACTTCTGGATTCAATGAAAAACATACTCAGCCCTATTTTCCCGTTATGGATGTTTAAAACTCCATATATCTGGGGCGCTACTATTTACGACGACTATGAACGTCAGCATTTCTTTGATTCGAGAAACTATTCTGTCCGTTCTCAGAAATTAGAAGAACCGGAAATAGACATTTATCGTAGAGATAATGGTATAATCTATAAAGCAAGATTTTTTACAAAGGAAGTTTTTGAAAGTGCAGAAGAAGGTATCAGAGCCATAGCTCCTGCGTTTCAGGAACTCAGAGAATCTTTGTTAAAAAGAAATTACGAAGGACTTGAAGTTCTTCGCACTTACGTAATGGATAAACCTACCTTCAGGCACATGGAGCCTCGCACCAAGCAGGCAAAAGATCTGAAGGCAATACTATCTATGGATTAATAGCAAGAAGGGAACCTGTCATGGCCGAAACAGTTTACGATGAACAAATGTTAGATGAAGTAATAGATGCTTGCATAAAGTATCTACGTTTGCAACCTAACGACCATGAAAAGCTGTTCTATATGGGAAACGCCTTTTTCCTCAAAAAGCAATATGATAAGGCTTCCTTCTGCTACGTAAAAGCAGTTAACAAAAACCCGAAAAATCCGGTTTACTACACTCATCTAGGTCATTCCTACCGTGAGTTAGGCGATCGTGACCAGGCTGTAGCTGCCTATGAATCCGTATTAGCCCTTAATCCCAAATTTGCTGACGCGCATTTCAACATTGGTCTTGTATTTTACGAAAACAAAGCCTACGACAAAGCTTTGGCAAGCTTCACCAATGCATTAAACATCAATTCCAAGTATGCTGCAGCCCGTTATTATGTTGGTCGCATATACGAAGACCAGGGATATGCCGGTAAAGCAGCTAAGGAATATCGTCAGATTATTGAAGACACAATGGCTGGCCGTATAAGCAAAAGCAGTGTAACAATAGACTTTGGTGTTATTTTCTCTGACCTTGGTCTTATGGAACAAGCAGAAGCAGAATATCGCAGACTTCTTAAGCTCCATCCTGAATACGCCGATCTTCATTACCACCTCGGCATCATACTCCGCAAAAAGGGTAAAGCAGACGAAGCCATGGAACAGTTCCAGACTGCAATCAAGCTTAATCCGCATTACATGGAAGCCCGCCGCAAATATTGGGAATCAGCCCAATAGGAAACCTACTATCTTGCATAAACATTAATAAAAGTGTAAAATAATTCGGAAAAATGTTTAAGCGCAAGAAAATAGGTCAACTTTTAATCGAAGCAGGTCATATTGGCGAAAAAGAACTTAACATTGCTTTAGCCGAACAAAAGAAGCGCGGCAAGCGTATTGGACAGGTTCTCATCGAATTAGGCTACCTGACAGAAGATAAGCTGTTACCAACTTTGGGAAAACAGCTTAAGGTTCCTTTTGTCGATTTAACTAAGGTAGAAATCAAGCCTGAAGTATTAAAAATGGTTCCTGAAAAGATATGCCGTAAGCATATTCTTGTGCCAATCAGCTTTGAAAACAATCAGTTGATGATAGGGATGGCCGACCCGCTGGACGTTTTCATCATCGACGAAATTCAGTTTCAGAATAACTGCGAAGTAATCAGGGCAATCTGTTCAGAAAACCAGATTGCAGACACAACAGACAAGCTTTACGTTGCTGGTGCAATGGCAGACGCCCTCAACGCTTTAACCAACGGTGAAGGCGGTGGCGAAGGTGGAGACGCCAGCGCTCTAGACGGTTTAAAGAAGGCTTCTGAAGAAACCCCTATCATCAAGCTTGTTAACCTGGTATTAACTTCAGCTGTTCAAAAAGGGGCTTCTGATATTCACATTGAACCAGATGAAGGTGAATTGCGCGTAAGACTGCGCATCGACGGAACTCTACAGGTTTCTATGAACCTGCAGCCTGAAGCGTTGCCTTCAGTAATGTCAAGAATCAAGATTCTTAGCGGTATGGATATTTCAGAACGCCGTATTCCACAAGACGGTCGTATTCAGATGGTAATCATGGATAAGCCTATCGACTTCCGTGTTAATACCATTCCTACGGCCTGGGGCGAAAAAGCCTGTCTGCGAATTCTTGATAAATCAAACGTTAATGTTCAGCTTGAACAAATGGGCTTCACCCCCACAAATTACGCAATGCTGAAAAAGGCAATTACCTCTCCTAACGGTATGTGTCTTGTTACGGGGCCAACGGGTTCTGGGAAAACCACTACCCTCTATTCTTGTCTCAATGCTATCCGCGGTGCAGACATCAATATATGTACAGTTGAAAACCCAGTTGAATACAAATTGAAATACATTAATCAGGTTCAGGTAAGACCTGAAATTGATTTAACATTCGCATCCGTTCTTCGTGCGTTCCTCAGACAAGACCCTGACGTTATCATGTTGGGCGAAATCCGTGATAATGAAACAGCAAGTATTGCAACAGAAGCTGCGCTTACAGGCCACTTGGTTTTTGCAACACTTCATACAAACGATGCTCCGTCTACAGCTATCCGTCTGGTAGATATGGGCGTTGAACCCTTCCTTGTTTCATCAGCACTTCTGTGTATCGTTTCGCAGCGTCTTGCACGACGTGTTTGCAAATTCTGCAAAGACGTCGACACAACAATTACTGCAGAAACAATCTCCGACCTTGGACTTCCACCGGAAGCTATAAACGAAACCTATTATCGTGGCAAAGGCTGCGAAAAATGCGGTAAGTCTGGTTATAAAGGCCGTGTCGGTGTGCATGAAGTCATGTATACCCATGAAAACATCCGCCGTATGATTATTCAGAAGGTTGGTCCTGACGACTTGAAGGCCGAAGCCTTAAGATTAGGCATGAAGAGTCTAAAAGAAGACATCGTAGTAAAATTCCAGCAAGGTCTGACAACACCAGAAGAAGTTTTCGCCCTTGCACGTTCAGACTAATAAATAGATAGAGGTCAATAATGGCAAAATATGATTGTGAAGTAAAGGACGCCAAGGGTGATATTCTAAAAACCCAGCTTGAAGCCCCCAACTTACAGGAATTAACCAACCGTCTTTCAGACAAGGGCTTCTATCTTGTAAAAGCTACAGAAGTAAAAGCTAAGCGTGGCTTCAAATTAGGTGGCGGTAGTGTAAAAGCCAAGGAAATGATGGTTTTTACAACTCAGCTTTCTACTCTTGTTGGTGCAGCAATTCCTCTTGTTGAAGCAGTCGGTATTATGGCCGACCAGACAACAAACCCATATTTTAAAGACGTATTGGAAGCCATTGGCCGTGACCTGCAATCAGGGGTTGCGTTTTCAGTATCAATCCGTAAACATCCAAAGGTATTTGATAAGATTTATTGTAACATGGTTGAAGCCGGTGAAGCTGGTGGTATGCTAGACCAGGTTCTTCAGAGACTTGCAGCCTTCGCAGAATCTGACGCAAACATCAGAGGGAAAATCAAGAGTGCAATGATGATGCCGTGTATTCAGCTCGGTGTTGCAGTATTAGGTGTTATCTTCCTTCTGGTAAAAATCTTCCCGAACTTCGCTGAAATGTTCAAAAAGATGAAAACAGATTTGCCTCCTGTTACAGAAGCAATGATGTGGGCATCTGACGCATTATTACAGCACTCTGTTTTATGTGCAAGCATTGCGGCAGGTATTGGCGTAGGCATATATATAGCATTAAAAACCCCGCTAGGGAAAAAAGTAATGTCTATTGTAAGCCTTAAGGCTCCAATTGTAGGCCCGTTGACACAAAAAATTGCAGTCAGCCGTTTTGCAAGAACCTTCTGTTCTCTGTTGTCTGCTGGTGTTCCGATTATGCAAGCACTTCAGATTACTGCATCAGTTATGGGCAACCCGATTATGGAAAGAATGATTGCAGATTGTGCAATCGGGGTTCAGCAGGGTAATACCTTAGCAAGCCAGTTAAACAAGGTTGAAGTTTTCCCGACAATGGTTAAGAAAATGGTTGAAGTTGGTGAAAACTCAGGTAACCTGGATACAATGCTTGGTAAAGCTGCAGACTTCTATGACCGTGAAGTTGGTGAAGCACTTGACGGCTTAACAGCAGCTATTACACCGTTGTTAACTGTTGGTATGGGTATCATCATTGGTACTATTGCTGTTTCTGTATTCATGCCTTTGATGCAGATGAGCACAGCAATGAAGTAATACAGTATCATAAAATATTGGTATTCGGCTAATTTGCTGAATACCAATAAAATAAAAATGAACACTTTTTCAAATCATACATTTGCAATCTGTGCCTATAAAGAATCTGAATATCTGCAACAATGCATTGAATCAATAAAAAAACAGACTGTAAAAAGTAATATAATTATTACTACCTCAACACCTAATGACTTAATAAGGCATTATGCAGAAAAGTATCATATTCCGCTGTTTGTAAATTCCCAGCAGGAAGGCATAGGGGCTGACTGGAATTTTGCAGTCAGAATGTCTGAAACAGACTATGTAACAGTAGCCCATCAGGATGACATATACTGCGAGCAATATGCCGAGAAACTTCAGACACCATTAACATCCAATCCAGATTTTCTGATAGCTTTCACTGCTTATCGTGAACTGATTAACACAAAGCCAGCAAAGCTTTCTACCCTATTAAAAAGCAAAAAGCTTATTTTGTCGCCATTATTATTATTCCCTGGTTCAAAAATACTGAGAAAAGCGATACTTTCCTTCGGAACCCCAATCTGTTGTCCAAGTGTTACATTAAACAAAAAAACTCTTGGACCAAATTGTTTTGATTTGCATTTAAAAAGCAATTTAGACTGGTTTGCATGGCAACAGATAGCTCAATCAGAAGGGAAATTTTTATATATCCCGAAAGAACTAGTATTTCATAGAATTCATCCAGAATCGGAAACAAACCACCTCTTGTGTTCCAATATTAGAAAAAACGAAGACTATATGATGTTACAAAAAGCATGGCCGCACCCTATTGCCAACATACTCTTCTATCTATATCAGCATTTCTTTAAAGCCTACGATATAACCAATGACAATCAATAACAATACAAATTCATTAAAAGGAAACCAAATATATTGCATAATACCTTGTTACAATGAGGGGAAAAGCCTTGTTGAGCTTTTGCCTGAAATAAAACAATGCAATAAAGACTATTTTCCTATAGTGATAAATGACCACTCCAGCGACAATACAACTGAAGTAGCCTCTAATCATAATGTTATAATAATAGACCTGCCAATAAATCTAGGGGTTGGTGGAGCTGTTCAGACAGGACTACAATACGCAAATCAAAACAATGGGAATTATGCTGTTAAAATAGACGGTGACGGACAACACAACCCTTCAGATATAGAAAAACTACTTTTACCCATTATGAACGGAGAAGCTGATATAGTCATTGGTTCAAGATTTCTGGCAAACAGCGATGGTTTTAAATCCACTTTTTTCAGGCGTCAGGGAATAAAGCTCCTTCAGCTAATCACAAAACTTCTGACCGGCAATAATATAACAGATCCAACCTCTGGCTTTCGAGCCTACAATCGAAAAGCTCTAGAATATATGTCTGAAAATTATCCTTGCTTCGATTATCCAGAACCAGAAGAAGTTATTCTGGCCGCCAAAAATAATTTAAAGATAGCTGAAGTTCCTGTTATAATGCGCAACAGACAACATGGAACTTCAAGTATTTCTTTTTATGGTTCATTTTATTATATGGCAAAAGTTATATTATCTATGCTATTTATAAAAATCAGGTAAAGGAAAAGGATAATAAATGCAAACAATTCAAATTATCTCAATAATCGGCAGTTCGATATTCCTGATAACAATAATAGAATTGATACGTAAAAAGCTTTTAAAAGAAGCTTATGCAATCATATGGCTGATTTTTGGTTTTCTGTTCATGTTTTTTTCATGCTGGAGAAAAGCATTAGATTATATTTCTGAAGCAATTGGGATTTATTATCCGCCTGCAATGCTATTTTTGCTTTTAATAGTTGCAATTACCCTGATCCTGATCCAGTTTTCTGTGGTTATCAGCAGACAGAATGATCAAATAAAAACATTAACCCAGGAAATGGCTTTGTTAAAACAAAAAGACAATGAATCAAAAAAATAATTCCATAATAAGTGAGCTCAGAGAATCTGGAATATTTTTACCGTTAACCTTGTTTATCATCTTCGTTATCGGGAATCATTTTCTTTTCCTGCAAAGAAACTTTGTAAGTTTTGACTGGCATTTTCTGTTCGCATTTTTTGGTGGCTGCTCAAAGGATATATTTCTATTTTGCATAGCCGCTCTGATTTTCCATTTTACAAGTAAATCAATTCCAGCTTTAAAAAAGATATTTATAGTAATACTTCACTCTTTCATTATTTTTCCCATCTTAGACTACTATGTATTCAAAGCTACTTTGGAACGCTTCAGCTGGAATGTCCTGCAATTCGTTAATTACCACTCTGCTAAAGGATATCTTGGCAACATGGGGTTCGGAATAATTTACCTCTTATTGTTCATAGCTATTTGGGCAATAGCCATCTATTTAAGCTGTAAGCCCTCAAAACTGATTGCTTCTAACCATGTAAAACCATTTGCTGCTTTAACTATTTTTCTTTTATTTTCCTGCATATTTGCACAAGACATAGAATTTTTAGAAATCAGTAACTTTACTGGACATAAAAAAACCTTAGAAGGTAAAAACAGAATATTAAAGAATCTAATAGCAGGCTCTATCAAGGGTTTTCTTCCAAGCAATAGAAAGCATGCAAGCTCTAGTTCAATAATGCCTTACACAGAAACAGAAAAGAAATTTCTGACAGACAACAGTTTTTTACCTAATAATCCCCAGGGAACAAAAGATAGTAAATTTGACCGTGTAATACTGATTGTAATGGAATCCATTGCCTACGAGTATCTATATTGTAATAATCCTGATATTCCAGCAGAAGCTTCTTCCTACTTAGATTACCTTACAGAAAATTATCCTCATTCATCTAACTTTTACACAGCAGATTCTCCCAGCCTTCAAGGCTTAAATGTTTTGCTGAGCAGCAAAATACCATTTAACATCAATTCTCAGAAGCTCCAAAAGCATAATCTGGCAACTATGCTGGAAGAAAAGCACAAAGATTCCACATGGTTTATCCGTGGCTACAGCCGAGTATACGGCAGTGAAGAAATAGCTATTCAGAATGTATTCGGATTTTCCCATCTTGTAGGTTATGAAGACTTAGCCAAAACCTATCCAGAACCCGGCCAGTTCACATGGGGCTACTGGGACAGCACTGTTTATGCAGAAGCGTTGAATATTCTTTCCAATATAAAAGACAAAAATTATTTTATGCTGGTAAATCTTTTGAATCAGCATCAGCCAATCTCTGAGGCAATAGTAAAAGCTCCGGGACAGCCTGAATCTGTAAAAAAGCATCCTAATGATATAGTAAAGGCTATTTTCAATACAGATCAACTATTAAAAGAATTCATAACAACCTGTGATTCAGAAGGTATTATTGACGAAAGGACATTGATAGTCATAACTTCAGACCATTATCCCCCTCTAGGATACGGTCACACAGAATTGATTAATTCAAATCCAGCCATTCAACTAGGAAAGCTTCCATTAATATTTTTAACAAAACAGAAGCAGGTTTTTACAGACTTAGATACTAACAAGCTTTGCTGCCAGCTTGATGTTGCCCCAACACTTTGTCAGCTTCTAGGGCTGCCAATTCCAGACCAATATATGGGGCACAGTCTTTTAGATAAAAGCTTTAAAGGACGAAATATTGGAATCTTGAACAACGAAACAATATTCTTCCAATCAGAAGAACTTGATTTTTCGGAAAGTTTGACTGCACCAGCAACAAAGACTTCAGCGATTAAAAAGTGGATAAATAACTTAGATGCTTCTCTAGTTCAAGATTAAGACCATCAACAACAGCATTTTCCGGTACAGTCAGCTTAGCCAGCTTTCTGACGCCATCCTTCTCAAAGGACACTTTATAAAATGGATCTGTTACAATCTGACCACTATTATAATCATTTGCATAGGGCAGTCTGAATTCGCACATGCCATTACTGTCTGCAATTCCATTAACTTTATAAATTAATGGGGTTCTAGAAGCCTTAAATTCTATTGATAGGCTTACCCTGGTATCAGGTTCTGATCTGAATTTAACCAAAGCCCCTTCTACGCACTGGAACAAAAGATATTTAGAGATTGTCCCCTGTTCACTTGTGTTAGCAAAAACCAGCCTGAAATGACTAGAAGTTCCAAAATCACCCAACTTTGTTAAACCAATATGCTTAGTAAGCCAGAAATAAAAATAATCAAAGCTTTCCCTGTCTGGCAAATCCTTATAATATAAATAATATCTAGGGCTTTCTGGCATATCTTTCAATAGTGGCCAATACTTAATCATTTCGTTTGAGAGAATTTTTCCAGGCTCAACTAAAACATATCTTAGCTTGTATTTTTTGCATAAATCAAAAGCACGTTGCTCATTTTCAGCAGAAAAAATATCAGCCATAGTCTTAAAGCCCCACATAGTATTACCAACTGCAGTAGGACGCTTTGTATAATAGCTAATATAATTACCTTCATCCCAATATGGTAAAATTCCATATTCAGGAGACATATCATTATCATAACCCGAAGTAGGTGGTGTATTTTCTTTTATCCATTGATACAATTCAACACGAAATTGATTTAAACTAGTTCCAGAGGAAATAATCTTATAGTTAGCAGTCAAGAATACAATCATTATTGGCATAATAGCTAAGCCTGTTTTAAACATAGCAAAACTTCTACTGCGCATATATTGCTTAAAGATTCTCCACAGGCCATAGCATGTAAATCCTATTAATAACCCATAACCACAGCCTATCCAGCGGAAGTATCTGACTTGATAAAGAACCAATATAAATAGCAAAAATAACCAATAAACCAGAAATCGTAATTCTTTTTTCTTATTAAACTCTGGTAAAACAACAAAATATATTATGGGAAAAAAACAAAACATCGGTCCTAATTTTGTTAAGCAATTAAAAAGTTCATTTTCAAAAATCTTATTCAGTTCTATCCCGGGAAGAAGTTCAGATATTGTGCTATGAATAGGGTCTTTCTTAAATATCAAACCCGAAGCAGAAGAAATAGTATTATGAAAAATCATCAGGAACAGTATTAATATTATTACAATAGAGCTTAGCCCAATTTTTCTTGAATTTGAAAACCGTTTTAAATAATCAAGGTAAGCCAAGAATAAAGCCCCAATTAGAACAAGACAGCCTTGAAGATAGCTATATGCTTCTACAGAACCATTAATAAAACAATTCCAGCTTAAATCAGTTCTCGGCACAAAAAACAATGCGCATACACTACCTATGAGCATTGATATAGAAGCAAAAACCAGATAATCACTATGCTTTTGTGGCGATGTCAACCACAAAACAAAGCCCAATAGAGTTACAAAAAAGAAAAAGAATGGGGAACCATTCCAGGTTGAAATAAACAAAGTGGTTACAGCAGACGCAATATAAACAACATAATGTTTTTGATTTTTTAAATAAAATGAGCAACAGATTATCCAAGCCCATATATAAAAATTAATAAGATAATCATAATCAAGCTTTCCAAATTTGGAATACATTGAGAAAGCATAACCAGGCAGCATTCCGAAAGCACAGAATAACGTAAGGATTCTGTTCCCGGTCAGTTTATATATAGCAAATATCAGCAATATGGCGGTAAGCCATGGAATTACAATTGGCAGAATCCCGGCTACATATATAGGATCAGCATTAAGATTTGGGAATAATGTATAAACAATATCCACAAAACGCACAAGAAACCTGATATAAAAAGGTGCAAAACCGGTTTCTATTTTGTATGGGAAAGCACAATACGAATCGTTCTCTATTATTTTTTCTTTAAGAATGGATTGTTCTAGTAATCTTATAAAAAGAACACTATCTGGATCAGTTACCTGAAATTCACCCTTCCAAACTTCAGGGCGCAACAAATTTGACGTCAACCAAAATAAAATTATGGCCGATAATATAAGCAAGCAAAAGAAAAATCTTTTTTGTGTACAATCCATCATAAAAAAAACTCTTGCGATTTATAGTATCTATAGTATACTATATGGGTTTGAAAAATTAAATTTTTTTGTCCCTTGACATGAAAAATTAGTTGCCTATATTATACATAGACAACTTAGGAGTTAAAATATGCATAATAGAAAATCTGGTTTTACCTTGATGGAAATCATGGTAGTTATCATCGTTATCGCAGTTTTGGCCTCTGTTGCAGGACCTATGATCGGTTCTATAACTGACCAGGGTCGAACCTCTGCTACTAAGTCAAAATTGTCATCATTAAAGAGCGCAATGCTTGCATACCAGTCTGACGTTGGTCGTTTGCCATATTATGGTAAACCAAGCGAATCAAGAAAAGCTTCGGCCTATAATGCCGAAAAAGTCTTAAGCTATGACTGTGCCGACGAAAATGTATTAACTAGTGAAAATTATGGGACTGATTCCAGCAATAACTTCGGTATAACCAATTACTCAAGAAAATGGAAAGGTCCTTATATGGACTCTGAACCCTCTGACTTTATGTATGATTCCTGGGGTAACCAAATTTACTACGTAGCTGAAGTTGACGGTAATAACGTTTATCTGTGGTCTTATGGTCCAGACCAATCCCCTGATGGTGGCGATGACGATAGCATTACAGCCGCAGTAAAAGCTCAGAAAGAAAACGCAGACTTCTGTGACGATATTATTACCTCAGTTGCCCGTGTTCGTAAGAAATTTACTAATTAATTAACAACTAACCAGATTATTTGAATATGAAGAGGTTTGAGATATTCTCAAACCTCTTTTCATTTTTGGAATATTATTTGTGTTCACCTTTTCATTTGCTTCACTACTTGAAAGAGAAAAATAAAAATAATATAATGTAATCTATGGCCGAGGAAGCAACACAACAACCTAAGCGTGACCCATTTGTAGCTGTTGATATTGGGGCGTATTCTGTAAAATTCGTCTACATAGATTATGGAGACGATGGTATTCCTGTGCTAAAAACGCTAGCACAGATTCCAATACCACCTTATGAAAAGGATTTGACAGAAGAACAGCGCGAAACAATGAGCCGCGATGACGTAAAAGAATACTGCCTGAAAGAATTACGTCAGCTTTTAACTACAAAATTCACAGAATTGCTGTATGATAACGAAATTCAGACAAAAAAAGCGATTACCTTTGCTTCAAATCGTGAAGTAACAATAAGATGTATCGAAGTTCCACCTTCCAACGAAAAAGAAAAAGATGGTAAGGATAAATTTACTGAAGCCATCACTCAGGAAGCTAATAAGCAGATGCCATTTTCTATGGGTAATGCAGTATTGGGCTATACACTCGGCGACACTATCACTAAGGAAAACAAGCCTTTAGTGCAAATAATGGCGGCAGCTCTTCAAAAGGACATTCTTGAAATAATCAACGGCAATCTGAAAGGTGGTGGTCTGCTTCCAGACGGTATTTTAACATTACCAGAATCCCTAAAGCTATCATTAAAAAACCAGATGGCCCCCTTTGCTGAAGGTGATAAAAAAGTAGCTATTATCCATAGTGGTCATACAACTACTTCTGTAATGATATTCAAGAACAACAGAATTCAGTTCTATCGTGACATCAATATGGCCGGTGCTACAATAACAGATGCCATATATGCCGGTGGTGAAATAGACGGAGAGCAGGTCAAGCCTTCTTCATATACCGAAGCAACAGAATTAAAACACAAATTAGGTGTAATTCCACCAGATGACATTGCAAATCTTAAAGGCATAGAAAAATTTGCTGCCAATAAAATTTTTGAAACAGTTGAAAAGATATTTCAGAACGTGCAGCTATCTATAAGCTTTTATACTTCACAAAGCGGTGAAGGTACAGGCATAGACCAGATAATACTTACTGGTGGTTCTTCTTTTATGAAAAACTATAAAGAATTCATCGAAGAAAGCCTTGAAGTTCCCACAGCTCTTGCTGAACCCTTTGGTTCCATGAAGATAGGTGAAATAAAATATGACGAAGAGCAGAGAACAAACGATAGCGCAGCTTTAAGCCCTATATTAGGTGTTGGTCTATATCAGCCAGATATGAAGCTGATAAACTTCATAGACATATTATTTCCTAATAGAAATAAAAAAGCTCAGACCAGTGCTTCAATAAACCTTTCAGGTGTCAGCTCAAAGTTTGGTAGTAATTTAAATAATCTCGGTGCCAAATTATTTGAATTAGACGAAACGAAATTAAGAATAATAGCTGTTTTTTTGTTATGTCTTGTCTTAACAGGGGCTGCTTTCCCTGTCATCCATATAAATAAACAACTTGCAGAAACCCAAAAGCAATCTAAAAATCTAGATCGTGACTTAAAAAAGTTAAAGGGTGATCAATCTGAAGTTGATAAATTATTAAAAGAACAGCAAGGACTTGAAAGTTTTGCAGAAATAGCAGAGCAGCTTAAAGCCTTCAAGATAATAAATACAAAAGTATTAATAAAGTTATTATCACTTGTTCCCAAAGAAATATTTATTACAAATCTTGAATTGGATACTACCTCCCAAAATCCAAATCTTGAATTACAAGGGCACGCCGACAATTCTGACAGCGTATTCCAGTTTTTGTCAGAAATGGGGCAATGTTCTATGTTTTCAAAGCCTATATTAAAATCAACAAACGAAGTAGAAATAGACGAAGAGCGTTATTTTATCAGATTTGTCCTTTCAAGTGACATCAATAGTGACGATTTATATATTCATGATGAAAAGTCTGAAGAAGATGAAGAGGAAGAAGATTCCGGTGAAGACGACCTTATTGATGAGGAATAAACAATAGCATGGCAGATTTTAGCATTTCAGAATGGCTTCAAAAAGCAAAGGAAGACCCGAAACAGGGTGCGATGCCGCTGGTTTTCGTAGCAGGTATAGCTTTTGTTGTCTGGAAATTCTTATATGCCCCTAAGACAGTATTAATAAATAAAGAATTAAAAAAAATTAAAGGCTTGAATGCAGACATGAATAAGTTCAAGGATGCAGCCAATAAATTAGAAGATATAAAAATCGACATTGAAGAAAAAAAGAATCAGTGGGCTAATACCCAGAAGCTTTGCTATAAGGAACTAGAACGCACTCAATTCTTGCGCCGAGTTAGAGAACTGGCAAATATGTCCAGTATAAATGTAAAAAGTGTTAATCCGCTGCCTGACGAACCGACAAAAATAGGTATTATTGATGCAAAGAAATTTTCTGTTGATTTTGCTTATACAGGAGATTTAACAAGAATTTTGACTTTTATGAGGTACATAGAGCTTGAGCCCAAAATCTGCTTTATGCCTGTTCCTTCTTTAACTCCAAATGCCAGTGGGACTTTTGATACTACCCTCACAGTATCAACTATACTTCTTCCGGATGTAATCCCAACCAATCTTGGTGAAGAAGAAGAAGAGGAAGAAGAAGAATAAAGTAATGAATATCCGTCAACTCTTCTTCATTAGTCTGATAGTTTTATCGATTGTCATGGGTATGAACTGGTTTAAAAATAAACCCAAGTTTATAGAAAGACAACCGTCAAAGCCTCGTCAAGCTGTTGCTCTAACTGATTTACAATTACAAGAAGAGGAAGAAAGAAAGAAAAAAGAGGAAGAAGAGAAAGCCAAAGATAAAGACAAGCAAAAAGAACAAGGGGAAGACGAAGAAGGCTTTGATGAAGAAGGCGAAGAAGGTGTTGAAGAAGAAGGCGTAGACGAAGAAATAGAAGAAACCGAAGAAGTAGCCTCCGATGAAAACAATCCTGCCGCCGACGGAAATGAACTTGCTTCAGATACAGCTGATTTAAATGCATCGGATACCCTTATGCTTGATAATCCGTTGAAGGATGATCCTATTTTACAGGATTATTTCAAGATAACTAGAAATCCTTTTGAAACCTCACCTTATGCTCAATTGGTAGAAAAGCTCAGATTAGAAGCTGAATTAGCTGCTCAACCAGAAGAAAAAGAAGAAGCTACAGTCAAAAAGATAACCAAACTAACAGGCAATTTCTCTGGAACCATTGAAACAAATCGTGGTCTGAGAGCTATTATTGATGGGAATCTATATTTAAAGGGTGACGAGTATCAGCATCACAAGATTACTGAAATAAACAATGAAACAGTAATCATGGATACAGAAGAACAAACGTTTATAATACCCAAGCATGGCGTTGAAGTAAATATTAACGAAGAAACCGGGGAATATTCGATAACAGATACTTTTGAAGATTAAAACAGCATTATATCTCCCTAAAAAATTGCTCATAAGTTTTTTAGAGCTTTCCGATATAGGGAATATGCATAAATCTAATCGAATAGTTATAATTATATACTTATTGGCTTTTGTCTTGCTAACCGTTGGCTGTAGCAAGAGTTCCTTATACCCAAAAGCCCAGATTCAGCTTACTGCAGATAATCCAAACATTATACCAACCAGTAACATAGTTACAGACATATCTGAGTCCACAATAACCGTAACATTAATTACAGGCGTATCATGCTCTGTAATAGGTTATGACCTGACCTATAAAACATTGTTAGGCGATGATATAGACAGCTTAAGCGTATATAACATAAAAACGGAATTAAGTCTTACTGCTTCAACTTCAGGAGGCGATACTTCAGAAGTCGAAGAGTCAATGATCATAAGACCTTACACCCAAGGGGTTATGGATCTGCTTCAAAACACTACCTCCGCAATATCGCCAATAAGAGCAAAAGTAACTGTTCATTTTCATGATGTAAACGACAATTATTTTTCCGAAGAAATTACCTTCTTATGTTGGAAATATGTTTCCAGTAATGAGTAATATTAGATGAAATCTTTAAATAGAAAATATATAGCAGTATTAATTCTGACAGCTTTGTCAGGATTCTGTGCTATTCCGGTTAATGCTCAAAACTGGCAGCGAACGGGAAATCCTAAGGCTGGCAGAGTAACAAAGGCTGCAAGACAAGCAACCAGGTCATCCCAATACAACACAAGAACTATAAATAATTCATATAATAATGGAAGTTATATTAATACCCCTCAAGCAGCACGAGGTTCAATAAACTACCCTACTACTCCAACAGTAGAAAATTCTTTTTATCCTACTGTAAGACAAAGTGTCCCAGACTACAACAGTTATGGTGAACAGCAGTCTGGTTGGAGTGACTTAGGCGCTAATACAAAAATAAGAAGTGGTTACGGATTACCTTCTGCGCCAGCAGAAGATTCTAATACTCTTTCTCCTGAAGTTCTTGAAACAATCAGACAATTAAAAGCTGAATATGCTGATCCAGAGCCAATGTATCAGATGGCAGCTCCAGCTGCTCCAACTGATACAACTGTTCCAGCAGCTCAGCCAGCTACTGCAGGTTCAACCTCATCACCCAAAGGCCTTACTCCAAAACAGCCTAATGGTTTAATTTCACCACAGAAATCAGGAAATAATTCTAGCAAAAATCAGAATAAAACCACTGTAGATATAGAAGGTTCAACTTTAAGCTTCCCACCAGGTAAAAATATCAAGATAAAGTCTCTGGACTTCAGACAGACCCCTGTTTCTGACGCATTGCGCTCCTTAGCAAGAATCATAAACATCAATCTGATGCTATCCAGCGAAATTCCAGCTAAAACCGTTACTGTATTATTCAGTGACGTTACAATGGAAGAAGCTTTTAATACCATCCTTGTTAATTTTAATCTGTCTTTCTCATGGGAAGGCAAAATTTTGCGTATTTTCCCATCAGAATTAGCACCGACTTTTACAAGAATATTCACTATCCAGCACACTAACGCTGGTGATCTTCAGGCAATGATAGAAAGATTGCTTTCTGATAGAGGCAAGCTTGAGCTTGATGCACGTACAAATGCTATTATCGTAACAGATACTCTGGCTAAGCTCACAGAATTAGAAAACATGCTTCCCCAGATTGACGTAAAGGAAACCGGTCTTGAAATTACCTCCAGACCTGTAACCGAAGTATTTTACCTTAACTACGCTGATGCCAATAGCATAGAACCAGCTATTCAGATGATTTCTGAAAATGTAAAAATAAACAAGTATTCTTCAAGTGCAGCCTCACAAGCTGGAGCTGCAGCAGATTCCAGTGGCGGCGGCGCTGGTCGTCTTGATATGATGATTATCACCGATACATTAACTAACCTTGACAGAATCCGAGAACTCATAGATAAATTGGATGTTGCTCCTATTCAGGTTACTATTGATGCTCATATCTATGAAATAGACAAGAATAAAGAAACCCAGATCGGGGTTAACTGGCAAAAAATAGTTCCCGTTGATGGCACATCTGATGCAAATCTTCTGGACATCAACATCAGTCCAACCTCATCAACAGCTGGTGGTACTGGTGTATTCAGATTCGGCAGCCTTTCTATGAATCAGTTTCAGGCAGTCTTATCAACCTTGAATACTAATTCCTTTGCTAAGGTATTAAGTAATCCAGTTATTACGACTTTAAACAACCACACAGCTAACATTTCTGTAGGTCAGGCTATTTCATACATTTCTGCCTCAACAGTAAGTGAAGGCGGACAGGTTTCAAATACAGTAAGCACAGCCAATGCAAATATTGAACTTAATGTTACTCCGTCTGTTACTGGCAATGATGAAGTATTCCTGGACATTAAGCCAAAGATTTCCAACGTTCTTGGTTATACAAGTCTTGGTGGCAACCAAACACCAAACCTGAGCAATCGTGAAGCTACTACTCAGGTAATATGTAAAAACAATCATACAATCGTAATTGGTGGTATGATGAAAACCGACAAGAGCAATACCATAAACAAGGTACCTGTCCTTGGCAGTCTCCCTGGCATTGGGAAATTGTTCCAGAGCAGAACAGAAAAAGAAATAACAACAGAACTGATTATTTTCATTACTCCGCATATCGTCAGAGAAAAAGCTGCTAGGCATAATTCCTCTGTATTATCCGCTCAACGTTAACAATCAAAGAAAAAACTTGCAGATAATCTAATAAAAATTTAGAATATATGTAACTATCTAAGGGAAATTAAGATTGTCTGCGTCAAATACTGAAAACGAATTAATTGAGCAACTCGGCTCCGATAAAAGAAGCTTGAGAATTCAAGCTATAGTAAAGCTGACAAGAGCAGGTTCTTCTGAAGCTGCTCTAAGAGCTTTAGCTCCTCTCGCGAACACTAATGACCGAGAAGAAGCTTTTTTTGCTTCTCAGGCAATTGCAAAAATTTCCCAAAAGCTAGGTGCAAATATTACTGTAGCACCTAAGAGTTCAACGCAGACCAATAATAATCAAGACATTCCAGACGCTCAAACAATTACTGCCAAAGATTTTTTGGAAGCTAAAAAAGACAGAGCCCCTATTTTGCTTCAATACATAAGAACTAAAGGGAATGAAATACCTGAAGATGTTTTACCATCAATAGGTGTTTTTCTTGGTAAATTCGGTGACAAAACTGATACTGAATTCATTCAGAACTATTTGATGCATCACTGCGACAATCTTACCCTTCCATATATCAGTGCTGCAGAAAAAATAGATGCTTCCATGCTCACCAAAACCTTACCCTACTTACTGGCCAGCAATGAATCATTAGTTCGTTCCAGAGCAGTAATGGCATTGAGAAAAATCGACCCGGTTGAAGCCGAAAGACACTTTTTGAACTTATTAGCTTCTAAGCAGGCAGAAAACCGTTTAGCCGCTCTTGAAATAAGCTTTCTTTTTCCCTTTGAACGTGTAAAAGATTATATTCTTGCACTTCTAGCCGAAGAAAAGGATTTAGACGTATACAAAGCATGCGCAACCGTTCTTGCTTCAAATCCATCACAGGAAATAGCTTTAAGAATACTTGACATTGTTGAGTCATTGCCACTGGCTCAAAGAAAGCTGACATCAACAATATTCAATATCGTCAGCGCTGCTATAACTTCAGCAAAGGTTTTACCACCAGATAAAGCGACTCCACAAGCTCTTGTTAACACCTGGAAGGAACAGCGTCTCCAGAACTTCCTGAACGACTTGGAAATCCAGTTGTCTACCACAACTGGTCCTAAGCGTGAAGCTATCGTTGCATGGCTGGAAAAGAACAGAAGTATTCCAAAGGTTGCCGAATTCATAGAGCATCTTGCTTTAAATCCCCAAACCGAAGATATATACCAGAAGCTAACCAACCAGAATACTGCAAACGCTATTGATTTGCCGAACTTAGATAGTATTCTGAAGGAATCTAATAAAACAGCTGCTCCAGAAGTTGTTCCCAATAATCAGCAAGTATCTTCTAATGTAATACCTGCGGCTACTGCAGAACAGGTAGCTACTGTTGCAGAAGAAAATCAGGTCGATGCTCCATTGCCTGAAATCCAGCAGGAACCAGAAGTCCAGGCTGAACAAGCAGAAGAAAACGATGAAAAGGCTCAGATTCGCTATTTAAAGAAGCTAGAAATAGAAGATTTGGTTACCGAAAAGGAAAAGGTCATAGCACTCGCTGATAGTAGCTTTACCTCTGTTCCACTCAGAGTTGAAGCCTTGCTTACATTATTGCGCCTTACTCCAAATATTAAGATCAAGCAATATGGACAGAAAGCTCTACTAGAAAAAGATACCAAGCTGAAGACAGCTGGTTTCAAAATTCTTGAAAGAGTAGCCCCAGATTCATTAAAAGACCAATTAAATGATTTGTTACTCTCTGATGATATCAACATCAGAGTAAGAGCAATCAGGTTCGGTTTAAAGGTTGACCATGCAAATTCTATTGAAGCACTTCAAAAGCTGATTAATTCAGATGATCAAAATACTCGTTCAAATGCAATCAGTTGTTTTGCATTATGTCCTTTTGAAGAAGTATATGAAATATTAATGAGAGCCTTGATCAAGGAAACTCATCCTTTGGTAGCAAAGCAGATTATTGCAATATTTACCAGCAATCCAGATCCGGTAATATTATCAATGTTGGATAAATTGTGCATAGTTACTAAAGATCCAAGCCTGCAGTTGATAATATCACAAGCCAGAACAGAATTAGAAGAAACACTTTCTTCTTTGCCGGCAGATGTAAAGAAGAGCAATCTTCAGGAAATCGATGTTTTTGAAAACAACAAAGAAGCTGGTGTTGAAGATAAGCCATACTCCGTTGAAAATGTTAGAAAGCTTAATGGTGGCAAAAATCAGAAAACCAAAGAGAAGGAAGCTCCAAAATCTCCTATCGTAGCTTGGATTCAAGAAAATACATTAATGGCAATTTTGAGTGTCTTATTCGTTTTTCTTGTTATCGGTGGCACTATAGCAGCTTTTAATTCAGATGACGGTTTAAATTTGGAAAAATATAAGCAGGAAAATCGTCAGAAAGAACGCTCTGGTCCTAAGAACACCAAGATTCCAAGCACTTTCAGAATGAATAAACAGTGTACTATTTCTGGTAACATTATTAACGTAATATCAGAAGTCAGTGTAGTAATAAAGCATAATGGACGCGACGTTATGGTTAAATTTAAGAATAATGAAGCCAAGAATTTTAAAGTTGGCGACATGGTTTCAGTAACTTGTGTTCCATATCGTGAAAATCCAAATGGAATCATACTTTCCAACGGAAGTAAAATTTCCAAAATTAATAGCAATGCAAAATAGGTTTGTCGTATGAACAACAATGGCACATGGTTGGACAAACTAGAAGCAAGACATCCGAACTGGGCATTAGACGGATTAATGCGTTATATTTCCCTTTTAATGATTCTGATTTTTATTTTAAACCGCATGGGTCTTCTACCCTATGAACTTCTGGTTTTGAATGGACCGGCAATAAAAGCTGGCCAAATATGGCGACTGTTTACATTTCTGTTAATTCCTACAAGTCTCAATGCCTTTTTCCTTATTTTTGAACTAATGATTCTAGTTATGTGTGCAGACGGTATCGAAGCAGCTATGGGTTCATTCAAGCTTACAATGTATTACTTTTTTGGTGCATTTTTTTTAATTGTAGCTTCATTAATAGACCCAATGGCTCAGTTTAACAGCTACTATCTGTATCTTACCTTCTTTTTTGCCTATGCTACCCTGTTTCCAAATCAGGAATTGCTGTTTATGTTTATTATCCCAATAAAAATAAAGTATCTGGCAATTTTTTCAGGTATATTTGTAATTCTTGATTTAATTAGAGCACCTCTTTATGGAAAAATCACAATACTTCTGACTGTTGCCAATTATCTGATATTCTTCGCAATTCCAGCATTTAAAGGGATTCGATACGAACGTGCACAACGTATCAGAAAAGAAAATTTTGAAAAAGCTGCGACCCCGGAAGTCAAAGCCTACCGCCATAAATGTGCAATTTGTGGGAGAACCGATGTATCAAATCCTGAACTAGTATTCAGATATTGCACATGCTCTAAGTGTGGTCCTGATGGAGTTGCTTTCTGCCAGGAGCATTTAAAGGAACACAAAGCCAGTCTTACAGGAGAATAAAATGAAAAAGCGTTATTATATATTATTAGTTCTTTTTGCCATAGTTTTTTCTGTTTCAATATTCCAGATTGGTTGTGATATGCATAGCGGTTATGGAGTAGATATTACCTCAAAGCAAACACCCAAAACCCAGATTCTGGCAGACAATATATTAATAAGTTCTGCATCAAAAGTCGAAAAGCAATTAGGTGAAATCCTTCTGACAATCCCGGAAAACTCTATAAAAGATTCTTATTTAAACGCAACCAGAACCTCAGATTCAAATACAGCATTTCCATGGGAAAGCACTTTTGAAAAAATATCAGATTTATATAATATTTCCTTAAAACAGAGCAATAGCTCACGTCCTGTAATAGCAAAAATAGCATCAGAACTAAAGTTCAACAAAAGCAACAATTATCCGCAAAACAATTATTATATAGCCAAAAAAAGTTCAGATAATAGCTATTGGATACTATTAAAACCAATATCAACAACACTGACCAGCCTTTCATTTTTTACTTATACTTTTTCTGACTGGATTCTTGTAAAAGAAAAAGCACAGGGCGAAAAGGAAAAAACTCCCGTAATAACTTCTGAAGATGTCGTTTTCACCAATGGTAAAGGTGGCAACTTCAAAAAAGATTTGGAAATAAAAATTTGCATGCCATATAATCATAACAATAAGGCTATATTGAAATTATTCAGTCGTGGAATATTCCCGCTTAATTACAGCTCTCATGTCGAATCAGCCTCTAGCAGCTATGAAATCAATCTTTTAACTCTAGCTCAGCCGGAAATATCATCAGACATGGCAACCTATTCTGTTATGATTAAAATGACAGATTATAATATTGATGACATGCAGAAGGCTGAAAATTTTATTATTGCCCAAGCAGAATACACTGATGAGAAGCAAATTTGCTATATGAGTCAAAAGAAGATTTCATTTGAAGAAGACCCTCAAAAAGGCGATATAACCAATGCTAGCATTGTTTCCCATAGTCCGGCCCAAGAGGAAGAAATTACCCCAGGTACTTCTATAAGTGTAACCTTCTCTGAAGCAATGAACACTGAATCTGTAGAAAAATCTATCACCTTTACACCAGAAATTTCAGGGGAAATTAATTACAGTTGGTCTTCAAACAATACTATTCTAACAATCTCTGCTCCACTAGCTTATTTTGAAACCTATAAAATGAAAATAGAGGACACAGCAAAGTCTGCAACAGAAGCATCATTGCAAGATACTTTTATTCTAGTATTTAATACCCCTGCAAATACAAAGACCGATACCCAAACAGACACTAGCACAGACACCAAGACAGATACTAGCACTGACACTAAGACAGATACCAGTACTGATACAAAAACCGAAACCGGCACTGATACAAAAACAGACACCAGCACAGATACTAATACTGACACAAAAACTGACACTGGCACGGATACCAAAACAGATACCGACACAGGAACTCAGACAGATGTTGATGTAACAGCACCTGTCATAGAAGCTACAAATCCAGCCAATTACGCAGAAAAAATATCATTAAATGAATCTGTGATAGTAGTATTCAGCAAAGAAATGGATACTAGCAGCGTTGAAAATTCAATAAGCATAACCCCAGCACTCAATGGCGGTTATTCAACTTCATGGTCTGATAGCCAAACTATATCTATTACAGCAAGAAATGGTTGGGAACCAAGTACAGCATATAAAATAGAAATAGCTAACACAGCCAAAGATACAAAGAACCTGAAACTAAAAGATAATTTTGTGCTTCAGTTTAAGACCTCTATTAATCCTTTAATTGAATCATTCAATCCAGACAACGCCTCAACAGACAACCTTCTGACACAAAATATTGTTATTAATTTTTCAAAATCAATGAATACTACAAAGACAGAATCAGCAATCACTGTCTCACCATCAGATACTTTATCTTTTGCATGGTC
The DNA here is from genome assembly GCA_045599645.1 of Candidatus Avigastranaerophilus sp. GTDB lineage: Bacteria > Muiribacteriota > Ozemobacteria > Ozemobacterales > Ozemobacteraceae > RUG334. The sequence continues at coordinate 55,969 of JAZRWI010000003.1, forward strand.
TAATGATAGCAAAACAGTAACAATAAGTAATTCAGAAAATTGGGAAGAAAATACTTATATAAGAACAGTAATAAATAATACTGCAATAGATATGCAAGGTATGGCTTTGCTTAATCCTCAAAGCCTCTTATTCAAAACAATTCTAATGCCAGCTGTTGTCGTTGATGATAGCATTCCCACAATGAATGCCATTGCAGTATCTGAAAACACAGTAGTTTCTGTCGCTTTCAATAAAGCAGTAAATCATGCCTCTGCAGAAGCTGCTTTCACATTAAAAACCTCTAATAGTAGCGTCTCTGGAAGCTTCCAGTGGAATGACAATATAATGACTTTCACTCCAGCTAGCAAGCTTAATTCCAACACCAAGTATGTAATAAATATCAGCAACACCTATTATGATTCTCAAAATATAAACCCAGTCTCTGCAGTATCCTGGAGCTTTACTACAGCAGCAAAAGAAGGATCAAATTATAACAATTTGTTTGCACAGAATGATGGTGAAGATGAAGAAACATTTATTCCACGCAAAGAACATTCAATGGTTGTTTTCAACAATTTCTTGTGGATAATAGGCGGTAAATCAACAACAGGAGAACCATTGAACGAAATATTCAAATCTCAGGATGGTAAAACCTGGACTAAAGTTACAAATGGCAGCTTCTCTCCAAGATTTGGCCATTGTTGCACAGTTCACAATGGAAAAATCTGGCTGACAGGTGGTATTACCTTCAATGATACAGACGGAGTTTGTTATTTAAACGATGTCTGGAATTCATCTGATGGTAAAAACTGGACAAAAATCGCTGATGTAGCAGAAACAACCAATTATGAATCAGAAACAAGGTTTGATAAAAGAGCATATCACAATATGGTCAGCTATAATGGTAAACTTTGGGTAATGCTTGGAGAAAAATCTGACGGCACTCTTCTTGGCGATATATGGTGCTCAACAGACGGCATAGTATGGACCGACCGTTCTAGTATAGACTTGCCAAGAAAGAATGCTTCAGCGGTTGTTTTTAAAGATAGCAACGACTCAAATTATGAAAGTATTTTCGTAATTGGTGGCTATGGTAGTGATAGTCAAGGTCAAAACATTCCTCTTAACGACCTTTTGCTTTTCAAAGATAAGGCCACCAACTGGAGCCAAAAGAAATCATCGTTGTCTTTCTCTGCCCGTTATAGTATGGCAGCTACTATTTTCAACAATCGAATCTGGTTAATCGGTGGCCAAACCTCATCAGGTCCTACAAATGAAGTATTAGCCTCTAACGATGGTTTAACATGGAGTTTACAGGAAAAGAATTCCAGTTTTGCACCAAGAAAGAGCCATCAAGCTGTTACCTATAACAACCAGCTTATTATATCTGGCGGTGAAGGTTCAGATAGAACCTATAATGAAGTCTGGAGCATAAAATGAAAGAAGTTGAGCTTTTCAGTGATGGAGCCTGCAGTGGTAATCCCGGACCAGGTGGCTGGGGTTCTATCCTTCGTTTTAAGGGTATCGAAAAAGAATTATCTGGCGGAGAACCCGAAACAACTAACAACCGGATGGAGCTCCTTGCTGTTATAAATGCCTTAGAAAGTTTAAAAGAGCCTTGTAAAGTGATAATTACTACAGACAGTAAATATGTCTGTGACGCTTTTTTAAAAAACTGGCTGGATTCATGGACCAAGAATGGTTGGAAGACTGCAGGTAAAAAGCCTGTAAAAAATCAAGAACTCTGGGAAAGACTTCTAGCATTATCTAAGAAGCATGAACTTTCGTGGAACTGGATAAAAGGTCACGCAGGACATCCAGAAAACGAAAGATGTGATAAACTTGCAGTTGAAGCACGTCTTAGCATAGCAACCAAATAATAGTGAAACGTTTTTTTCATCTACTAATAATATTTTTTATATTGCTTTCAGTTACCCAACTGTATGCAACAGATTTAGACGACCTTCTGAGAGGATTAGATTCCCCGGAAGTAGATTATCATGTAGATGAAGAAATAAAAACGATAATAATTCCCCCAAAACCTGTTGTTAAAGTTCCAGAAAAATCTACGACAGCTGATTCAGAAACCAAAAACAAAGTTGAAAAAGACTCAAAGGATTCCGAAAAAGCAACAGAAAATAAATCCAAGGATTCAGCCAACTCAAAAAATTCAGAAGACAAAAGCAAACTGGCCGCCAGCAGCACAGTTAAGCTCAAATCATCCCTGAGCGATATTGCACAAAAGCTCAAGAAAGACAAAGACACCAATAAAAAGAAATCTGAAAAGCCGATAAAAATATACAGTCTTTTCCAATTTTTCAAGAATATGGAATTCGTAAAAAAATGGCAGGACAATATTATTAACAACCTCGCTTTCTGCAGTATCCTAACAGAAGACGTATTTGATTATTGGCAACAAAAATCCGAAGAAGACGAGGAAAACGAAGAGGAAGAAGAAGATGATGATAATGAAGGAGATGGAGAAGAAGAAGAGGACGAGGAGGAAGAAGCTCCTATAGATTTTTCAAAATTTGCTGAACAGTTAGCCCAAGCAAAAACCTTCTGTGACGAAGGGAAATGGGATGAAGTCAGCAAAATTTTTGAAGAATTTCCTGATGCCTCTGGAGCCCCAGAAGCTCAAAAATATTTACTGCTCGTAGAATTAAACAATCCAAATCAAAACATAAATCGTCTTAGAAGTCTTGGAAGTAGTGTATTGGAAACAGATCCTAATGATCCCGACGCCAATTATGCTCTAGCAATATTCCATTTCAGAACCAAGAAAAAAGACGTAAAAAAAGCATCTCAGCATATTGCTATAGCTTTGAAAGCCAAGAATCCGCCTAAGGGTGCATTAGAGCTTTCAAAAGAAATCAATTCTTCTGGTTTTGCAATTTATTTAATTATTGGCTTACTGATAATCGCAATAGCCGGTGCCGTTATTTTTGTATTAAAAAAGAAAAAAGCAAAGGCTGATACTACTGGAGAAGCCACTACTCCAACCGAAGGAGAAGGTGCAACAAATCAAGAAGGTAGTAAACTAGCAGAAAAACTAGCACCAATAAAAGCAAAATTAGAACCAGTATTAACCAAGCTACAGCCAATATTGGATAAATTAAAACCTGTCTTACAAAAAATAAAGCCACTTTTGGAAAAAGCAAAAGAAGCCATATTAGCTTTTGTCAGCAAAATCAGAAAGAAAAAGCAAGCTGAAATAGATTTATCTGGCTTGCCTGCTAACAACGTTCCTCAGAAGGAAGAGGAAGTTGAGGAAATCATTGTTGAAGTAGACGAAGACGGCAATGAAATAATGATAGAAGAAATAGAAGACGATGGTTCTGGCAATGACGTTACAGAAGAAATCATCGAAGAAGAAATAATCGAAGGTGCAGATTCTTCAGCTAGTCAGGAAATAGTAGAAGAACATATTATTGAAGAAGTTGAAGAAGACAGCCCTGAAGAAGAAATTGTAGAAGAAATCGTAGAAGAAGAGGGAGAAGAAGAGGGAGAAGTAGAGGATAAAGGAACCTCAGAAATAACAGAAGAATCTATTTTAAAAGAGTAATTTATAATAGGTTTAATTTGAAAACTCAGAATAAATTGCTGGAGCTTCAGAAACAACTTCTGGCCAAAAATATAGGAGCAGATTCTTGTTGCCGCTTTTTTTCTTGAAGCCACCAAGCTTCCCAGCATGAGTTCCTTTATTAACAACAGCGTCTAATGCTTCTTTGCCTGAGTATCCCTTAGAGCGTAAATATTTGCCAATGATTGCTCCGGTTCTATCGCAGCCCCACATACAGTGAACATAACTTCCAGAGGCTATGGCGGCCATAAGATATTCGGTTTGTTCTGGTGTAGGAAGCTGTTCTGCATTCATTCTCATTTTTATGAGTTCAACACCTTCCTGCTTGCAAAGAGTTTCTAGTCTAGGTGTCAAAGCATCCTTAAACGGAACGTGCAAAAGCATTAAGGAATTAACTCCTATCCCTTTTAAAAAGCGAAGGTATTCGACAACCTTTTCGTCTGAATTGCTTTTTGATACAGGATTAAATAAGCTACCCCCTGCAGTGAGGCATTTATCAATAACTCTAAAATTGTATGGATATTTGCCGCTGCCATTAACATCATCGAATTTTTCACAAATAGACTGGTCGGCCAAAAGGGTAGCGTTAAAAGCAAAAAGACTAAAAATGAGACAAAGACGACTCAATATACTTTTGAATCGTCTTTGTTTAATCATCATGATAGCTTGATAACTATTATTCAGGAATGTTGAGAGTCATACCAACCTTGAGGTGTTTGGGGTTAGTAATGCCGTTAGCTTCAGCAATTTTCTTCCAGGAAGTAGTAGTACCAAGAACCTTGGAGCTAATCTTACCAAGAGTATCGCCAGACTGAACAACATAGGTCTTCATCTTGCTAGCTGTTTTTTCAGAAACAGTGCCAACAGTGTCATCAATCTTGTTGTTTACTTCTTCAACAACTTCAACAATAACATCGTCTTCTTCTTCGTTGTCATTGTCAATTGCTGTGATGATATTAGTTTCGTCTACAACTTCAGGAGTTGTTTCTGTAGAAGATTCAAGAGTTGGTTCAGAATATGGTTCAGGTTCTGCAGTGGTTTCAGTAGCAGCGGTTTCAGTTGCTGCTGCAGCTTCTTCAAGAACTCTGTAATTTCTTACCTGTAAAGCACCTGTAGGATATTTATCAGAAGGCTTATAAACATTACCAAAAACTCTAATTTTAGCGTCAGAGCCGCACTGTCCAACCTTAGCAGCCTTGCTACCAACAAGAAGGAGCAACTGACCATCAAGAGTCTTGAAGATTACCTGATCTTTTACAGAATCAACATTACCAGTTACAGTAGTAGAACTAAGCTTGTCGGATTTATTGAACCAAGTCTTAGGATTATACCATGTAGTTTCTGCAGCCAAAAGGCTGACTGGCATAGCTAACAGTGCTGAAACAGCGAGAACTTTAATCTGGTTTCTCATTAAAGAAAAGCCCCCTTAATTTTTTTATTATATAGATTGCAATTTATTACTTTCTTAAATCATTTTCAAGAGGGTACGAAAAGTTTTTTAGTATCACAACAGAAAGTTACTTATTCAAATTAGTTGCATCATTAAATTTAAAGCTATTAATTATTCTATTTAGAACAGGGGCATATACTTCCATATGCTCTGTATAAACCTGAAACTTAATATATCCGGCACATTTTTCATTGAAAATAAGATAGTCTTCAGCAGTAAGACTATAACCTTTATTCTTCAGCAACCATTTAACAGAATAGGTTGAATCTCTTAATGGACTTAAAGTAGGGCCACTAACAGAAACAAGCTCTATATCATCAAAGCTTTCAAAGCTATTTGTTTTCTCTTTAATTATTTCGTTTAAAATATCTAATTTATTTCCTGTATAAGCAGCAGTCGTGCAGGCTATATACTCATTAGCAACACCATCAGCAATTATATCCTCAGAATTTTCATTTTTTATTTCTTTAATTTTCCAGTTTTTAGGTAATTCAACAGAAAAATATTTGTTGGGTGATTCGCACAGATGAAAATCCTTCAAATTTGCAGGATAAAAGTCATTATTTTTCAAGGCAATACCATAGCCCAAGAGAGCTCCACAGACAATAACGAAACATAGCCCAATAGAAGCAACACGATATAAAGCTTGTAGTTTTTTGATTTTATAAGCTAATAAATAAAACAAACCACAACATACGCCTGCAATGCCTCCACCAAGATGGCAGAAATTATCAATACGCCCCTTCTCTATTATCCCAAAAGCGACATTTATAATAATAATAAAAACAAGGGAAGATAAAGAAACCTGACTCGAGATTCCACGACCAATCCTGGTCTTTGTCATACAGAAAACAAAAGCAGCTCCCAATAAACCCATGACGCCACCAGAAGCCCCGATAGACAGCAATGTCCCATGCCAGACAGAGAATAACCCACCCACTATTCCAGAAATAAAGAAGGTTGCAAGGAAATACGGCCACCCGGCTATAGTTTCTACAACTACACCAAAATAACGTAATGCTATCAGATTCATTATCAGGTGAGACCAACCACTATGAATGAATATATATGTAAACAATCTGTAATATTCACCGTTTTCAACAAATGACCAACCATTAACCCCCATTTTAATGACTTCAACATTATCATTTACATTGCAAACAACAAGCCAAATAGTGGATATCACAAGTATAACAAAAGACAATATATTGTTAGCTTTATTTACTGGCGGTATTTCGACATTTTCATTTTTTACCTTTTCAATAAGCTTTAAGAGGTTTTCACTTTTACTATCATGAATTTCTTTCAACTTTGGCAATACATGCAGATCAAAAAATTCTTTGTTTTCAACCATTCCATGCAAGCGCTTCGTCATAAAATCGCGCCATACATCCCTATCACTTGGAAGTCTGTCGATTACATCCTGCATCTGTTTTACGCCACTAATATAATCACCGGAATAGAACCAGCAGACGCCACGCCAAAAATCTCTAAGTTCAGAAGGCAAACCTTCTTCAAGCCGAGCACTTTCATCGTTCATAAGCGCATCGTATTCCTGAGTCCAACCCATGAATGCATAAAAAACGAATCTATTTACAATAACATTTGCTAACTTCTTATCACTTACTTCGTCCTCATATACCTTGTTTTCAAGAGCAAACTGAGCTTCAACAGCCTCATCATATCTGGTAGTTTCCAAATAACCCCTAACTAAGTAAAGCAATTCTTCGAAGGACTGCTTAGAAAAATCCTCATCTGGTATTTTCATATCCATGACAAGCTCAGAAAAATCACGCTTGTTAAAATGAATCATACCCAAGAACATTCTTGTCATACTATCGTATGGTTCACCAATGCCTAAAAGTTCTCTAAGCTTTTTAATCATCTTGTCTTGCTGTTCATAATATTCATCAGCTATTTCAGCCATTTCCTGCAAATGGGAATTTGGATAACTCCAGGCTAAGGATGCTTTTAATTTAGCTAATGGCGCAATTTCATTATAGCAATTATCTTCGATTAATCTGTCTATTTGTGCTTGAAGAATAAAAGGAATGAATACTGTCAATAAAATGCCAATTAATCCAATAAGAAAAACCCACCCCATTGCCAGACCTTTTAAAGTTAGATAAATAGTCAGAATCAACAAAAAAATAAGCTCTGCAATATAATTGGAATAATGCTTAAACCCTTGAAGCAATAAAGAAAATATAAGGTAAGCAATATTTGCTACTATTATATAAACCAGAATAGTAAAAATCTCTTCCATATTAAAGCTTATTCTTTGTCTGTTTTATCATCAATAATTACTAATTCAATTCCAGACTTATCGTCCTTCATTTTTATTTTTCCAGAAACGACTGAACCATCTTCAAGCTTAAAGCCTTTTATAGTTCTTGTGGTTTTTCCTTCAATAAGAGCTTTTATGGCAGCTTCAGATAATTTCTTTCCATAAAACTCTTTCCATACCACATAGTGACAGCCTTCTTTGAATCTGTTACACCCAAAGCCACGCTGCCCTTCAATAATTCCACCTTTACCACAAGCCGGGCAAGTTGCAATAACTTCTCTTGAAACCGGTTTAGCGCTTATAAGTCCAGACTTTTTACCCGCTGAATTATCTGCATTGTTTTCTCCATCGCTATCAGCTGCCTGATTAGGGAATTTGCGACCACCGTAGGTTTTGCTTATAGTAACAGCTAAGTCTCTTAATTCATTAGAAGATTTGATTTTGCCAACAATTTTAGTAACAAACTCAGAGATTCCATTCATGAAATCTTCGTCGTTATCTTTACCATGAGCTATATCAGCCAGTCTTTTTTCCCACTGACCAGTTAATTCCGGACTGATAATTTCAGGCTCAGCGTGATGAATAATATTGATTCCTTTTTCTGTTGGAACCAATTTTTTCTTATCGCGGAACATATAACCCACTTTTATGAGTTTTTCGATTATTTCAGCTCTAGTTGCAGGTGTTCCAAGACCACCATCCTTCATGGCATCGCGGAGTTCTTCGTCTTCAACCATTTTACCAGCTGTTTCCATAGATTGTAAAAGAGTTGCTTCGGTATATGCTGCCGGTGGTTTTGTCTTTTTGGTTAGAAGGTTAGAGTTAATGGTATTTCTTTCATCGCCCTTCTTAACGTCGGGAAGAGCCTGAATGCTTTCATCATCATCCTCTGAATTTGAATCCGATGATTTTTCTGTATTTGTAGAATTGATCTGACGTTTTGGATACAATTCTCTCCAGCCTTCATCAATAACAACCTTGCCAGTTGCCTTAAAACTGTCTTCACCAATTTTTGCGACTATAGTAGTAGACATATACTGGTGATCAGGATAGAAAACAGCAATAAAACGTCTTACAACAAGATCATATATTTTCTTTTCCGCACTGCTCCAACCTGCCATATCTGTAACACGCTTTTCCGTCGGAATTACAGCATGGTGGTCAGAAACCTTGGCATTATTGAATATACGTTTATCCTTCTTAGGTCGATTAGTTCTAAGATAACCTAAGTAGCCAGCATAATCGACAGGCAGACATGCCAATCTTTTTTCTATTGTCGGGAAAATATCATCAGAAAGGTATCTGCTATCTGTTCTAGGATAAGTAACAACCTTTCTTTTTTCGTATAACCCCTGAAGTGTAGCCAAAGTATCAGCTGCAGTCATGGAATATCTTGAGTTGGCATCTCTTTGTAAAGTGGTTAAATCATACAAAGATGGCGGAGACTGTTTTTTTGCAGTCTTTTTAACACTGTTGATAACAGCTTTTTTGCCTTTTATACTTTCAGCAAGCTCTGTTGCTTTTTCAAGGCTGTCAATTCTTGTTGGATATTCTTCTGCCTTCGGGTTAAACCACTGAGCAGTAAAATCATCTAATACAGCTTCAACTTCCCAATAATCCTTTGGAACAAAATGAGTTATTTCCAAATGGCGATTAACAACCATAGCAAGAGTTGGAGTCTGAACACGGCCGAGAGTAAACATGGTATTGAGCTTCCTGGTGTAAGCTCTTGTAAAATTCATACCAACAAGCCAATCTGCCCTGCTTCTGCTAATAGCAGCCTTTGCAAGGTTATCATACTGTTCACTTGGACGTAAATCCTCAAAACCGCCTTTTATAGCTTCATCAGTCATACTGGATATCCAAAGTCTCTTAAAAGGCTTTTTGCACCCACACTGCTGATATACAAGCCTGAAAATAAGTTCCCCTTCTCTACCGGCGTCGGCAGCATTAATAAGCATGTCCACATCATCACGGTTGAAAAGTTCGGCAACATTATCAAACTGTTCCTTAGAAGCAGGCAAAACCACACACTTCCATTCCTTAGGAAGCATTGGAAGAATATTCATGCTCCAGTTTTTCCAGCCTGGATTCTGAACTTCAGGATGACCAAGAGCAACAAGGTGGCCAAAGCCCCAGGTAACGATATAATCCTTACCTTCCAGACAGCCTTTTCCACGATTGTTCGCACCAAGTATGCGAGCTATATCTTTACCAACGGATGGTTTTTCTGCAAATACCAAAGTTTTCATGTGAATATCCTACCCCAACTTCTTTTTAAAGCCAACAAAAAATTATTTAAAGACTAAAATGTATTTTTCCGATTAAAAATGTGGTATATTTCTAAAATACATTTATATTTAGGAAAAATTTACTTTTTAGATATCAACCTTATGACAGGAGTTTAGTTTTATGGCTCTCTACACCTATAAAGCGAAGAACTGGGATGGTAAAATAGTCTCAGCAGAAATGGAATGCGAAAGCAAAGAAGTCTGTATCGCCAAATTGCGTGAAAAAGGCTATTTCGTAATCAATATTGCTGAAAAGAAAGGTTCTGGCGGTTCCTCTTTTGCCCTTTTTGAAAAGGGTGTATCTTCTCAGGAAGTCAGCATCTTTGCAAGACAATTTGCTACAATGATTGGTTCTGGTGTTCCATTGGTAAGATGTCTTACAATTCTTCAGTCTCAGGCTGAAAATCCAACCTTTAAGAAAATCATTGCTCAGATTAGAACTGACGTTGAAGGTGGTGCCACATTCTCTAAAGCTCTTGAAAAACATCCAAAGGTTTTCACAAACCTCTTCTGTTCACTTGTAAAGGCCGGTGAAATCGGTGGTATTCTTGATACAATTCTTGAAAGACTGGCTGAATATCTTGAAAGCTCAGAAGCCTTGAAAGCAAAAATCAAGGGTGCAATGACTTACCCGGTAGTTGTATTCGCAATCGCCGGTTTGGTTGTTGTTGCATTGGTTATGTTCGTTTTGCCACAGTTCAAGGAAATCTTCCTTGGTATGAACATCGAACTTCCAATGGCTACTCAAGTATTGCTTGCAGTATCAGACTTCATGGTCGGCTGGTGGTTCATCGTTATTCCTGCTCTTGTTCTTGTTCCATTACTCATCGTAAACTTCTTCAAAACCAAAACAGGAAAGAGAATCTGGGATACCAACATTCTTAAGGTTCCAAACCTTGGTATGATGATGAGAAAGGTTGCTGTTGCAAAGTTCACAAGAACTCTTGGTACTTTGATTTCTTCAGGTGTTCCGATTCTTCAGGCTCTTGAAGTTACTTCCCAGACAGCTGGTAACATCGTTATCGCAGAAGCAGTCGATAAAACCCGTATCTCCATCAGAGAAGGTGAATCTATTGCAGACCCGTTGAAGAGCTCAGGCGTTTTCCCACCAATGGTTGTTCAGATGATTGCCGTAGGTGAAGAAACAGGTGAATTGGATAAAATGTTAACTAAGATTGCAGACTTCTATGACACAGAAGTTGACACAGCAGTTAAAGGCTTAACTTCAGTAATCGAACCGCTCGTTATCGTAGTACTCGGTATCGTAATCGGTGGTATCGTTATGGCAGTATTCATGCCTATGCTTAAGTTGGTTAACGTTAACTAATAGCTCTAGGAACGAAAAAGCAGGTCGAAAGACCTGCTTTTTTTTATTTGATAAACATAATATTTTGACAAAAAAAAGCCGTCACAGATGTGACGGCTTTTTACTATCGGGGCGACTGGACTTGAACCAGCGACCACTTGAACCCCATTCAAGTACGCTACCCAACTGCGCTACGCCCCGTGAGCTAGATTATGGAATCATCGCTACGATGCTGTGTATGTTATCAAATTTAATTATATAAATCAAGTTTTTTATTATTTTCCAAAGCAAAACTTTAAAATTAACAACAATCAAAACAATATACTTGACTTTAAGGGGGTAATGAAGCATAAAATTTTAGTTGTAAAAATTTCAGACAACTTTGGAGGGAAGAAATGAACTGTTCTATCGACAATCAGATTAAATCTGGTAAAAAGCTTACAGAAACCACAGAATGGCAAGCACTGCAAAAGCATTATGAAGAAATAAAAGATGCTCAGATGCGTGATATGTTTGCAGCTGATCCTAAGAGATTTGAAAAATTCAGTATTAATCTTGAAGATATGCTGTTAGATTATTCGAAGCACAGAATTAACGAAAAAACCATGAAGCTTTTGATTGATTTGGCAAAGGCCTCAGGTGTTGAAGAAGCTGCCAAGAAAATGTTTTCTGGTGAAAAAATAAACTGGACAGAAGGTAGAGCCGTTCTCCATTCAGCACTCCGCAATAGAAGCAACACTCCTGTTTATGTTGACGGCAAAGATGTAATGCCAGATGTAAATGAAGTACTTGCCAAAATGAAAGACTTCAGTAACAAAGTTCGTTCAGGCGAATGGAAGGGTTTCACAGGCAAAAAAATTAAAGCTGTTGTCAACATCGGTATCGGTGGTTCTGACCTCGGTCCAGTCATGATAACAGAAGCCTTGAAACATTATGCAGATGGTCCAGACGTTTATTTCGTATCAAACGTTGACGGAACAGACTTTGTTGAAAAGACAAAAAGACTGAATCCCGAAGAAACTCTTTTCATCGTTGCCTCTAAGACTTTTACAACCCAGGAAACTATGACCAATGCTCTTACCGCCAGAGAATGGCTGCTTAAGAAGCTTGTTGACCAGAAAGCTGTTGCAAAGCATTTCGTTGCACTTTCTACAAATAAAGAAGAAGTAGAAAAATTCGGTATTGATACAGCTAATATGTTTGCCTTCTGGAACTGGGTTGGCGGCCGTTATTCTTCATGGTCTGCAATAGGTCTCTCCATTGCCATTTCAATTGGTTTCGAAAGATTTGAAGAACTTCTTGCTGGTGCTCATGCACTTGATAAGCATTTCCAGAATGCACCATTAGACAAGAACCTACCAGTTATTATGGCTATGTTAGGTGTTTGGTATAACAATTTCTTCAATGCCGCAAGCGTTGCAATTCTTCCATATGATCAGTATCTCCACAGATTTGCAGCTTACTTCCAGCAGGGTGATATGGAAAGCAATGGTAAATACATTGACCGCGACGGGAACAAGATTGATTACCAGACTGGTCCTATTATTTGGGGCGAACCAGGCACCAATGGCCAGCATGCTTTCTATCAGTTAATCCATCAGGGTACAAAACTTATTCCTGCAGATTTCATCGGTTTCGTAAACAGTCACAACAAAGTCGGTGATCATCATGTAAAATTGATGGCCAACTTCTTTGCCCAGACAGAAGCTTTGATGAAGGGTAAGAATGAAGAAGAAGTAAAAGACGACTTCGCTAAGGATGGAATCACCGGTGAAAAGGCTGAAATGCTTCTTCCACACAAGGTATTTAAAGGCAATCGCCCAACAACTTCAATTCTTATTAACAAGCTGACTCCTTACAACCTCGGTATGCTTGTAGCTCTTTATGAAATGAAGATATTCGTTCAGGGTATAGTTTGGAGAGTAAACAGCTTCGACCAGTGGGGTGTTGAACTTGGTAAAGTATTGGCTAAGAAGATTCTCAAAGAAGAAAACGAACTTATCAGTGGCAAGGGCGCAGACCTTAGCAGCCATGACTCTTCTACTTCTGGCCTTTTGAAGCATTTTGCAGCACACGTCGAAAAGTAATCTTGCGTGAAGCTATAAAATGTTGTACAATATAAGTGTACAATATAATTAAAGGTAGGTAATTAATATGGTTAACAATGATGTATCACGTTATCAGTATAATCCATCCTATCAGCGTGACGTATCTCAGACTCAGCGTGTTCAGCCTCAGCAAAGATCACAGGAATCTGCCGAAACCCGTAGAGCTGACGCAATAGAAAACCGCCCACAGTCAAGCAATATGTCTTATTATCTTGGTAGTAATATTGACACTTACGCTTAATATAGACATGTAACCTAAAAAAACGAAGACTTAAAAGTCTTCGTTTTTTTTATACAAATTAATTGCACTATTCCTATTATTTTGGTAGATTTTTTAGATAGTAAATTCTGATGTAGTATTTACATACAGAAAATTGCAATTCCATTATGGAATAAGTAGACAAAACAGCAAAGGAAGTAATGTTTAAGATGAAGAAATGTGAAACTAAGAAAACCGCTCTCACTTCAAAGGATTTGGCAAAATATATTGACCATACCTTATTGAAACCAGAAGCAACCCCAGACCAGATTGAAAAACTTTGTAAAGAAGCAAAGAAACACGGTTTTGCATCAGTATGCGTAAACCCAACAAATGTTGCTTTGGCCGCCAAGCTTCTTAAAGGTAGCGATGTAAAAGTTTGCACAGTTATCGGTTTCCCTCTGGGTGCCAATACTTCTTTTGTAAAAGCAGCTGAAACCCGTGATGCAATTGCTAACGGCGCTGACGAAATTGATATGGTTATTAATGTTGGTGCTCTCAAAGCCAAGAATTACGACCAGGTAGAAAAAGATATCGCAGCAGTAGTAGAAGCAGCTAATGGTAACCTCGTTAAGGTTATTATTGAAACCTGTCTCCTTACTGACGACGAAAAGGTTGAAGCTTGCAAGTTGTCTAAAAAAGCCGGTGCTGATTTTGTAAAGACCTCTACTGGTTTTAACAAGAGTGGCGCAACTCCAGAAGACATCGCTTTAATGCGCAAGACTGTAGGTCCAAAGCTTGGTGTTAAGGCTAGCGGTGGAGTTCGTGATACAGCAGCTGCCCTTGAAATGATTAAGAATGGTGCAACAAGAATCGGTGCCAGCGCTTCAATCGCAATCATTGAAGGCCTTAAATAATCATTAGTTAATAAAAAAGACCGAGGTGAGAATCTCGGTCTTTTTTATTTTAGTTAATTTGCTTTAAAAGTCTTTAAGACTTCAGCTTCCTTAACCATCAGAAATAAAGCTACAAAAGTAGCACACCAGAAGAAAAGCATACAAAACCTCTTAGTAGCATTTATGTGTGGTTAATCGGACGAAAAAACAAATTAATTAATAATTATAAATTTTCTTCTGGTAAAGCTTCTGATTTTTGTTCAGATTCATTTGTTGATGCTGATACTTCTGTTTTTTCTTCAGATTCGTCAGTTAAAGTTTCTGGGTCTTCAGTGGCTTCCGATTCCTCTGGTTCTTCTAATTCATTGCCAGAATTAAGCCAGGCTTCTTCTTCAGGGTCAAGATAATCTTCATCATCAACACTATCCGTATCTTCTTTATTAGGTTCTTCTCCTGAATCCTTTTCCTTAGTGTCTTTCTTCTTTGAATACTTATTAGAAAAATCAGAACCTACAATACCATAAGCAGTTTCCTGACCTACTTCACCTAAGGAATTAAAGCTTGACGGTTCTTTTCCCCAAAAAGCTTCAAGTCTTGGCTTTAAAATAGCATTCCCAAACATAGGAATATGAATCTGCTGTCCTGATTTAAGTTCAAAAACATTTCTAGAAATGTCTTTTAGCCAAACAGAGCCATTGTCTTTTAAGGCAAAAAAGATACCGTTATCAGGAGTTGCTTCGATGAGAAAATGACCACTCTTATACCCCACATTGCAATTATGAGCAACAATATTTATGGAACTTGTTGCAGTATCTTCGGGGCTAAATTCGAACCTCCCTGTCAATGGAATAAACGTACCCTTTGAAATTTTAAAGGTCACACCAGGATAAAGTTTAATTGTATGACCATCCACTATAGCAGAAGTTGATGAAGCTGTTTCTAAATCTGGAATAGAAACAATTACATTATCTGGAAGTTTTTGGAAAGCATCCTTTATGTAACGACTACTGCCAGGAAGTCTTATCATATGTTCGCCTTCAATGGTAATAGGCAAAGAAGCAGCCTGAACCCCGGCAGAAAAAGCCAATAATGTTATCGATGTCAGAATAGTTTTAAAATCTAAGACTTTCATTTGTTTACTTTTTGGCATTATCAATTACTTTTTCGATAATAAATTGCTGCATAGATCTAGTCAGAGAAGCTATTTCATCTCTGATGGAAAGGATTTCATAATATACCATTGTTATCATAAGAATTAAGCCGATGAAGGACAAGCCGTTTCTATGTCCGGGAATAAGCTTAATTTTATAAAAATAAACAAATACCACAAGTGTAAAAAGAAGAACGATAATTTTTCTAAATTTTTGTTTTCTAATGGTGTTTGGGCTAAAGAAAAGCTCTCGCCATTTTTTTGATTCCGGCATGCTTCCTTCTATTACCCAAAGGTGGTCGCGTATAATAAGTATTTCAATATAAACAACGACCATTGTTAGCATTGAACCAATATAAGCTAATATGCTTCTGTTAGATGCTTCAACATAAAAATATGCGTAACTAAAAATAGCTAATGCAAAACAAATAATAAATGTCTTACTTAAAATCTGCTTTTCCCTTAGCCAATCTAAAATTCTGCTGCTAAAACGTTGCGGTTCAACAGATTCATTGTGCCCTTCTATTTTTCGAATCTGCAAAGATTCATTGCTGACAACACTTTCCTTTTTTACAGAAGTGGTTATCTGGTTAGATAAGGCATTATTCTGGGTTTTATTTTTATTTTTGCTTTTCTTTTTCTTAGCCATAATTATCCTTCAAAAGCATCTTTAACTAATTCTGGTTTACTTTCAAATACAGCAAGAATTTCAGCATCTAACCTGAAAGGTTCTGCTTCCATACCGGAAATAGAATAGACTTTTTCAACCTTTATATCAAATCCCATTCTAAAAGCTTTTAAAAGCTTTATTGATTGATTAAGTGACGATTTTTGAGTTCTATAGAGAATAAATCTATCAATTATATGTTGAAAATCGTTTGGTGTAAGAGCTATTGCGCTTAAACCGCTGGCAAGTTTGTCCTGATCTTCATCGGCCCTGTAAATTTTATAAAGTCTGAGGCATTCTTCCATTCTGGAAGTGTTAACAGGTCGTCTGCACTGAGCAATCTGAAGTCCGACATAGACTCCAAGCGCCATAAGCAAAAACAAAACAATTATTTTAAAGAATCTCTTCATACAAATGCCTCGCGTGCATATTATAACATAACCTCAAGACTTTTTAAATGTAAAAAGCCTAACAAGAGTCGCTTTTTACTATTTTTTTCAAAATAATTCACAATTGAAATATCTTTCCTAACAAGAATTAGTAAAATACTTGCAAACAAATTACCACTGTGCTATGCTTTTGCGGATAAAGGTGTACATCACCAACTTTTTTTATTTTCATACGGAGGAACCGAATGACTCAATACGTATACACTTTCGGAGCCGGTGAAGCTCAGGGCAATGCCAACATGAGAAACCTTCTCGGCGGCAAAGGTGCTAACCTTGCTGAAATGAACAAAGTAGGTATTCCTGTTCCAGCAGGTTTTACTATCACCACAGAAATGTGTGATGTTTATTACAAAGGTAATTGTAAGTATCCAAAGCAGCTCAACGACGAAGTTGAAGCAGGCCTTAAGCACATTGAAAAAATCATGGGCAAGAAATTTGGCGACAAGAAGAACCCACTTTTGGTTTCTGTTCGTTCTGGTGCTAGAGCTTCTATGCCAGGCATGATGGATACAGTTCTCAACCTCGGTCTCAATGATGAAACCGTTCAGGGTATCATCAAAGCTACAGGTAATGAACGTTTTGGTTGGGACTCTTATCGTCGCTTCGTTCACATGTATGGTGACGTTGTTCTCGGTATGAAACCAGAAAATAAGCTTGAAAAAGACCCATTTGAATCAGTAATGGAAAAGATCAAAGTTAAAAATGGTCTCAAAGCTGATGCAAAAGATAATGAAATGAGCGCAAAGGTTCTCAAAGAACTTACTGCAGCCTACAAAAAGCTCATTAAAGATCGTTTGGGTAAAGAATTCCCAACAGATCCAAAGGAACAGCTTTGGGGCGCTATCAATGCAGTATTTGGTTCTTGGATGAGCGAACGCGCTATCATCTACCGCAAAAAAGAAGGAATCCCGGATGAATGGGGTACTGCAGTAAACGTTCAGTCTATGGTTTACGGTAACATGGGTAATGATTGTGCTACAGGTGTTGCTTTTACTAGAAACCCAGCAGACGGTGACGCACACTTCTACGGTGAATATCTTATCAACGCTCAGGGTGAAGACGTTGTTGCCGGTATCAGAACTCCTCAGCAGATTACCAAGGCCGGTTCTCAGAAATGGGCTAAGGAAAATGGCATAAAGGAAGCTGACCGCAAGAAAGAATATCCATCTCTCGAAGAATCAATGCCAAAAGTATATCAGCAGCTTGTTGATGTATACAAGAAGCTTGAAGCTCACTATAGAGATATGCAGGATATGGAATTCACAATCCAGGGCGGTAAGCTTTGGATGCTCCAGACCAGAAATGGTAAGAGAACTGCTCCAGCAGCTGTAAAGATGGCTGTTGATATGGTTAAGGAAGGCCTTATCACTAAGGAAACTGCTATTACAAGAATAGAACCCAAGAGCCTTGATCAGCTTCTCCACCCGATTTTCGACCCCAAGGCAGAAAAGAAAGTCCTCACCAAGGGTCTTGCCGCTTCTCCAGGAGCTGGCTGTGGCCGTATCGTATTCAACGCTGAAGACGCTGGTGAATGGAAAGCCAGAGGCGAAAAGGTTATCCTTGTTCGTATCGAAACTTCTCCAGAAGATGTTGCTGGTATGGATGCCGCAGAAGGTATTCTCACTCAGCGCGGTGGTATGACTTCTCACGCAGCAGTTGTTGCCCGTGGTTGGGGTAAGTGCTGTGTATCTGGTTGCAGTGACATCCAGATTGATTATAAGAAGGCTACTCTTACTATTGGTAAGACCACTATGAAGCAGGGCGACTGGATTAGCTTGAACGGTTCTACCGGTGAAGTTATGTTCGGTAAAGTTCCAACAGTTGAACCAAGTCTTGCAGGTGACTTCGGCCAGATTATGAAATGGGCTGACGAAATTCGCCAGATCGACGTTCGCACTAACGCTGATTCTCCAAAGGATGCTAAGATTGCTCGTAAGTTCGGTGCTCAGGGTATTGGTCTCTGCAGAACTGAACATATGTTCTTCGAAGGCGAAAGAATCAAATACATCCGCGAAATGATTCTTGCTAATGACGTTGAAGGCCGCAAGAAAGCTCTTAAGAAGCTCTTGAAGTTCCAGACTGAAGACTTCGAAGGTATCTTCAAGGCTATGGATGGTTATCCTGTAACTATCAGAACTCTGGACCCACCACTGCACGAATTTGCACCAGTAACTGATGAACAGCAGGCTGAAATGGCTAAGATGCTCAAAATGAACATCAAAGACGTTAAGGCTAGAGTTGACGCTCTCCATGAATGCAACCCAATGCTTGGTCACAGAGGCTGCCGCCTTGGTATCACTTATCCAGAAATTACAGAAATGCAGGTAACTGCAATCATGACCGCTGCTTGCGAACTCACTCAGAAGGGTGTTGTTGTAATGCCAGAAATCATGATTCCATTAGTTGGTACCATTCAGGAACTTCGCAATCAGAAGGCCATCGTAAAAGAAATAGCTGACAAGCTCGTTGCAAAATACAAAGTAGCTGATAAGCTTCACTATAAGATTGGCACAATGATTGAAATTCCACGTGCTGCTATTACTGCTAATCAGATTGCTTCTGAAGCAGAATTCTTCAGCTTCGGCACCAACGACCTTACTCAGATGACCTTCGGTTATAGCCGCGACGACATCGCTTCATTCGTTCCCGAATACCTCAACAAGAAGATTCTTGCTAATGACCCGTTCCAGGTTCTTGATCAGGAAGGCGTTGGCCAGTTGGTAAGATGGGGCGTTGAACGTGGTAGAAGCGTAAGACCGGAACTCAAAGTTGGTATCTGCGGTGAACACGGCGGAGAACCATCTTCAGTTAAGTTCTGTCACAGACTTGGTTTCGACTATGTAAGCTGCTCTCCATTCAGAGTTCCGATAGCACGTCTTGCTGCTGCACAGGGTGCTATTGAACACGGTTCAGAACGTGCTGAAAACCTCAAGTTACAGAATCATACACCAATCAGAGCTAAGGCTTCTGAAACTGAAGAATAAGGAAATATAAAAATGAATTCTCCAAGACGTCAATCTCGCGAAGTAGCATTAAAAGCACTTTATCAAGCTGAAATAAACAGTAGTGACAAGATCGAAAGCATGTATCAGATAGTAGCCGATACATTGTTCGCTCCTGCCACTGAGACTGCCGTCAAGGAGTTCCTGAAAGCAACAAAGGCTACAGAAATTCTGTCTGGCGAAGTTGAGGATTTTATCCCCGACTTCGTCGACTCAATTTCATTGTCTCCACATGCTGAAGCAAATACTTTCAAATTCAATATCAAACAACAATTAGAAAGTCATTTTCCTGGTGTAACAGTTCCAGAAAGCTTTCAGCCTGAATTTGATTCATTGATAAATCTTTTGCATGATAAATTCCAGAAACCAACTACTATCGAAGAATTTGCAAAAGAACTAATTTACACAATAACTAATAACAATAAATCAATAGAAGAAGTCATAGAAAATACAGCCAAGAATTGGTCCTTAGACCGTATGGCTGCAGTAGACCGCTGTATTCTTAAAATTGCAGTCTGTGAATTCTTTTATTTTCCATCTATCCCGGTAAAAGCCACAATAAATGAAGCCATTGAGCTTGCTAAGAAGTATTCAACCGATAGAAGCTATGAATTCGTAAACGGGATACTTGACAAAATTAGCAAAGAAAATAAATTTGTAAAGACACCTAAATCACCTGTTGTCTCAGCAAAGGAAGAATAAGGTTCAAATTGCTAGTATAAATAGTGTGAGTAAAAGCGCGAAATGTCTTTTCATTCATTAATAATAAATAAAAACGGAAGTTCTCAACGCAATCTATGGATTTGCGCCATAGTTCTTGGTTTAATTTTAGCCTGCATTTCAATAGCTATAGCTTTAATTATAGTTACTATCCCACCGGCAAAAAAAGTTACATTCATTGGTTTGTCTATTGCCTTTGGTATTATAGCAGGTGCTACAATAGGTTGGTTTGGCCGAGAAATATTAAGAGGAATAGTAACTTTTGTTTCTGGTGAAATTTCAGATAAGGTAGGCTTAAAGGCAACAGCTTTTTCTTCAAGCAAAAAAGGTTTAAGCCGTGAGTTAGAACTATTTGAACAAGAATTCAAATTAATTTTGTCTGTATTGAAGCGAGTTCTTTTAATATCGCTAAAACTTGAAGCAGCTTCAACAGATCTTGATAAAACAGCTCAAACAAGCTCTCAGGTCATAAAAGAAATAGTTGATGGGGTTGGTCTTATTAATCAGAAGGCTACAGACAATGCAAGTAACCTTCGCGAAACTATTTCATCACTTGAAAGCAGCTTCAGTCTTTCTAAAGACATTAGTTCCAAACTGATTATTGCAAAGGAAGACAGTCAGAGTGTTTCGGAAATAGCGTCAGATACCCAGACTTCAGTTAAAGAAGCCGTTCAAAAGATGTTAAAGATTAAGGAACTAACAGACGGCTCCGCTTCATTAGTAAACGCTTTGAATGATAGTTCCAAACAGATTGGTACAATTCTTACTGAAATAGCAAACATCGCAGAACAGACAAACCTGTTGGCTTTGAATGCAGCAATCGAAGCAGCACGTGCTGGTGAACTTGGTAGAGGTTTCGCAGTAGTTGCCGAAGAAGTACGTAAGCTTGCCCGTGGTTCCGCTGATTCATCAAAGAAGATTACAACACTGATTAATGATATTTTGCTTAAGACAGAAAATGCAGCAGAAATGATGCAGAACAATACTGTTCAGGTTAATCAGGGGATGCAGGTTGTAAACACCGTTGAATCAAGTCTTCTTTCTATGGTTCAGACAACCAATCAGTTGAATAGTATTATTAAAGATATCAGCGTCACAGCTGAACGCCAGAGCAATACTTCTGACATTATGTATCAGAAGGTAAATACAATTTCTAAGATAACAGATGATATTTCATCACAAATTCAGAACGTAGCAACAACAGCTCTGAGTAAGACAGTTATCGTAGACCAGACAAGCAGCTCTGCTAAGGAACTTCGCACATTGTCTGATGTATTCCAGAATGCTCTTGTTCCATTTGACTTCCAGGTTGAAGGTGCAAATAAGCGCTCTGCAATCAGAACAGAAACCAGAATTCCTTGTAAATTCAAAGTATTGCTTTCCGGTGAACTCGTTGACGGGTCACTTTCCAGCAATGACTTTGAAATGCGCGGTGTCATTGTCAACCTCTCTACTGGTGGTTGTGTTGTTGAAACAAGCGAAGAAGTTGAACAGGGTAAATATATTATTCTCGCATTCCAGATTGGAAGCAACTTTATACAAGGCATACAAGGCCGTCTTGTCAGACTTAAGTCTTCTTCTTCATCAATTGCTTCAGAAGATGCTTCTGGCAGCGATTTCCTTGCTACTCAGAAGTCAGTTAAGGAATGTATTATTTCCTTCAACAATATTTCATCTGAACACGAAAAGGTTATCGTTGATTTCGTATTAAATGCTCAGAGACAGTTCGAAATCAATCTTGGTCTTACCGAATAAAAAAGAGAATAATCAATTATGGCTCGTATAGAAAAAAAGCTTTTGGGGCAAACTCTGCTAGCTGAAGGGCTAGCTACAAAAGAGCAATTACATTTAGCCCTTCAGGAACAAAAGAAAACCAGCAATACTCTGGGTTACACCCTTATCCAGCAGAAGATTTTAGACGAACAGAAGCTGTTGGATTTTTTAGTAAACAAATGCGGTTTTAGCTATGCAAACCTCAGAAACTACGTTATTGACCCGGCAATAGTAAGATTAATCCCTGAAGATATTGCTAGAAAATATCAATGTATTGCTATTCTAAGGGTAAAAGGCGCAATAACAGTTGCCATGGTAGACCCACTGGACAGCTTTGTAATTGAAAATCTAGAATATCAGACAAATTGCAAGGTAAAACCCCTGGTATCATCTTACACAGAAATTACAAACGCAATAGATGATTTCTATTCAGGCAAAACTAAAACAACCACAATGGCAGCTCATTTAAAGGGCCCGGATCCAATTACTGGCAAAACTGAAATCACCAGTATTGCAGATTTTGCAAAAACAATACAGGGTGCAGGTGAAAAAAAGCTTGGCGATTCTGTTGTAAACCTTGATGCATTTAACGCAGGCGACAAACAGAGTATTATCCAGCTTGTTAATCTGATCATAGCCAGAGCCATCAAAGATAAAGCTTCTGATATCCATATTGAACCAGATGAAGGTTGTTTAAGAACACGTTTCAGAATAGACGGCATGCTTCAGGAAGTTATGAACCTTCCGCAAAATCTCGAAGCAGCCACTATTTCCCGTTGCAAGGTAATGGCAGAACTGGATATTGCAGAAAAGCGCATTCCTCAAGACGGACGTATAAAATTAACGCTTGGTAACAAGGAAATAGACCTTCGTGTTTCAACCTACCCCACCCTTCGCGGTGAAAAGGTAGTAATGAGAATTCTTGATAAAAGCAGCGTAGTTTATGGTCTGGAAGACTTAGGCTTCGCTGATGATACTCTTCAAGGCTTTTCCAAGCTTATACGCAAACCAAATGGAATCATACTCGTTACCGGCCCGACAGGAAGTGGTAAAACATCTACTCTATATGCGGCTTTACAGTGTATAAAAGAACCCACAGTAAATATAGTTACTATTGAAGACCCGGTTGAATATCAATTAGCTGGAATCAATCAAGGACAAATCAATCCAAAGGCTGGTTTTACATTTGCTGGTGGTTTGCGAAGTATTTTGAGACAAGACCCTGACATTATAATGGTCGGGGAAGTCCGAGACTATGACACAGCAGAAATTGCTATCAGAGCAGCTTTAACAGGTCATCTTGTATTTTCAACCTTGCACACCAATGACTCAGCAGGTGCAATGACAAGACTTGTTGATATGGGTGTAGAACCTTTCTTAGTTGCCAGTTCATTAATCGGTGTTATGGCTCAGCGCCTTGTTAGAACAATTTGTAATAACTGTAAGGAAGAATACACACCTTCACCAGCGCTTATAAAACGTTCTAAGCTGCTTTATCAGGCTGGACGCACAAAAGTCTATCAGGGCACAGGTTGTGATCTTTGTAATCATACCGGCTATAAAGGAAGAACGACTATTACAGAATTGCTGGTTCCAAATGAAAGAATCAAGGAACTAATAATTGAAAAAGCAGCGACAAGCGTTATAAAGAACGAAGCCATGAAGCAAGGTATGAGAACTTTAAGACAGGATGGTCTTGGTAAGGTTCTTCAAGGTCACACCACATTGGCAGAAGTCATAAGAGTTTCTGCTGACGACGAAATTTAAGTCAATGAATAAAAGAAAGTTCTATGACGACCTTGTAAGTCAGCTATCGCCACACAATAGAGGCTACGCACCTGATTATGAAAGATTTTCCAATCAAAGTATGGTTACCAATAAGGTGTCGTCTAGCCATATAATAAATGTAAGTGCTTCACCAGCCAATTCTAAAATATTAAATGCCTGTGATTCAATACTCTCTTTGGAAGAAGCCACCCAAAAAGTTGGAGAACTTAACGGTAATCAGGAAGAAATACTAAGCTTTGAGTTGCCTACCTCAGATGCAGTGGTAATGGATATATATAAGCAATTCACATGCAAGGATGAGTATAGAAGCCTGTTTTTAAAGCTTTCAAAAAGCCTTGGAGTATTTGCCCATATAACCCTTGGAATAATAGAAGATGCAATGGTCGATGAAATGGAAACCATCGACTTTCTGGCTGCTAATCCACCTAAGGGTATTATTTTTTCAGTTTTTACACCCAAAACAGATTATAGTTCTAATTTGCTCAGTCTAATGCCTATAGAACGTGCTGCAGCTGTTTTTATGTATGCACACAAAAAGCTTCCGGACTGTCCAATGACATTAAGCAAAATGCATCCCGAGGGTAAATATGGCGAAGAACTTGAAATTCTTGCCTTTATGCACGGTGTAAAGAATAAAGAAATTTAACAAAAAAGCAGTGCATAAAATTGCCTATTGAGAATAGGCTATTAAAGTGATAGTATTATTTTAGACATATAGGGTACACTTGCTTTAAGTATAGATAAAAACAAGACACTAAGTGTACACACAAGGAATGGAGTGAATTAATGTATAAATTTCCAAAGAATTTTTATTCAGACGTTCGCATTGAGCATATTTACCGCTCTCACATCAGAATAGAAATGGGCCGTTTGGAAGAAATCAAAGAAGCAAATGATTCCGGAGCCTTTATAAGGCTTTTTGACGGCAAAAAATGGTATTATTCTTCAACAACAGATTTATCTTCAATAGATAAAGAGTTGGAAAGTTTGGCTGCCTTGGCAACCCCAAATCCTGATGTGAATAACCATCCATTGGTTATAAGACTACAGAAGAATTCTGGTAACTGTTGCAAATACAACAAAAATAGTGTAAAAGACATTCCGCTATCAGAAAAGCTAGCATTAACCAAAGGATATGCACATGTAATAGAATCTGATAAGGAAATCAATTATTGGTCTGCTAATTATTCAGACAGCAATATCACCAAAGAGTTCTCATCAAGCATAGGTTGCAACGTAAAATTCGACACACAAATTTCAGGAATGCGCATTGGCTTCAGATTTGGTAGCGGTGCTAACGGTTTTAGCGAAATGTGGTGCAAGGCTGTAACAACCTATGACGAACTCAAAGGCTTACATGATTTAACTAAAGCACACCTTGAAAAAGCACGTAATTTCTATAAAAATGCCCAGACAATACCAGGCGGTAACTACACAGTAGTTCTTTCCCCAATGGCTGCAGGCGTTTTCGCTCATGAAAGCTTTGGTCACAAGAGTGAAGCAGATTTCATGGTCGGCGACGAAGAAATGATAAAAGATTGGCAGCTTGGTAAGCGCGTTGGCTCAGAAAACCTAAGCATATTAGACGATGGTAATGTTATTGGCAGTGGCTACACACCGTTTGACGATGAAGGTAACAAAGCCTGTAAAACTACTCTGATTGAAAAAGGCATACTGCGTGGTCGTTTGCACAGTGCAGAAACAGCTGCTGCACTGAGAGAAGACGCTACAGGTAATGCAAGAGCCATGAATTTTGAATTTGAACCAATAGTTCGCATGACCTGCACATATATTGATTCAGATAATAAAATGACTAAGGAACAGCTCATAAATGGTGTTAAGTATGGCATTCTTATTGACACAATCAAGCACGGTTCAGGAATGTCTACCTTTACAATAGCCCCATCAATGGCCTTCTTAATTGAAGACGGCAAAATAACCAAACCAGTTAAATTCTCTGTTATTTCCGGTAACGTAATGAAAACCCTAGACCAGATTGACGCTGTTTCCGATAAGTTGGAATTACTGAGCTTTGTTGGTGGCGGTTGCGGAAAGATGGAACAATTCCCGCTTCCAGTTGGTTTCGGTGGCCCATATGTAAGAGTCAAAGAAATTAACGTACAGTAAATGGAGGCAAGAAAATGAAAGAAAAAGTCACACAATACCTTCAACAAACATCTTTAACAATTACCTTAAGCGAAATACAGGCAATAAGACGCAAGAACATTACTAAGACAGCTTGCCGTGTATATAAAGACGGGAAAATAGGAATTGCCGGTTGTATTGGCGAAGCAGATACTAACGAGCTTTACAAACAAGCTGAAAGCCATTTGGAATATGCAATAGATTATCCTATAGAACCCACTAAAAATTCTAATTCACACACTGTTATAGATGAATGCAAAATATCTGATACAGAGCTGTGCATAGAAGTAGAAAAGATTTTAAAGGAAATAACCAGATTACATCCTGACTTTACAGTAAGCCATAAAGTAAACATTAACAAATTTGGCATAGCCTTAGAAAATGAATTAGGCACAGATTTAAGTTTCACAGATAGAAATATCAATGTTGCTTTGTTGTTAAGACGAAAAGGCTCTTCTGATATTATGAACACCGCTTTTGGGGTTACAGTTAGAAGCCTTGATACAGAAAAAATCATAAAAGCCTGTTCTGATCATATTCAAGCATACAGCAATATGCTCCCGTTCCCAAAAGAACCATTGCCTTTGATTCTACCAGCTGACGTAGTAACTCCTATATTCCAGAGAGATTTAAGCGCAAAGCTTTTTGGCTCCAATTCATCCCTGTTCCAGAAGCAAATGGGACAGCAGGTTTTCAACAAAGACTTCAGTCTCAGAATTGAAAATGACCCAATGGAAAACTTTTGCGCAAATTTCGATATGGAAGGAACTATAATAACAGATAACATTTCCGAACTAATAAAGAATGGCGTAATAATAAGACCATATGCAGATAAGAGAACATCTATGATGTATGGTTATGAAAATACTGGCTGTGGGAATGGGGTTTATGACTCTGTTCCATCACTTAGCGCTCCTGACGTAAGAGTTGTTGCCGGGAATAAAACTATTAAGCAGCTCTTGAACGGACAAATGGGGTTATTGGTAATATTAGCCGGTGGTGGAGATGTTACTCCAGACGGTAAATATGCATCACCTGTTCAGTTGGCATATCTCACCGACGGTGAAAAGCTGTTAGGCAGAGTTCCTGAATTCACAATAAAAGCTTCCATTTATGATATTTTTGGGAAGGATTTTATTGGTATGAGCAGTGATAAGCTTTTCGAACATAACAATGAAAGAATGCTTGTTACAAGAATGAATATAGAACAGCTTTAAAATATACAGTTATATAAAATAATAAAACCCCGATTAAATACTTTTAATCGGGGTTTTATTATAGTAGAAGATTTGCTGTAGTCGTGTTAAATTTAGAAGAGTTTAAGAATAAGGTAATTTAATGTTTAAGAATAATACAAAACTTACTATAGCTATAGTCGGAATCATTGTTTTTATTATTCCGATAATTTTCTTAAATTATACCTTAGAAAGCTTATATCAATTTTCACTTACAAGTGTCAGGGAAAGCATGCAGGAAACTCTCCTAGAGCTAGCCCATAAAACCCAGAAGAATCTTGAACCTGTAAATTATTTACAAAATGAATTTCAAGAATTTCATAAGAATTTATTTCCAAAATTACCAAATGAAATTCTGAATGTAAAATTAGACAGTGATTATGCTAATTCCCTATATAATCAGGAATTATTCAATAAAATAGCATCTCTAACAGTAGATAAATATTCTCCAATAGCAATATCAGTTGTTAATCCTGATTTAGATCTGCATTATGAATACATTTCCCCTTCCCTTGAAAAACAAATCAAACATTTTGGTATTGATATTAGCACATATATAAAAGCCCAAAATTTACTTGAAACTCATTTTATAACAAAAATAATAAGACGCCTGATTTCAAATTCTGATCAGAACAAAGGTTGGAATGTTTTTGCCAAGTATGATCCCACACCCGACCAGTATGAAAAAGCAAAAGCGCTAAGTTACCAATTCTTATCAAGATACAGCTACTATTTAGTTAGAATAAATAAATCCCTATATACTGATTATTTTGAAAAGCAGCTATTATTTCCAATATTAAAATATACAGCATCTTCTCAAGGAATTCATGGTCATTACTCTGTTATTATTCCTCAAAGCAGCATAGATCCGGAAGAAATAATACAAAGTGTCCTGACATCCGATTCATCAAAAATAAAAATAGAATTAATTGAAAAAACCAATAATTCAAATCTTAGTGGTATAAATGAAAATGCTAGTGGTTTTCAATATTCACTTGATTTTCCAACAAATGTGAAAAATCAAATCAAAGTCTATAAAGATCTAAGAAAAATAGATAAAACAGAATTATTAAATAAGCAATTGAAGCTTAGCATCAGTTATCCAGATGATCTATTAAAACAAAAAAGTATGAACGAACTTGTAAAAATAATATCTGCAATATTGTTTTTACTTTACGTAATATTTTCTTATCGGTTTGTAAAAGCTTCACACGGCTTAAAGCTTGCTTTGACCAATAAATTAGTCCTGGTATTATCCGTAATAATTGTTATTCCTTTATTAGGCACACTCGTTTTAAGTCTTATTCCCTCTCAAAATATAAGTGAAGTAATAAATAATCATGTATCAAAAGAAATACACAATAAAATAAGTAATCTCAATTTGTTGAATGAAGAAAATAATTATAGAGAAATATCTTATATTTATGAATTAAAGCAAAGAATCTTAAAAAAGTCAGATATTTCTTTTGATATTGGTAAAAAATGGCCAATTATAGACATAGAAAAAGACAAATGGTTCTCTTTAACCACAGAAATATGGTATGCATCACCAGAAGGTGTCCTTTATCGCATAAAAGATGACGGAATAATCGACCAGAATGATAAAGAAGCAGCAACCATACACTTAAAATATGCAAATAATCTTGGATTAATAAAAGAGACCGGGAAAAAAGACAATGGTTCAACACTTGCTCTAGCTTTTCTAGAGAAATACATTACTCCAGAAAAAGAAGAAATTGCAGCGGGACAGGAATCTATCACAACTCCGAATATAGTATCATTTATTTCATTAAATAAAAGTGCTTATTTATACAGTAAAGATAGTAAAGGAATGCCATACTATTTTTATTACAAAAGATCTGATCTAAATCAACAACCGTTTCGTTATATAAACGCATACATTGCTCATAACCCACTTTGGGCTACAATAAAAACAAGATTTGCAAGTATTGAATTAGGAATAACATTACAGAATCGTGACAGCGATGTCTTAGTTCAGTGGCCATTGGCAAAAGACGCTTCCACTCAAATCAATGATTTATTATATAAAACAGTTGTTTCCCTAAAAGACAGCGGAAATACCATAATAAAATCAATGGATAGCAGTGACCAGATAAGCGAATGGCATTATAAACCTGATGATGCTTTTGTAATAGTAGGTGGAGCAGAAGTGCCCCACAACACAATTTATTCCTTTTACATTTTTCTAATAATTCCAATTTTAATCATTTATACAATATTGCTTTTATTAGTTGTCACAGGTTTTATTTCAGTATTTATTAAAGAACCAATGAGCATATATAAAGAAGCTATTACCAATCTTGAAAAAAATGAATATGGAACAACAATTAAATCATTTTCTTCAGATGAATTTAACAATATTACAATAGCTTTTAATGAAATGTCTGAGGCTTTAAGGCAAAAGGAACAAATCAAAAGATATGTTTCTGACAAGCTGGTAAAATCAGTTGAAAATAATAATCTAGAACAAGCAGGAACTGGCAAAATAGAAAAAGTTACTATTTTGTCTTCTGACATACGTAATTTTACTGGGATAAGCGAAGCCCATACTCCAGCAGAAATAGTTGAAATGCTTAATTCTTATTTTACCCAAATGCAACTGGCAATTTCAGAACAAGGTGGAATAATAGATAAATACATAGGCGATGCTATTCAAGCTGTATTTTATGAAGAACAGGGAAAAGAATCCCAAGTATTAAGAGCCTGCAAAGCAGCTTTAAATATGCGTAAATCACTTTCTAAGCTGAATCTTGAAAGAACAGCCTCTGGGCTATTTACAATAGAAAATGGTATCGGAATAGACACAGATCTTGCCATAACGGGAAGCATTGGCACCAATCAGGGTCGTAAGGATTTTTCTGTTAACGGAAAGGTTGTAGAAAGAGCTGCTACCATCGAAGCAAAGACCAAAGCTACAGTCAGCAAAATACTCATTAGTAAATATTCTGAAAAAGAAATATCTGATTTATTGATTACTAAATTATTTGACGAAGATACATTGGAGCTTTTAGATGTCAAATATTGAAATAAAAACAATAAAAAGAGAAATAAATATTTCCAGATTACGTTTATGGATAATCTGGTTTCTTCTTATTGTTTTGCCATCAGCTTCAGGTTTACTAATATTTAAATTATTTAATAAAGAATACGCTTATTTTTCAAAAACTGAGCTCATATCAGATGGTTATAAAAAGATAGAAAATTATAACTACATTATTTCCCCTGAAAATTATATGACTAGCCAGTTGCGTAATCTACAAGCCATTAATGCAGCTTTATCTCCTGAAATTATAAAATCAAAAATAGACGGGCAATTATGTGGTGAAACAATGTTCTGCACGTTTTTTGATGAAAACATTGAAAAACTGACAACAATAAAAAGCAATAAATCGCTTAATGATAACTTACGTATTCCACCAGCAGCATTAATAAAGAATCATATAAAAAATCTTGTTACTGAATTTAAAAATAATAAAAATACAAAAAAAATATCTGAATATCAGCACGCATTTGGACCGATTTTACAGCAGTTATACAAGACAGCAACTACAATAAATATTTCTATTGAAAAAATATCTAAGAATTTTTCAATAAAATACGGCGGCGAATTATATTTCGGACTTGGATGCTTTGAAAAATCAGAAAAAACAAATACTGGTTTCTTTTTTGTAATGCGTGGAGAAGATTTTAATTTCCGTGAAATGCTTAACAGGCTTAATCGTGAATATCCAGACACCAGAATTATATTTAAAGAAATGGATTTTCCAAAATTATATGATAATCCAGAAAGATTTTATAGCGGTTTAACAACAGAAAACAACAAATTAAGTATTATTGCACCAGCCTCAATGGGCTTTTCAAGACATGTATTGCATAATGGAACCGAAAATTTTGATACACGTTTTAAGAAGCTTATGCCATTCATTGAATATTGTGTTCCTATTGAAAAACTTTATCAACAGCAAAATAATGATTATAAAAAATTCCAATTATTAGCATTAATAATAATTATTTTTTCAGGTATATATTGCCTGCACATTCATTTGTTCGGCTTTGATAAAAGACTTAATTTCAAGCATAAAATATTATTATTAGCACTAATAAGTAGTATTTTCCCTTTTACCTTATTCAGTATTTCTGTCTATACAATAAACCACTACAACAGATTTATAAATGAATTATCAGTAAAGCATCATGCCTCAACAGGACTACAAATATCAAATCTACAATTAGAGCAAAGCATTACAAAAATAGAATCAGAATTTACAGAAATAGTAAATAATCTGACCACATTATTAAATAATCATCCTGTATCTAAGGATACTATAGAAAGCTATCTCCAACATGCAGGCAATAGAGTTCCTGTCACAAGTCTGACATTATTCTTTAAAATATTACCTGAAGAATTAAAGGACAATTTATTAAAAGAAAGAATTTTCATACAATTTCCTGAAAGACTTTCATCTGATATGATGGATGAAAGCACAGATGCAACATTCAGCCAAATGCCAGTTCTAGCATTAGAAACAATAAATGATAACCAGGAAATTATTATAGACCGAGAGCGTAGAGACAGATTTTTTATTTGTGGAAAAGAAATCAGTGCGGAAGGAATCAAAAATTTTCTTCAAAATGACGGTAAATTAAATTTATTAATGAACGGTAACTCGCCGGTATGGTTTTCTTCACTTCAAATATCTGATACAAGTTCCAATAATCAAAATATAATGGCTATATTAGTATCAAAACTGGAACCAAGACCCATTGTTGCGGCTTATATAGAAAACTCTTTTATAAAGCAGAAAAATTACAGGGAAATAGTAGGAAATTATGAAATAAATTATTCATTTTTACCTATTCCTACCAGCGGTTCAGCAGAATGTTGGAACGGGAGTGGTAGCATATCTGAATCAGATAAAAAGCTTTGCCTTTCCAACCCAACAAACGAAATAATAAATGCGAACACAGATTCTGAATACAAACAGATCATAAAAAATACCAACCAGCTTATTCCCCATCTAGCTGTGGCAATAATTACAGAAAGAAACAGCAGTAATGATAGTATTGTTCTTATAAGCACAATATTAACAGTGATTGTATTTCTTTCATTAATACTGTTTTTAACAAGCAAGTTGTTTGATTTGATGTTTGGTGAACCAGTAAATGCACTAGCAGCCAGCGCGATAGCCATAGCCAAGGGCGGTGAAGAATGGGAAGCCGAAATAAAGAGTGGAGACGAATTTGAAAATCTGAATAATGATTTCAAGCACTTAGTAACATCTTTGAAGGAACGAAATCTTTTAAAGACCTACTTATCTGAAGACGCTTTTTCAGATATTGAAGGGAATAGCAGCCTGAACCTCTTGCCTGGTGGTGAATACAAAGAGGCAACAATTGTTTTTTCTGCAATAAAGAATTACGAAGAACTTACAAGCAACATGACTGCTAACGATGTAATTAAGCTTTTAAGCCAATATATTTCAATAGGAGAGGAAGTTTCAAAAACCTTTGGTGGAAGTCTTGATAAAATACTAGGAGACACAATAATGCTAGTATTCAGAGACGAACCATCTAAAGAATCACATGGTTTGAGGGCCGCCAAAGCTGCCCTAGCCTTTGTAAAAAAAATAAAGGAATCAGGTATTCCTGGTCTTTATACCGGCATTGCTTCAGGCACAGTAATTTCAGGGAAAATAGGCTCATATTCCGGGAAACTAGATTTCACTGTTATTGGAAATCCTGTTAATCTTGCAGCCAGACTTAAAGCAGAATCGAAAAAGAGTTCTAAGGATACTGGTATTATAATTTCTGGTATGACTTTAAAGCTAATGAAGGGCTTAGGCCGTGTTACTTTTCTGAAAAGAGTATCAATAAAAGGAAAAGCTCGCAAATATAATATTTACGAGCTTCAAAACCTACGAAATTAAATTAGCTTCAACAAAGAAGCTATTTATTAGAAGCACTGCATTTCAATAGCGAATTTATCTTTATGCTTAGGGCATCTGAAAACATACAAGCAACCAGCATCGCCAAACATCAGATTAACAGCGTCTTCAGAATCAATCTGGCAAGCAAGTTCCACTTCGCCATCACATTCCGGGCATACCTGGCTTCCTTCGCCCTGAATCCAAACAGGATAACCGCCAATAGTTGTAGAAGGTTCCATTAAGCAGCCTATTTCATTACCAGCATCTTCATAGGCGCTCATTGGATCTTCGCAGTCAATTTCTTCGCAAAGTTCAGCAATATTTGGGAAATTGCTTTCCGCTGTTTCGTAATCTGGAAGGACGAAAACCCTGCTAAGTGCACAGGCAGTTGGTTTGAGAGTCTTGCTTACGTTTTCATTAAATTCGACAAATTTTGAAGCATCTGGATTTTCATGAGTTACAACAACCCACTGACCTTTTTCTTCTTCAGGTCTTCCGATAGGAGTGCAATCAAAGCAATAATATACAGAGTGAAGTGCTCCGCATGGCTTCATGTCTTTATCGTAAGAATCACGGAACTGGAATATGAAATTCATTGGCTTTCCACAGCCTTCACAAACGGGAGCCTTATCACCAGCTTCAGCATAAGCCGGACCACCAAATCTGGTATCTGCAGCCTGGGATTTATCAAATCCATTCTTTGCAGGCATAACACGAATACATTCTTTTTTTAGCATATTCAATGCCTTTTTAAGTCTATCTTCTGCTGATACTTCTACTTTAACAATTTTCATATTCTTGTCCATAATTTTCCCTCTTTCAATAAAGGTTAATTCGGCATAGGACCGAAATGTTCAACAATAATCTTCCATTTATCATCAGTGCAAACCCAAGTTAAGCTACCGCGTCCAGGAGTGGTAAAACGTTTCCCTTGGATTGTTCCTGTCCACACATATTCAAAAGTGCACGTGGCAACGCTGTCTGTTTGGTAATTCCAAGTCAGCTTATCTACTTCAAAAGTCTCGTCTTTAATCATTGAGAAGGTATTCTGCAAAATCATCTTAATCTGGAACATTCCATAATAAGACCCTTCTCTAAAAAAAACAGTCGCGTCGTCATGGAAAAAAGCTATCGCAGACTCAAAATTCTGTGAAGCTAATGCGTCTAAGTAATCTTTAAATATTTCTTGTATATTTTTCATAACAAATAGACTAGCAATAACTTTAAAAATGGTCAATATATTAAAAAAAATAGTTGAGATTATTCGCTAAAAGTAGCAAAATCAATAATATGGAACAGCAACAATCAAATAAAAATACTGGTTTTTTCAAATATCTGAATAGCATTAAGACCAAACTGGTTTTAAGCTTTTTAATCATATCTCTGATACCTCTTTACGGTTTAAGTAAGTATATGCTTACGAAAGCCACAGGAGACTTATCAAAGGTCATAGTAAGCAATTCACTGGCGCATGCGCGCAAAGCTTCTATCGACATGAATGCTTTCATAAGTCATCAACTTGACATAATAAAGCCATTGATAAACAGTGAAGCAGCGAAGAATCCGCGTAGTGACGGATTTAAAAAGCTTATTGAAGAATTTGACAATCAATACCTGACTATTGAAAAAATCCTGGTTATGGATATGTATGGTCAGCTGTTGAGTGTTTCAAACAATACTTCTACCTCTCAATACACAAATGTAGCAGATATAACAGACAAATTAATAAATAGAAGCTATATTCTGTATAATGGTCACAATCATACCGGTAACAAACGCGACAACATAAACCTCATTACAAAAATCAACGAAAACGATAAAGAAAATGCTGCTCTGGTTTTCGTTGAACTGAATATGTTGCAGTTCATGAATATCCTTTCAGATAACGTTGTAGGAAACAGCACTCATGCTTATATCCTTGACGAAAAGAACGAACCGGCCTTATATTTTCCAGAGGACTGTGTTGCCTCTGATATATCCATGTTAAGAAAGCAGATTGAAGGCTTTGATTATGGTGTATTCAACATCAATTCACCTAAGCTTGAGAAACAGCTTTTAGCAACATATCTTCCTGTTGTAGCGCAGAACGGTTGGAAAATACTGTTCATGCAGAATCAGGAAGAAGTTTATGAATTAGTTGAGCTTTTTAAAGGCAATATCAGATGGATTATTATAATTGTTCTTATCGTAGCAGTTATAATAGCTCTCATCATTTCCCAAAACATTTCATTGCCTATACTTCAGGTTACCAAAGGCACCAACGAATTAGCAGCAGGTCGTTATGATGTAAGAATCAAAATCAAGAATTCTGACGAAGTAGGACAACTGGCCAATAACTTCAACTTTATGGCTGACAGCCTGGCCACGAAGATGGAAGAATTAAGAATAGCTTATCAGGATCTTCAGGACAAAGCAGACTTAATCACTCAAAAGAATCGCGACCTTGACCGCAAGGTATTTGAAACCACAACCCTCTATAAGATTTCCCAAATGATGAGCGAAGTAGGTTTGAACATCGACAGACTCCTAGATATTATCATTGAAAAGTCTATTGAAGCAGCCAGAGCAACAAGGGGTTCACTTATGCTTCTTGACGACGCTCAGGAATATCTTGAAGTTGAACGTGTATTGATGTGGGACGAAGCATTAGGCCGCCCTGTTCCAATAACAAATTTCCAGAAAAATGTAAAAATTAAACCAGGTGAAGGTATTGCCGGTAAGGTTCTTGTTACCAATGAAATGCTCATTATCAATGAACCTGAAAACGATCCAAACTTTAAGCAGTTTGACAGTAACGAACGTTTTATTCAGAATATTTGCTGTATTCCATTAAAGGTTAACAACATTACCTTTGGTGTAATCAATATCGTTGATAGAATAGACGGTACACCTTTTGAAAAGCGTGATACAGACTTGTTGCTGGCCATGGTAAATCAGGCTGCAATCATCCTTGATAATACCAAGCTCTTCAAGCTTTCTATTACAGATGGTTTAACAGGTCTATATCTTGTAAGACACTTCAAGAACAGACTTGCAAACGAAGAAAAACGTGCTAAACGTTACAAAAAGATATTCTCAATACTCTTCTTTGATATTGACCACTTTAAGAAATTTAACGACACCTATGGCCACGCTATTGGTGACGAAGTTCTTAAGCAGGTTGCTACAATATTCAAGAGTTCTCTCCGCGAAGGCATTGACTTGGCAGCCAGATACGGCGGTGAAGAAATGATAGCACTTCTTCCAGAAACAGATGCGAAGGGTGCCTACATAGTCGCCGAAAGACTCAGAAATGCAATAGCAGAGCACAAATTTACGGGCTACAAAACTTCATTGCATGTTACTATCAGTATTGGTATCAGTTCATTCCCAGATAGCGATCAGAACATGGATGAGCTTATAAGAAAAGCTGATACAGCACTTTATCAGAGTAAAGAAAATGGTAGAAATAAAACCACCATTTATTCAAATGAAATGGGGGTTGTTTCAGAAAAATGAGAAGCAAAGTATTAAATTCCATATTAGGCCTTTTATTAGCAATAATCTGTGTTACAAGTAATGTAGCAATAGCAGAAGAACCAGATACCCAAATAAATAAGATAATTGATTTTCTTGCATTTGGCACAGGTTCAACTACAGGAACCTATTTCCCATTGGGTAATGCTTTTGGCAACATCTGGACCCAGAAGTCAAAAACAATGAATGTAATGACTACCTCTACTAATGGTTCTTACGAAAATATTGAACTTCTTAGAAATCATGAAATCAATATTGCCATTGCTCAAAGTGATATTGTAACTGCTGCATTAAATGGTACAGGAAACTTCGAAGGTCGAAAATATGAAGATTTGAAAGTATTGATGGCACTATATCCGGAAGTTATTCAAATTGTCGTTCCAGCAAGTTCACAAGCTAAAACAATAAGCGATTTAAAGAACTGCAGAATCAATGTCGGTCCTTCAAACAGCGGTAACGCTTTAACAGCGGTAGAACTGCTTGCAACCTTGGATTTACCGGAAAGCGATTATACCAAAGTCAATCTTAGCTATGATGAAGCCATTCAAGCAATGGAAAAAGCAGAATGTGACGCTACAATAATAATCGCAGGTATTCCAACAAAAGCGGTCATAGAGCTAAAAAAACGTATTCCAGTTAGAATTATTGATATATCTCTACAAACAGTAGTTCAAACAGTTAACAAGCTGCCATATCTCTCAGCATTTACTATTTCAGATGACGTATATGGTATTGATGATAAAAGCATCAGTACAGTAGCAGTCATGGCATTATTGATTGCTAATAAAGACTTAAAAGATGAAATGGCTTATGATTTAACTAAGATGATTTTTGATAATATCGATTATCTCAAAATAATTCACGAAAGAGCCAGGGACTTGTCTATTAAAAACGCTCTTAGAGGGATTAAACCTGAAAATTTGCATCCAGGTTCAGCGAAATATTTAAACGAAGCTAAGGCCCAGATAAGATAAGATTATAGCTTGAAAGCCAAAAGTTTGAAAGCAGAACATCTTTCATAATTCATAATGCATAATGCATAATTCATAATGCATAATTCATAATGCATAATTTATAATGCATTATTTTTTGTTTTGTTTTGCTACTGTTTCACCAAGTCTGTGCTAAAGCCTAAATTGAGAATTGAAAATTGATAATGGATAATGGAAAATTTTTTCTCGGCTGATAGCTAATGCATAATGCATAATTTTTTGTTTTGTTTTGCTACTGTTTCACCAAGTCTGTGCTAAAGCCTAAATTGAGAATTGAAAATTGATAATGGATAATGGATAATTTTTTCTCGGCTGATAGCTGGTGGCCGATAGCTAATGCATAATGCATAATTCATAATGCATAATTTTTTGTTTTGTTTTGCTACTGTTTCACCAAGTCTGTGCTAAAGCCTAAATTGAGAATTGAAAATTGATAATTGATAATTGATAATGGAAATTTTTTTCTCGGCTGATAGCCGGTGGCCGGTAGCTGTAAGCGGCTGTTCGGCCTGCTTATCGGTGAGAATCTTTTTTTTACATTTTGGATTAGCAGTGTGATTCTATAGCCCGCATTCGTCACAGCTTCGCTGTGCCACCTTCCCCCTAAAGGAGGAAGGATTTTTAGAGAATTACTAAAATAGAAAAGAGCCGAAGCTTTAGACTTCGGCTCTTTATAGACCTGGCGGCGACTGACTCTCCCACGGAGTTGCCCCCGCAGTACCATTAGCGTCTTCGTGCTTAACTGCTGAGTTCGGAATGGGATCAGG
>JAZRWI010000004.1:0-226287 GCA_045599645.1 Candidatus Avigastranaerophilus sp.
AAGGAACTTAATAAAAAAATAAAAAATATTTCATAAGAGCAATTCCCATACAACATAATCACTAAAACTTAAACAGTCGTTTATTGGCTTCTGTAGCTGATAAACGACTGTTTTTAATCTGCTAAACTGTTAAACTTGGGAATTTAACACAAGTTTATAAAAAAGTGAAGAAAATTACCAGAATTGCCAATCGTAACGGAAACCATATGTCTGATTATTTTCTGGTTCTTCAAATTCTACAGATAATACTAACCCCTTGGGCAATCTATATTCAAATATATAGTTTTCGTCTCTATCACTGTTCATAGTTCCTTCATAAGCCATAAAAATTCTGTCTGTTACGTATTTGCCTATTCGAACATATGATTGTGATTTCCCAGTTTCTTTATCAAAAGCAGATGTCAGATATAATTCATCAAGATTTAAAGCATTACCTATACTTTCACCAATCAACGATGAAATATATGAATTCTTGAGTCCCTCAAGTACTTCATCTTCAAATAATTCTTTTGTATCACTGTTCATAGCAGTATTAAGGTCTCTTCCTAATGTTAATAAAGCAATAATATCACCTTCAGACATAGGAGGTGTTGAATATACTTGCGGTTTAAAATTAGAAATATTACCAGTAAGAGTCAAAAATATCCTAGTACTACCAACTTGCCCTTCTGACTTAACAAAAACATAAGGGTCTATAGTGTTATCAACCCCACCAAATCTTATATCACCATTTTGTATTTTAAATTGTCTTTGTTTAAAGAAAATCTTACCCTGTATAGTAGAAATGCCACCGTCTATATTTATATTGTCCAAGTCTCCGTTTACTTTAACTTTACCTTTTAATTCAGCATTTACAAAAGGATTCTTAACCCAGAAATTTCTAGGAATTTCAACTTCTAAGAAATACTTTAGAGACTCGAATACTGGCTTTGAATTACTTGATTCAGGAATTAAGCTTGTATTCAGGTTTAATTTTCCTTTTGGAATATATACATATCCTTTTACATCAGGATTATATATATCACCTGTTAAGTCAATTGATGCACTAGCATTTGATATATCAAGATTCTGGAATGGTAAATCCAGCTTTTCGGCTTTTACATGAATATCCAGTTTTCCGAGTGCATTTTTGAAATCAGCATTACCGAAGCCATAGATTTTTCCTTTTCCCATTGTTGCTTCAAGTTTATTAACATTAGTAATCATATCATCGGTGGTGATATCAAATACAACATTTGTAAAAGCCTTTTTCATCATTGCTAACTGAATTTTATTAGCATTTAAATGTAAGTCACCAGTAATTCTAGGATTAGTAGGATTGCCCATAATTGATAATAAAGCCCCTAGATTACCTTCTGCTATTTTTATAATGCTTGGGAAATATTCATTAAAATCTTTAATTGGACCTTCAGGAATGGATAATTTAATGTCCAGATTATTAGGAACAAAATTATCAAGATCAATATGCCCTTTCATATCAAAGGAACTATTTTTAAGTTTTATGTAAGTTTCATTTATGTTAATTATACGGCTATTACCTTCAACATTTGCATGAACTTTCTCAATAGAACGACCTTCGATAGTCAGGTTATCAATATCTGCAGATGAAGAGTATTTTACATCATCAATTTTTCCATAAATTCTGCTATTTAAAGTAAGATCACCATCAAAATCAATGCCTTTATAACCAAAAAGATTACCTAAGGCCTTGGCAGAAAAATTGTCACCATTAATTACAATTGCAATATCTTTATCTGGTGAAAGAATGCCTTCAATAGAAAGTATGCCTAATTTATATTTAAGTTCCAGTGATCGAAGTTCAGCATTTCCATTCTGATAAATAACGTCTACTGGTTTATTTGTAACAATTACATCATTATCTTTCTGGATTCTTATATTATTGATCTTTAGATTTACAAAATCTGGTGTCAAAGAAGCCAAATCCCCCTGAACAACACAACAACCATCCACAAGTATGCAACCATTGTCAAATGCGTCAATGTTATGGGCCTGTGGTATGAAAGCAAAATCCGTATTATTTAATTCAAGCTTAAAATTATATGGTTGTCTGGCATCCCACATTAAATCGCCGCTCAATTTGATTCCAAGCTTATCAAATTCACCGTTTTTTATTTCAAGCTTTTCATCATCAATTGTAACGACACCACCATAATTACCTAAGTCTCGTTCGTTAGTTTTTAAATGATTTGCAAATACGGAAATATTACCCTTTCTATTTCTATCATCCCAATCTATATCACCTTGAAAATCTATTTCACCTTCTATGCCAGGAATAGCTTTCTTCACAAATTCCATTCTTTCAAGGTT
The DNA here is from genome assembly GCA_045599645.1 of Candidatus Avigastranaerophilus sp. GTDB lineage: Bacteria > Muiribacteriota > Ozemobacteria > Ozemobacterales > Ozemobacteraceae > RUG334. The sequence goes on from JAZRWI010000004.1 coordinate 2,329, forward strand.
TAAAGATTCGCCAGTAATAGACCCGGCAAATTTTTTGTTGTTTATAAATTGCCCTGTTACATCAATAGAACCGCCTAAGCCCCTCACAAACAAATGTTTTAATTCTGCCTCTTTATTGAACCCATCAGCTTCAAGATAAACAGAATCTATATCTTGACCAGCTAGTAATATGTCTCTACCTTCTACATAAGCCTTCCATATGTTTTCACCATTATTTCTGTTATAGTCTACATAACCGGTGAATACGCCATCAATCTCATCAGATGCTATTTTAACAGGGAAAAATGGTCTTAATAGTTCAAGACAAAACTGTTGAAAATTAATTCTACAGTTATTTATTTTGCTATTCTTTAAATCTATGAAGCAATAACCATCAATAGCCGAGCCATCGATTGGACTAATTACCATTGGGATAAATCCTAGTATATCATTCTTCAATTTTATTTCTGACTTGACAGAATTAAATGGCATACTCATTATGTTTATAGAATTAGTCCAAAAATTCAGACTAGCTTCAGGTTCACTTAGACTCCCATGTCCTTCGCCTTCAATATTAAAACTTCCTGAAGCTATGTTTTCAGGAACACCAAAGCTGGAAAGGTCAGCATTGTCAATTTTAACCTTAACCTCTACCCCTTTATTTGAAATATATCCTTTTACCCCTATTTCCCCACCATTATTTAATAAAAAGTGAGGGTCTGTAATCTTCCAATCGGTACCGGAACCAGTAACCATAGCATCAATATGCTTTGAATTAAATGTATAAAAAGAACCGTTATCCATCGAAACGTCTAAGTTATAAATAGAACTTAGTGGATCAGCCAAATTAAATTCTACAGTAAAAGGTCCGCTGCATTTACCATTAAGAGGAACATTAACCATAGAACCTATTTCTTTGAGTTCTATTTCTTTTATGGCACCTTCAAGAATACCTTTAAACTTATTTTCACCGGCAAGCCATATAGTTGAACTTGCATTAAGTTCGCCTATATAAGTATTCAATATACCTTTTGCTCTTATTATTAATTCCTTGGAAAGATTCCAAGCTACCGCTGCTTTATCCAGTTTCTTTCCCATAAAAGACCAGTCTTTTGCTGAAAAAATACCAACACCGGAGAAACTGGCAACATCACCATATACTCTACCCTTTAGTCCAATACTGCCAGGAATAAAATCAAAGTCTGGAACTCCAAGGTTTATTAAATCAGGTTTTGTAAAAGTAAGATTTTCGGCCTTAAAATTAACAGCATAATCAGTCATGTTCCCAAGGTGTCCTAACCAATCACCTGATATATTTATAACGCCGTTAGCTAATTTGATATCTGAATTAATTTTCCAAGTAGAATTTGACTCTCTTATTGCAGAAACATCAGCAGCAATTTTGATTCCTTTATAAATAAACTTTGCATTCTTTAAAATAATGCTACCGTAAATGTCTTCATTTAAAAGCTTATCAAGATTTTTAATTGGCTCGTTAATCTCTTCAACGATGTTTCCATTGTAATTAAGATCAAGATCAAACATGCCATCATCTAAGCCTATACCTATTTCTGAAGAAAAAACACCTAAAGGTAGACAATCGGCAATATTTTGATGAGAAACTTTTATTGAAAATGATGCATTACCGTCATCAGGGTTGATACTTGACTTAATGAATGTCTTAATTCCGAAAGGACCATTAGGAATATTTAAATCAACGTCTACAAAGCTTCCGTCTTTCTTCAAATAGGCTGTGTTACTCGATAAATCAAATTCACCATATTTAGTATTGATTATGAAACCATTGAGTTCCACTTCATTAGCTGGAATTGAAGGTAATTTGAAAGTTCCGGAAGCTTCAGACAACTGTGGAACAGTTAAGTCGTATTTTAAATTATTGATAATAATTCTATCAACAGGTGCATTATTTTGTATTACATTAGATAAATTAGTTCCAGATGCAATTCTTACTGTTGTAGAACCAATACTTATGAATGGCGTCTGTTCCGTTACTGCCAAAGAAAAGCTGTCTATGGAAACCTCATTCGAAGGTAAATCAATTACAAAATCATTTAGTCCAATGTCTAAGCCATAATAATTTTTTGTGAAATCTGATACTTTTGTCTTTACGGAATTTGGTAGACTAAAACGATTGAACAACAGGTAAAAGAACCCTATTGTCAATACAAGCAACATTGTTGCCAGGATTATGCCAACTATTTTAAACTTTTTTTTCAATTTTAGGACTATATTTTAAGATTTGTTTACGTATTTTTTATGATGATAACATTCTTGAAAGCTTAATTGCAATAGCTTAGAATTTTAATATTTATTAAGCAAAAAAAAACCTACTCTTACGAGTAGGTTCTTTTTAACTAATATTACTTAGCTTTTGCAACTAAATCCTTGAGGTCTTTACCAGCTTTGAATTTTACAACTTTCTTAGCTGGAATGCTGATAGACTTCTTGGTCTGTGGGTTAACGCCCTTGCGAGCAGCACGCTTAGCAACTTCGAAAGAACCGAAACCGATCAACTGGATCTTTTCAGATTTCTTGAGAGAATCCTTGAAAGTGTCGATCATGGCTTCAAGAGCCTTCTGAGCGGTAGCCTGGTTAACAGAAGCTTTGGTTGCTATTTCTTTTACGAGATCAGCTTTATTCATCTTAAGAACTCCTTGGTGAGATATGTTTAATTCGATGTTGCTATTATATTAAACCTATTAAGTCTTGTCAACACCTAATTTTATTTTTTTTATTATAAAAGCTTTGTGAATAATGATTTTATTCTAAGGCCAATATTAAATCACTGAAATAGACAGCGATACAAGCGAATAAACAGACTACAATCAAGTCCTTTTCCTTATAACTTAGATATAAGGATATAATAATACCTATTATGGCAGACCCCATTGAAGCCGTGCAGTGAAATGCATCAGGTATAATCATAGAAGCAATAGTTGCAAATGGAACATAATGAAGGAACGATTTGATGAATCTATTCTTTATCTCGCCTCTAATAACTGTCATCGGCAAAGCTCTGACCAAATACGTAGCAATGGCCATAACTAATATATGTATATAGATGTTTCCATTATTCATATAAATCTACTTCCATTGCTTCTTTATGTGCCTTTGCCATTGCGTCGGCTGTAGTTGAGGCAACATCATTATCTGTAACCGGATGAACTATAGCTGCTATACCAGCAATAACAAAAGTAACAAATAATATTCTTACACCTGAAGACCAGGCACATGTAATAGGAAAAATTGATAAACCATAAGCTAAGGTTAACGAAGCAATACAAACATTGCGTATTACTTTATCGCTCTTAGAAGGAGGAACAATAATGGCAAAAAACATCGCATAAATGACAATACCTAGCGTACTTATTAATGCAGGAGATAACAGACTTCCAGAATAACACCCACATATAGTTCCTAATGACCAGCTAGGTATGCAAAGTGTCATTAATCCATATGTATAGAACGGGCTGACTTTTCCAGGCTGGCAACACACAATTCCAAATAACTCATCTGTAATTGGGAAAGCACATATACTCCTGTGAATTAAGGGTAAATCAGAATCATATTTTTGCGACAGGGAACATGACATTATAAGATATCTTAGATTTAAAACAATCTGGGCTATTGCCATTTCAAAATAGCCGATACCGCCGGGTATTAATGTTAGTGCTGAAAATTGGCCAGCAGAAGTCATATTAGTAAAGGACATCAAGAAGGCGTCGAACATAGGGAGATGATTCTTTGTAGCCGCTATCCCAAAAGCAAATGAAACAGCAAAATAAGCAATTGCTATTGGAAGTCCATCTCGCAAGCCGCTTTGCCAATTATCTATGGCGTTTGTCATGCCGTCAAATTTTGACACTTATATACCTCATTAAGAACACTATTATTACTAGTAATATTCTTTTAATAAAAAATCAATATAAAAAAAATACCTCCAGATAATTGGAGGCATTTAAAAAACAATCCGTTATTTTCTAAGTTTAATAGAATGGATTCTAAAGCCGCTGCAATTCGAAATAGTATAGTATTTGCCCTTCCAGCCAGTTAATTGTTCCAGTTCTGCATGTTCGCTTGTAGAACCAAGTTTAGAGAGAGTAATCTTTTGCAGGTATTTACCGTTCATATCATAGCAAAGTATGTAATTAACAGTAGGTCTTGCAGACAAGTTTCCGCATTGAGAGAAAATGTTTTTACCATCAGTATAAATAGCCTGTCCAGTCATACTATCATTAATCTTCATATGCTGAGCACTAACTGTCTTGATTAATTTGAAATTCTGGTCAAAGAAGCCGAATTGTTTATTACTCATCTTTACAACATATTGGTCTTTTACAGGATCATATGAGAAAGAAGCAAAGTTTTTATTGGTATATTTCTTACCTTTCTTATCCTTAGGATAAACTTTTTTATATCCGGTCAAATCAGTATCTATTTCGCACCAGTAGCTCATTTTATTAGTGCAAGTTGCAGAATAGATTTTCTTGTTCTTGGTATTGTAGCAGAGTGAATTGCTGTGACCAATCTTACCAATACGTTTAGCTTTTACAATCTTTTTTGTTTTCATGTTAAGCTTCAGAATCTTAGTATATTGGTTGGTATAGTCACCATTTTTAGCTGAAGTTAAAAGTGCAATATAGAAATAAGTTCCATCACAGCAAATACCTTGAACATGTGTGAAATCTATTCCACTTTCATCCCAATTACTACCAATGGACTGTTTTTTGTAAACAGAGGTTGTTACCTTACTCGGGCTCAGAAGGTCACCTAAACCACTAATATATTGATTGTTATTTGTTGAGCCAGATGTCTTAGCTTCAGTTATATTATCTTTCTTAGCTTCAGTTTTATTATCTTTCTTAGTTTCAGTATTTGTTTTAGTTGTCTTGGCTGTAGTATTTGTTGATGTTTCTTTATCAGACTTTATGATAGTAGTTGGTGTATTAAATGTGACAGTATTGCTATCTTTTTTGGAAGATTGTGAAGTTGATTCAGAATTATTCGTGTTCGTGTTAGTTTTAGTTTCAGTGTTAATCTTAGTATCAGTATTTGTAGCAGTGTTACTCTTACTATCTGTAGTAGCTACCTGCGTTTTGTTATTATCGACATTATTGCTGTCATCTTCATCATCTGCAGCAATTTCTTCTTCATCATCATCACTGTCGTTATCAGCAATATCATTAGATTTATTTTCATCAGATGGTTCATCATCGCCATCTGCGTCTGTATCAATTGCTGCCTTTACAACGAAAGCTTCTTTGTTATCAAACATAAATTTCCAATAGGTTCCATAATCACCGATAATTTCAATATCTTCACCAGCGTTAAGTTCACCTATTTCGTATCCATCCCTATCATATACTTTTACATCTTCTGATACGGTTCCATCATCTGGGTAGTTTTTATTAAACCCTTCAACTTTTACTGCTTTTGAAAGAATATAAGCATCGCCGCCACCCATATTTATAATGAACCAGTCACCATCAACACCGGTGATTGTTACTTCTATACCCTTCGCAATCTGCCCGATAATATCACCGAATGGACTCGTTCTGTAATTTTCAAAATCAGAAATAACTTTACCTTTTTTACCGATGCACTTTTCTAATGAAGATACATTTGTAATAGCCAGAATTTTTCTTTCAGACTCGGGATTAGAAACGCTATTCTCTACTGCTGTTTCTTCTGATTCTATTTCTACCCTCTTTGATGCGGATTCTTCTTCAGCTTTTTCTTCATAGTATTCCTGAATATCCTGCAATGTAACACTTCTAGCAGAATTTATCTCAAAACCGGCTGCATAGGATATAGTTGTTGCTGCAATAGGTAGTATAAAAGCTAATTTTGAAAAATTTTTCATTGGTATATCCTCAAGTTAAGTTTTGTTAATTATACCTTATTTGAAGTCAAAAGTTTACAATTAGTATTCAATGTAATTAAAATTTGACACTGACTACTATTTTTACTATTATACGGCTATCATTTTTTCGTAACACTATCGAGGTATATATGTCAGATAAAACCTTCTACATTACTACACCACTTTATTATGCAAATGACGAATTGCATATAGGCCACGCTTTCTCAACTTTGGCTGCCGACATCATGAGCCGCTTCCAGAGATCAATGGGAAGAAAGGTCCATTTCCTTACTGGCTCCGACGAACACGGTCAGAAGGTTGAACAGTCAGCAAAAGCTAAGGGTCTTACTCCAATAGAACATACAAATAGATTAGTCGAAAGATTTAAATCACTTTGGACTATGTTGGATATTACCTATGACGATTTTATAAGAACAACAGAAGAACGCCATGAAAAGGTAGTTACCTATGTTCTCAATAAGCTTTGGGAACAGGGCGACATTTATGCCTCTGAATATAGCGGATGGTATTGCACCCCATGTGAACGTTTCTGGACCGAAAAAGAAGTTCCAGACAAGATTTGTCCTGATTGCCACAGACCTGTTCAGGAAATCACTGAAAAGAACTATTTCTTTAAGATGTCTAAGTATCAGCAGAAGCTTATTGATCATATTGAAGCAAATCCAGACTGTATTAAGCCAGCTGCACGCAGAAACGAAGTCCTTGGTTTCTTACGCAAACCTCTTAATGATTTGTGTATCAGCCGTCCAAAGAGCAGACTTCAGTGGGGTATTGAATTACCATTTGATAAAGACTATGTAACCTATGTATGGTTTGACGCTCTTACAAACTATATCTCTGCAGCCGGCTATCCATACGATATGGAAAAGTTCAATGAACTTTGGCCAGCAAACGCCCACTTAATCGGTAAAGACATTCTTACTACACATGCAGTTTATTGGGGAACAATGCTTCTCGCTCTTGGTCTGCCACTTCCAATGTGCATTTATGCTCATGGATGGTGGGTTACCGGCCAGGGTAAAATGTCCAAATCTGTTGGTAATGTCATCAATCCAAGAGAATTAGTTAGCACATACGGTCTTGACCCATTCAGATTCTATTTATTCAGAGAAATGATTTTTGGTCAGGATGCAACCTACACAAAGGAAAACTTTACAAACAGATATAATGCCGACCTTGCAAATGACTATGGCAATCTTTGCAACAGAATGCTTCCATTGTTAATGAAGAATCGTGACGGCATATTCCACAAAACAGAAGCAACATTAGATCCTACAAAAGAAATCGTAGCACTTTCAAAGCAAGTCAAGGAAAACTTCATAAAGGCTATGAACGATTTCTCATTCAATGAAGCTCTTGAACATGTATGGCTCTTCATCCAAAGACTAAATAAGTATGTTGATGAAACCGCTCCATGGAAGGTTGCCAAGGAAGGTAACACCGCCCTTCTTGATGAAATCTTCTACACTATTGGTGAATCAATCAGATTTGTATCTGTTCTTGTTACTCCAATTATGCCAAACCTCGCACCACAGTTCCTTGCTCAGATTGGTCTTCCACAGAGTATAAAATTTAATATTAAAGACCTTGAATGGGGACAGTTGCCAGAAGGAACAAAATGTGGCGAACCTAAGCCTTTATTCCCAAGAATTGAAACAGAAAGAATACAGGCCCTTAAGGGTGGAAAAGACGCTAAGTCAGCTAAGACAGAAAAACCTGCTAAGACTAAAGAAGAAATTCCAACTGAAGGCGTTGTAACCTTTGACGACTTCATGAAAACCGAACTTTGCATCGGTAAGATTGAAAATGCTGAAAAGGTTGAAAATGCTGACAAGCTTCTTAAGCTTTCAGTAAATATTGGTGAAGAAGAACCAAGAACAGTTGTTGCCGGTATAGCTTCTTACTATAAACCAGAAGAAATTCTTGGCAAACAGGTATTGATGGTGAAGAACCTTAAACCTGCTAAGATAAGAGGAATCATGTCACACGGTATGCTTCTCTGTGCTGAAACCGAAGACGGTGGTCTAGCTCTCATGACTCCAAGTATCCCAGCCAAAACTGGTATCAGAGTTCATTAAAATGAATTCTGCATACTTAATAGATGTTCACGCACATCTTGAAGATGAAAAATTCGATGAAGATGTGCGTGATACAATTGAGCGAGCATCAGCAGCCGGCATAAAAAAAATTATTAATGCCGGTTGTTCAATAAACGAATGCAAAAAAATCTTTGAAATCGTAAAAGCAAATCCTGAATGCTACTGTATTGTAGGTGTCCATCCCCATAACGCCAAAGAATTTCAGGAAACTGACCTAGAATTATTATCACAATTTGTAAATGAAGATAAATGTCTTGGCATTGGCGAAATCGGATTGGATTACTTTTATGATTTTGCTCCAAAAGACCTTCAAATAGAAGTTTTTCAAAAACAGTGGGAATTAGCTGCAAAGCTTAATCAGCCGGTAGAGCTCCATATAAGAGATGCCTACGATGACTTTTTCCCAGCAATCAAAGGCTTGAAGCAACCGCCAAAGGTTATGCTTCACTGCTTTTCCGGGGATTTAGATATTGCAAGGAAAGCCTTAGACTTAGGTTTTGAGTTTTCTATAGGTGGAGTGCTTACCTTTAAGAAATCAGAAACAACGCGTAATATCTTTAAATTTATTCCGGATGATAGAATACATCTTGAAACAGATTGCCCTTACCTTTCACCTGAAGGTAAGCGTGGCAAAAGAAATGAACCTGCTAATATTTCTATAACCATTGAATATCTTGCTAAGGTTAAATGTTGTTCTGTAGAACACATAACTCATGTATTATACGAAAATGCTAAACGCTTTTTTGGAAACAAATTAGGTATTGAATAATGGAAAACCAGAGACTTGAATTCATAAGAAACAATCATACAGACATATATATAGGGACGGATCTATTTCCAGAAGTAGCAGCAAAATTTAATATCTCAGGTTTGCCTAAGCGTTGCGCGATACTTACTAATAAGACTGTTGCAAAGTATTATCTGGAACCTCTCATTAAAGAATTGGATAATAAGAATATTAAATCGACCGTGATTCAAATAGAAGACGGAGAATCTTATAAAAGCTTTGAAACAGTAAACACTATTATAGAAGAATTAGCTTCAGCAGAAATTGAAAGAGACTGCCCATTAATAGGACTTGGTGGTGGAGTAATCTGTGATTTGGCAGGCTTTGTTGCATCCACATATAAAAGAGGCATTCCTTTAATACTAATTCCTACCACATTGCTAGCTATGGTAGATGCAAGCTTCGGTGGTAAAAATGCAATAAATACCCCCATAGCTAAGAATCTTATTGGAACATTTTATCAGCCTTTATTAACATTTATGGACGTTAAGGTTCTAACATCATTATTATCACAACAATTATATTGTGGCTTAATTGAAGCACTTAAGCATGGATTGATTTTTGATATGGCTTACTTCAACTTTATTCTTAACAATCTTGAAGAAATAAAGAACAAGAATATACCTATTCTGCAGAGAGTTATACGACGTAGTGTATTTATCAAGAAAGAATTTATTTCAGAAGATGAAATGGATAATGGTAGAAGAGCCCATCTTAATTTCGGTCATACATTCGGCCATGGCTTAGAAACCTCTGGAAATTATGTCAGGTATAATCATGCAGAAGCAGTAGGTTTAGGTATGCTTATGGCTATAAAAGCTTCTATAAATGTAGGAATACTAAAAGAAGATTATTCCGAAAAACTCGTTAATGTTCTAAAAGCCTTAGACATGCCTATAGAAATTACCAACACCCTTTCAATAGAAAAAGTTATAGAGGCAATAAAATCTGATAAGAAACGTTCCCATGATGGAATTAAATTTATTTTGCCTGAATCTGAAGGTAAAACAGTTATTTATAAAGTAAAACCAGAAGACTTAGACAATTTTGTAAGAAAAGCAATCGTTTAAAATTTCCCCATAGCACAATAAAAATTTTAAAACAAGATATTATCTTAAATTTTTTTGTTGTATATATATACTCACCAAAAAAGAAGTGAAGGATTTGTAATGAACTCAACAACTACAATCGCAAACCGTTTTTCAGCAAACGCACAAAAGATTCTTTCCAAAAGATATCTTACCAGGGACACAGAAGGCAACCCAATAGAAACCATAGAAGGTTTATTCAGGCGTGTTGCTCATGCTATTGCATCTGCTGAAAACAATTACACAAACAGCAAATATAAAGCAGAAGACTTAGAAGAAACTTTTTTTAAGATGATGACTGAAATGGACTTTCTTCCAAACAGTCCAACCCTTATGAATGCCGGTAAACCATTAGGTCAGCTTTCTGCATGCTTCGTACTTCCAGTAGAAGATTCCATGGAAGGCATTTTTGATGCTGTCAAGCATGCAGCAATCATACATAAATCCGGTGGTGGAACAGGCTTTAGTTTCTCTCGTTTAAGACCATCAAAGGACATAGTTTCTTCAACATCAGGCGTAAGCTCTGGTCCTATTTCTTTCATGAAGGTTTTCAACGTTGCAACTGAAACTATCAAGCAAGGTGGAACAAGAAGAGGTGCCAATATGGGTATTCTCCGTGTTGACCATCCAGATATTCTTGATTTCATCACTGCAAAAGAAGATTTAAAGGAACTAACAAATTTTAATCTCTCAGTAGCAATTACTGATAAATTCATGGAAGCCCTTGAAAATGACGGCGAATATGATTTGATAAATCCAAGGTCTGGTGAAGTTGTAAAAAGCCTTAAGGCTTCTAAAGTATTCTATATGATAGTAGAACGTGCTTGGAAAAATGGAGAACCAGGTATTGTTTTCATCGATAGAATTAACGCCACTCAACCTACTCCAGCTGTTGGTAAAATCGAATCAACAAATCCATGCGGGGAACAGCCATTGCTTCCATACGAAGCTTGCAACCTTGGTTCTATTAACCTTTCAAGATTTGTTACCTCAGTTAATGGTAAACCAGAAATTGATTTCAAGAGACTCAAAGAAATTATTACTCTGTCAGTAAGATTCCTTGACAATGTTATAGATCAGAACAAGTATCCATTACCACAGATTGATAAAACCACAAAGTCTAATAGAAAAATTGGTCTTGGCATCATGGGTTGGTCAGACATGTTGATCAAGCTTGGTGTTGCTTACAATTCACAGAGAGCCATTGAACTAGCCGAAGCAGTCATGAAGTTCATTCATGACGAAGGCTGGAATGCTTCTCAGGAACTTGGTAAGGAACGTGGAAGCTTCCCGAATTTTGAAAAATCAATTTATCCTGCAAAGGGCTTTACAGCAATGAGAAACGCTACAGTAACAACTATTGCACCTACAGGTACAATCAGTATGCTCTGCGGTTGCTCATCTGGTATTGAACCTCTATTTGCTATAGCTTACGAAAAGCACGTTATGGATAATGAGCATCTATTAGAAGTACATAACGATTTTGTTAAGATTGCCAGAGAAAAGAACTTTTATTCTCAGGAATTAATGGAAAAAGTTGCTAAACAAGGTAGTGTTCAGAATCTATCAGAAGTTCCGGAAGATGTCAGAAAGATTTTCGTTGTAAGCCACCTGATTTCTCCGGAATGGCACATGAAAATGCAGGCAGCTTTCCAGAAATGGACAGACAATGCAGTCAGCAAAACAGTTAACTGCCCGAATGATGCTACTAAGCAGGATATCGAAACTATTTTCAGATTAGCCCATAAATATGGTTGTAAGGGTGTTACTGTTTATCGTGATGGTTCTCGTGACACACAGGTTCTCAACCTTACAGGTAAAAAAGCTGTTGATATCGTTAATGTAAAACCAGCTAATCTTTCATTAACACCAAGAAGTAGACCAGACATCACTGTTGGTGTAACAGAAAGAGTCAAGATTGGTTGTGGCAACCTTTATGTAACTGTTAACAGTGATGAAAATGGTATCTGCGAAGTATTCACAGGACTAGGCAAAAATGGTGGTTGTCCATCCCAATCAGAAGCTACAGCAAGACTAGTATCTATGGCTCTGAGAGCTGGTATTGAAGTCCAGGAAGTCATTGATCAGCTTAAGGGAATCAGATGTATGTCTACAATAAGAAAGAGTTCTTTGAGCAAAGACCTTAAGGTTCTTTCTTGTCCGGATGCTATTGGTAAAGCTATTGAAAAATATTATCTTGCTGCAAGAGATAATTTTAAGAAGATGCCGCCAGTATTCAAAGAAAAAGCTGAAAAACAGGACCTTATGAATGATAATCAGCCAGAACCTGGTGTACATTGTCCTGAATGTGGTGAAATACTAGAACATGATTCAGGTTGTGTAATCTGTAAATCTTGTGGTTATTCGAAGTGCGGCTGATAAATAGCTAAAAAAGGAGCAATCTATATGTGTAGATTGCTCTTTTTTGTGTGCATAAAATTTTTAATGCAAGCCCTTATAATAAATGACAAAAAAAAATAAAAAAAAATTTTATGTACCATTGACACATCATAAAAATATAATTAAAATAGGTTTAAAGTATCTAATATTTAGTATAAGTTTCTATAAGTTTAAGCGCTCCGTGCGCAATAAGGAGTATAGGGAATGAATCACGGTATTGCAAAATCTCTAATGCTAGCAGCACTTGGTGCATTCTTGTCTACTGCATCCTTTGCAGATGTTAAGGTTACTTTCCTTGATGTTCATCAGGGTGACTGTATTATCATTCGCAATGGTGCTAAGACAATTATGATTGACGCCGGTGACGATAAGCTTGATGCAGCTCAGCGTTACATTATTCCTTTTTTGAAAAAAGAAGGAATCAAGAAAATTGATCAAGCTATTATCACTCACCCACATAGAGACCATTTTGGTGGTTTCATTGACTTAATAAAAGATTTTAAGTTCGGTGAATTCGTATATTCTAACGACAACGATATTTCTTCTGAAGGTAAGAGAGTAACCAGAGGTTCTGGTGATGCTATTGCTTATAACAATATGAAGCAGCTTATCCTCAGCAAAGGTATCCCATATCGCAAAGCAAAGCTCGGCGAAATGTTAGATTGGGGCGAAGGCGTAAAGGCAGAAGTACTCAGCTGTGATAATCCTAAACTCGCAAGAGCAATGGCAGCAGACACTAAGTCTCCAGAAGTTAATCCTAACGAAATTTCTGTCGTTGTTAAAATGACTTATGGAAAAATCAGTTATATGTTTACCGGTGACGCTGAAAAGAAAGCTGAAACCGAAATGGTTGAACGCTTCGGAAAGAAATTGTCCAGCACAGTACTTAAATCAGGTCATCATGGTTCTAAGACTTCTTCCAACCATAACTTCATGGATACCATGCAGCCAAAATATGCTGTAATCCAAGTTGGTAAAGGCAATAGCTTCGGTCATCCAACAAAGCAGACTCTCGACATTTATGATTACTACAAAATGAAAGTATTCAGAAATGACGAAGACGGTACTGTTGAAAGTATCACTAATGGCGAAACTGTAGAATTCATTTCTAACCAGAGTGCTGTTGCATTCGCAAGCAAACCACAGGTAATTGCTCTCACTGGTAATAGTGCAACACTTCAGTGGACCACTAACCGTGAAGCAGTTTCTAAGGTAGAATACACTAACGGTTCTGCAACTAAGTGTAAAGGTTCAGATAGTGCTACAAAGACTCACACTATTACACTTGTAGGATTGAAACCCGATACTGAATATACATACGTAGCATATTCTGCAGACCCACGCGAAACCTCTAAAGTTGTAAAAGTAAAAGGAACAATTAAGACTCCAGCTACTTCTTCAACTGCAATGGCAAGTCTTTCTAGCGTTAGCACAAACTTTGACCGTGTTTACATGAAGCACCCATTCAAGATTTTGGCTAATGTAAAGAATCCTTCTGAAAACCAAATTAATGGTCTTACAGTAGAAATGTATCATTCTTCAATCAATCCATCTAACCTGATTGAAAAGGTTCAGTTAAGTGTATCTCCAAAGAGCACTGCAGTTGCAGTAAGCAACACTAAGATTGATTGGCTTGGTAAGATTGAAATTATTGCAGTTCTCAAGAAAGGCAATACAATCATTGATACTTCTTCAACTAGCATCACCATGGAAGCTAAGCAGGTATTTGTTGACTGTGCCCACGGTAACAAAGACTACTTCACTGGTCGTTTTGCCGGTATGAAGATGGACCTCTTCCAGCACTATGGCTTCCAGCTTAAATCATTAAGCAAAGCAATCACCTTCGATCAGATTAAAGATGGCTTCATGGTAATGATTCCTCATCCAACAACAGCCTTCTCTACCGAAGAACTTAATGCTCTCAAGAAGTTCTCAAAAGCTGGTGGTTCAGTAATCATGTTCGGTCAGTCAGACTACGGTAACAAGTCTCATCCAGAACTTCAGAATAAAGTTCTTCAGGCACTTGGTTCAAATATCCGCTTCAATGATGACCAGGTTTGTGACCCAACCAATAACATTGGTGCTCCATTCAGATTCTTCGGAACTAAGTTCCCAACACCAGCAATTACAGGTGAAGATTGCTCTAAGTTACTTCTCAGAAGCTGCTGTTCACTCATTGACGCTGAAGGTAAAGCCCTTAAGGGTTCAAGCAGAGTTAAGATCGTAGCTTGTGGTGATGAAGACAGCTACAATGCAGAATCTGATGAACAGAATGATGGTTACAAATATTCTGTAGGTAATGTTCCATTTGCAGCAGTTGAAGACCTCGGTGTTGGTCGTGTTGCATGTATCGGCGAAAATACTTATCAGGATGGTCTTTACGGTGGAACATCTAACAAGGGTCTCTCTACTCCACAGTTCAACAGAGGCATCTGCTACTGGCTGAGCCTTGGTAAAGAAAAGACTCTTAGAAGCCTTACTCGCAGCATTGCACAGCTTGACTATGAAGGTGACCCAGAAGTTAGAGCTTCTCAGTATGAAGCACTTTCTGAAGCAATCATCAACAATGTTCGCCAGTCCATGGAAGAAAATGGTAATGGTTTGAACGATGTAAAGCGTGAAATGTCCAACTATGAAGGTGAAAGCATTAACCAGTTGAAGAGACAGATTCAGCAGATTGATTCTTTCGAAGATATTTACCGCTAAGTAATAAAATAAAAAAACCTCGATAAGTTAAACTTATCGAGGTTTTTTTATTTTATTTTTTTTCTAAATCATCTTTAAAGTATTGCTAAAAACTGTTATAATCTATTGCACATGTAAAAACCTAGGTAATTTTTCGTGTTTAGAACAAGATTTCATTTAATAACATTTCTATCTTTATTTGTAATTCAAGCCATGAGCTTATTTGCCAGCAATGGGCAAAGGATTACAGATATACGTTTTTGGCAAAGCCCGGAAGAAGCTCAGGTTGTTCTAGATTTAAGTCAACCGCCAAGAGTTTCAGAAGTAAATCGTATGAATGGTGCATTATACTTTGATATAAAGCATTGTAGCTTCAAACCTGGAAAACAAAGATATGCTTTGCAGAATCAATTCCTTGAAACTCTTACCGTACAACAAAACGATGAAGATGATTCTACTCGTGTTTACTTCAGAGTTCCTCAAGGTGTTGATGCCAAAACATTTGTATTGCCAAGCAACGAACGTAAAGGCGATAGAATTGTCATTTTCTTAAGAGAACCTCAGGCTAAGCTACTTCAAAAGCAAAGCGTTGAATTAAATGAAGTTAAAAAGTTAAAAGCAGAAAATATCAAAATTATTGTTCTTGATGCAGGCCATGGCGGGGAAGATCCAGGCACTATGTGCAATGGTATCGTTGAAAAGAGTTATGTATTAGCTATGGCAAAGCTTGTAAAAGCATATTTTGATAGAGATCCACGTTATAAAGCAATTTTAACAAGAGAAGCCGATTACATTATTCCTCTTGATAGACGTAGAGAAATAGCAGAACGTCTAGGGGCAGATGCTTTTGTAAGTATCCATGTAAACTGGAACTCTAAAAAGGTTATTAGAGGTATTGAAGTTTACTATGAATCTCCAAAGGGTGCTGTTAACGAAGCGGATAGATTAGTAGCTGATAATGAAAATAAAGCTGATTTTGCGACACTTGGTTCTACCAATCCATTAATTGCTGCTTCAAAGAATCAGATTGCTCAAATGCAAGCTAATATAATGGATCAAAGTAGACAGTTAGCAGAAAAGGTAGAACTAAGACTTTCACAGGCTCTCCCTGCCCTTCCAAGCCGTGGTGTAAAACGGGCAGGTTTCAGGGTTTTGCATTCATTAAATATGCCTTCAATCTTGGTAGAATATGGTTATACATCTAATTTCACTGATGCTAACATTTTAAAAGATTATACATCAAGAACTAAGCTTGCTCAGTCACTTTATATGGGCATTAGTAATTTCTTACAGAATAAAATTGATGGTGGTGTGGATACAGAATACTTAGAATACTACAGGATGATGACAGCCAAGAAGGCAAAAATGGAAGCCGATAAGAAAAAGAAAAAAGCTTTGGCTTCCAGTAAGAAAACTAAGTCATCAAAGTCAACCGTTGCTACAAAATCCAAGAAAACGACATCCAAAAAGAGTAAAGTAGCGACAACAAAAAAATATACTGTAAAACATGGCGATACCTTGTCTGGTATTGCTGGGAAATATGGTGTTTCAATTCAGAGCATCAAAACAACAAACAAGATGAAGAAAACTGACGTGATTAAATCTGGTCAGGTCCTTATCATCCCAGCCAAATAAAGGACATAGAAAAGTGGAATTCTTTAGTAACTTAAAAATAAAAACAAGATTATTTTTCACAATGATACTTGTTTCATTGATTTTGTTAGCATTAACTTTCTTCACATCAGAAAAGATCAGAGATGCAGTTAAGAGCCAGATCCCTCTACAAATTTTGTCCACTATAAACGCCGAAGCAAATAAAATATCAGCAGTAATGACAGGGTATGAAGACTTAGCAAGTAATATAGCCAGATTAAATTCTACTAAGGGTTTTTTATCATGGCAGATTCAAAGACCGGATGATACCGAAATGATTGAGCAATGGAAAAAAGTATTATCAGGTCCTTTGGAAAGTATGTTGTTTCGTTCAGATGATTATCCAAATGACATTGTAGAAATTGCAATATTGGATGCAAAGGAAAATAACACACTTTTCAGAATGCAAACCAATGGTGTAATTCCCCCGGCAGACGAAGATCCAGTTTACTTAAAATATTTTAGCAATAAAGCCAAAGATATTATTGAAACAGATGGTATTTATAAGAGTCCGGTCTTTTTGAAAACGAATTCGGATGAAATCACAGAAAGGTTGCTTTACATTTATAAACCTATACAGCAACAGCACAGAACCATAGGTTACGTAGCCATTTGCGTAAGTCTTGAAAACTTATTTATAAATGTCCCCTCTTCTCTTGGCGCAGTTGGTGGTAAGACTTCAATTCTTTCAAATGATGAAACCCAAAATGGGTGGTATTTGGCCCATAATGAAACAGAATATATTATGGACGTACAGAAAAAGATTTATATGAACACCAAGGAACCAGAATTACAGGAACTTGGCACTAAGATTGTTCAGACAAAATCTAATTTTTCACAATACTTAACTGGTGATAAATCTAACATACTAATCGCTGCCTGTTGTGTATCTGGAAGCAACTGGGTTATGCTTACTATGCTGGATACCCAAAGCTTAATGGGTGCTCTTAATAATGCCCAGAATTTTTCATTGTTTTTAATTATTTTTGGTCTATGTATTATGACAGGTATTACTATGATCGTTATTAATGGTGTTGTTAATCAAATTCATAGTGTATCTAACGGTCTTGAAGAAATTTCAAGAGGCCGCGGTGACTTAACTCAACGCTTAGCTATCGTTGGTAAAGACGAAATCACTGAAGTTTCTGAACGATTTAATAAATTTATAGGATATATTCAAAGATTATTACTACAGATACAAGATGTTATAAACAGACTATCGCAGATGGCAGGAAGCATTTCTTCCCTTACTTCTCAATCAAACGAATCAATTCAGAATATTTTTGGTAACACACAGAGAATTACCAAGGCAACCAAGGATTCAGCAACAACACTTGAATCTACTGCTGCAGCAATCGAAGAAATTTCTGCAAATTCTCAATTGATTGCAAAACGTTCAAACAGAGCATATGAAGAATCTGTTCAAAACAGATTAAAAGCTACTCAAGGTATGGAAGCAGTAAGAGAAGCGTCAACAACAATAAAAGAAATCGAACACGCAGTTGGAGATTCTTCCAGAGTTCTCGAAGAACTCAAAAACCAATCCAGAAAGATTGGTAAAATTGTTCTTACAATTACAGCAATTTCCAGACAGACAAACCTTTTAGCATTAAATGCAGCAATTGAAGCAGCCCGTGCTGGTGAACAAGGTAAGGGCTTTGTAGTAGTAGCTGCAAACGTTAAGAAACTAGCAGAACAAAGTGCTAAGGCAGCTGAAGAAATTGGTGCTTTGATTGGCGAAATCCAGCACAAAACCAATAAAGCAGTTGAAGAAATGGGCCTTGGTAAAGATAAAGTTCAAGAAGGTGTTAAGATTATTAACCAGGCCGGTGGCTATCTTGATGAAATCGGTATGGCATCAGAAAGTGTTAACGTTCAAGTTCAAGATATTAGTAAATCTTCAGTAGAACAAAGTAAAAATATAGAAGCTATCAGCCATTCTATAGAAAATCTTTCTATCACTACGAAGACAACAACAAAAGAAGTTGATGGTGTTTTGAATTCACTAAAATCTCAGCGTGACTCTATACAGGATATGGCTAAGGTCATTAAGCATTTAAGTATGGTTGCTGATGAAATGAATAGAATGTTAGCCCACTTCATACTTGAAGCTCGTGATGTAACGCAAATAGATTTAAAAGAACAAGCTTCTAGTGAAAAGATTACAGATAATCTACCTTTGCCAGCTATTGATCAACCTATTCAAGAACAAAGTTCAGAATAATCTTTTGAATTTAAGCTATTATTAATTCAAATATAAATGGAGTAATACAATGCTTTCACCTAAGAGTTTTTCTGGTGGCATACATCCACCCGCAATGAAGCTTACTTCAGATAAAGAAATAGTTAAACTTCCATTGCCTGATAAAGTTGTTTTACATTTATCACAGCACATTGGTGCTCCAGCTAAGTCTACTTTACAAATTAACGATAAAGTAACTTATGGACAGGTATTAGCCGAAGCCGGTGGCTTTGTATCAGCTCCTGTTCATGCTACTGTTTCTGGTAAAATAATAGCTTTTGGTAATTTTAAACACCCATTAGGTCAATTAACTCCAGCACTTGTTATAGAAAGAGATAAGGAAGCACAGGAACCTGTATATACCGATAAATCTACTAATGGTCTTTCACTTCCACCTGCTGAAATTATTAAAAGAATTAAGGAAGCCGGCATAGTTGGACTGGGTGGTGCTGCATTCCCTACTCATGTAAAATTATCACCACCAGCTGGTGTAGTAATTGATACTGTAATTCTAAATGGTGCTGAATGTGAACCATATTTAACAGCTGACCATAGAACAATGCTTGAACAGACTGATAAGGTTGTAGAAGGCCTAAGAATGGTTATGAAAATACTTAATGCCAAAAAAGGCATTATAGCTATTGAAGACAATAAACCAGACGCCATAGAAGCCTTGAATAATGCTGTTGAAGATATATTTGCTGTTGATGTTCAACCTTTAATTACAAAATATCCACAAGGTGGCGAAAAACAACTTATTAAAGCATGTTTGAACCGTGAAGTTCCAAATGGTAAGCTTCCTTCAGATGTAGGCGTAGTTGTTATGAATGTAACCACAGCCGCTGCAGTTTCCGATGCAGTAAATTATTGCATGCCATTGACTGAAAAAACAGTTACTCTTGCAGGTTCTTGCGTTAAAAATCCTGGCAACTATAGAGTTAGAATAGGAACAACTATTTCGGATTTCATTCAAATGACAGGCGGTTTAAAGGAAGGAATCCCATTAAAGAAGGTAATTTTAGGTGGTCCAATGATGGGCTTTGCTCTTTATGACCTAAATACGCCTATAATAAAGGGAACTAGCGGTATTCTTTGCTGGAGCGAAGAAGAAGCTCGAATGAAACAAAGATACGGTTGTATCCGTTGTGGGAAATGTGTTGAAGCTTGTCCAATGGGCCTGGAACCAGTGACTATAGATGCATATATAAACGCAGGTCGTTATGAAGATGCTGAAAAAGCAGGTATTCTTAATTGCGTCAACTGTGGTAGTTGTGCATATTCATGTCCTGGTGGAAATCCATTAGTGCAGAATTTTATTGTAGCAAAAAATAAGATCATGGCAGAAAAGAAAAAAGCCGCAGCAGCCGCTGCAGCCGCAAAGGAAAATGCAAAATGAGCGAAAATAATCCATATCCAATAATCACCGCTCAAAATCTAATGGTGAATAATTCTCCCCATATACAGTCACCAATGACTACAACAAGAATTATGTGGGAAGTAAACATAGCACTTATTCCTGCACTTATTATGGCTGGTTATAACTTTGGTATCCGTGCTATTGTTGTAGTCCTGATGTCCGTATTAGGTTCAATCTTAGCAGAATTTCTGATTCAGAAATATTTACGAAATATTCCACCAACCATATTTGATGGCAGTGCAGTAATTACAGGTATTTTACTTGCTTTCTGTCTTCCAGTAGCTATTCCATTGTGGATTGCTTTTCTTGGTGGTTTTATTGCAATTGCCCTCGGGAAACAGGTTTATGGTGGCTTAGGTCAGAACATTTTTAACCCTGCACACGTTGCAAGAGCTATTTTATTAGCAAGCTGGCCAGTCTATATGAATACATGGTTAAAACCAAATTCCTGGACTGGAATAAATACAACTGATGCTGTTACTACAGCCACACCCCTTGGTTTACTAAAAGAAACAGCCAAAAACGGTGAATTGATGGGTAATCTTGCTGACCAATCTACAAGTATTATTTCCCATGTAATGGGCAGTTTGCATATTACTTTCTCTGATATGTTCTATGGTTTGAATATATCGGGCTCCTTAGGTGAAATATCTAAGCTGGCAATATTAATTGGTGGTATATATCTACTTATCAGAAAGCACATTAGTTGGCATTCTCCAGTTGCAATGTTTGCTACAGTTTTCATTGGCGCTTATTGTTATGGTGGAACATTGGATTATGCTTTATTCCATTTACTTGCTGGCGGTCTTTTCCTTGGCGCTTTCTTTATGGCAACAGATATGGTAACAAGCCCAATAAATCCCTTAGGTAAAATCATTTTTGGTTTCGGTTGTGGAGCAATAACTCTTCTAATCCGTTTAAAAGGCGGTTATCCAGAAGGTGTATGTTATTCAATACTTATAATGAATGCATTTGTTCCTTTGATTGATAAATTCTGCAAACCAAGACGTTTTGGAATATCAGCCCCAAAGAAAATCGAAAACAAGGAGGCTGCAAAATGATTAAAGGTATGCTCAAAACTGGTTTGTTCCTATTTATAGTTTCTGCTGTTTCAGGACTTTTATTAGCATATTCTGAAAGCATAACCGGACCTATAATCAGCAAAAATCAATTAAAGACAGAAACTGAAGCCCAGAATAATATTTTACCAAGCAAAACATTTAGTGAATTCACTGCGAATGAAAATGGTAACTCAATTAGCTTTAAGGTAGGTTTCGATGAAAGCAATAATGTAACAGGAGCAGTATTTAAGGTTTCTCCCAAAGGCTTTGGCGGACCAATAAATACACTTGTAGGCATTAACAAGGAAGGAAAGGTTACAGGCTTTAAAATACTTAGCCTTTCAGAAACTCCAGGCCTTGGAAGTAAGCTTACTTCCGAAACTTTTACAGAAAATCTTAAGACACTTTTATCATTAAATTCTAATCCTAGATTTAAAGTAAAAAAAGACGGAGGCGATGTTGACGCAATAACTGCTGCAACCATAAGTTCAAGAGCCTTCTGCCTTGGTTTATCTGAAGCTCAGGAAACATTTAACAATTATAAAGAAAAAATCCTTGCATTTAAGGCTCCAGAAAATCAGATTCCTGGAGGTGTAAAATAATGATTAATAACTTATTAAAAGGTATTTGGAAAGAAAATCCAACTTTCGTAATAGCCTTGGGTATTTGCCCTACTCTGGCCGTTACAACATCAATGACAAATGCCTTGGGTATGGGTCTTGCTGCAACCGTAGTATTAATTTGCAGCAACCTTTTCATATCTTTGATGCGAAAAATCGTTCCGGATAATATAAGAATACCTGTATATATCATGGTAATTGCTACTTTTGTAACAATAATCGACAAATTAATACAGGCTTATTCTCCAGCATTATCTGCAAGTCTTGGTATTTTCATTCCACTTATAGTTGTTAACTGTATCATTCTAGGACGTGCTGAAGCATTTGCTAGTAAGAATGGCCCAATTGACTCAATATGCGATGCAATCGGTATGGGAATTGGTTTTACTATAGGTCTATCCTGTATTGCCTTCTTTAGAGAATTATTAGGTGAAGGTAAGCTTTATGGCTTTGAAATCCCATTCTTCTGTAATGATCCAGCCTTAATCATGATTATGGCACCGGGTGGTTTCTTCGTATTTGGCTTATTACGTGCACTAAAAAAGCACCTTGAATTAAGGAGAGCTGGAAAATGATGCACTTATTTACAATTTTAATAACTGCTATATTCCTTGAAAACTTTGTATTGAATCAGATATTAGGTATCTGTCCATTTATTGGTGTCTCCAACAAAATGGACTCAGCAATAGGCATGGGCCTTGCCGTTACTTTTGTAATGCTTTTGGCTGGTGTTTCAACCTGGTGCGTTTACACTTACCTTCTGATTCCTCTTCATCTAGAATATTTACAGACAATCGCCTTTATTTTGATTATCGCATCAGTAGTTCAATTTATTGAAATGGTTATTAAGAAAACAGCACCTGGTTTGTATCAGGCCTTAGGCGTTTTTTTGCCATTAATTACTACTAACTGTGCTGTTCTCGGCGTATCTCTTCTTAATATTAAGAAGGGTTATGGACTTATGGAAACAGCATTTAATTCATTAGGCGGTGGATTAGGCTTCTTCTTTGCATTAGTGCTTATGGCTGGAATTCGTGAACGCCTTGAATTATCAGAATTACCAGAATGCATGAAGGGTGCGCCAATTGCTTTTATTACAGCTGGTCTTCTTGCTACAGCATTCATGGGTTTCTCAGGATTGGTCTAAGAGGGTAAAGATATGCTAACACAAATTATCAGTGCAATATTGGTCTTAGGTGTATTAGGTTTTATATTTGGTGCAATCTTATCCTATGCTTCTGTTAAGTTTCAGGTTCAAGTAGATCCAAGAATAGAAGAAACTGCAAAAAGATTACCAGGAGCAAATTGTGGCAGCTGCGGTTTCGCCGGTTGTTCAGCAATGGCAGAAGCTATTGTTACTAAGGGTGTTTCTCCATCTAAGTGCACAGTTATGCTAGTGCCAGATAGAATCAAGCTTGAAGAATATCTTGGTCTCAGAACTCCGGGGGATTCTAATGTTAGAGCAGTTGTCAAAGCAGCCTTAGTAAAATGTCAAGGTCTTGATACTGATGAATACAAGAAATTTAATTATATGGGTTTACAGGATTGCCAGTCAGCAGTTCTTGTACAAAATGGTCCTTGGCTCTGTCCACATAGATGCATAGGCCTTGGTTCATGTGTTAAAGCTTGTAAATTCGATGCAATTAAAATTGGCAATTTCCATCTTCCAGAAGTCGATGAAGATAAATGTAAGGGCTGTGGTCAGTGTGTATTGGCTTGTCCAAAGCATATTATAGATATTGTTGATATTGAAAAGACAATACACGTAAGATGCAATTCTGTAGACAAGGGTGCGGATACTAGAAAGCTCTGCAAAACAGGTTGTCTGGGTTGTGGACTGTGCGAAAAGGTTTGCGCTTATGATGCTATACATGTCGAAAACAATCTGGCAAGAATTGATTATGATAAATGTCATGAATGTGGGGCATGCGTAGGCAAATGTCCAACAGGAGCCCTAATAAAAGAAAATAGGCCTGACTATAAGGGTAGAATTGCAGAAATTAGTCAGAACGACTGTGTTGGATGCACTTTATGCTCCAAAACGTGTAAATTTGGAGCTATTACGGGTCAGTTGAAAGAAAAGCATAGTATTGATCCGAAAAAGTGTGTCGGTTGTGGCATGTGTGCTGAAAAATGTCCTAAGAAAGCAATCAAGTTGTCTGATAAGGCATAAAAAAAAGCCCTCATTAAGAGGGCTTTTTTTAATTAGGACTAATAAACTTGAGTTCTAGTATTTCTGGATTAACGACAATCCCAATCTGAGATAAATCAGCACCTTCAGTAAAGAACTTAATAAAAAATTCTCTAGCCTTAGGCTCAACAGTTTTTAAAGGCGGCTTTGGTTCAACCTCTACCATACCTAGACGTTTATTAACATCAAAGTTTAATGTTATTAAATATGAACTCAAAATCATTTTACTATACTTGCCAAAAGCATAGGAATGATTCTTAGCTCCCATTTCCCTTAACTGAGTTTCAACTTCCTTTATCTTAAGCCCGAATTTCCCGACCTTAATACCATCTGGTGGAGCTTTCAAATGATTATCTAGAAATGGGTCAAATACTTTAATGGTATAGCCTGAACTAGACTTAGATTCATTTTTTGGAGCAGAACCACCAGAATTA
Organism: Candidatus Avigastranaerophilus sp.; assembly: GCA_045599645.1. Taxonomy (GTDB): domain Bacteria; phylum Muiribacteriota; class Ozemobacteria; order Ozemobacterales; family Ozemobacteraceae; genus RUG334. The sequence continues at coordinate 26,890 of JAZRWI010000004.1, forward strand.
TCATTGCCATTGTTCGCTGGAGCATTATTGCCTGTATTTCCACCTGCTCCCTGATTAGCAGCATTCAAAGCACCTTTTATTGCTGCTGCAGAAGGGGCAGTATTAGGTGCAGCAAACAGATTACCAGTATTAATAACACTAGAAATAGCGACAATGATTGAAATATATTTTAAATAATTGATTTTCTTCATATCGTTTGATAATTTAAATTCTAGTCGACAAATATGAATTGATATTTTATGGAAATTTATAATGAGCTTGCAAGCTAAAGTTATATCTATAATAGAAAACGGGAAAAAAGCAAGAGTAAAAGTTAAGCCTGTAGCAAACTGTAACGGTTGTAAAGCATGCGCAGGTCTTATAAAAGCCAATAAAAATGGGCTAAAAGAACAAGAGATTACTGTTCTTACAAATAACATTGAAATAGCAGAAAATGACTTGGTAAACCTTGAATTAACGGAATATCAAGGTTCAAAGGCTGCAATTATTCTTTACGGAATACCTATTGTAGGTTTTATAGGCGGCATGCTTATAGCGCCCTTTATATGTTCTTTTCTATCAATTCCGATAACCGATGTGTCTCGTATCATCGGTGCCGGAATAGGTTTTGCTTTGTCTGTAATAATTATAATGTTTTATTCACGCTCAAAGAATTCAGAAGCTTTCATGATGCATATAGCCTCAAAAATTGAAAATTCATAGGTGATTGTTCATGAATATAATTTTATCCGCCATAAATACTAAGCATACTCACAGCGCACTTGCCTTAGCTTGTTTAAAAAGCTATTGGGAAAAATATAATTCAACAACCAAATTAACGATAAAAGAGTTTGATCTTAATATATTAAACGAAACAATTATCAATGATTTAATTTTACTTAGACCTGATATTCTTGCTTTTTCAACCTATATTTGGTCTATTACAAGAATAATTGCTGTTTCAGGTGCAATAAAGGCTTGCTATCCTGATTGTAAAATTATCCTGGGTGGACCTGAAGTTTCTTTTAATTCAGAAGAAATTTTAAATAATAATCCAAATATTGATTTTATTATCAGGGGTGAAGGAGAAATAACCTTCAAAGAATTATTAGAAGCCCTTATAAATAAAAAGGATCTTGAAACGATAAAAGGGATAACATATAGATCTGAGAATAAAATAATAAGAAACAAAGAACGACCTTTCATTAAAGACCTAGATGAGCTACCATCACCGTTTACAACAGGTAATTATAAAGGCACAGCAAGCTTTACTTATTACGAAGCCTCTAGAGGGTGTCCATCAAAGTGTGCCTACTGCTTAAGTTCAGTACAAGGAAATGTAAGAAATCATTCCATTGAAAGAATTAAAGAAGACTTAGACTGGTTTTTTCAATCTGATTTTGATCAAATAAGATTTGCAGACAGAACTTTCAATTATGATATCCCCAGGGCCAAAGAAATCCTTAACTACATCAAAAAAGGAAATGTGAAGAATAAAAATTTTCACTTTGAAATACAAGCAGACTTTTTAAGTCCAGAATTGATTGAATTATTATCAGATGCTCCAAGAGGAGTATTTCATCTTGAAATAGGTGTACAATCAACAAATCCTAAGGCTCTTTCTACAGTTCATAGAAAATTTGATATTGCTGGTCTAAAAGCTAATGTAGAAAAATTAAGAAAACAAACAAATTGTTATTTGCATCTAGATGTATTAGGCGGCCTTCCTTACGATACCTATAATGATTTTTGTAAAAGCCTTGATGATGTAGCATCATTAAAACCTGAAGATATACAGATAAGTCTTGTTAAAGTATTACGTGGCACTCCTTATGAACATATGGCTAAAAATGGTCAGATTTATTATATGTCTGAACCTCCTTATACTATCTTGAGAACTGATTGGCTCGAACCAGCCGAAGCAGTTATGATTTCTCAGATATCTAAATTATATGAAGGGATAGCAAATACCGGTAGATTCAATAATTCCTTAGAATACCTTTCTTCTTTCTTTGATAATTCTTATTCTAAGTTATTTGAAAGCATGGTTTTCTTTTGGAGAGAAAATAAACTCCTTTTTTATAACTTCAGCCCGGAAAATACAGTTAAACATCTTAAAGAATATTCACGAAGCCTGAACTTAGATACTTATGAGATAGATTTAATTGACTCTAAGCTAGAACATGAACTCAGATTATCATTAAAATCTTCTAATGCAGATAGCTGGACTGGTCCTATTCTGCCAGAAGCAGCAAAGAAACCTGAATATAAACTAGAAACCTCATTAAAAGGTTATTGGTATAAGGCTGATCCATTAGCTATTGCTAGCAATAGTTCAATAAAGAACTATCCGGTAATATATCAGTTTTATAAAAGTGAAACAGGTAGCCCTATGGTAAAAAGCCTAAAATTAGAATTACCTGAAGCTTTTCTTATGTTATCCATACAGAAGAAGTTAACATTGGAAAGCCTTCAAGATTTATGGAAACAATTATACCCATTTTTATCAGTGCCTGAATTTAACAAGACACTCGAAAAACTAATGTCAGAAAGATTGATTCTATATACGGCACACCGATAAAATTTGTGATATATTGTATCTATGAAAAATAAAAAATACTCATTCATTATTCTATCAATTGTTCTTCTGATATTTCTCAATGACTTACCAGTTTTAGGTCAAGCCAAGGAATTAGAAATATATAATGAATGGTATTGCAGTGATAGCAATCTTTTTCCAGAAAGACCGTTCTTTGTAATCAGAGATACCTTAGACTTTCATTCTTTTTGGGAAAAGACTAATTTTGGTGGCTACCCTCCACATATAGATTTTGATAAATATATGGTTTTTGTTTGGGCTCCCAAGCCAACAAGAAAAGATTGTAAAAAGGTTGAATTTGAAAAAATAGTGTATAAAGATGGAAGCCTACTCGTTTTTATGAACTTTGAAGGCTTTGATAAATACATGACTGGCTCCTTAAAAAAACCTATTAAGGCAGCTATTTTCCCTAAGATAAAATCAGGTGATATTTTCATTTATAGTAAGAAAAAACTAGGATGGGAAAAATATGAATACCTACCCTACTATGCGCTTTGGGACATGGATAATGATAGAAAGAGACCTTTTGAATTTGTATATATAGACAAAGATAATAAACCTCTATATGAAGTTGCTACAACAACAGGTAACGCAGCTATAGCAGTTGCAACAACTCTGTCTGTTAAAACCCAGGAACCTGAATCAAAAATTAATAATCCTGTCGTATCGGTTGATACAGAAAACAACGTTTACACACCAAAACAAAGTGCTGTATCAATGCCGAGACAACTTCCAGAAGCTCAAACTTTATCAATGCCAAAGGAACCAACTCAGGCGTCTGTACAGGCAACACAAAAACCGACAATTAATCAACCTGCACCTGCAACACCAGTTCCAACTTCACCTTCATCAAGCATTCCAGCAAAAACAACATCTGATCCTATCAACATAGGTAATACTCCAGCGCCGAAGATTGATAAAGATACAAAGCCAGAGGTAGCACCTGGCATGGGCGAAGATCCACTATTTGGCTCTGAATTTGATATTACATTCTAAGGAAAATAATTAATGATTCAAGCTTATACTGGCGACGGTAAAGGAAAGACAACAGCTTCTGTAGGGCTTCTAATCAGAGCCTATGGTTCTGGGAAAAAAGTCTTATCAATCTCATTTGATAAAGGCAGTGAAACATATCGTCACAATGAACTGCAGGTATTTGAAAAGCTAGGCATTGAATACCATATAACTGGCTTAGAAAGGAAAATGCCTAACGGTAAATTCAGATTCGGGAATACTGAAAATGATTTACTTGAAGCTGAACGTGGTTTTTTATTAGCTGAAAAAGTTATAAAATCAAAAAATTATGATTTGATAGTTTTGGATGAAATTTTATCGGCTGTTAGCTACGGACTTTTAAACAAAGATAAATTAATTTATCTTATAAAATCTTCACCCAAGGAATTAGAATTAATAATAACTGGTCGCTGTAATGATAAGAGTATTTTTGAATATTGTGACTTAGTAACTTCAATGACCAAGGAAAAACATTATTTTGACAAGGGCGTGCAAGCACGCCCCGGAATTGAATATTAAATTATCGTCTACCAGGAACTACTACAGTATTCTGTCTAAGCTTTATTCTTGAGCCAAATGGGAAATACCCCTGAACACTAGCACAGCCATAAAGCATACAGTTAGCTTCCATTATAGTGCCAGGATTACAAACAGAATTGCATCCTAATTGGCAATTATCGCCAAGAATGGCACCGAATTTTCTCATTCCAGTATCAACTCTTTTACCTTCCAACATTAAGCCAACATGAGTTCCATCATGTTTAAGATTGGACAATTTTGTACCAGCACCTAAGTTTACATTTGAACCGAGAATTGAATCACCAACATAGTTAAAGTGTGGAGATTTTGCACCAGGCATATAAATAGCTCTTACGCATTCTGATGTATGTCCTACAACGGCATTATCACAAATAATTACGTTTCCTCTTACAAAAGCTCCGTGCCTGATTTCAACATTTTCACCAATAATTGCTGGACCACAAACCATAGCTCCTGCTTCTATCACAGAGCCTTTCCCGAGGAAAATCTGATCTTTATTTCTAATAAAAGCACCTTCTTCAATAGTGCCTAAAATTGCGGGTTTAACAGCTTTTTCTACGAAGCCCTTCTGAATCCTCTTTATAACATCCCATATGTTTTCCAAATCATCATATCCATCCAGATGTTCTTCAAATAACTCAGGGCATGGGAAATTATCAATCTGAGAAAAGAATTCTTTAATATTATCCATTTACCGCCTCCATATGATTTATATTCTATTTATCGGACTTTCAGCGGTTAAATGTTAGTCAGTAAAAGTTTATCCTTTGTGTATTTTTCTCACGTGTAAATTTTGCACATTTTAGATTCTTGTGTGATTTTATATTAATTATCTAACGAATAAATAATCAATTTATTAAAGAGAATTGTCTGTAATAGGCTTTATTTGCTTATCTTAAATATATTTTATTATTTTCATACAATATTTTTATATTGGCACGATGTTTGCTAATATATAGTCAGTTCATTGATAATTACGTAAAAGGGTTTTCCAGTTATTATGCTTCGGCTTCACAGCTAGCCATATATAGCATTGGTCACAGCAATTATCACACTTTATTATGTGGTAAATAGTTATAGCATATAATTCGTTTCTCCTCTCTCAACTCAACACTCAACTCAACACTCTCAACACTCAAATTCTCAGTATTCAAACGAACTCAAAACTTGGCTTGCAGAGAACTGGAAAACTTTTTTAATATATTTTCTTGTCATCAACCCCGATGACTCAAGTATCCTCTCAAAAGATCCTCTCACTTTATCCCCGGCAGAAGCTGGGGATTCTTTTTTTAGTTTATTATTTTAAAATTCTTGATAATTTAAGTAAAAAAAATCCCTTCCAAATGGAAGGGATTCTTTTTACTTAATTATTCTTCTGAAACTTCACCATTTTCATCGGCTTCAATCATTTCAAGAAGTTCAACCGCAGTTGCACTACCCTGAAGCTTTTCGAAAATCAATATTTCTTTAAGCTTTCTCATAATGCCACAGAGACAAATCTTTCTTTCTGGTGAGCTGTTAGCGTAGAAAGTGATGAATTCGCGAGCAATAGTAGAAGAATCTCCTGCTATTTCTTTCTTTACTTGAGCAATGAAAATATTTTCAATGAATTTCAATCTCTGTTCGGCAAGTTCATATTCTACCATGCTTGCAGCTTGTTCTTCTTCATTTCCCTTACCCAGCTTTTCGCCAGAGGAATTGGTCTTATCTACATTAGCAAGTATTTCGCTCATAATGCTCTTGCTAGTAGCAGTTTTCTTCTTAGCAGTTGTTTTCTTTGCAGTAGTCTTGGGTTTAGCAGATGCAACAGATGCTTTTGTTTCGTTGTTAGCAGCGTCAGGTGAGCCAAAGGAGAATGTGAAATTAGCAGCACCACAAGCTTTGGCAAAAGCCTGTTCATACTTTGCAGTTTCTGGTCCACGATGAACAACGATAAAGAACATTCTGTCATATTCGGCAGGAATATCAACAACCTGATTAACTTTATAGTCCTTAACAGTGAGCCAATTTACTTTTGGAAGAATGCTTGTATCTGAACTACTATAATGAGCAAGTGCAACATCGAAGGAATTCTTTACTTCAGAGGTAGCAAATTTCTGACCTGCGAAGCTGACAAGAACTTTCTTTCCCTTCATAGCAGCCGGATTAATTTTAATACACTTAGAAGACCAGCATTTTACGCTTGATTTACCCTTAAAAGGAGCCTTATCAAGCTTCATTTCAGGATTCAGATAGAATCTAGAAAGATCTTTGGTGTAACCATAATCGCCATTGCTAATGCGGTCATCGTTAAGGTAGTTGGCTACGCAGAAGTTTTTGAAGATATTGCGGGCAGAATTTTTAATACCCTGCTTTTCAATAGCTGCATTAACGCCGTTCATACCGGCAGAGGTCTGGGCAACCATTCTTCTAATGAAAGCACGGCGTCTTTCATCAGTTGAAGCGATTCTTGTGGAAATATACTGAGCCCACATGTAAGCCTGACCATAATTTGCAACTACATCGTCATCAGCCCAGGCACAGAGATTGTTATCTGGTGATCTTAGGAAAGCATCAACCTGTGATGGATGACCATAACCACAAAGGTATGGAGCCAACTGAGACATTGCTTCGTTAACCCAAGTGTATTCCTTCGGGTCATGATTCCAATGAATCATATGCTGGAATTCATGAGCAACAACGCTCATAAACTTTTCACTAGTAGGATCACTCGGATTAATATCCAGATATAGCATTTCTCTCTGGTTACTGGAAGCGTATTTTGCCTTAGTATAGCAGTCACCAGCGTTGAAATAACCGCCAGTATAAGCGTAATTTCCAGCGCTTGGATTATATCCGTCTTTTATATCAAGGAGCAATAATGTAATTCTAGCATCATCATCAATACCAGGATTCCATTCTTCGCCGAACATAGAACGGTCTTCCGGGTAAATTTTATTGTCGAAAGCGTGAGCAATCTTATCTATAGTGCTCTGAGCTACATTCTTACCATTCTGCAAATAAATATAGCAATGCTTACCTATCTTCTTTAAGGTTGCTTTGATTTTTTCATTGCAGTTAGCTTCAAGATTGTAAGTATTGAATGTTGCCTGATCTCCTACTTCAGCTGGTTTTACATCAGCAAAAGCGCGACCTTCACGAACATTTTCCTGACCGACAGAAATACGTTCGCTATCAGCGATGTTTCTAGTGTTCTGAATGAACATCTGAGTAAGGTCTACTGCTCCAGCGGCAAAGGAAGGGGCAGAAAGAGTGATTGCGAGCGCTGCAGCTCCAATAATTTTGTTAAAAGCTTTCGGCATAAGCTTATGCTCCTTATTAAACTTATTCTTATCAATTATAATTATTTTTGGGTTGTACCGCCACCCTTTTTTAAATTTTTTAGTGTTTCCAACCTATTTTATTTGCAGCATCGGAGAAAATTTTTCTCTGTTCTTCAGTCAAATCATGTGGCATAGCAATGTCAAATTCGACGTATAAATCTCCACCAGGCAAGCCGAGACCAACCATCTTAACCTTATCGCCCTGCTTCGTTTCTTTTGGTATAACAAGAATCATTTGCGTACCCCTTGGATCAGTAAATCTTACCTTACTGCCAAGTATAGCCTGTGCAATATTAATGGTCAGTATAGCCTTTATGTTATTGCCTATAATTTTGAAATGGGGGTCATCTTCTACTTCAACTTTTATAGTGAAAGGACCAACATTTAAAATACAATTATTAGCGGTATTAGCAGGAATCCTAATCTGTCTTGTTCCACCAGGCAAACCTGCAACTTCTACATTCCCCCCCAATAAAGCAATCTTTAATGGTATTCTGATACTAGCATCAGTTTTTGGACCAGCGGATTTTGAGGAAGCCCCAGTAAAACTTTTTGCTTTATTAAATGCTTTGCCAACAATATCACCTAACCCGCCTAAATTTTCAAAAGGTGTACCCTTAAAGCTATTTATAAACTCTTCGAATATATCCGAACCAGATGATTCTGTTGTCTTATTTGTATAGGTTCTATAGAAATTACCGAAAGGTCCATCCTTGGCGAAACCGCTGAAATCGAATCCACCACCAAAGGTTCTTGCATTATCGTATTTTCTTTTATTATCTTCATTTCCGAGCACTTCATAGGCTTCGGAAACTTCTTTAAATTTTTCTTCTGCTGCCTTGTTACCCTTATTAATATCAGGATGATATTTCTTAGCCAATGCTCTGAAAGCCTTTTTTATTTCATCCTTAGTAGCAGATTTACTAACACCCAGCACTTCATAATAATCTTTCATGCTTATCAGGATTCCTTTCGATTTTTTTAAATAATAGCAAACGCGATAATATATTACAAGAGCTTATGGGAAAATGTGTCTCAATAGTTCTAGGCTGAAAATAACTATAAAGTGAAATCTAGTATTTCATTGCAATGGTCATGCAGCCACAGCTTAGCTTCTTTATACTTTGGGAACATCTTTTCTACAAGATTCCAAAAATCAGTAGAATGGTTCAAGTGGGTCAGATGTGCAATTTCGTGACAAACTACGTATCTAAGAATTTCAGGTGGGGCCATTACCAAACGCCAGTTGAAATTCAAGTTTTTCTGTGCCGAACAGCTGCCCCATCTTGAAGAAGTATCCTTGACAGCTATTTCCTTGTAGGAAAAACCGTATTTAGCTTTTTCTGATTCAACTTCCTGTGCAAAATAACGCCTTGCCTGGGATTTATACCAGGTCAATATTTCATTTGCAGCTAGTGAGTATTGCTCATCTTCATTTTTATAAATTGAAGAAAGTTTAATTGTCAGTGTGTTCTCCTTCTGAATAATTCTTGAAAAAGAGAAAGGAGACTTTTCAATCTTAATACTCAGGTATTCGCCTCTGAATGGTAACTTTTTCTGTTCCAAATCAGACAATTTCATCAAATTTTCCGCCGCCTACATTGATAAGCTTTTTAAAACCGTGCTTTTGGAGATTTTCGTCTGACAATATAGTTTTATTAGAGTCATCTCTTTTATGAACTGCTGGATGCATTATCTTTATGATTTCGTTTTCACATTCGGGGCAATATTCCAGTTTGTCTTCAGATATTCTTTGGAAAGTTTCGAAACCATCTTTACAATAATCGCAACTTTTTTCAGGATCTTTTGCTTTATATGAATATAAGGGCATTTTTGTTACGCCTCCTTGTTCTTTATATTTTAGACTACTTTAATCAGCAAATCAATAGTGTAACAATTATTTATTGTAAATTGTAATGAGGTGTTTAAAGGTCTTAGCATAAGATAATCAATGGTATTCATTACCATAAATAAGCCTATAAGATAATTTAGTTTGGAATTTTTTGTTGGTGTGTTATGATGTTAGTATGAATAATTATAAAAAGCTAGCTTTCATATTAATGTTATCTGCTGTGCCCGCATTTGCACAAGGTGACAAACCTTTAAGCGGTTTGAATATAATGCTCGACCCAGGCCATGGTGGAGCAGATCCAGGTGCTGTAGGCAAATTAGGTTTGAAGGAATCTGACACTAACCTACGCGTTTCACGTTATTTGAAAATGCTCTTAGAGCATGATGGCGCTAAGGTCAAGTTGACAAGAGAAAAGCCAGAAACAAGTTTAAGTTTATCGAAACGTGTTGCAATGTCTAATGAAGAAATGCCAGATTTATTCATTTCCATTCATCATAACGCTTCGTTAAATCCAAAGCCACAAAATAGAAGTGAAATCTACTATAATGCTATGGATAGAGGGGTATCAAGACAAGTAGGTTTATTTATAAATGATTCATTAGCGAAAGAAGAATTTGCTGGTGATTCAGTTATGATACCAGCAGGTTTTTATGTTTTAAGAAACAATAAAGCACCTTCCATTTTGACTGAAGGTAGTTATATATCTATTCCAGATTCAGAAAAGAACTTGCGTTCAGGTAAAGGTCTCACCAATGAAGCCACTATTATTTGGAAGTCATTGAGAAAAGCTTTTGCAAAAGGAACAATGAAAATAAATCTTCTTACTAATGATAAGAATGATTTGCTCCTTGAAAGTCCTTATTTTAACATACTCATGACAGCAAATAAACCAATAAGTAGTGTTAATGCAAGATTAGACTCTACTGAACTTGGTAATATCGGTCTGAAGAATATTATGGCCTACCCAATGACCTATTCTTTATACAATACCAAGCCATTAACAAGTGGTAAGTATGAATTAACACTTGCCGCAATGAGCAATGACGGCATACCTTCAGCTCAGAAGAAACTGAACCTTAATGTGGTATTACCTGTTGAAAAGGCTATTATTGAGCCTGTAGCACCATACATTCCAATGGGCTTCAAGGGTCGTTTCCCAATTACAATCAAGTTGTATGACGGTCAGAACAAGCTTAACACAAGAAGTGCTCTTGTAAGGATCAACTATGGTGAAAATAAATCTGTAGAAAATCTTACTAGTTCTACTGGTATTACAACAGAATACATTGAATTAGATGGAACAGAAACCAATAGTCTCAACCTTAGTCTAAGCGTTGAAGAAAAATCAATGGTTTCTTTGAATGTTCCTATAGCAATGCCTATCCAACGTTTTGTTTTGGGTAAATTAAATGGTATTAATGGCACTGGGATAGCTGATGCAGAAATCAGTCATAACGGTAAAGTTATTACCACCACAGGTAATGACGGCTATTTCTATATTGATTATCCATTATCAAATAATGAATTCAGCATAGACATTACCCCAAAAACTGGTCATAAAGCCATTACTGAAACAATTAAAACTAATGGTGAACCAGTAATTCTACCGCAGTTTAATGCAGAAGCTTTATCCCCGGCATTATTTGGTAAAAATATTGGAATAATGGCCCAGCCACAATTGGAAGAAATGACAAGAAACATTGTTAAACCTATGGTTTTTGCAGGTGCCAATGTAAAACGCCTTAATCTTCCAGAAGCAATGGCACATCCGGAATATCAAGCAGCCTTAGAAGCTAATCTTACAAAGAATCTCGATCTCATTATGTCCTTGAAGACAGAAAATGTTAAGGGCATTGAACTTCGCTACTATCATAGCAGCAAAAACGGCAAAAAGATTTGTGATTCAATAAAGAACAGCTTTAAGGAAAGCTACCCGGACGTAACAATCAGAAGCTGTGCTGGTTCTGACTATGAACTTGGTCATACTGGAGCAACCTCTATTGTTATTTCTATACCTAACAAGCCAGATGAAAAGACTCGTGAAGCGCTCATGAACCAAATTTCAAAGGCTTTAAAATCAGGCAATTAAAAAATCATATAAATCGAGGAAATGATGGAACAGGAAAACAACGGACAACTCAACCAAATTGCAGATGCATTGCAAAGTATCGCTGGTTCAATGAATCGTGACCCACAGGCCGAACGATATCATGCAGAAACTCATTGTCCCAGCTGCGGCAGATTTGTAGGAACAGAAACAAGATGTCCCTACTGCCAGACCGAAACCCAGAAGCGTTTATCAATCAAGATTTTTAAAATTATCTCAGTATTGATATCCACACTTGGTCTCTTGATGCTTTTATTCTATGCTAGAAATGTTCAGACTCCAGTCGTAGCAATTAATGAACTTGGTCCTCTGAGCAATTTCGCACATGTAAGAGTAGTCGGCTATGCAGCCCAAGATGCTAAAATCAACAAATGGGGTACACTTTCATTCAATATTATACAATTTGTTAATGAAAATGGCCAAATTGAAACAGATCGCAGCAAATTCAGAAATTGCAATAGAATAGAACTCAGAGTCAACGCTTATAAGAAGGTTACAGCTGATATTGATCCAGCAAGACTTCCAAAAAGATTTGATGAAGTTGACGTAGAAGGTCAGATAAGAGTTCAACAGAATGAAGCAAGTATGCTTATAAACGCTTCAGAACATCTTAGAATCATTGCTTCCGGTAAAGAAAACCGTGATGCTCAGCCAGCATTTGGCAGAGATAATGACAGACCTTCAAATCAAATTCCAAACCTTGAACCAATTGCACCACAGGCTATTGGACGTGAAATGATAAGAAAACCAGTAAAAATTGTTGGCCTTGTAAAAGAATCTCAACAGGTTGAAAATGACTGCGTAATTATCAAATTAGATAATGGAACAGAAAATGGTTTCCCAATATTCATACCTGAATTCTCCAAGAAACAGATTACATTGCCACAAGCTGGTCAGGTTCTAGAATGCTTAGGTAATGTAAAAGAATATAAAGGTGAATTGGAAGTAGAAATTAATAACCGCGGTTATGTTAAGGTTATGCAACACTAATTGAAAGGTATTCTAAATGGAAACTTTATTTAACGTATTCCTGCATCCAGAATACCTTAACCTATTCTACTTCTGCACAATAGGTATTCTGGCCTCAGCAATAATTTCTTTTCTGCCTGCACTTCACATTTACAATGTTATAGGCATTTTCATGCTGTTCGTTCTTAAATTTGAAGCTACAATGGCACCAATGGAATTAATCTCATTGTCAATCGGTATGATTGTTGGTTATTCAATACTGAATACTGTTCCTGCAACATACTTTGGACCAGGTGATGAAAGTATGTCTTATTACATACTTCCAAGTGCTGACTGGGTTAATAAAGGTCGTGGTTACGAAGGCGTTATCCTCACTGGTATTGGCGCTTTAACAGGAATCATTGCACTTGCTATACTAGCACCACTATTTATCCATATTCTTCCTGGTCTTAAAACAATTACAGCACCTCATATGTTCTGGATTATAGGTGCAGTAATTGTCTATTCAATTATGTCAGAATGGCCAAAAGGTCTGAGTCAGTCTCCGGATTGCTGGACTAACTTCAAGGAAGGTTGGTACTATCTTGGTATTGGTTTCCTTCTTTTCTTAGCATCAGGTCTCTTAGGGTTCATCGTAATGGCAAAGACCCTTGTTCCAGTTGAATTTGCATTCCAAAGCATTACACCAGTATTTGTAGGCTTATTTGCAATTCCATGGCTTATAACTAACATTATTAATATTGGTAAGGTTCCACACCAGCACGAAGCAGAATCTGTTGAAATGGATTGGAATCTCATCGTAAGAGGCACCTTTGGTGGTTTCTTAGGTGGTTTCTTTGCAGCATTTGTCCCGATCGTAACAGCCGGTGTCGGCGGCCTTATGGCTGGCCACGCTACTGCTCAGAGAGACGGCAGATTATTTGTTATGTCATACGGAACCTGTAAGACTGTATACTATGTTGGTTCATTCCTGTTATTCTTTATACCAGGCCTTAGCCTTACCCGTGGTGGTCTGGCATGTATCATTAACCCAGTAACAACTGTTCTTACAATAAAAGAATACTTTATGTTTGTTGGTTTAATGTTATTTGCTGCAGGCGTTTCATTCTTACTGTTAATGCCTTTCACCAAGTTATGCATTAAGCTTGTAGAAAAGATCCCATTCCAATGGATTTCTGTATTTGCATTATTAATTGTAGTTCCAGCAGTAGGAATTTTCACCGGCTTTGGTGGATTATTCATAATGCTCATAGCTACAGGTTTAGGCTTAATTCCAGTTCTTTTCCAGGCAAGACGAATGAACCTTATGGGTGTTCTCTTGCTGCCGGTATGCTTGAATATGGCAGGCTACGGCAATGTAATTCTTAAATTCCTGGGGTTGTTATAATATGAAAGGCTTTACACACTTTATATCTGGTATGGCTGTTGCCAGCTTCTTCCAGCAGGCCATTCATATGGCATCACAAGAACAGTCATTTATCCTTTGCCTCGGTGGTTTATTCGGTATTCTTCCAGATACCTTAGACTTCAAGCTAGCTAAGTATTTCTATAAGTCAGACTTCGAAGTAAAGCCTGACCCAAATAATCTTGATGCAAGAGAAATAGCTAATGGTATTGCACAAGCAGTAAATAAAGCTATTGAAACTGGTAAGGGTACTGTCCAACTTCACACAATGCAGATTGCTTCCAACCGATGGCGAAGCTATCAGCTCAGATTTGACACAAAGAATAGCGAAATCTGTGTAGATATAGGTCCAGAAGTGGATACTGGCCAAATACCTTTTGATGGAACAGAATTAAAAGATCCTGAAAAAGCTCATGCAAGAGTAAAAGTCAGCCGTGAATTCTACCAGCAATTTGATAAAGTATCTAACATTGCTATTATGACAGGGCCTTGCTTCGAATTCGCAATGCGTGAAGATGGGAAAATAGAAATTGTTTTCCTGCCATGGCATAGACAGTGGTCTCACAGCTTTACTCTTGGTATGCTTATAGCATTAATAGTAGGTATCATTTCTTATATTTGTGTTCCAGAAGGACCACATCCTGAAATGTATACATTACCAAGATGGTCACTCTACCCTCTCATTATTCTGTTTGGTTCTATGGTTCATATCATTGAAGACTCGACGGGATTTATGGGAAATAACCTATTCTATCCATTCACTAAGGGCAGAACTAACGGTTTAGGTTTCATGAGTGCATCAGAAGGTATACCAAATTTCTTCTTTGTTTGGACTTCAGTTATCTGCATATTATTCAATCTTGATAGATTCAGATATGCTCCTGAACTCACACAGCCTGGAATCCCTAATCCATGGGCATTCTGGTTCTGGTTCTATATCATTCCAGTCTTAATAATGCTGGTTTTCTTCCTTAAAGGCAAAAAAGAAAAAGCTGCTAAGGCCAAAGAAAACAACGAATCAACCAAGAACGTTGATTTTGATGGACCTCAGGCTGTTGAAAGCGAAACAGACGCATCCATAATCTAACATCATGTATCATTGCACCTACTTAGTAAATAGACAGATGATTACTGAGCCTTCTCAGATTGTTGCATCATTACAAAAATACGTATCTGAAGAAGATGGAAAGCCAATGTCAAATTTTCAATACCGTTTAGAATGGTATAGAATAGGCATTAGTATTCCTATGGATGTTTATTCTGAAAATAGACCAGTTCTTCAATTGAGGCCAGAATGCCAACTGACTTCAGTTGAAGAACTGGAACCTTTACCCGAAAAATTAAAGGAAGCAAGCTTCAAAATATTTATAGTTCCACATAAAAGCTTAGAAAAAAATGAAGACTTGGATGAAGCTTTCATAATAGACTGGTTCCAAAAAAAATTAAAAAATGTAGCCGAAATCACTGAATCTACATTCGGACCCAATAACAGAATCTACTTTAAAGCTAATCCTGAAGACGAAGCTTTGACACAACTTCAGTCTTATACATTAAGGGGCGAATTTAAGGTAAGAAATTCTAAAAAATTGGAAGAATTAAGAAGAAAACCGATTGGTTATTATTCTGAACTAGGATGTGGAATGCTAATGATTGATTGTTAAGCTTATTATAAAAAAAGCCATGCTATTGCATGGCTTTTTTTATTATCTTATAGAGGTTCGGCTACCGCAGTTACAGAATCGTCGGCTCCATTACCAGGCTGAGAAACTGCAGGAGCTGGTTTAGGAGCTTCAACTACCGGTTCACTTTCCTGCGGTTTTATTTCAGCTGTATTCACGGTTTCCTGAACTGTTGGCGCTGATATCTTGGCAGTATCTAATGAAGTTTTAGGAGTTGTAGTAGTTACAGGTGCTGCCTTAACTGAAGATTTCTGAGATTTCCCTTTCAATGTTTCACTATCTTTTTTAACTTCGGTGAAGTTCTGTTTATTTTTATATGAAGCAACAAAAGATTCAAGATCATATTTATCCCCGGAGACAACTATCATGCCGTCTGTTCCATCAGAATCAGAAGTATTGATGTTATTAGGTCTACGACCTGAATCAGATTCCGAACTGCTAGAATCAAGAAATCTTGAAATTTCATCTTCAAAGGAATCACTCATATTACTTGATTGATAAGCATTATTCAGAATATCTTTAGCCATTCTGCCCCATCCTGAATTAGGATCAACCTTAACATATTGTTTAAGGTAAACTCTAGCTTGATCCTTTTCTCCAATAGAATCAGCAATACAGGCCATGTTCCAAAGAGATTCATAATCACTTCTATCGCGTTGGTAAGTCAATGTATACCAATATAAAGCTTCCTTAAACTGTCCTGCAGAGTATGTAGTTGCAGCAAGCTTTCTTGTAATCTTTTCAGATTTGGGGTTAGCTTTATGGTATCTTTGAAGTGCCGGAATCATATCAGATGATTCTACAGCGTCAGTTATTCTTGGTTTAAGCATGTCGTCGACAGTCATACCATTACCTGAATATGAAACAGCACCTGCTTTATTATATTTTTTTACATCATCAAGCTTCTTTGTTGCATAATATTTCTTAGCGTCCGCATTAGCTTTTTTTACCGCAACAACAGTTTCAACTGTAATAAGGGGTTCAGTGTATCCCATATCTCTAACCATTAGGTCTATTGGGTAATCTTCAGCTGCCAATGGAGTCATTGATAGTAAACCAAGAGCTACCGTTGTAATAAGTTTTTTCATAAAAATCCATCCCGATACAAGCGATTTTTGTACTTTTCGGAAATATTCTATAATTTGTTTACCAAATTTTATACATATTTTGTGATAGTAGAAATTAATTAGACTTAGAGAAGGTTTGCATTTATAATATAGATTAGAAAATTATACAATCGGGAGCGACAAATGAAGGTAAAAAAGGTTTTATCTATTTGTTTGGTTTCTGCTTCAATGCTGTTTGGTTTTGAAGCCCTTTCACATGCATCAGAGTTTGATTTTTCAAAATTAGAAAAAAGTGTTTTTGAAACAACTTTAGACAACGGCCTTAAATTAATTATAGTTCCAAATCATGATGCTCCAGTCGTATCAATGACAACCTGGGCAAATGTTGGTGGTTCTGATGACCCCAAAGGCTATTCAGGCTTAGCTCATATGTTTGAACATATGGCATTTAAGGGCACAACAAAAATCGGCGTAACTGATTATACAAAAGAAATAGTAAAGATTGCCAAGGAAGATGCCTTAGATAAAGCAATAAGAGAAGAACGTTCTAAAGGCATTCTTGCTGATGAAAAGAAAATAGAAAAATTAGAAAAACAGTTATCACAAGCAATAGATGATTCATACTCACTTGTCATCCCTAACGAATTTCCAAAGACTTTACAAAATGAAGGTGCTGTTGGTTTGAATGCTTTCACATCATCTGACCAGACTGCTTATATTATGAGTCTGCCATCTAATAAGCTGGAACTCTGGTTAGCAATGGAATCTGAAAGATTCATTCATCCTGTATTAAGAGAAATGTATAAAGAACGCAGCGTAATACAGGAAGAACGCAGAATGCGCTCAGAAAACACACCAGCAGGAAGAATGCATGAGGAATTCTTAAGCACAGCTTTTAAAGCTCACCCTTATGGAACTCCTATCGTTGGTCACATGAGTGATATTAAGAATTTCAACAGAGTTGAAGCCAAGAAATTCTTTGAAAAATATTATTCTCCAAGCAATATGACTATTGCACTTGTAGGCGATGTAGAACCACAGGAATGTCTCAAGCTCGTTAAGAAATACTGGGAAAGAATTGCAAAACGCGAGGCTCCTACCAGAATTACAACTATTGAACCAAAGCAAACTGCTGAAAGAAGAGTAACTTTAATAGAAAAGACTCAACCTAATATGATGATTGGTTGGCACATTCCAGAAGAAATACATCCAGATATGCAAGCTCTAAATGCAATGATGATGATTCTAGGACAAGGCAGAACAAGCAGACTTTACAAGCGTATGATTCTTAAAGACCAGATAGCTGTATCTGTTGGATCTTTTGCTGGTTATCCTGGAACAAAATATCCATCATTAGCTGTAGCTTATGCATATCCAGCTCAAGGCAAAACCAATGCTGAATGTGAAAAAGTTATTTATGAAGAAATCAAAAAGCTTCAAGATTCACCAGTATCTAAGGAAGAATTAGATAAAATTAAAGCAAGAACAAATGTTGGTTTTGTTAGAGATTTAAGAGACAATCTTGAATTTGCTATGAAGCTTGCTAAGTATCAACAGATATATGGCAATTGGAGAGAAGTATTCAGAGAAGTTGATAAAGTAAATGCTATAACCCCTGAAGATATCCAGAGAGTTGCAAAGCTTTATTTTACTAGAAATAACAGAACTGTAGCTTCAATAGAAACAGACACTGAAGAAAGCAAGGAGGCTTCAAAATGAAAAAAATCAATAAAGCGTTAGCTGCTTCTTTAATAGCACTTTCCTTAATAAACAATTCAGTAGCTAAGGCTGAAGATTCATCTGAAGTAGACATTAAGTCAATAAAGTTCCCTGCCCTTCATGATGTAGCAGTTCCTGAAGTAGAAAAGGTTGTATTAGACAACGGTCTTAAAATTTTCATACTTGAAGATCATTCATTACCTTTATTAGATATTTCAGTAAGAATTAACATAGGTTCTTACCTTGAACCACAAAACCAGATTGGTTTGAGTGACATTGTTGGTGACCAGCTAAGAGAAGGTGGCACTGAAAAATGGACACCTGATGAACTGGATGAATTACTCGAAAGCACTGGTGCTTCCGTTGAAACCTATGGTGACATAACTTATTCACATCTTGGTTTGAACATGCTAAGCAGTCAAAAAGAGCAGGCAATTGACTTAATAGACCAGATTATAAGACATCCAAGATTTGCTCAGGAAAGACTTGATCAGGCTATGGTTTCTTACAAAGCTGGCATATCAAGAAGAAATGACAATCCATCAGCTATTGCAAAACGTGAATTCAATAAAATGATTTATGGAAAAGGTTCCGTATATGCAGCCCAAACAGAATACTCTGACCTTAACAATATCAAACGTCAGGATTTAATTGATTTCCATAAGAGATATTACAAACCTGAATTTGTTATGATGTCAGTTTGTGGTGACTTTAATAAAACAGAAATGCTGAGCCTTTTGAAAAAAACATTTAATAGCTGGGAAAAAGGCAATGAAACTATTCCTGCTAATCCTGAAGTAAAATACAATTTTGACCAGAGAGTCGGTTATGTAGAAGTTAAAGATGCCAAGCAGGCTAATATATTCTTTGGTCATATCGGTGGCAGAGCCTATGAAGAAGACGAACCCAAACGTATTGTAATGAACAATATACTTGGAGGTGGCTTTGGCAGCAGATATTTTAATCAGATAAGATCAAAAGCAGGTCTGTGTTATCAGGTTTATGGCAATTATGACTCTAATTTCGCTTATCCTGGTATGTTCATCAATCTTACCAGCACCAATTGCAACACTACAGTTAAAGCAACAAGAATGATGATTGAAGAAATCAAGAGACTCCAGAATGAAGAAGTAACCGAAACAGAACTTGAATATGGTAAACAACCGTATTTGAATCACTTCGTATTTAATTTTGTTTCTAAAGAAGCTATTGTAGGCAGAATGCTCAGCTACGATCTCTTTGGTTTACCAGCAGACCATTTACAGCGCCAGAAAAAAGCTGTTGAAGAAACAACAGCTGCTGATGTAAAGGCTATGGCTAAGAAATACTTAAATCCTGATAAGCTTAGAATTGTAGTTTGCGGTGATAAAGCATTGTTTGATGAACCATTAGAAAATCTTAATAATGGTCCAGTAGAAACAATAGACATCACTATTCCCGAAGACAAGTAATACATTTAAAGGCAAATCTATGAAATATATAAAATACATAATATTGGCGGTGATTTTTATGGCTATTTTCCCATTTAATCTTTTTGGCGCAAAACCAGATTCATACCAAGAAATGTGGAAGAAGGTAGAAAAAGCCATCGAAGACGGACTTCCACAAACTGCTGTAAAAGAATTGGATCCAATCATTGAAAAAGCAAGGCAGGAAAAAGACCTTGTATGGTCATTAAAAGCCATATGTCAAAAGGTCATAATGGAAGGTGAAGTTCAAGGAAATCTTCCGGAAGAAAAAATTAAACGTTTTGAAGAAGTTTTGGCTACCGAAGATGAAAGCCTGAAACCGATGTTAAAAGTAATATTGGCCAAATGGTATTACTATTATTTTGAAAGAAACAGATATCGTTTTCTTAGACGTTCTCAAACAGCAGAGTTAGATTCTAATGATTTTAAAACATGGGACTTACCACGTCTTTTTGCTCACATAAGCAGCTTATACGATACTGTATTATCTAATGAAGAACAATTAGCCAAGATTCCAATAAGTAATTTCGAAGGATTTCTTGAAGAAGGTAATCAACCTGTTGAGTTAAGAAGTAATCTTTTTGAATTCTTCGTTCATGAAGCTCTTGAATTTTACAAGTCTGATGACCAGACAACTGCAAAACCACAGAATGCCTTTGAAATTGATGCTGATTCTGATGTATTTGCGAGTGCTGAAAAGTTTACTGCTTGGGAGCCTGAAACAACTGATAAAGAATCAGCTAATTATAAAGCTCTACAGCTCTATAAGAGACTCTTATCATTAAATATAGCTACAAATAATACAAATGCTTTGATAGTCAATGACTTGGAAAGATTAAATTGGGCCAAAAGTGTTGCAAAAGGTCCAGACAAAACAGAAAACTATCGTAAAGCTCTTTACACTATAATTAACGATTTCCCGGAAAATTCTTATACTGCAAGTGCAATGTATGAACTTGCATTGTCATATCAGAACAGTGGAGATTATTTAAAAGCCATAGAGCTTGCTGAAAGAGCATTCACAAAGTGGCCAAAGTCCGACGGTGGCAAATTATCACAAAACGTTATTTCTGAAATAAAGAATCCTACTATTTACTATAATACAGAAAAAATATTAAAGCCTGGAACTACAAAACTTTCTATTGGCTTTAAAAATCTTACCCATGCTTATTTTAAAGTCATAAAGAGAACTGATGATGAAATTTTAAAATCTCGTTACTCAGCAAACGATTATGATAACAATCAAGCAGAAACTATTGCAGCTAAGGCAGCTGATTTTTCCTTCGATACAGAATTAGATCCTGGTAATGAATATAAAAATATTACCAAGGAAATAGAAATTCCAAATCTTGATAAAGGGTATTATTGGATTGTAGCGTCAGCTAATCCTGATTTTACAACTAAAAACAACAATATAACCCACATCGGCGCTTTTATAGTAAGTGATTTGGCAGTAGTAGCCAGAGATGGCAGAAATAATGGAAACAATGATATTTTCGTTCTTGATGCTGTCAGTGGTAAACCTATTGAAGGTGCTTCAGTAAAATTATATGACCATGAATATAATAAAGGTTATAAAGAAACAAAATCAGGAAAAACAGAAAAAGATGGTAAAGTAAGATTCTCTGAAATTAGTAGAAGTCGCTTAGTAATTGTAAAAACGAAGGACGACAAAGTCTATTCCGAAATAAATCTGTATAATTACAAAGACAATGTTTCTGGAAGCAATAACAATGTATACTTCTTCACGGATAGGGCAATCTATAGACCAGGACAGACAGTTTATTTCAAAGCAATTGCTGTTTCATCCAATGAAACCAATAATAATTATGCTGTAATACCAAATAAAAGCATTGAAATTCTGCTTAGAGATCCTAATAACAAAATAGTTGATCGACTCATTCTTAAAACCAATGAATTTGGTAGTTGCACAGGTTCTTTTATTACACCGACAGACAGATTAACAGGCTCTTACAGCCTTTATTGCCCGAATTTTTCAACAAGTAGTCGTATTTCTGTTGAAGAATATAAGAGACCTAAGTTCCAGGTTACATTAGAATCCCCTGAAGAAAGCTTCCAGCTTGACCAGAAGGTTACTGTAAAGGGTAAAGCTATATCATATACCGGAGCTGCTGTTGATAATGCTGTAGTAAAATACAGAGTTAAAAGACAAGGTAGATATCCATATTGGTGCTGGTGGCGCATTGCCCCATCAGACGCTCAGGAAATATCAAATGGGACAGTAAAAACCAATGAAAAAGGTGAATTCGAAGTTAGCTTCATTGCTAAGCCAGATCGTTCATTAAATAAGGCAGATGACCCTGTATTTGATTTTGATATTACTGCAGACGTAACTGACAATACTGGTGAAACAAGAAGTTGTGCCACCTCTGTTTCATTTGGATACACTGCAATTCAAGTATCAATTGCAACAAATCCTGACTTTGATTCAGACAAGCCATGCAATGTTTCATTTATAACTACAACACATAATGGCAAACCAATAAAATCTGAAGGTCATTACCAGATAATTGCATTGAATCAGCCAGAAAAACCTGTAAGATATGCTTATAGTGGTTCAAAAATAACAGATAAGGCATCTGCAATTCGTGAAATGACTGAAGGAAAAGTTGTTTTCGAAGGCAACTTTGAAACAGATAATGATGGCGCTTTCAAGAAAGAATTCAATTTACCCGAAGGTATTTATCGCATTAAAGCCACAAGCACTGATAAATTTGGTGCTGAAGTAAAGGCCCAGAATGAAATAACAGGTATTTCTTCAAATGCAGAAAAACTGGGCTTAAAGCTGCCATTCTTCTTTAATGAAATTTCCAAGAATCTTAAACCTGGCGATACCTATAAGGCTTATTGGGCAACAGGGTATGATGAAGGTCCTGCCTATGTTGAAATAATGCATAGAAACAAGGTTCTGAAAGCTTACTGGACTGAATCCGGTAAAAACAAGGAATTTATTACATATCCTGTTTCAGAAGACATGCGCGGTGGCTTCATAGTAAAGGTTTTCATGGTTAAAGAAAACAGATTGTATGAACATAAGCAACATGTATCTGTTAGCTGGAGCAATAAAAACCTTAACGTAAAGCTTGTTCATTTCAATTCAAAGATGGAACCGGCTTCCAAAGAAACCTGGAAATTGGAAGTATCTGGTGAAGACGCTGAAATGAATACTATAGAAATGCTTGCTTCAATGTATGACGCAAGTCTTGATGCTTATGCTTCACATTATTGGCCAAACATTGGACATTTCTACAATGATTATGAAAATGTAAATAATAAATTCATCAATGGCAGAGGTGACTTTAACTGCCATAACAATACATTCCGTCCAACCCATTATAGCGTATGGATTGATTATCCGTCGTTCCCAGATAATGTAATTCATGATTTCTACGGCTATAGACATGCTAGATATTCAGCAGGTGGTTTTGTTCAAGAAAGAGCTATGCCTATGATGATGAGCAAAGCTGCTGCTCCATTGAATAGTGCTTTAATGGGTGCAAGAAATTCCTTAGACATGGTAGAAAGTAATGAAGAATGCTGTGACAGTGTTGCAGAGGAATCTTGTGTTGAACCAACAATGCAGGCAAATTCAGCTAGCTCTGATTCTGATGACTCTACTGAATCTGATAAAGAAAAGGATATTGATCTTTCTAAGGTTTCAGCCAGATCAAATCTAAATGAAACTGCTTTCTTCTATCCTCAGCTTACCTTAAGCGAAGATGGAGCAGTATCAATTGATTTTGAAATGCCAGAAGCTCTTACAAAATGGAAATTCATGGCTTACGCCCATGGCACTAAGCTTCAGGAAGGTAGAATTTCTCAAGAAGTTGTTACCCAGAAGGAATTAATGGTTCAGCCAAATGCACCAAGATTCCTAAGAGAAGGTGATAAGCTTGAATTCACAGTTAAGGTAACTAATCTTTCTGATAAAGAACAATCAGGTCAGGTTGCCCTTGAATTTCTTGATGCAATAACAGACAATAGCAGAAATGAAGAATTCAAGAACTCTGAATCAAAGAAAAGTTTCACTATTCCTGCCGGCCAATCTAAGGGCATAACCTGGAAGATTGATGTTCCTCTGAAGCCTGGATTTGTAAAATATAAAGCAGTAGGCGCAACAGACACAAATTCAGATGGTGAAGAAGGCATGCTTCCAATCCTTTCTTCAAGAATTCTTGTAACAGAATCTTTGCCATTGCCAATAAGAGGTCCGGAAACCAAGGACTTCAAATTCACAAAGCTTATTGATTCCGCTAATTCAGAAACTCTTGAGCAAAAGGGTCTTACTGTAGAAGTAACCTCTAATCCAGCCTGGTATGCTGTTCAAGCACTGCCCTACCTCATTGAATTTCCACATGAATGCTCTGAACAGACATTCAATAGAATTTATGCGAATAAGCTTGCTCAGCACATCGCCAATTCTGATCCAAAGATTAGAAATGTATTTAACATCTGGCTCAAAGATGAACAATACAATAATGGCACTGCCTTAAAATCTAATCTTGAAAAGAATCAGCATTTAAAATCTGTTACCTTGATGGAAACTCCATGGGTTCTCGATGCAGAAGATGAAAATCAACAGAAGCATCATATTGGTGTTCTCTTCGAAGAAGCCAGATTAGAAAAAGAAATCGAAGCTGCCACAGATAAGCTCAGAGAAATGCAGCTTGGCGACGGTTCTTTCCCATGGTTCCCAGGCGGTCATGGTAATCCATTCATAACCAGTTACATTATGTGTGGTTATGGTAGAATGCGACATCTTGGCACTGACATTGACCTTACTATAGCATTACGCTGTGTTGATTTTATGGATAGTGAAATACAGAGACGGTATGACGAAATCCTAAAAGATCCTGATTATAAGAAATATCACCATATCAATTCTACTGTCGCTTTCTATCTGTATGGTCGTTCATTCTTCCTGAAGGATAAGAAAATACCTTCTAAGTATCAGACAGCTGTAAACTTCTTTATTGAAGAAGCCAAAAAGCACTGGTTGGAAGTTCCAAGCAGAATGAGTCAGGCTCATATAGCAATAGCTTTACAGCGCTTTGGCGATAAAGAAACACCGGTAAAGATTGTAAACAGCATCAAAGAACGTAGTGTAACCGATGAAGAAATGGGTCGTTTCTGGAGAGAAAATGAAATCAGTTTCTCTTGGCATCGAGCTGAAATTGAAACCCAGGCAATGATGATTGAACTCTTCAGCGAAATTACTAACGATGAAGAAGCTGTTGAAGATTGTAAGGTATGGCTGTTGAAACAAAAACAGACTCAAGCCTGGAAGACAACTAAGTCTACCGCAGATGCTGTTTATTCATTAATCCTTAGAGGTGCTGACCTGTTGGCTTCTGACAAGCTCGTAACAGTTTCCCTTAACGGTAATGAAGTAAAACCAGAAAAGGTTGAAGCTGGCACTGGTTATTATCAAAAGATTTATGCCGGCGGCGAAGTAAAACCTGAAATGGGTAACATACAGCTTAAGAAGGAAGATAAGGGCGTTGCTTGGGGTGCTGTTCACTGGCAGTATATCGAAGATATGTCCAAAATTACACCTTGGGAAAACAATCTTAAGCTAAAAAAGACACTTTTCGTAAAAGAAAATACTGAAAAGGGTCCAGTAATTACTCCAGTTAAAGATGGTAAGCTTAAAGTTGGCGACCTTGTAGTAGTTAGAATAGAATTAATCACAGACCGCGATATGGAATTCGTTCATATGAAGGATCAGCGCGGTAGTGGTATGGAACCTGTAAATGTCATTTCAAGATATAAATGGCAGGATGGTTTAGGCTACTATGAAGCTACCAAGGACGCTGCTTCACACTTCTACATTGATTATTTGCCAAAAGGAACCTATGTATTCGAATATGAATTAAGAGTGCAGCTTGCAGGTCAGTATCAGACAGGGATGGCTGAAATTATGTGCATGTATGCTCCTGAATTTAATTCACATAGTGAATCCTTTATGCTTGATGTAGAAGCATTACATTAATAGCATTAAGAAAAGCAACCAGCAATTTTCATTACTGGTTGCTTTTTTTATTAATAAAAATTTAATACTATTGCCTTAAACTTTTCAATATCGCTATGGTATAATAGTTATTAAAAGAATTGAGGGAGTGCTATGAAAAATTTAAAGCTTGTCCTTTTTATAAGTCTATTGCTTTGTTGTACAACAGCCTACTCAGAAGAAACTAAGAGTAATGATAAATCAGCCTCTGCTTCCACTGAAGTAACAACTACCACAGAAGAAAAATCAACAGAAGCTGCAAAAACTGAAGATAAATCTTCAACTCAAGCTAAGGCAACAGATGAAGAAGCAAATCCATTTAATGATGAATCAACTATAACGCCTACAGCAAAAGCCGAAGCAACTAAAATTGCTGACGTTGCAACTGCTGAAGCTGCCGGTATTACAGAAAATGCTGAAGGCTTCCCACAAAGTGGTGTCTTAGACGCTCTTGGCGGTTCAACCTTAAGATTGAGAAGCTGGCCTTGGGGTAATGTAATAGCACAGTACAGCGGTGGAACAAGTGTAGAAGTTCTTGGTGAATCAGGAGAATTCTATCTTGTAAATATCAATGGTACACAAGGTTACATGCATAAAAACTTTGTAACCTGTGGAGATAAAAAAGCCTCTGGTGTTGACCCATACTATCCAGGTAATACAGCCTCTGGTGGAGCTTTATCATTAGAAGATGGTGTTAAGGCTTCAAAAGATGGAGCTGAAGGCAAAGTTCCTTCTGTTTCTACTCCTGGTGCAACAAGTGGTTCAAGCACACCAGGCGAATTAACTGTTTCAGGCAATGCTGTAGACATGACTGTTCCAACCCAGAACCAATATCAGGCAAATGTTCCTGCTCCGGGTTCAGCTTGCGGCCCAACTTCTCTTTCAATGATTCTTTCTTATTATGGGAAAGGCGACACTCAGTCATTAGTAAGCGATCTATGGTATGTTACTGGTTGTACAGAAGCAGACGGAACAGGCCATGAAGGTCTTGCCAACGGTGCAAAAAAATATGGCTTCCCAAATGCACAGTGGTATTATTCTGTAGACCAATCTTGGTGTAGAAGTCAGCTTCAGGCTGGTAAGCCACTACTTTGTCATGTTGCTCATCACTATGTAGTAATGAGAGGTATGGACGCTAACGGTAATGTTATAGTTAATGATCCAGCTTATAACGGCGTTTACCGAACTATGAGCTGGTCAGAATTTGCAACCTGGTGGGAAAATTCAGGTCTTGGCAAGAGTTGCATGACTTGTGAATAATATTTAAACGCTTACTTTCCCCCTATTGGAGGAAAGTATTTCTTGTGTTTAGGAGATTATACGTCTAATGAGAAAACTTATTCTTTCTTCTTTGTTTGCTTTAATGTTTGCCCCTTCTATTATGGCAGCTGACGCACCGACTAAAAAGATATTGGATGAAGCTGGAATTTGCCTTAACGGTAGCTGCAAAGCAATAGCAGCTTCTCCAGATGGTTCTGCTTATGTCTTAATGAAGGATTGCAGATTAATTCATGTTGATACTGATGGTACTATCACTGAAATCAAAGTTCCTTTAAACAAAGAAATAAAAACTATGGATGATTATTTCTGTGATATGGTTGTTGATACAAAAGCGGCTTATTTCTGTGGTTATAATTATTCATCAGTAATGGCTCTTGATTTTAATGATCCAAAAGAACTAAAGCCACTTTCTGTTAAATACGACAATAAAGAAATCAAGCCTCTTAGAATCTCCAGAGCATCTGAAGGCTGGACATTAGCAGACGATAGCAATACATACAAAATCGACAAAACTGGTAATGCTACTGTCCTTCCAGAAAATTCACAGATTGTATTAGACGAAGCAGATAATGCTGTAATTTCTGTATATCCATATGAAGAAGAAGGTAAAACCGTTTATCCTGGCAAACTTCTTAACCAAGACAAAACAGTTAAATGGACAGCCCCAACACCCCATCAGCCTAAGGTTGTAATGGGAGTTGAATACCTTGGCTTTGATTCAGATAATAAACGTGATATTTATCTCGTAAACTCTGCAAGCGGAGATATGGATGTTAAATTCACAATTTACGCAGTAGATAAAGAAAACAAGATTGTTTCAAAAAGAAATATACCTTTAAGCAATATAGAAACTCTTATGAGATTCTGTAAATTAGGTTCTGATGGTTCCATACTTGCTGTATATGCAGAACCTAATGATCCTGATGGAAAAGTTCTTCTTAAGCGCTTTGAATTGAAGAACCAGACTCCGGAAGAACAGGAAGTCGAAAGCAAAGGTTAATACCTAACAACAATATAGAGTTAATATAAAGCCTCGAACCAAAGAATTTGTTCGAGGCTTTTTTTATCTGTATAAATAAATGCAGAAAAATAAAATGTTGGTTCTAGAAATCCCCCCTACCCCCCTTTATGAAAGGGGGTATAAGAATATCACTTTACGAAAGGGGGTATAAGAATATCACTTTACAAAAGGGGGTAATAGGACATCACTTTACAAAAAGAGAGTTTGGTGAAATCGCATAAAGAGCTTAGTTGCAGACCATGCAGGACATTGGAGAATTTGATTTATTCCACCAGGCTGCGAACTCTGACCAGCTCATTTTTCTTTCTACAACGCTCTTACCAGGGTCATTGATAATTACATTTCCATTAGCATCCATACCCTTCATAACAACATAGTGGTGATTAACGTGGCAAATCAAAGGCTTCCCAGCTTCAAGCTGCTGACGGCACCATGACTGAGTAGAAGAATAATGCCAACTAGCGTTAAGACCGTATGATTTAGCTGCCTTAGCCAAACCATCATGACCTGTTCCATTAGCCTTTGTACAACCAGAGATTTTATAAACGTTTGAAACTATCTTAGCTGCATCACCTTTTCCATAATAGCTGAGCACCATAGACAAAGATGTTGGACCACAGGCTGAACCAGGTGCCGGCGTATTAGTAGTCATCTGGCAAAGCTTCTGAATTTCCATGCAAACATATTTGCCATCTTTCTTAACTGTTCCTGGGGTGCTTGAGGTTGAACCAGAATCAGAAGAACTTGAACTACTATCTGAAGAGGCTACAGTTGGAACCTTACCAGCAGCGCCATCCTTAGAAGCCTTAATACCTTCTTCAAGAGATAGAGAACCGCCTGAATGAGTATCGCCAGGATAATACGGAGATACACCAGATGCTGTTTTATCTGAAGTAGTTATATAGTTCTTGTGCATATAACCCTGAGTGCCATTTATGTTAACAAGATAGAATTCACCGGATTCACCCAGTATTTCAACAGAAGTACCGGCATAGTAATTGCCGATTACGTTACCCCATGGCCAACTGCGAAGTCTAAGTCTATCTCCGCCTAAGGCATCAAGTGTGCCTGATTTTGGATAACCATCAGCAATTTTTTCAATACCAGCTGCCTTAGCAGTATCAGTATCAGAAATCTTAGTTGGTTCTGCTGCAGCTGTTACTTTTACATCAGATTTTTCAGAGAAAGGATTAGATTCATCAGAAGCTACAGTAGCATCAGAATCTTTTTCATCAGATTTCTTTTCATCTTCAGACTTAGCTTCATCTTTTGTTTCAGAAGCTTCTGTAGTTGCAATATTTTCAGTATCGCTACTCTTTTCGGTAGTTTCAGAAATTTCAGTTTTGTTTGCTGTTACTGTTGTATCCTTAGCTTCTGTTTCTTCTGCATAACACAATGTATTTGCACAAATCAATAAAGCTAATAGCAAGTAGGATTTTCTCATTCTTAACTCCCTGGATTGTTTTATATATAATATACCATATATGATAGAAAAAGTTTAAAAGAAAAGGCTCTCTACTTACTAATTGAGAGAGCCTTTTTGATTTTAGTTAGCAACCTGCTTTCTTAGGTTTCTTTATCTTTCTACAGAAACCAAGCAGAGTCCGTAATGTGGCCATAAACAAGCCATATAAGCCAAAACCCCATGTTGCAAAGAACAATGTTATAGGTGGATTAATTACGAATGCAATAATAACAAATATTACCCCTAAGATTCTCTTTTTATTAGTCTTTGGAGTTTTCTTCATAGCAGGATATTCAATTTTGCTTACCATAAGGAATGCTGTTATCAGAACTATAAATGGAACAGCAACCTGAGGTATTTTCATAAGACTGAAATACTGCAATTCGAAAATTACCATAGTTGCTAGAATACCAGCCCCACCAGGAATTGGCATACCTTCGAAAACATCTTTATGAGAATGTGGAGTAACATTAAAACGAGCTAGTCTTAAAGCACCACAAAGAACAAATATAACAGCTACTAGCATACCTACAATACTGCTAGCATCTTTAAAATATCTAGTATAAACAAGAAAAGCAGGTGCAACGCCAAAGCTAACCAAATCACAAAGTGAGTCCAATTCTGCACCAAACATTGATTCAACAGACGTCAAACGAGCAAGTCTTCCATCAAGAATGTCAAAAATGTTAGCTACAAGGATAAGCCAACCGGCCGCCAGGAATTCACCATGAGAAGCAGCAAGTATTGATAGAAAACCACAGACCAAATTCATTGATGTGCAAGAATTTGGGATAATTGACAAATGCTTTTTTAGAGCTTTCTTTCTGCGTTCTTTAGGAGTAAGAACTTCTTCATTTTTATTTTCTGTAGTAACAATAATATTATCTTTTTCCGTAACTACAGATTCTTTATTTTCTAATTCTGTTTGATTGTTTGCTTCTTTATTTTGATTTTCCATTTATTATCTTCTAGCAATAATAGTTAAATTTCCATTAACCTGCTGACCGACTTTAACATCAATCTTTGCATCTAATGGCATAAATACTTCGGCTCTAGAACCAAATCTAATAAGTCCAAAGCGATCACCAATCTTAACTTCATCACCAGGATTCTTCCAGCAGCAAATACGTCTGGCAACTAAGCCAGCAATCTGCTTAACAAGAATTCTATAACCGTCTTCACTTTCGATACCTATTGCATTCTGTTCATTTTCTTCAGAAGCTTTTGGTTCAAATGCGGCCATGAATTTACCTGGTGCATAATGCCTGTAGGCAACCTTACCAGACATTGGAACTCTATTAATGTGAACACTGAATATAGACATGAAAATAACAACACGTTTAGCAGGACCATCAATAAATGGCACATGTTCTACGGTATCTATCTGAATTACTCTACCATCAGCAGGTGAAACAATAATACCTTCTCCTTCCGGAACTTTTCTTTCGGGATCCCTGAAGAAAAAGAGTGTAAAACCAGTGAGGAAGTAGAATAATCTACCAATCCATTTGTTTAAATATGAAGCAGCAAGACCTAATGCCAGAAAAAGGCCTGCAAATTTAAAACCTTCTTTATGAATTGGACTTCTCATTGTGTTGTACTCCTTGTCTAATAATGCGTATATTATAATTCTAACGATATTCTGTTGTCAATGCCATGAGCAAAAGTGTTAGTTCATTATTTCATCATTTCATTCAGTATTTCTACCCATTTTGTTTCATGGCAAAATTTAAGATTAAAATATTCAGTTGCTTCAGCTTGTAATGGTTTCCCTTCTATAAACTCTGCTTTATAGTAATACTTATAAATATCTTTTTCAGGAAAAGTTATAGATAAGCCATTAGCATTCTTAAGCAAATTAGAGTATTTACTATAAACTATCAAAGAATCAAAGTGGCTTTTTAACAAATCATACTTTTCATTAAGGAAGTATAGTTGCTTATCATGTATGCACAGATTACAAAGTTGCGGTAAATCTACAAATTCGTTAGTAGAGCTAAAAGTCCTTAAAACAGAACCGGTATCTGATTCACCATCATTAGTAGTTCTCTGGGTTCTTATATTATATATTACAGGCAGATATTCATTTTTATGTATCCATACAACATTCAAGAAATCATTAAAAGCGTTAACGAAACCCATTATTTTTGAATTGTCTATTACACTAATACCAGTATCTATAGCACCAGCTTTATCAATATATTTTTCAGAATATAGATTTGCTAATAGCTTAGCTTTATCAAGACTGGTTACATTCCCTATTCCTCTATTAGCCAGTTCACTAAAGAATCTGTTATAAGGCATTCCTGCTGCTGGCATTAGAGCTTGTGAAAATATTGTATATTTAGCATAATCTGAAAATTCATATGCTGTTTCTATACAGCCAAGATTGCATGAATCTAAAATCAATAAATCAAGCTTTCTGTTAGTAGCATTATTATCTATAAAAGCAAGTTGAATAGCAGAAGCCATATTTAATACTGTTCCAGTAGCAACAGAATCAGTATCATTAGTAAAAATTGCTCTTGCAGAACCAATTGGCTTTGCCTTATCACGCCATACCCCTCCGTGAGAACTCAATATTAATGAATATTCCTTAGCAGGATATTCCCTCATTGTTCTTTCAACAAAAGTCTGAAGGTATTCCGAATTAGTAGAATTTAAACTTCCAAGTTCATTTAATAGTTGCAGTTCTTTGCCTACTACTCTATACCTGGCTGCACCCGGCTTATTTATTATTGGGAGGGAATGGGCCGTATCAAGTCCGATAATAATTTCAGCATCGTCAAGCTGGCCAACCTCTGTGATACTTCTGACAGTATTTTCCATATACTGTGCCAAATCATTGTCACCAGCCATAT
The DNA here is from genome assembly GCA_045599645.1 of Candidatus Avigastranaerophilus sp. Lineage (GTDB taxonomy): Bacteria > Muiribacteriota > Ozemobacteria > Ozemobacterales > Ozemobacteraceae > RUG334. The sequence continues at coordinate 59,271 of JAZRWI010000004.1, forward strand.
AAAACATAAAGACATGATTTGTCGGGAAAGCACCAGAACCACCATTGGCAAGCTTGTCCGCCATTTCTGTGTAGGCTGCCAGAACAGTATCTACCTGATCTAATCTCGTATTTAAAAGCTTACCAGGTTCTTTTTCAATTACTTCTGTTATTGCAATAAGTGTTGGCTCTAAATATTCAAATGTTATTGATTCAGGTTTTACACGTCTACCGTAACGATCTCTCATTGTCCTGGCTATGTAAGACTGCGCAGTAGATTCTAGAGAAATTTCAGTCTTGACCTCACCAGAAAGACCCTCTGTTGATGCTGCCATCCATTCAAAGCAAAGGTTAGGAAAATCTTTCAGAGAACATTTAATAACAATCTGTTCTCTAGGTGAAATTTCATTTAAAGAAAACTGGCCGTTCAAGCTTATATCAGCATTGAGATTATCATCTTGAACATTTATATCAAAAACAGATAAGTCCCTGAATTGATAGTCATTACTACCACAGATTTCGGGAGGAAATTTTATATTCTGAAGATTTACATACCCTTCTATATTTAAAAAAGCTTTATCTTCGGGTACATAAACTGACCCTGACCCGTTGTGTCCACAACCAGTCAGAGTCAGTATTGATAACAGTAGTATTATAAGCTTAGCTATCAAATTATTCCAGATGAGTCATTCCGCCCATATATGGTCTGAGAACTTCAGGAATGCAGATTCTTCCACCTTCATCCTGGAAGTTTTCCATAATAGCGAGCCAAGTTCTACCAATAGCGAGACCAGAACCATTAAGAGTGTGAACAAGGTTAGTCTTAGCCTTGGCTTCAGTTCCTTTGTAGCGGATACCAGCGCGTCTAGCCTGGAAATCTTCAAAGTTAGAGCAAGAGCTGATTTCACGATACATGTTCTGAGATGGCAGCCAAACTTCGATATCATATGTCTTAGCTGCTGAGAAGCCCATATCCATTGAAGACAAGCAAACAATACGATATGGCAGACCAAGTAATCTAAGAATATCTGCAGCGTCATCAAGAAGCATTTCTAATTCTTCATAAGAATTTTCCGGCTTAGCAAGCTTAACAAGTTCAACCTTGTCAAACTGATGCTGACGGATCATACCACGGGTATCACGGCCATAGCTACCAGCTTCACTTCTGAAGCATGGAGTATAAGCACAGAACTTTATAGGCAAGTCACATTCCCTAACGATTTCCTGAGCATAATAGTTAGTTACTGGAACTTCAGCTGTTGGAATCAGCCAATAATCCTGACCTTCAATCTTGAAAAGGTCTTCCTTGAATTTTGGAAGCTGACCAGTACCCTTGAGAGCGCTTGAGTTAACCAATACAGGTGGTTCCATTTCCTTATAGCCATGCTTTTGGGTATGAGTATCAAGCATGAAATTCATAAGAGCGCGTTCCATGCGAGCGCCATTACCAGTAAGAATAGAGAATCTAGCACCAGCAATCTTAGTAGCTCTGTCAAAATCAAGGATACCGAGGTTTGCACCAAGGTCTACATGGTCCTTTACCTGGAAGTTATAGGTAGCTGGGGTGCCCCATTTTTTAACTTCTACATTCGCGCTGTCATCAAATCCTGTCGGAACAGATGTATGAGGTGCATTAGGAATAGTCATAAGAATATCAGTGAACTTGGTGTCGATTTCTTCAACAGCCTTTTCATCTTCTTTAATCTTATTGCTCATTTCCTTCATACCAGCGAACAAATCTTCGCATGGTTCTTTAGCTGCTCTTTTGCGGCCAATTTCTTTATTAGCGGCATTGCGTTCTGCCTGAAGCTTTTCAACTTCAGTAATCATTTCGCGGCGCTTCTTATCAAGATCTTCAAGAGGAAGAATCTTTTCACAAACTGCTTCAGAAGCATTAGCAAGAAGAACTTCAAGCTTCTTGGTTGGGTCTTCCGGATTACCATTGCGTTCGAGGATTGCTTTGTTAGCAGGATGATCAAATGCAGCAAGGCCACGTCTAATCATAGCAGCCTTGAAGAGTTCTGGGTTAGAGCGAATCCATTTAATGTCTAACATCTATTAATATCTCCATATATGTCTGAGAATGGCACTAAAATACACTTTTTAATAAAAAATTACAATAGTGCAATGTAAAAATTCATACAGATTACAGCAAATGTCTGAGATGAGAATTCTGGTTAGAAATATGGTGTTTATAAGCCTTTAATGATTGCGAAATAATCTGAATACTTCTGCGCATCTTATCTGGTGAAACAACCAAAGCTAATCTAACTTCATTCTTTCCACGATTTGGATCAAGATAAAACCCCTTGGCAGGTGTCATTGCAACTGTTTCGCCACCCATATTAAATTTTTCAAGAGTATAGTGACAAAAATCAGTAACATCATCCAGTTCAGGGAATTTAAGCATAACATAGAATGCACCCTTTGGGCGGGATACGATACAATGTGGCAGATATTTATGGATTGCCTCCATAGTTGATTCTAATCTATCTCTATAAGTCTTTCTGAATTCATCAATATATTCAGGTCTCCAGAGAACAGCATCATAAGCGCTAGCCACACCATATTGCATAATGTCAGAAATACATGCAACGGTATGAGCATTAACAAGAGCAAGAGTATCAACAATAGGCTGCAGTGAAACTATAAAACCAATTCTTACACCGCAAAGAGAAAAAGTCTTACTAGCTGAGTCAACCATTATCATTCTGCTGGTAAGCTTATCATTGAGGTCTTCATCATGAAGATCAATCTGTAAAATACTTACGGCTTCTTCATCACCGATTATCATTTCTCGATAAACTTCGTCGCTTATAAGATAAATGTCATGTTTAACACATATTCTAGCTATTCTTTCCAATTCATCCCTGGTCATTATTTTACCGGAAGGATTATTAGGTGTGTTTATGAGAATAGCTTTTGTTTTTGGGGTTATATAGCTTTCAATTACTTCCTCACTTGGAACTGCAAAATCATTTTCGGCTTCGGTAGGAATTGCTTTTAAAACACCACCAGCAATTGCCAGAAACCCCTGATAAGGGGAAAAGAATGGTTCGAAGGTTATGACTTCATCCCCTGGATTACAAATTGTAAGGAAAATATTGCTTAAACAGTGAGAAGCCCCTGCACATATAAGAACATTTTCTGTATCTATGACAAAATGTCCTTCATCACGTCTGTCAAAATAGTTATTCAGGTATCTGGCATAGGTTTCTCGAAGATACTTTTCACCGTTATATGGAGAATAATTAATCTGTCTAGAGTCTGCCTTTCTTGCTACCCCTTCAACAAATTCAGGAATACAAGGTATATCCGGCTGACCGATATTAAGCTCATATACAGTTTTCCCCTGAGCTAACAATTCTTTTGCAATAGCCATCATCTGTCGGATAGAGCTTGGCTTAAGAAGTTTTGAGCGTTCAGCAAACTTAGGTTCAAACATATTAATACCTCCAATTTTCCGTGAGTATTTTAAGACAAAAGGAAAAAAGTGGCAAGGAATAAATCAGCTTGAAAAATTATTCATCTCAAATAGATTTTAGGTGATTTATTTTTATTATTATGGTGATTGGTATGAAAAAATATAAGCTATTGAGCTCAACAGTGAGTCCAATATTTTCCTTCTTATTTTTAATAGGTCTAGTCATATTGGCAGGCACGATATTAAAAGCAGAGGAAGATCCGGAAGTAACAAATTATTTCAAAACCGGGCCTACCGTTCAGAAGCTTAGCAACTCAAGCATTGATGTCTCTTGGAATCAATTTCCTAATGCTAATGCATCAACACACTATCAGATTATGCTAAACCATACATATTATGGTCATTCAACTACAGGACTCAAACAAATATGTAAAGGATTGCTCCCAAGTTCAAATACAAATGTATCCGTTGTAACATTTCATAATGGTGAATTCTGTGGTTTATCATCAGCAACTCCAATTATAATGCCACCCGCTGTTCCAACCGGAATTATGGTAACGAATGTAGCTACTACTTCATTTGAAATTTTGTGGGATAGCGTTGAAGCCGCAACTTCTTACAAAGTATATGATTCAGACAAATTACTTGCACAAAAAAACGAGTCAGGAACCAATAACAGATTAACAATTTCGAATCTTGAAGAAGGTTCTTTTCTGAATATAGCTATGACTTCAATAGGAAAAGGCGGAGAATCCCAAAAATCTGAAATCATACCAGTTCAGTTATTACCTATAGCTTCTATAACTATGGTCATACCAAACTCATCCATTACATCAACTTCATTTAAGGTAAAATGGACAAAACAACAATCTGCTAAGGGATACAAAATCCTGGTTAATGATGAGATTGTAGGTTCAACAGATGCAAATACATATGAATATGAAGTTAAAGGCTTAGACGCAGGAACTACCGTAAGCGTCAAAATAGCAATAGCTAATGATGCCGGTATTTCAGCAACAGCCGATAGTATCATTGTTCAACTTAAACCAGATGCACCAATACTAACAGCAACCGATATAAGCTCTTATTCTTGCACTTTAACCTGGTCCGTAGCTAATGGAGCTAACAATTACAAAATCTTTGTAAACGGTGATAACGCTATATATAATGTACCTTCCACAATAACAAACGTTACCCTTACAGAAGGAGTGAACGAAGGCACAACTTATAAATACAAAGTCAGAGCTGTAAATGATATTGGAGAATCAGAAGATTCAAATATTGTCGAAGTAACTTATAAAGCAGGGGCTACCTCTACAGAAACTGACCCTGCTAGCGCAAGCGCCCCATTACTTTATCAACGGGGAATCTCGTCCAGTATAAGTATTCCAACCCCTAAGATAAAAGGAAGTTTAATAGGGAAAAACATTGTTGTGGTATATTTCCCTGAAAAATTAAAAGGCGCAGAGCTAGCTCTTGAAGTAGAATACTTAGAAATGCTGGCGGCCACACCTGAGCTTTCAGAAGTTAAATTCTTTGGTATCTTTGTAAACAATTCCATAAAAACATTAAAGAATATACCGAATCTTAAATGGAAAAAAGCCAGTGAAAAGGATAAAATCATAATTCCAGGGAAATTACCAGTTGTCAGGTTTTATTCAATAGAAGGCGCTCTTAGAGACCAAATCAGAATTTCAATTCCTATAATGACCACAACTGATATTTACAAGGCATTACCTGAAGCGGCTGAAGAAAAAGGCGACTTCATTGATTTATATCACGAATATACCTACCCTTCTAAGTAAATGAATCATACATATACAATGAGCTTTGTTCAAAATTAACAAATAAAACTTGAAAAAGTTGATAGTATTATGTATCTTGCTTATACAAATTGAATGATAAGACAAAGGAGTCTTAATATGGTTAATCCTGCAATGCTTACCGACGAACAGGTCGTTGAACTTAGAAGTGAAAAAATTGAATTGAATCGTAAATCACGCCGTATGACTGGTATGGTTTGCGCTTGTGCTGGCAAAGGCCAGGGTCTTCTTGAATGCAGAACTATCGAAGGCACTTGCCCAGACTACGCAATTTGCCACGGAACTGCAGCAAAGAAATAATCATAGAATAGAAAAGCCCATCAATAAGATGGGCTTTTTTTATGCGTAATTTATACCAATTTTTCTTAAAAAATCAGAAAAATCATCTGGTATCTTTGCAGTCAGAACTATAATTTTGTTTGTAATCGGATGATTTATGTGCAATGTATTAGCATGAAGCATCAAACGATTTAATCCGAATCTCTCAATAAGCATTTTGTTATGAAAGCCATCTCCATGCTGATGATCACCAATCATATGATGAAAAATATGCTTCATATGGCGTCTTATTTGCCTACTTCTCCCAGTATGTGGAATGACCTTTATTAATGTATATCTTGAAGTAGGATGAGGTCTGACAGGTATTTGCAGTTCTGTCGTAGCTATTTTCCAGTATTCAGTAATAGCTTCCTTTGCAGGGTTATCTTTACTCTTTTCTTTATCAGTCATTTTATCCCACAAATCTTTTAAAGGATAATCAATAACCTCATGTTCTTGAGTAAAGCCTCTTACCAAAGCTATATATGTCTTTGTAGTTTCTCTTTTAGCAAACTCATCAGCAAGAAGCTTTGCAATATCTGAATTAAGTGCAAACAACAGAACACCTGATGTAGGTCTGTCTAGTCTGTGAATCGGATAAACCCACTGCCCTATTAAATCCCTAAGGGCATGCATAGCGTTTTCATCTGCATCTTTATCAATCCAGCTAGGATGAGTAAGCATCCCAGCCGGTTTGTTTATAGCCACAATATAATCGTCGCGATAAATTATATCTTCAGAGGTCAGTGGCATTAGAGGAGATTCAACAGATTCTGAAGCTTAGCGCAGCGTTCAGATTCATCCTTGCAGTTTTCCATGAGCTCATTAATCTTAATAAGAAGTTCTGCTTTAAGGTTGTGTGAGTCTCTGACAAGAGAAGCATAAGCAGGTGCTGTTGAACGAACAAGAACGTATTTAACATCATCCTTTTTCTTTTTGAGTTCAACATCCCCAACCTTAACAAAGCTAAGAAGATCATATTCTTCGCCCATTTTTGGAGTAATTGCCTTGAACTCACGGTTTTTCTTAAGCTTAGAAGCTAATGCTGTAGAAGACTCTGGTTCTCCATGAGTTACAAAAGTACATCGTGGTGCTTCTTCAATAGCATCAAGCCATTTTAGTAAGCCATTCTGATCGGCATGACCGCTATAACCGTATATAGATTCAATCTTAGCTCCAACATTAATTTCTTCGCCAAATATGCGAACCTTTTTGGCACCATCGCTTATTAAGCGCCCAAGTGTACCTTCTGCCTGGTAACCAACAAAAATTACAGTATTTTTCGAATCCCAAAGGTTGTGCTTCAAATGATGTTTAATACGGCCAGCATCACACATACCGCTTGCAGACATAATGACAATATTGTCCTTTTCATTAAGCATCTTTGATTCATCAGCACTATTTGTAAAATGAAAATCTGGATGATCAAAAAGACCGCCCATCTGTTTCATTACTTGAGTTGCATCCTCATCGTAGCAATTTGGATACTTCAGGAAAACCTGAGTGATTTCCTTAGCTAATGGGGAATCAACATAAATAGGTATTCTGGATATTTTATTTTTCTTCTTCAGAATAAGAATGTCATGAAGCAAATCCTGGGTTCTTTCAAGTGAAAATGCCGGAATAATGATTTTTCCGCCCCTCTTTTCGGCTGCAGAAAAAACTTCAGCTATTTTATTCAAGCGCTGTTCTTTTGTAACAACATCTCTGTTTCTATCACCATAAGTAGATTCAACAACCAGGAAATCCATATTTTTAATTCGGTCCGGGTCGTTAATAATTGGATGATCATCTTCGCCAAGGTCACCAGAGAAAACCAATTTACGTTTCTCACCGTTTTCAGTGATGTTTATTTCAATGAAAGAAGAACCTAATACGTGACCAGCATTATGGAAGGTTACGTCAATGTTCTTTGCCGGTGCGAAAGCTCTATAGCGTTCGATACCTCTGAGTAAACCTATAGCATTATCAGCGTCTACTTCATCATAAATCGGTGTAACAGGAGGTAAACCTTTTCTTTCATTACGCTTATTCAATTGAAATACTTCAACTTCCTGAATTCTAGCTGAATCAGGAAGTAAATACTTCAAAAGGTCTACTGTTGGCAATGTTGCGTATATCATTCCATGGAAGCCTTTTTTAACAAGCTTTGGAAGCAAACCGGTATGGTCGATATGTGCATGTGTAATAAGAACGAAATCTATTTCTTCTGGATTAAAGGCAAATTCCTTATAGTTGTTTTCCTTTAAAGTTTTATTACCCTGAAACATACCGCAGTCAACAAGAAATTTAGAACCTGCTGCTTCAATTAAATAGCAAGAACCCGTAACACACCCGGCTGCACCATGAAATGATATTTTCATTTATTACCCCTTATTTACCAGCCTTATATGTAATCATAGAAACAACGCCAACACCATAAACACGGTCAATCTTTAAAGGATTAATTGAAGTTGAAGGAACCAGACCCTGAATTTCAAATTTTTCGCCTTTATCTAATGTTGAATTAATTGCATAAACCATTTTAACCTGGTCAACCTTTTCCTTAGGACCGGTAATCTGGCAGGCGCCAGCATCCAAACCTTCACCAACGGTGAGAATCGGTACAACCTTAGTTGCTTCTACGTTAGGAACGCTTTTATCCTGCAAAGCCTTATTAGCAGCATCATTTAACTGACTGCCAAACTGATTGATCAGATAAACAATACCAGCAGCCTTAGCAACAGATTTCAAGTCTTCTTTTATGTTTTTAAGGTTCAAATTCTTTAAATTAAAAGCGCCACCTTCTACTGTTTGTAGAATGGATGTAAACATAAAGAAAACTACCAGTACACAAAGAAATTTTTCACGTTTTGTCATATTGTTTGTTCCTTATTAAATAAATTTGTTTTGATACTTTGATATTAAAACTGAATTAATATTATTGTCAATAGAGGTAATTAATACAAAAAAAGCCCCGCAATAGCGGGGCTTTTTTTATCATTTAGAACAAGCTGTCTAAGAAATGAGTGTAAGATAAAACTTTAGTTAATATCTTACTCTTAGCGCCTTCAATGTCATCAGGAGCAACTTCTTCCTGAGTATCAGTTCCAAGCTTATATTCGAAGCCTGTTTCAATGTCCTGCATCTGATATTCACGAAGTTCAGCGCAGAAACCATCATTCTTTATTGCACAAGCAACTTCAGAATTTACCTTTTCACTCAAAGAGTCAAAATTATAGCTACCGATAACAGCAACCTTACCATCGAACTGGAAGGTCTTACCATGAAGCTGACCATCAGCATTTCTTGCAAAGAATCTCATAGTAGGCATTTCTGTAAGCATCTGCTTCCAATCACGAAGAACTATTGCTTCAGTTGGAGCGCTGTCTGAAGAACGTTCACTATTGCTATGAACATAAATCGGAACACCACGCTTAGATGCTCTCTTAAGTGCTGCTTCTGCTCTATCAGTCATAGCGAAGTATGGGTTCTGGATAATGATTTCAGTTCTTGAACCGTCGATATACTTAACTATGTTTTCGGTAATGTCTTTTCTATCTCCAGTCAAAGAGTTGTTATCAAGAATATGTGCTTCACATCTGTGGCTATTATCCATAAGGTTAAAGCTCTTAAAGAGGTTCATATGAACATAATTTTCAAGTTCCTTATTAACCTTTTTAACAGTTGAAGAAGCCTTCTTGTATTCACCTTCAGCTTTAAGGAATTCACCTTCAAGCAGATATTTTTCCATACAAGCATGTGCAGCAAGAAGCTTGTTGCTATAGCCTTCAGTGAAAAGACCTACGAAGGAATTGTCAGTATCATAGCTCTTCATACTTGTGAATTCTTCATCAAAAGCATTCTTAAGCTGAGAGCAGATTCTTTCACTGTCAATAACGATGTCACAGTCACGCCATGCATCATCCATATCAATTTCGTTAACAAGATATTCATTGGCAATATTTCTACCACCCATGACGCACTTTTCACCGTCAACGATGATAATCTTGTCGTGATTACTAGATTCTACCTTACGAACATCTGTGAAAATGTTGAGAACATTAGAAGTAATAGGATTATAAACTCTTACTTCAACATTAGCATTCTTGGCCAATTCAATCAAATAACCACGGGCAAGTATGCTAAGCTTGTTAGAACCACGAGTATCAACCATCAAACGAACCTTAACCCCGGACTTTGCTTTTTCAAGTAAGGTACCTAATAAGCTAAGACCAAAAGCATCATTCTGAATAATGAAATATTGAACATCAATGGTAGACTGAGCATTATTCAATACATACCAGCGAGAATACCATGCTTCATAGTTATCATATACTAATCTGATATCAGCACAATCTTCTTTATCTTCAATGCCGGCCTGCCATTCATCAAAAACGGCATTTACGCTATGGATGAAATTAGACTGTATAGCTTCATATTCAACCATATAGTCTTCGAAATCACCTTCATTATGGGTAAACTGAACATTGTAATATACAGATTTAACGCCTCTTACAATCTTAACTGGGAAAGCAAGCCAGCTAGCATTTTTAAAGCTTTCCTTAGTATTGTTCAATTCATCGTTCTGTCTGGCAAGATCATAAGTCCAGGCTTTCTTCTTAGCCTTTGCATCTTTATAAGACTTATTCAACTTAACAAGTTTTACAAAACGATCAGCTTTTGTATTTTCGAGGTCTTCAAGATACTGATTAGCTTTCTGTTCATCTAAAGAAAGTCTATCAAGAGCTGTTGCAAGTTCATATTTCATGAAATTAGAAATGTCAGCATCATTTACAGTGGCCATTTTATTTTCTATTTCGGAAATAAGTTTCTGAGCTTTTGTTTTATCTTGAGTTTCGCGAAGTTCATCAATCTTACTCTGTGTAAGAGAATCAAGCTTGTCATACAAATCTTGAGTTTCACGCTGAATATCACTTAATAATGGAAGCTTCGAACTGCCAGGAACCTTTGATGGAATTCCAACAGAATTGAGCTGTTCAACATCACTGCTCTTATTAACAGTAACATTATTATTGTTAACGTTTACTGGTGCAGCAGTGGTAACAGTCTTTTTGTCTGTATTCAGAGTGTTTACATATTCATTTCTAGCAGCATTATATGCTTTAAGAGCTGCCTGAACTTCTGAATTAGATTTGTTTTCAGCCAGAGCATTCTGGTATGCCTGATATGAACTCAGGTATTTGTCATATGCTTCCTGTGAATCGTTACAGAAAGCAGGCTGATTTGTCATAAACAAAAAAGCCATCATGGCACTTATTTTTAATAACTTATTTATTCTCATATTGCCACCTTCTAAATGATGTACAATTATTATAAGAATTTTTCTTCCAAACGTCAAATTTATGATAAAATAAATGTACGACAGTTTGGTGAACAAACTTCACCCAAAAAGAAGGCCCCGGATTAATTCCAGGGCTTTTCTTTTATTAATCTAACTTTTCAACTTTAATAGGAAGCTTTTTGTTTTTAACATAAGTAAAAAGCTTAGCTAATCTTAATTCATGAGAAGCAGTCATTGTGTTTCCCGCATCAGTGGTATAATCGGCCTTTATTACATTACCTTTTTTATCATGGTATTCGACCATTGAAACTACTTTTCCACCGTCTGGAGCTTCAAAGGTTCTTGGTAGTCTGCATATTAAGCCGAAGCGACCTTCAGCAATTTCATAAGCATCTTCCTTCAAATCCTTTGGAAGTTTATCAAGTTCACCAGCATAGAGAGGTATATAAGTGGCTACAGTTCCGAAATCGCCTTGATCTATCAAACCAGCAAATGGTCTTGAAAAAGATTTTAAACCCAAAGCTTGACAGATCTTTTTAATTTCTTCAGGTGTTACAAGCTTTACAGCTGGTTTTACAGCCTTAGAAGCAGTGGACTTCTTTGCTACTGTTTTCGTTACAGTAGTCTTCTTAGCAGTAGATTTTTTTGTTGTAGAAGTCTTCTTAACTGCTGGCTTTGCGACTGTGGCTTCGGTTTCAACAGGAGGATTATTTACTTTTATGATTTTCATAAAAATAGATTGTAGACGTTAGAAAGAAATTTTTCAATAGTAAAAAGAAAATTTTTATTTTTGCTTTTCTAAGTATGCTTTTAATGCATATGAAAGAATTTCTATTGAACGCTTCATTTCTTCTGGTGGAACAACCAGGGCCAATCTTATCTGGCCGTTACCTCTTAGCGGGTCCTGATAGAAATCAGAAGCAGCTACGACAGCAACTGTTTCGTTTTCATACTGAAATTCTCCCAAAGTGAATAGTGCAAAATCTAATGGATCACCAACTTCAGGAAACTTTAGAGTAAGATAAAATGCACCTTCCGGTTTTGAGACAATCGCATTTGGAAGATATTTTTCAATAGCTTCCAGAGCAGCATCTCGCCTTTCCCGATAAAGCTTTCTAAAACTAGTTATAAAGCTTCTGTCTTTAACAATTGCTTCATATGCCTTAGCTACAGCAATTTGAATAACATCGCTACCAGTTGCGCAATTGTATGCGCTTATTGAAGCGATAGCTTTGAGAAGTTCTGGTCTTGCAACAACGAAACCTACTCTTGCACCACATAGAGAGAAAATCTTACTTACTGAATCAATAACGATTAAACGGTTCTGAAATTCTTCATTAAGTTCTTTACTGCCCAAATCAATCTGAAGAAGACTATTAGCTTCGTGGTCACCCATAATCATTTCTCGATAAACTTCATCGCTTAAGAAATAAAGGTCATGCTTCAGACAAATCTTTGCCAGGAAAGTAAGGTCTTCAATGCTGTATACTTTACCAGATGGATTATTAGGTGAATTTATAATCAAGACCTTTGACTTGGGAGTTATAAATTTTTCAATTTCTTCTAATGCAGGAAGAGCAAAATTATTTTCTATCTTAGTTGGAATAGCTTTAACTTTAGCTCCAGCAACTTCGCAATGACCTGCATATTGTGAGAAGAAAGGCTCTATAGTTAAAACTTCATCGCCTGGGTCGCAGATTGCTAACAAAGTATCAGCAATTGCATTGCTTCCCCCAACCTGCACCAATACATTTTCTGGTGTAACCTCATAATGCTTAACTCCACGAAAATCAAAATAATGATTAATATACTTCGCGTAGCTTTTTCTTAATTCCATTTCACCTTCTACGGGTGGATAATTGGAAATGCAAGTTGAGGCTTTTTCTACAAGCCCCTTTACAAAGGAAGGCACACATTCAATACCAGGTTGTCCTATGAATAATGGATGTATCTTAATGCCTTTATCAGCAACTTTTTTAGCTACAGGAATAAGAGAAAGAATAGCACTAGGCTTCAAAAATTCAATTTTCTTCGCAAGTTTAAGCATTTTATTTTACGTAAATACGTGGAACTCTTTTGTTAATATTGCAGGTAACTTCATATGATATGGTATCCAGCTTTTCTGCCCATTCTTCGATATCGATTGTTTCATTACCTTGCTGACCAATAAGAACTACTTCATCGCCGACTTTGTCAGTAATGTCTTCTCCTGTTCCCAGACTGCACATGGTCTGGTCCATACAAACTCTGCCAACGATTGGGCAAGAACGTCCATTAATAATTACTCTACCGTTATTTGAGAATAATCTGTTAAAACCGTCAGCATAACCAGCTGGGAAAGTAGCTATCCATGTATCTTCAGGAGCAACCCAGGTTCTGCCATAGCCGATTGAAGTGCCTTTTGTCACACGTTTTATAAAGGATATTCTTGTTTTCATGCTCAAAGCTGGTTTCAGATCAAGAGTATGTGGAACATCGCTAGATGGATAGAAGCCATAAACAATGATTCCAGGTCTTACCATATCAAGTCTTGCATCTTTATAAGCAGTAACTGCAGCACTATTTGAGCAGTGCTTAATTTTGAACTTAAAATTCAATGTAGATTCGATAGCATTTGTAATTTTATTGAATTTATCAATCTGTCTTTCAGTAAAGGTTCTGCTTGAATCGTCGCTAACTGGAAGATGAGTCATTATACCTTCGAGTTCAAGACCATGACATTCATTGATAATAATTTCTGCAATACGAACAGCTTCTTCGAGGTTAGTAATGCCAATGCGTCCCATGCCGGTATCAAGCTGGAGATGAACTTTAGCTTTTTTCCCGTAAGCTAATGCAACTTCATTGTATTTATGGATATTTTCTTCTTCGCAAACGCATAGTGTAATGTCATTTGCAATAGCAGATTCCATTTCATCTTCAAAAGCCGGGCTGAGCTTGAGCATTGGAAGTGTTATTCCAGCATCTCTAAGCTCCATTCCTTCTGGAACAGTTGCAATAGCGAGATAATCAACAAGGCCAGTTTCCTGAGCCATTTTAGAAACCTCAACAGCACCGTGACCATAAGCATCAGCTTTTACAGCAATAAGCACTTTGCAATCATTCCCGACTGCCTTTTTAATATTTTCAATGTTATGCTTGATATTGCCAAGATGAACAACACAATGAGTCTGATAAAGCATTCTTAACCTTCTTTTATTACCTTAAAGACGTATTCAGAAGTAATGAGAGAAAGCAATGCGCCGTAGTTAGGGTAGAAAGCAATCTCGTCACCGACTTCGAACTTTCTGTCGCATTCAGTTACATCCACAATGAGATGATCACTGGAAGCACCAAGAATTTCTGCACCCTCATCCAGTGGTGTTAAGCCTTCAGGAGTAACATCCTGCCTTCCGAGGTTACAAATTATTCTATTTCTAATACCCTTATCGGCAAATTCGGGGAAAGTACCAAATGCATCTTGACCTTTTTGTCCAATCGGCTTTGAAGGCTTAAGCTCAGACTCAATAACTTCAGCCTTCAGAACGAAAGTATCCTGTCGTGTTCCAGGCCATGGAGAACGGTCAATAACATTTCTTCCAAGAATTATAGCTTCACCGATCCTGTATAAATTTACACCACCTGGTAAACGACCTGATGCAAGAATTGGCATACCAGAACTGTTTCCACCACATATTACCGGGAGTTCTAATTCTGTTACTCTTCTACAAATACTAGTGGTATCAACAAGAAGTCGCATATTTTCCTGGGTTGGGATGACACCACCATAACATGCCAGATTTGTCCCCAAGCCTATTACTTCAATACCAGGAACAGCACTAGCAGCTTTCACTAGTTTAGGTGCCTTATCAGGCCAGGTTCCTTCGCGAAGGTCACCGACATCAATCATAATTATTACTCGATGTACTCGATTCTGCGCAACTGCAGCTCTTCCAAGAGCTTCAATTGTTTCAATGGAAGAATTTAAACTGATGTCAGCTGCTTCGACAACTTCTGCAGCCCTTGATGGAGTTGGCAGACGAAGCAACATAAAAGGTCCCTTAAATCCGGCATCTCTAAGTCTATATAAATTTTCTATTCTTGAATCAGCAAGCATATCAGCGCCACCAGCCACCATAGCCTTAGCAACTTCAGTGTTAGCAGAAACTACTTTAGTAACACAAGCAACCTGGACATGAGCTTCATGACATTGCTTAACAATAAACTCAGTGTTTTGTCTGATTCTTTCAGGGAAAATTTCTAATCTGGGAGTCGGGTCGCAGATTTTTCTAAATTGCGAATAGTTTATCATTCTTTTCTCTCCAGCATTTTAGTGTATTTCTGACAAGTTCAGGATATTCAACACTGATTGTTCCTAATGCGGAGAATAAATAATCAGAATCAATCAATATCTGTGCTGAATCCGAAAGCATTGAACATTTTCCTGCTCCGGTACAAACAGAGCTTAATGTTTCCTTTGCGCCTTCAATTCTTGTCAGAGCGCCACCAGTGCCTACTATAAATTTAATTGCAGAAAGATCTTTATCTTTTACTGCAATTTTTTTGGCTGATGGTGTAAAAATATCAGATGGTGCAGCAATATGTCTGTTTAAGCTTAAATCAATGGCTTTACCACATAACCATTTTGCCATTTCCTTTTGGGAAGACGTAGAAGGTATTGCTGCAATTTCTTCAGTTTTATTTTTTCTGGAAGCGTCCTCACTTATTTCAATTATGTTCTGTGCGTTTGTAAAAACTCCTAAGTCACCTTCTATTGTTTGTTTTAAATGTGATACAGAGTTTTCATTTGCATCAACAAAAGTTTTATTCCCATTTATTACAGAAATTATATCAGTTGTCGTGGCACCAGCATCAATTACAAGAGCGTCGCCAGCAACTTGAGCAAATATTTCAGCAGCGCGCAAAACGGCTTTGGGGGTAGGAATAATAGAATGATTTGAAAGAGCTTTCAAACGTTCGATTCCTTGAGCATAGATAACATGTTTAAAAAATAAGTCACGCAGACGCATACTTAATGTTTTAACATTAAATTTATCTACATCTTGGAAAATATTTTCAACAGTCGCAATTTCAATACCAGTTCTATGAAAGATATTTTCAACAGCACGTCTCAAAGCAGAATTACCGGCATAAACAACGGGTGCGCCGATATCCATAGCAGAAAGCTTTAAGGCATTATTCAGAATAGTTTCCTTAGCGGCATAATCTACGCCACCAGCTAATACTATCAGCTTAGGATTTATTTCTTCTATTTCATCGATGTCGTATTCAGAAAGATCACCAGCAGTTATCTTCTTAATAAGGGCACCAGTTCCATAGCATGCTTCTTTAACTGCTTTTGCTGTTAAATCGTATGTAAGTCCGTGTACAGTAACAAGCAGCCCTCCGGCAGCAGAACTGTTTGCGAAAACTTCGCATGTATCTGTGCCATAAGAGCTGCTTTGTTCTAATTCTTCAACAGCAGCAAAAATACCTCTTCCTACATTTCCTTGTGCAATAGTTGTTGGTGCATAGCCCTGTGCAACATGCTCAAGAATGCCGTCTGCATTTTTTATGAAGCCATTTGCCTTAGTTACAATGCTTCCGACTTCAAGAGTAAGGTATTCAAGCTGCTTAGTCATACAAGAACTTTACCAAGCTAAGAAGCAGCACTGACCTGCTTCAAGATAGTATTTTATCTTGTTGTCTTCAATCTTGAAGACGATATTTCCATCGGTAAGAAGGTCAGCGATTTCATTGATATTATTTGGGTTACACCAGCTGATATCAAGTTCACCTTCATAACTGTTTTCTAAGTCACGGTTGAAGAGAACCATAGTGCGCTGTTCTTCATCGCCTCTCATAAAGGCTATTACATCAGAATAACCTGTAAGTAGTTCGCAGAAGGATTCAGTATCGTTTCTCTTGATTGCGTGTGCATATTGTTCTCTAAGAGCCAATACCTTACGCATGAAACCGAACATTTCATGCTGTCCATCCCAGTTATAGCCGCAAAGATCGAACAGAGCAAGCTTTTTGCCCTTTAATGAAGCAAGAAGTTCATTAGAGAAATCGAGACCAGTGTTTACTGGCATTGATTCGCCAAGTTCCTGACCAGCATGAATGAATGGAACAACATGTGGAAGCATTGTGTTAACCAGGAAAGCATACTTAGCATAAGCTATTCCACCTTCTCTGCCACAAGCGCGTGGAGTATTATGGTTTTCTACAGCACCGAAGAAACTCAGTGGAACACCCTGTTCACCTATATGCTTGAGCATTTCATACATACCGTCGCGGCGGTATTCTACCCACCAGCAGTAACCTACAACTGCATTGTAGCCGGCATCAACGCTAGACTGACCAATTTCAAAGTTTTCAGAAAGGAAGCAGAAATTCGGGTCTATTTCGCGTGCTTTACCAATAAGATTCTGCATCAGTGGAACCGGAACAGCATGACCCATATCAATCATAACCCCGTCAATACCATATTTGCTCTGGTAGGTAGGAATTACATCGACAATTGCATCCCACAATGGCTGGTTTGCTAATTCTGGTCTTGCAAGCTTGTTATCATACATTCTTATAGTATTGTAAGCGATGTAGTTAAATTCTGGCTTAGCATTATCTTCATCGTTATACATCTTGAAGTATGTAACATCGCCCCACGGTGGCTGATTGTCATCCGGTGGCCAGTCAGCAAATGCACCAGGAATTCTTACTTTGCATTTATCTCCGGTTATAGGATCGGTTCCGATACCTTCGTAATGACCATTTTCAAGAATCTTAACTTCTTCAGGCTTTGGAGCAAGCTTAAAGAAATTAACATAATTTGCATGTGGAGCTGGTAAGTTATCGAAGTCATGTGCTTCAACCTTAGCCTTAATAACCTTAAGTTCATCTTCATTGAACAAAGGATTACCGTATGTAGCGTCTGCCTTAGCGAGGTCTGTTTCACTAGGATTTCTATCTTCAATAGCTGAATCAATCCAATAGAACCAATCTGGATGTTCTGCTATCCAATCACCATCTTTACTCTGAGTTCTGAAAGCAAATTCACAGATGACTCTGATTCCGAGCATGTGAGCGGCTTGAATAAAAGCCTTGAACTGATCTTCAACAGACATTTCAATCATTGGATCAGCAAGAGTTTCTTCAAGTTTATATGGATTCTTTATACCGTATGGAGAACCAAGGTCACCCTTGTTACCCGCATGACCAATTGAGGTTACAGGAAGAAGATGAATAACACTGCAACCAAGTGCTTTTACATAACCGAGCATAGCAATAGCCTTCAGGAATGTTCCTGATTCGCGGATACCGTCAGTATTAAGAGTTACGTCTACAAGGCTTCCACCCAGCTTATTGTCGCCATTATGGTCATAAGCAGTGGTTAATCTTACAAACATATTGTAAATAGCCTGGTTTTCAATCCAGCTACCACCCTGCCCGTCTTCAATCTGAGGGTTAAGGGAACGAAGAGGATCAAGTCCTTCAACTCTATTAGCTTCAATGGCTGCAATATGTCTTAAATAAAATTCGCCAGGATTAACATTAACGGGCTTCTGACCATCAACTGGCTCTTTGCCGGCTTCAACCCAAAGGGCGGGAACATAATACTTATGCTTAAAGCATTTTTTCAGCTTTTCTAATTGGACCTTCAAGGTTTCCAATGGATTTGCAGATGTCATTTACATCCTCCGATGAAAATTTTGCAGAGATTTTACCACAATTTGAGCAAAAAAAAAAGACATCGATTACTCGATGTCTTTTTTTAATCTTATATTAGAGAGCCAAAGCTTCTACTGGGCAACCAGCAGCGCAAGCGCCACATTCGATGCAGCCTTCGCCTTTGTATGTAGCTTTGCCGTCTTTCATTTCAAGAGCTTCAACTGGGCAAGTACCAGTGCAAGCGCCACAACCGATGCATTTAGAACTATCAACTTTAATAGCCATTTTAGTATCTCCTTGTTCAGCTTTCGCCGATTGATTTCGTTTTGATGGGCAGATAATAACCGAAAAACGATGTTTTGTAAAGAAGTTTTTTCTTTATAAAGTCAGAATGCTCTGATAATCATAGATCATCAATTAAATTATTTATTTCTTCCTGACGTTCTTTGTCGCTCATTTCTTCTGCCTGGCGGGCAAGAGCTTCTTCACTATATTCATCTTCATATTCTGGAGATGGTTTATCGCCATAATCCTTAGCAGTTCCTTCTTCATCTTCAGGCTCGTCTGATGGTTCAGAAGCAGTTGTTTTTTGTGTTGAAGAATCAGACGGATCAGAATTGAAAGCACTATCTTCATCTTCATCATCAGTTTCGTCTTTATCTTCATCAACGAAATTATTGAAAGCACTTTCATCCTGCTCTTTTCTAAATTCGTTGTCTTCTTTTTCGATGGATTTAACATCGGCTTCGATTTCTTTCAATTCATTTTTAGCCTTTGCCAATTCTTCCTTCTTCGCTGCGAGATCACGTTTCAAGCGTCTTCTTCGTCTTTCGTAAAGCTCATCTTTTAAAGAATACCAAAGTCTGTCTGCTTTATCGTAATCTTCCTGAATTTCTTGCAATTCCTGTTCAAGCTGAGGGATTCTATTTTGCAAATCTTCACGATTAGTATATGCTTCATTAAGTTTTGAAGCACGTTCATTTGCTTCAGCACGTTCCTGCATAGCAGCATCGTTCTTTTCCATTTCAGACCAGGATCTGATTCTTTCGTCTCTAAGAGAAGCGGCTACAGCACTTTCAAAGGTTTGTTGGGCTTCAGCAGTTGCTTTTAAGCGTTCTATCAGATTTCTTGTTCTATCTTTTACGCTTTCATCATCAACAAGTTCAACAATTTTATCATAATATGTAATTGCCGTTATATTATCAGAAAAGCCTACAGACGCTAGAAAGCCACAGGTCTCAAGGAGCTTTACATCATCAGGTGATTTTTCTAGTTTTGCAGTACAATCTTTATATGAGGCTTCGATAAGACCTTCATCATCAAGAGCAAGAACTGTTCTGTCTTTTCTTAACGCCTGAATATAAGAAGCAATTGCTTCGGATTTCTTTCCCTTTTTATTCTGGGAAATAGCATCCTCATATAGCATCTGAGCCTCGTCGCTTATTGTTGTAGTTTCTTGTCCAAAAGCAACATTAACTCCACTATATATTGAAGGAGTCATCAAGCTCAAAGCTGTTGCCAATAAAGCATAGCCACTAAACTTTCGCATATTTAATACCCTTATCTTGCAAGATAATTATACTTTATCATAGTTTTAATTTTTTATAAAGAGCATTAGACGTAAATTTACCTTTAAAAATAATATTCATATTTAAAGCTTTATTTGGGAAAAGTTTGTTGACGGAGTAAAAATTAGGTGCTATTAGTAATACATATACTTCACAGTTTTGAGTTTGAAGTAACAAATTTTTAGGAGTGATTTGAATATGGCACGTGTTTACAATTTTTCAGCTGGTCCAGCCGTACTTCCAGAAGCAGTATTAAAAAAAGCTGCTGAACAGATGATGGATTACGAAGGCTCTGGTATGAGCGTAATGGAAATGAGCCACCGCTCTACTTATTATCAGAAAATCATTGATGATGCCGAAGCTGGTATCCGCAAATTGATGGCTATTCCTGAAAACTATAAGGTTCTCTTCCTTCAGGGTGGTGCTAACCTTCAGTTCTTGATGATTCCTATGAATCTTGCTGTAACTAAGAAGGTTGACTTCATCGATTCAGGCGAATGGTCTGGAAGAGCTATCCAGGAAGCCAAAAAATATGGTTGTGACTGCCATGTAGTTGCTTCATCTCAGGCTGACAACAACACCTACTATCCAAAGTATAAAGCAGAAGATATCAGAAAAGACGCTGACTATTTCCACGTAACTACTAATAATACTATTTTCGGTACTAAGTCTATGTGGACTCCAAAGATTGATATCCCGATAGTAGCAGATATGTCTTCTAACATCATGTCTGAACGCTTCAACGTAGCTGACTATGGTCTGATTTACGCTGGTGCTCAGAAAAACATCGGTCCTGCTGGTGTTACAATTGTTATCGTTCGTGATGACCTTATCGGCAAAATCCCGAACCTCCCAACAATGTTAGACTATAAGACCCATGCAGACAAGGGTTCTATGTATAACACTCCGCCAACCTATGGTATCTACATTGCTAAGTTAGTATTCGATCACATGCTTGCTCAGGGCGGCGTTGAATACTACGAACAGCTCAACAAAAAGAAAGCTGCTATCCTTTATGAAGCAATCGACAGCTGCAAGAACATTAAAGCTCATGTAACTCCAGAAAATGCTGATAGCCGCTCAATCATGAATATCCCATTCTTTGGTCCAAATGATGATTTCAACAAGAAATTCATCGCTGAAGCAAAGGCTCAGGGCTTTGAAACCCTCAAGGGTCACAAGAAGATTGGTGGTATGAGAGCTTCTATCTACAACGCAATGCCATTGGAAGGCTGCGAAAAGCTCGCTAAGTTCATCGTTGAATTCGATAAGAACAACTAATTAGCATTATTAAAATAAAGCCGGATAAGAAAAACTTATTCGGCTTTTTAATGAAATATTGAATTTGGAAAGGATACATAATATGTCTAAGAAGATTTTAGTTGCTACAGAAAAACCATTTGCAAAAGAAGCCGTTGATAAAATGAAAGCCGCTCTCAAAGCTGGCTATGAAATGACTTTTCTTGAAAAATATACAAGCGTAGATGAATTCAAAGCTGCAGTTAAGGATGTTGACGCTCTCATCATCAGAAGCGATAAAGCTACAAAAGAAATCATGGACGCTGCCAAGAATCTTAAGATTATCGTAAGAGCTGGTGCAGGTTTTGATAATATCGACCTTCCAGAAGCAACTGCTCATAACCTCGTAGCTATGAACACTCCTGGCCAGAACTCTAATGCTGTTGCAGAACTTGCTATCGGTATGATGATTATGATTGCCCGCAACAATTACAATGGCAAATCTGGTTCTGAAATTAATGGTAAGAAGCTTGGTATTTACGGTTACGGCAATGTTGGTCGTCTCCTTGGCAAATACGCTATGGGCTTTGGTATGGAAGTTATCGCTTATGACCCATTCCTTACTAAAGAACAAATCGAAGCTACAGGTGCTAAGCAGTGCACTGACCTCGACGAACTCTTCGGTACTTGCCATTATGTATCACTTCACTGCCCGGCAAACGATGAAACCAAGAATTCTATCAATATGAGCAAGATGGGCAAAATGCCAACAGGTGCTACACTTGTTAATACTGCTCGTAAAGAAGTTGTTTGCGAAGAATCACTCAAGAAGATTCTTGCCGAAAGACCAGACTTCAAGTATGTTGCAGACGTTGCTCCAGACTGTGCTGCTGAATTGAAAGAAAAATATGCTGACCGCGTATTCTTCACTCCAAAGAAGCTCGGAGCTCAGACCGAAGAAGCTAACATTAATGCCGGCGTTGCAGCAGTTAAGCAGATTATGGACTTCCTTGAAAATGGTCTCCATGATGGCAACAAGAGATTCAAAGTTAACAAATAATTTTGTAATTCTGAAAAAATAACTAAAAAGCGGTGTGATTATATCTCACCGCTTTTTCTTTTTTATTTTCTTCATATTCAAATACTTTACTTTACAAGAATATTATATAAATGTTATAAATTTGCAGAGGTATAATAATGGCAAAAGGTATAGCATTTTTTGACTTTGACGGAACAATTACAACAACAGATAGTTTTTTTAGATTCCTGATTTTCTGTTTTGGTTGGAAAGCCGTTTTGGGTAAAGCAGCCAATATTATCCCTATTCTATTTTCTTATGCATTTAAATTCTGCGACAATGAAACAGCTAAGCAATCAGTAACTTCGACCTTTTTCAGAGGCTGGGACGAAGCTAAGTTTGACGAATACTGTCAAAGATATGCTGAAGAAGAATTAGACAAAATAATTAGGCCCAAAGCAATAGAAAAAATTAAATGGCATCAGGAACAAGGTCATGAAGTTTACCTTGTATCAGCTTCCTTCACCAAATATCTAAAGTTCTTTGCCGAAAAGTATGATATGACAGTGCTTGGTACAGAACTGGAAGTAGTTGATGGCAAATTAACAGGCTGGTTTGCTTCCAGAAACTGCTGGGGTCCAGAAAAAATAGAAAGAATCAATGAAGCAGTTCCCGACTTGGATACCTATGATGATACTTACGGATACGGTGATTCAATCGGGGACAAAATCGGTATGCTTACCATAGTAAACCACCCTGAATACAGAGTATTCTAATAACATCCTATAACCTTTTCAATTTATATCCTATGGAGACCTTTTTTTGCCGATAAATAATAAAAAAATATATATTAAGGTGAACAAATGTCTAAAAATATTTTAACTTCTGCTGTTGTAGGTCTTTTGTTATTTGGTAGTGTTATGAGTGCTGACGCAAAGATTTGTATCAGCTGTAGCTGCGAAATTCCAGATAATGCCACCTTTTGTTCTAATTGTCTTACACCTCAGCCACAGGCTGCCAATCTCGGACAGCAACGTATGCAAAAAGAACCAAGGGAAGTCATTCTAGACATGTTTGCTTTTATTGATCAGTATCAGGCTTATTTTAATGATATGGAATACCTTAATATACTTGGGAAAATGCCTGAAATAAAGACTCAATTCCAAAATGCATCAATAAGATATAGAAATATAGAAAAGATGCTTCCTGAAGAATGCAGGCTACTAGCAAATATTTATGCTGCTAAATATCAGTTATTTGATGGAATCACTAATGTAATGAAGAATCTAAGAATAGATTCAGGTCATAGAAATGCATTACTCAAATCTGCACTTCTAGTAATGTCCTATTATAACGATATTATCAATGAATTCAGAACTCCAAGAGTCTGGGACGCTGCGAATATGGAACAGCTAAAAAAGCAGATAAAAAATGTTTCTGAAAGATCTCAAAAGTATCAAGTAACATCAGAATACTTAAAACTGGACGAAACTAAAGTTCCACGCGGTGAAAGTGTGATGGTGCTTGCAATAGCCAATAAAAAAGCATTTGTAATGTATATGGGACCGAGCATGACACACGAACCAGTTCAGGCTAACATTCCATTATCAACCTTAGAAAAGCGTACAACATGGAAAAAGGCTAATGAATTCTTTTTTGAGGATATTAAACTAGCACATTAATTTACTCAAGCCAATACGTTAAAAGACCCTTGAGTAATCTGGCTTACAGCACCGCTGATGTAACCATAAAGAGCTTTTGCCTGATTGGCAAGATAACGGTTAAAATTCTGTGGTGCTGTTTCTGTCTGAGAGTAGGCCAATTCGTCTTCACTAGGAACCATGTATGATGGTGTAACTCTCTCAGAACTATCAACAGCAGAAACATCTGCAGTATTTAAACTATTATTTATAGCATTCTGATTTAACTGAACGCCATCGTTTAAATCATTTGCATTTAATGCAACACCAACATTAGCAGCCGGAGGAGCAATAGGTGCAATATTATTAGTTTCTAATCTTACACCGTTATCCTGGAAAATAGGATTCTGTTCAGTGCCAATGCCATTTCTTACATTTGCAATAGCTGTTTGCAGAGTCGGCTTAACACCTTCAAGCGGCCGTAATTCATCAGTTCTGATATCAAGTTTAACCTGATTCGGTTCAGTAATTGGTGCAGCAACGGCAACTTCGCTTTCAGGCATCAGACTGTTCAAACCGTTTGGGGCAAGAACATCTGAGGTGCCTCTTAACACTCCATCAGTTGCCGGAATTGTTGAATTATTCAGAGAATGAGCAATAGAATTATCAGCAACTCTTGCTATTGGTGATGAAATATTAGCATCTGTTGGAGCTGAATATGTTACAGCAGTGTCTCTTTGTGGAACATAGGTATCTACCTGCTTTTGAAAGGAATCAAGAGCAGTAGCCTGAGGCTCACTGACTACAGGCAAATTGTGAACCTGACTCTTTAAATGAGTCGGTTCTGCATTCATGTAGTCTATTTGATAGGTATATCTAATACCTTTTACTGTAGATGCGTCCATATTTATAATTATAACCCTGCCCTCTAGTTTTAGCAAGCAGAAAGAAACAGAAGCTGGAAGCTGGAAAGCTGGAAGCTGGAAAGCTGGAAGCTGGAAAGCTGGAAGCTAGAAAGATGGAAGCTGGAAGCTAGAAAGCTGGAAAGCTTTTATATAACTATACATTATTATTTTCGCTCTTAGCTTTTGCCTATTGGCCGAGAAAAGTTGAGCAATACCAACCAATAAATTCTCGGCTAAAAGCAATAATAATCAAACAATCAAACTTTATCACAAAAATTTATAGCTACAATAACTATGTTGATAAAAGGATATAAAAGCGGTAATATTATATTATTAATCTTACCTTTGGAGATATAAACATGAATGAAGAACTAAATAAAAAATTATTGGAAGCTGTAAAAACAGCAAATTCTCCCGAAGGATTTAAAGCAGTAGAAAAATTATTAAAAGATGGTGCTGATGCCAATACTCAAGAGCCATCAGGATTAACCCCACTTTCATTATTGCTTTTAAATAACGACGCACATGGTTATGGCACTGCAAAAGCAATGAATCTTCTTCTTGAAAACGGTGCAAACCCCAATGTTGCAATTAAATGCTCAGATCCTCGTTTTGATAAATATACCCCACTTTTTATAGCAATTACTACACCAAATCCAAACCCAGCACTCGTAGAAACCTTGCTAAACCATGGAGCAAATCCAAATGCACCTTTCAGAAACGCAAATATATTAATGAATATTGCTGCTGGTCAGGAAAACACAAAAATATTGAAACTTATGATAAAAGCTGGTGCTAATGTAAATGCAACCGACCCGGATGGTCTCACAGCTCTGATGTATGCAGCCTTTAACAAAAACTGTCCAGAACAGATGATTACCGAATTATTGAAGAGCGGTGCAAATCCAAATATTGTTGAATCACGTGGTATCAGCGCAATTGATTATATCAAAGCATCAGAAACCCTTAGTGATTATTTGAAGAGAGAACTAGTTTTGATGAGCACACTTAAATCAAATAATCTTTTAAATGGCAATAATTAATTGATTGCCGGCAGATGACTCTGAATATAAGCCAAGGTTTTGGAACGCTGTTCCAATTTGCTTAGGCTTATTTCGGGGATGCTTACATGAGATAATTCTGCTAATTCCAGTTCAGCTCTGACATTCAAAAAGTCCGTTCCTGTAGCTTTTATTGCAGAATCAACTTCTTCTATATAATCAGAATATTCCTTTTGCTTTTGTAAGGCAGCTTTCATATATCTATTAGAATTATACAGCTTATCTGATTCTACTTCTGAACTCCTGACAAACAGCTTTTTCTTTGGTTTGAAAGAATCGTCAGTGCTCATGTCATTAATTAGCTTGGTTACCTTTTTCAAAGCATCACGAATAGGCATAGAAGCCAAATAAAGTTTTTTATCCTCGTTGTAAATATTATCAATTAGTTTTTTGTAAGAATTGAGGCCTTTGTGCTGATTAAGCAGAGCTTTTGCCTGTCTGTATTTTTCTGCAATCTCATAGCAATTTTCCTCAAAAAACTTGTTGCTTTCATGAATTATTATTAATTCTATAATTCCACATGCGACAATATTTGTTATAAAAACAGCTATACTGATTTTAGTATAGTAATTCAAGAGGAAAATATCTATGCCGCTAATAACACTAGTAACAGTTAAAATCCTGAACGCAACAGAATAGTTTTTCCTTGACACAAATTCGAGAACAAAAGCTAAGTATGCAAGCACTGCTAATATCAAAATAGCAACATTGCCAAATCTTATTATAAGCAAAAAACCAATTGAGCAAACAATAGAATCTATATTGCTAGACCAAAAGGATGTCGTTTTGTTATATTTTTCTATTTCATTAGCCATAACTCTATTTTACAATACTTGCACCATTTTAACAATTTGATTTTATTGGAAGCTGGAAAGCCTGAAAGCCAGAAGTTAGATAAGCTTTTATATAACTAGATGTATAAGTTTGATTTAATACGTTGTTTGCTATTAGCTTTTGGCTGTTGGCCGAGAAAATCCCCCAAGAGGCTGTCTGAATACTCGATTTTATGCATTCAAAACAAGTTTCTTCTAAAATCAAAACCCTCCCTACCCTCCCTTAAAGAGGCTGTCTGAAAACTCGATTTTATGCATTAAAACAAGTTTCTTCCAAAATCAAAACCCTCCCTACCCTCCCTTAAAAAGGGAGGTTTTAGGAATCTACTGTACATCGGGGTCTTTATAAATTTCTAGTCTTTAGACAGCCTACCAAAGAGACAAATATCTCTAACTGAAACCTTATGCTCTCAACTAAAAGTTATTAGTTAAAAGCAGTAACTAAAAAATATAAAAAAGTACTAAAGTTTCTATTTTTCGTGTCGATAGATTTTGTATAGACAGGTACGATTAAGGGAGAAATATGATTAAAAACAGGCAACAAATTCTTAGGCGTATTGTTCGGGTTGTTACTGGCGCTGTTATGGCCTTCTTTACAGCCATAATGCTAACAGGTTGCGCTGATGAAGCAAATAATCCTTTTGGAACAGAAAGTCTTAATGGTAGTGCACCCAAAGAAGAAGCTTATTGTGTTCAAATGGATTGTTGTGGCATTTATAATGGTGTATACCTACCTGAAACAAAAAAAATAAGCCAATTATATCCACTTAGATTTACTGGTAACTGGAAACAAATTCAAACAAATAAACAAGATGATTGGTTTATAGCAACAACTGCACAAGTAGGTGCAAGAGTTGATTTATGTGCAACAATGACTCGCTGTTTATTCGACTTTTGGGATTACGAAATGTATGATAATCCAGGCACTATTGAACTTCAATTAGATGGTAGATCATTAGGAACTTATAATTTAGCCAGAAAAGATTCTGCTGGTAACAAAATACTAGAGTATGTAGTAGCAAGCCAGAAAAACACCTGTGCTACGGCTTCTATTATACTCAGGTCTGGTAGAATGACCCTATCTGGTGTTCAAATAAATATTTTCAATGTTCATTGGCCTTATGGTCAGGACGGTCCTGTCGATGCTGATTATTGGCAAGGAACAAGATAACAAATAAGCAAAAAAAATACCGACATATGTCGGTATTTTTTTTATGATGTTTTACTTAACTTTTATGGTGTATCCATCAGAAGTTGTAACAGTCATGCCAGAGCGAACCTTGCGACGTTTTCTGGTTTCAATAACACCATCTACCATAACAGTATTGTTTTCAACCATCAACTTGGCTTGTCCGCCTGTAGCTGCAATACCAAGATATTTAAGCAAAGAAATCAATTCAATAAAATCTTCGCCTTCTCTTATTGTAAATTCATAATCTTTCTGTTCTTCTGCCATTTTTAATTTCCTTTATAGATTACCAGCGACCAACATATCTGACTTCTTCTTCGATATCTATACCAAGTTCACTCTTTACTTTTTCTTTTAATAGCTTAGCAAGATTTCTCACGTCAGAAGCAGTAGCATTACCTTTATTTATTATAAAATTAGCATGCTTTTCGAAAACAGAGGCACCACCGAAGCTCATGCTCTTTGCTCCAACCTTATCTAAAAACATTCCAGCAGCCTGACGACGAGTTTCACCAGGAGCAGGAGGTAAATTTTTAAAATAAGAACCAGCACAGCCAATCTCTTTGTCTGGATGCTTAGAATGACGCTGTTCAAGAATTTCATCAATTTTTGCCTGAATTTCTTTTTTATCGCCGGCTTCAAGCTGAAAAACGCCAGACAGAATAACAATAGGTTCCTTTTTAGCACGGCTCGTTCTGTAGTCGAACTGCATGAATTCTTTATCTACAGTCTGAACCTTGCCGTCCATAGTCATAATATCGCAGCTCACAAGCAAATCAGAGATGCTTTTTCCATAAGCACCAGCATTACCACAAATAGCTCCGCCTATAGTTCCTGGAATACCTGCAAAGGATTCTGCACCTGCCAGGCCTTCCTGCTGAGCTATTTTTACAAGGTAACCGAAATCGAAGCCAGATGATAAAGTAATCTGTGTTTTATCATGATCAACTTTGCAAATGTCTTCACACTGATTATGTATAACAAGACCTTCCATGCCATTGTCGGATACAACAAGATTTGAACCACCACCCAGAATAAAGAATGGCATTTTTTGTTCATTAGCATATCTTACGGCGTCACACATTGCATCAACGCAATCTGCTGAATAAAAAAGGTCTGCATTACCACCTAGTTTAAAGGTAACCAAGTGCTTTATAGGAACATTTTCATGAATAAATTCTGAATTAAATTTCATCTCTGATTGCCTGTTTATTACTTAGCAGCAGGAGCACCCTGAAGAATAGTAATATTCATCTTATCGCCCATACGAACTTTTTCTGGAACATCATGACCACTTCTAAGCTGACCAAATACAGTATACTGACCATCAAGATGTGGGATTCTGTCTAAGCAGATATAGAACTGGCTGCCGGCAGAATCCGGATCCATAGCACGAGCCATAGCTAATGTGCCTTTAAGGTGTGGACGATTATTGAATTCAGCTTTAATATTGTAGCCTGGTCCGCCAGTGCCATCGCCCTTCGGGTCACCGCCCTGAATTACAAAGCCAGAAACTACACGATGGAATTTAAGACCATTATAGAAACCTTTATCAATGAGATTCAACATGCTTTCAACATGCTTTGGTGCTGAATCTGGAAAAAGTTCAAGAATCATATCGCCACGGTCAGTGGAAATCTTGATAACTGGGTTATCAGCTTTTTCAAGCTTAACATCTGCTGGAATTGCGGAATTAGTTGTCATAGTAACAGCCCCTATCTGAGAATTTTGAACTGGTGCATTCTGAGCCATGGTAATTGGGCAAAAAGCCAAAGCCATGAGCGCAGCTAGAAAAATTTTACGCATTGTTTGTCTCCATTTTTTAATTCTTTGTATTATCATACTACAACAAATAAAGAATAATTTCCATAGGTAGCCCTATCCTCTTGACCAAATTTCTTTTTTTAAGTAATATCACTCGCATGTATGAAAAATTATTATTTCCAGTAAAAATTGGTTTAAGAACAGTAAAAAATAAGATAGTAGCAGCACCAAATCCAAGCTTTCTTTGTGATGACGAAGGGAATCTAACCCCCAAGTATTTTAATTATTATAAAGAAATGGCAGATAAAAGTGCTGGTATAATTATTATGGAATCCGCAGCAATCTCCAAGGAGGGTCGCGGATGGCACAATCAATGTGTTGTTTCCGACAGCCTTAATTTTCTTGGAATCTCTGAACTTGTTGTAAAAATGAGAAATCAGGATTGTCTACCTATGATACAGCTATATCATGGTGGGATAAATGCTATTTCTGGTCCCAGGAATAAGCTCTACGGTCCTTCCAAAATAAGTCATAAAAAGATTTCTGGTAGCATTATTGAATTAACAGAAACAGATATAGACACTATAGCTAATCAATATAAAAAAGCTGCTGGTTTAATATGGAACGCTGGTTTTTCCGGTGTTGAAATAAATGCAGCAGAAGGCAGTTTGCTACACCAGTTCCTTTCCCCAATAACCAATAAAAGAACTGACCAGTTTGCTTTTGGTTATGATAATGGAATATTGATTCTTCGAAAGGTTATTTCAGCCATAAAGGAAGTTGTTTCTGATATGGTTATCTGTGTAAAGCTTTCCATGCGGGATTTAATTCCAGGTGGCGCTGGTCTCAAAAATTGTATTGAGGTTGCCAGGGAACTAAAAGCACTTGGTGTAAATTTATTCCACGTAACAGAAGGTTTGAAAATAGGCGATACTGCCTGTTTACATCCTTATTTAAGAAACAATCAGAATCCTTCACCATTCGCAGATGATGCTATAGTTTTCAGAGCTGAAACCAAGAGCCAGGTAATCCTCTCAACAGGCATGAGAACTCCTGAAATAGCAGAAAAGACTTTAACAAGGGAATGCTGCGATTTTATTTCCCTTAGCAGAAGCTTAAACTGTGAGCCAGAATGGATTGACATGGCAATTACCAATCAACCTATTGAATTCTACAAAAAATGCAAATGCTGTATGCTTTGCCAGGCAGCAAATAAAGGCTGTATTCTTCGTAGATAGGAGAAATATATGAAAAAATTAGTATTTTTATTAGCTTTTCTTTTAACAGCAACCACTTTAAGTGCTCAAGGTCTTCTTGGAACTCTTCTGGGTGGCGATAGCGAACCCAAAGGACCAAGAGTAAAATTTGTAAGTGGGGACCCGGAAGCCAAGGAAGAAATTCTTATGATTAAACTTCATGGCGTTATTATGGAAAAAGACGAGGAAGACACTTCAGTCATGTCGCTTCGTCAGAAAAAAAGTATTGTAGACGCAATTAAAGACAATTTAAAACTGGCTGCTAACCGTGAAGCAGTTAAAGCAGTTTACTTAGAAATCAATTCACCTGGTGGTGAAGTTACAGCAAGTGATGTAATTTATCATTACCTCAAAGTATTTTCTGAAGAAACAAAGAAGCCTGTTTTTGCCCATATAACCAACACAGGTGCTTCAGGTGCTTATTATGCCGCTTGTGGTTGTACTAAGATTTATGCAATGCCAACCTCAATGATAGGCAGTATTGGTGTTCTTCTTCAATCCATGAACATTGAAGAACTCGCTAATAAAATTGGTATTAAACCTGTGACCATTAAGTCAGATAAAACTCCTATGAAAGATGTTCTTTCACCATTCAGACAAACAACAGAAGAAGAAAAGGCTATGCTTCTTGAACTCGTTGAAGATAGCTATCAGCGTTTTGTTGAAATTGTTTCTGAAAACCGAAAGCTTAAGAAAGAAGACGTTATAAAGCTTGCTAATGGTTCAATCTATACAGCTAACAAATCTCTCAAGCTTGGGCTCATTGATGGTATTGGTTATAGAGAAGATGTTGTTGCAGAAGCATGCAAGATGCTTGATTTGAAATCATTGGCTGTTGTAAAGATAAAGGAAGAAAAGAATACATGGTCTGAACTTCTTGGTGCATTGTCAGAAAGATCATCTGATATTCGCCCAGTAGTAGATACCTTCTTGGAACAACTCACAATTGGCAACACACCAATTATGATGTTTAAATAAAAATATGAAAATTTGTATTACCGGTGGTGCCGGCTTCTTAGGAATAAATTTGACACGCTACCTCTTGTCCAAAGGGCATCAGGTGGTTTCAATAGATTTTGCAGAATATACTTATCCAGAAAAGTCAGTTGTCAATGCAATTCTTGGCGACATTCGACATCCTGATGAAGTCCGAGAAGCAGTAAGAGGCTGCGATGTTGTTGTTCATGCCGCCGCCGCCCTCCCCTTATACACCCCCGAAGACATATTTTCAACCGACATTGAAGGTAGTCGGATTGTTTTGGAAGAATCATACAAAGCTGGTATCAGAAGAGTAATACAAATTTCTTCTACTGCTGTGTATGGCATTCCAAAGCATCATCCTATTTACGAAGACGATGAACTAATTGGCGTAGGCCCCTATGGCAAAGCAAAAATCGAAGCAGAAAAGGTCTGTGCTGATTTCAGGAATAAGGGAATGTGCGTTCCTATTATCAGGCCAAAATCCTTTGTAGGCCCGGAACGTTTAGGTGTATTTGCCATGTTTTATGACTGGGCAAGCACCGGGCATGGATTCCCTGTTTTGGGGAATGGTCGAAATCTTTATCAGTATCTAGATGTAGAAGACCTTTGTGATGCCATTTACACATGCATAACTGGTGAAGCCAAAGTTGTTAACGATACCTTCAATATAGGCGCAAAAGAATTCGGTACCTTTGGCGGAGACTTTCAAGCAGTATTAAACAGAGCTGGCTTTGGAAAGCATGTAAAATGTTTCCCGGCAACTCCTGCTGTCTTGGCATTAAGACTGCTTGAAAAGCTTCATTTATCGCCTTTATATGAATGGGTTTATGAAACGGCCTACAGAGACAGCTTTGTTTCAATCGAGAAAGCAGAGAAAGCACTCAACTTCAAGCCTAAATATTCCAATAAACAAGCATTATTGAGAAATTACGAATGGTATCTGGCCAACAGGAGCAAATTCCAGAACCAGACTGGAGTTTCCCATCGCGTTCCTTGGAAACAAGGCGCCTTGGAGTTATTAAAAAAGTTGTTCTAACATAATTCCAGCTTTAACAAAGAGAAGCTAGCCATTTCCAGGCAGGCACTACATTTATAGTAAGCCCAGAGAAGGTTAGTTTTTTTTCTTCAGAATTCGTTATTATCAATAGCTTTGCATTGTCAAGATGCTTATTTAATTTTATGAAAGCCTTAGTTTCACGTTCAAAAGTTTCCAGGTCGTCCAATATATTGTAACTTACCTGTATAGCCAGGTTTTCATCGGGAACGAAAAAATCAACCTCCACATTACGTTCATAGAAAAACACGTTGCCCATGCCGTATCTTCTTATAAGCTCTATTGCAACAAGATTTTCCAGAAGTGCTGATTCATTCTTTGGACAAAATAAGCTAAGTAAACCGTTATCCATAAAATAATATTTTGGCGAAGTTTCTTTTTGAACGAGCTTAGCAGCATAATTATAAACTGGAAACATTATATAGGCTTCAAGTATTAAATCTATGTATTTTATTATTGTTGCTTTTCCCATTGAAAGCCCGGCCCCTTTCAGAATATTAGCCATTCTAGAAAAAGAAACCGGTGTTCTAACTGTTTCAGCTATTTTTTTTATTATAAGTTTTATTGCAAAATCATTAGTTATATTGTTTCTTGCCAACACATCACCCAGATATATCGTCTGATATATGCTGCTCAAATAGTCGCGTTTTGATACAACATTTAACAGTTCTGGGAAAGCACCATTATGAACATAGCAATCATATTCAGGTGATATTTCAGCTCTATTTCTTGTAGTAAATGTTCCTTCAAGCAAATCGTTTTTACATAAAGCAGTTAAATAAGTCGGGAAATTGTAAGGATAAACATTTTTTATTATATATCTGCCACCAAGTGTAGAAGCAACTTCACGACTTATCATCTTACTATTACTGCCTGTTATTGACACACAATATTTTGTATCTGCCAATCTTCTTACAAATTTATCCCAACCTCTTATATTCTGTATTTCATCAAAGAACAGGTAAGGTTTGCCTTCCTTTCCAGTTAATTCTATAGCTATTTCGAGAATTGTATTTAAGTCAGCAGTTTCACATTCTAATAATCTTTCATCTTCAAAATTAACGTAGAATATTCTTTTTTGTGGTATACCAGCCTTCAGGTATTCATGTATAAGCTGATACACAAGAAAAGATTTGCCACTTCTCCTTATGCCAACAAAGCAGTAATTAACATTCAGCTCAAGATTGTATTCTCTTACAACAAAAGGTTGAAAAAGATAAGCTTCTTTCTGGTCAAATATAGCTTCTTTTAATATCTCTCTGTTCATAATTACTCCTTATGCATATATCAATTGTCAAATGAAATCTACTAGCAAATAATACAATGCTTGATTTCAATATTCAGAACTCAATTAGATATTGTTCTGATTCTAGAACAATACTCAATCAATATTGTTCTATCCACAAAACAATATCAGTTATTTTTGTTCTATCAACAAAACAATATAACATGTTTTTGTTTCATTCACAAAACAATA
Organism: Candidatus Avigastranaerophilus sp.; assembly: GCA_045599645.1. GTDB lineage: Bacteria > Muiribacteriota > Ozemobacteria > Ozemobacterales > Ozemobacteraceae > RUG334. The sequence goes on from JAZRWI010000004.1 coordinate 93,733, forward strand.
TTACTTGATTTTCGTTCTGCTTTCAGAACATTACTGTTTATTTTTTGTTCTAACGACGAAACATTTCTATTTGTTTTTGTTCTATCTACGAAACAATATTTCTTGTTTTTTGTTCCGTTTTTTGTTCCGTTTTCAGAACTATACTGTTTTATTTTTGTTCTATCAACAAAACAATACTGTTTATTTTTGTTCTATCAGCAAAACGACAATACTTAATTTCGTTCTATCAATAAAACAGTTTTGCTCTTTTTTTGTTCTATAAAAGAAACAATATTTTTTATTATTGTTCTACAAGCAAAACAACTTATGCATTTTACGTTTCACACACAAAAAAAACTTTTACCAGTATAGTAAAATTAATGATTTTGATGTAATATGTTTGCAAATACAACAAAGGACGTGTTTTCATGAAAGTTATCGTTACTGGTGGTGCAGGTTTCATAGGTTCAGCCATGGTATGGCAGTTAAATCAGCGTGGTATCACAGATATCCTGATAGTTGATCATCTTGGCAACAGCCCAGAAAAATGGAAAAACCTTCGCAAGCTTCAGTATACAGACTATATGGAACGCGAAGAATTCATCGCACAGATAGAAGACGGCGCTTTTGATGAATGCGGTTTCGATGTGATCATTCATTTGGGTGCTTGTTCCAGCACAACTCAGACTGATTGTACTTATCTTGTTCACAATAACTATGAATTCAGTAAAGCCTTGGCCATATATGCCGACGAAAATAACGTGAGATTCATCTATGCTAGCAGTGCTGCTACTTATGGTGACGGCGAACTTGGCTTCAAGGATGATGAAGCAGAAAGTGGAAAGCTTATTCCACTTAACATGTATGGCTATTCAAAGCAGATGTTCGATAACTGGATGAAAGAAACAGGTTTACTCGAAAAAGCAGTAGCCTGCAAATTCTTCAATGTATTTGGTCCAAATGAATACCACAAGGAATCAATGAGAAGCTTTATTCTGAAATCTTATGAACAGATAAAAGCTGAAGGCAAGGTAAAGCTTTTCAAGTCATATAATCCAAATTATAAAGACGGCGAAATGCTAAGAGACTTTGTATATGTCAAAGACATTGTTTCAATGATTATGCATTTTGTTGACCACAGCGACCTTCATGGCATCTATAATATGGGAACAGGCAAAGCCCGCAATTGGAATGACCTTGTTGCAGCAACCTTCAGAGCAATGGGTCTTGAACCCAACATTGAATACATCGAAATGCCAATGAGCATCCGCAACCAGTATCAGTATTTCACTGAAGCCGACATCAGCAAACTCCGCTCCACCGGTTACGACAAGCCCACCTTTACTCTCGAAGAAGCTATCACCGACTACATCCAGAATTACCTGATGAAGAACGAAAGACTGTAAGACAAAGCTTGAAAACCAAGTAACTCAGATTTCATCAAGGATTGTTTTTCGTAAGTATATTCTTGCTATTTGCCAGAAAAAAAATTAGAATTTAAATAGAAAGGCAATATTATGGGCAAGAAAGATTCTTCAACAAAAAAGTTAATGCAGAACAATGAAATTTTTGCAGATGCATTTAATTTCCTTGTATATGACGGTAAAAAAGTTATTAAACCAAATGATTTACAACCATTAGATACAACCAGTCTTGTCATACCATTTGAAGGTAAAGATTCAAAGGCGGTTCAGAAATATAGAGATGTTCTAAAGAAACTGGTCATAAAAAAAACACCTGAAGTGGCTTATGTTGTTTTAGGAATAGAAAATCAAAGTGATATACATTTAGCAATGCCTGTAAGGAATATGCTTTATGACGCCATACAATATGCTAATCAGGTTGAAGAACTGGCAAAACAGAATAAGCATAAAAGCGAGGTAGAATTTCTATCTGGACTTAAATGTGAAAATAAACTAATGCCTGTTATAACTTTAACGGTTTATTTTGGTGCAAAACCGTGGTCTGGTCCAAAATCATTAAAAGAAATGCTTAACATGCCAGATAAATCCTTGGCCAAATTTATACAAGATTATAAAATTTATCTGGTTAGCCCACAATTACCGGACAAAAAGCTTGATAAATTGTCTTCAAATCTACGTGAAGTCATGAAGGTCATAAAATATTCACAAAAGAAGTCAGACCTCAATAGACTTTTTACCACCAACAGAAGATATAAATCCATAGATACCGATGCCGCCATGGTTATCAAAGATATGACGAACCTGGAAATTAAAGTTGATAATAAAAAGGAGAAAACCAATATGTGCAAAGCCTGGGAAGATTTAAAAGTTGAATTGTTAGCCAAAGGTAAAAAAGAGGGTAAGAAAGAGGGCGAAAAGAAAGAACAAGTTAAGTACATAAAGGAAAATCTAAAAAAAGCAAAAGCACTTGTCAAAGCCGGCACAGCAAAGGAAATTGTTGCAAAAATCATGGGCGTTAATATAGCGTTGCTGTAAACTTTCACCTAATATATAGAACCACCAAGTGTCAGAAATTGAAATGATCTCGTATCTGCTACCTTCAATAGTTATCAAGGATATGACCAACCTGGATGTTTAAATTGATACCAAGAAGGAGAAAACCAATATGTGCAAAGCCTGGGAAGATTTAAAAGTTGAATTGTTAGCCAAAGGAGAAAAGAAGGGGAAAAAGGAGGGTAGAAAGGAAGGCGAAAAGAAAGAACAAGTTAAGTACATAAAGGAAAATCTAAAAAAAGCAAAAGCTCTTGTCAAAGCCGGCACAGCAAAGAGAATTGTTGCCAAAATCATGGGCGTTAATATAGCTTTACTGTGAAGACTATAAACGTCAAAGCTACAACCTTGAACCGCATATTGAATACCTCCAAATGCTAATGGCCATTCGCAATCAATATCAATATTCAATGAAGCCGATATCAGTAAACCCCGTTCCGCCAGTTATGACAAATCACCCTACACCTTGGAAGAAGCCATAACCGATTATATTCAGAACTATCTGATGAATAAAAGAAAAACGTATGTTATTTATGAAAAACGCTTTAAAAAAAATACTATCAAAGAAAACAATCGATTTTCTAATTAAAATAAAAAACATCTTCCGATATCCATTTTTAGATGAGCACGAAAAGTCTGTTTTGAAATGGATTTATAGAAATTATGAAAAGAAGAGATTTAATTATAGATTAGGAAATGACATAGTATTTGATGTCGGTGGCTATAAAGGTGATTATACCGCAGAATTGTTAGAAACTAACCCAAACATAACTTCTTATATATTCGAACCGGTTTCTGTATTTGCGACCAATATAAAAAATAGATTTAATGATGATCCAAGAGTAAAGGTTTTCAATATAGGCTTATCAAATATTACTAAACAATTAGAAATTAATTTGGATAATGATGGTAGTAGTTTCCATAAGAAAGCCTTAGGCAATAAAAAAGAATATGCTCAGATTATCGACTTTAAAGATTTTATTGATGAAAATAAAATTGAACATATTGCTCTTTTGAAACTAAATATTGAAGGTGCAGAGTATGACTTATTAGAAAGAATTATTAATAGTAATTGTATAAATATAATTGATCATGTTCTAGTGCAATTCCATGATATTGACAAACATTCAATCCAAAGAATGCACAAACTGCAAGAAATGCTGTCTAGAACTCACAAGTTATCATGGGCAATCAGACCTTTTGTTTGGGAAAGTTGGCAAAAGAAATAATTTAATACATATTTTTATTCATAAATTACTTTTAATCTCCATTACAAAACTTTTTTACTGAGATAGGTTCGCAAATTTTTGCAAGAAATACTAGAAATTATAAGGATATAAAAGGCAATAAAGCAGCATTGTATAAACCCGACGTAGTCATAAGTATAAACCGGAATAAAACGCTTAGTCAGGTATGCCGATAGAAATAAAACTACAGTAGGAATAATTAAGTCATTCTTTATCCAGTAATTTTGTTCTTTTTTCAAATAACAAGAGAAAAATAATGGGAAACAAATAAATAGACCGAAATTTTGAATAACATTTCCCCATATAGCTCCATTTACGCCGTAATAAATAATCAAGGGTAATGATACTGCAAATATCAGTATTATTGTTAACAAATGTGCCTTTATATTTATTTTAGGCATTCCAGCAGTATATGGCAAATGATATGGTAAAACCCCTAATTGAAAAAGATAACTACCGACAGCTAAAATCTGAACAATAGGTGTTACATTATTTGCTATAGTTATATCCTTTGTCCAAAAGCCTATTATTATATGACCGAAAAAAATTAAAATACTAACAGCAACCCCACTAACAATATTAATCAATTGACAACAGAGATGAAAATTATTAGCGGCTTCTTCATCATCATTAAGACTCTTCAGTCTAACAATATTTGGGTAAAAGGCTTGGGGAAGCGGTGTTATCAAAACGGTAATAACTTGAACAATATTAACACCAAAAGAATAGTTACCAAAATCTTGTAATAAAAGAAACTTTGAAAGAATTATTTTATCAGACTGAGTACAAAGAAAGTTCAAAGCTGAGTTACAAACACTACCTAGTGCAAAAGACCAATTACTTTTCATTTCATCAATAGAAAATCTAGCTTCTTTAAACATGCCAGGTAACAATGTATATACATAAATGCTCTGAGATATTACAGTAAAAAGAGATAACACACCTTGCCAATAGAAAAATACTTTTATTGTAGGTGCAAAAAATTTTAATGCATAAATTACTCCCACATTACGTAATGTGCTTGTGATAACAAGAATCCAGTTCAAACCAATCTGCTTTTGTAAACCGATAAGGACACTACGATAAATTCCTTCCATGCATCTCATTGCAACTACAAAGCCAGCTATGGCTACAGCTTCAATAATCATTTCTTTAGATAAAACTTCAGCTTTCAACCAATAATCTGCAATATAACTAGAACAAATTAAGACAATTAAAGCAAATATTGAGCAAAAACTAATTCCAAAAATTTCAGTTGTTCTCAAAAGATTTCTAGTGGATTCAAGTGTTCTTTCATTGCCAGTAAATCGAGACATTTCACGATTTATTGCGGGAGTTATAGCAGAATCAACAATACTTAATGTAAGTTGCAATAAAGTAAATAAACCAATTAAACCATAAGCTTCCATTCCTAGATATTTTATATAAACAGGAATGAAAATAAAACTCATGATGGCAGACCAACCCTGCCCAATATAATTAGCTATTACATTCTTTTTTAGTGACAAAATCGTTTTCCAAATAATCTAACTAACAAGAAATCCTAAGTAATTCTGATTTTCCTTGAAAACTGATATTAACAGAATTTGAAGGAATGAAAATACAATCACCCTTTTTATACATTATAGCATCATTTTCATTATAATACATTATTCCAGAACCAATAATACAAAGATAAACAACGAAAGTATTGCAATCTGTCCTAGTTGAATATTTTTTTTCTGTATGCTCTGTATCGATAAGAAGTCTTTCAACTTGAAAATATTTGCATCTGCAAAGAAGTTCTGAAGCGCATGATTTTGAATACCGCAGAACCCTCATTGGCTGATTTGGTGTTATAGCAACGTCTAAATTAGCTACATCAAGTGCTTTTTTTATGTGCAGTTCTCTAGTTTTACCATTTTTTTCGATTCTATTGTAGTCATAAAGTCTATAAGTAATATCAGAATTCTGTTGAATTTCAGCTAATAGGATTCCAGAACCAATAGCGTGAATTGTACCAGGTTTAATGAAGAAGACATCACCTTTTTTTACTTCTATACTTTGGACATAATTATTAATACAATCATTATTAATACTGTTAATAATATCTGTTTTACTGACACTATGATTTAGACCATAAATAATCTTAGAATTTTTATCTGCCTCTAGTATATACCACAATTCATGTTTTCCATGATTCCCGTTTTCATGTATGAAAGCATATTCATCATCAGGATGAACTTGTATAGATAAATCCTGTTTTGCATCAATTAGCTTTACCAATATTGGAAAATCTTTTAAATCCTTAGTATTAGAACCTAGAATTTCTGGATTATTCTCAATTATTTCTTTCAAGGTTTTTCCAGAAAAAAAACCACTAGCTATTATACTTAAGCCATTCTGTTGGATTGAGCATTCCCAGGTTTCAGCAAGATTTTCGATATCTGTTTTTTTATGATAACCGTTTTTAAGCTTATTACCACCCCATATTTTTTCGATGAAAGCTGGTGTAAGCAAAAATGGTTCATTTAAATGTGTATTTTTGTTTATCATCTACAGAAATATCTTTACCTAATTGCACTTCTATTAATTGTAATTCTGTTTCAGCTATAACCATATGCTTACAACCAGCTTCCATAGCAATTACATCACCAGCTTTAACAGACTGTTCCATGCCATCAACAATGGTTTTTCCATTACCACTGATAGCAACCCATACTTCATTTCGCTTCTGATGACTATGATAATTCATGCGCGCACCAGGATTCAAAGTAATTTTAATAGTCATACTATCAGGATTTATATCAATTACTTTATAACTACCCCAGGATTTTTCAGCAAACATTGTTGGTTGTATTATTTTGTCTACAAAAGGTTTAATAAAACTGGAATCATTTTTATCTGAAACAAGTATGCCATCAGGGCCAGCAGTAATAACAACATCTTTAAGCCCCATAGCAAGCAATGGAATATTTGTTTCATTTATAATATGAACATTAGAACACTTTTCATTCATCATAGCTTTGCCGATAATTCCGTCATCCATAGCCTCAGTAAAAGTATTCCAAGTACCTAAGTCTTTCCATTGCCCAGCAAATCTCATAACTTGTATGCTATTTTCGTGTTCAACTACAGCATAATCAAAACTGATTTTTTTCAGAGTTTCATATTTAGCATATAAATCATAGTAATCAGTAAAATCAATCAATTCATGTGCTTTATCTAATACATAACTTATCTTATAAGCAAAAACTCCACCATTCCACAAAGCGCCTTTACTAATATATTCTTCAGCAGCTTTAGTATTTGGTTTTTCCTTAAACATCAAAACCTTACTAGTATCATTATTGTTTTCAGGAATAATATATCCATATTTTTCACTAGGATAAGTAGGTTCAATACCCATCAATACAAGTTTTGCATCATTATCAGAAGCTCGTTGGCATAATTTGTTTATTGCTTTAAAATAATCAACTTCAACAAAAGGGTCTACAGGACATACAACAACAACTTCATTTTTATCAACTTTTTGAATCTCATTCAGATATGCTGTAGCAAGTGCAATTGCGGGAAAAGTATCACGTCTGCATGGTTCTATTGAAATGCCAACATTATTTCCAAGCTGATTATATATAGACGAAACCTGCGCTTTAGAGGTTGCTATTGTAATAATAGCATTTTTATCGACAGACCTAATCTGTCTATAGATTCTTTGAAGCATAGATTCATAAGTGCCATCTTCTTTTTTGAATAGTTTAATAAACTGTTTTGACCTAATATCATTCGAGAGAGGCCATAGTCTTTTTCCAGAGCCACCAGAAAGTAAAATAATGTTCATATCTCATCTCTTTGCAAATTCAGGATGCTTTAAAAAGTCTTCGTAGGTAATACGGATACCATCTTTCAATTCAGTTTTGTATTTCCAGCCTAGTGCTTCAGCTTTTGTAGTGTCTAATAGCTTACAAGGCATCCCATCTGGTTTCGAAGTATCGAATAAAATCTCGCCTTTATATCCCACTATTTCAGCTATGAACTTTGCCAATTCACCTATTGAAACATCAGAGCCATAACCTATATTTACAAATTCATTTTTATGATAATTTTCTAGAAAGTATACTGCAGCATCAGCTAAATCATCTACAAAAAGAAATTCTCTGCGTTGCTTTCCAGACCCCCAAACAACAACACTTAAATCATTATTAATCTTAGCTTCATGAAAGCGTCTAAGCAATGAAGCCATTACATGTGCATTCTCATTATAATGATCATTTATTCCATAAATATTGCAAGGCATTATGCTTATATAATCTCTACCATACTGTCTGTTGTAATATTCACAGCTCTTTAAACCAGCTGTCTTAGCAATCGCATAGCCTTCATTTGTTGGCTCAAAAGGACCTGTTAATAGGTATTCTTCTTTCATTGGTTGCTGGCACATTCTAGGATAAATACATGATGAGCCAAGAAAAAGCAGACGATTAACATTATTTCTGTTAGCTGCTTCAAAAACATTTGCTTGAATCATCAAGTTTATCATTAGCATATCTGCAGGATATTCTATATTTTTTTTAATCCCACCGACAGCTGCAGCAGCTAAAATTACAACTTCTGGTTTTTCTTTTTCAAAGTAATCAAACACAGCAGCCTGATTGGTTAAGTCTAATTCTTTTGATGTTTTATAAATAAGGTTTACATAACCCTTCTGAGACAATTTTCTCAGAATAGCAGAGCCAACCATACCATGATGACCACAAACATATATTTTTGATTCTTTATTCATTTTATTTAACTGTGTCCAATGTGTTCTTTAATAATTCCAATTGTTCTTTCATAAAAACAGAATGGTTACCGACAAAAAATCCATTACTATGTATATAATCAGCATTTATTAGTTTTCCGCTAATAGAAGCATTCATATATTTAAACGCAGGTTGTTTGGCAAAGTTACCAGCAACGATTGGTCTTACTTCAATACCAGCTTCTTTAATGGCTTTTATAAATTTACCTCTTTGCCCAACTAATTTTGGAGCAAGAATAATAGCAAAACCGAACCAAGAAGCTTTTCCAATTTCATGCTGAGTTAAAAATCTATTATCATCATTCATTATCTGTTTGAATAGAACGGCATTTTGGCGTCTTATTTCAAGGAAAGCATCGAGTTTCTTCAATTGTTCAATACCTATAGCAGCCTCAATTTCAAGAGGTCTTAGGTTATAACCAGGCATAATAAATTGAAAGCTTTCATAAAAGTCATCATCATTTTTAGTATAAAGACTGCTTGTTTTAGGTAGATTTCTAGTCCATCCATGAGCCCTTATAGAAAGCATATAATGATAGAGTTCTTCATCATCAGTTACAGTCACGCCACCTTCCATTGTTGCTAAGTGATGTGAATAGAATGTAGAAAATGTTCCTAAAACACCGAATGTCCCAGCTTTTTTTCCATCTAATTCTGCCCCCATTGATTCACAATTATCTTCAATGAAAAATAAGCCATGATTTTTACATAGTTCTGAAAGTTTATGATAATCAACGATATTGCCTAACAGATTTACGGCAAAGATTGCCTTAGTATTTGGTGTAATTGCTTCTTCGATTTTTGATATATCAATATCTAGAGTATTGATGTCAATATCTACAAGTCTTAATTTTAAACCATGTTGTTCAAGTGGGAAATATGTGGTACTCCAAGAAACGGCAGGAACAATAACCTCATCACCTTTTTTCAGTCTACCGGAATACATAAGTGAAGCAACAGCAAGAAGATTAGCAGAAGAACCAGAGTTAGACATAACTGCAAATTTAGAGTTAAACTTTTCAGCAAACATCTTTTCATAACTACTAACCTGTTCGCCCATCGTAAATCTGTTAGATTTAACAACTTTATCTATGGCATTTATTTCTTTTTCATCCCAGGTATCATTAGAAAGACTGTAATTAATTTTCATTTGAAACTTCTCGAGCAACTTTCTTCATGTCATGTTCAGTCATAATTTTAACTAAATCATCAAAAGATGTTTTTGAAGGATTCCAGCCAAGCTTAGTCTTGGCTTTTGAAGGATTGCCTAAAAGATTTACTACATCTGTAGGGCGATAATATTCAGGAGAAACTTCAATTATGACTTTCCCATTAGCTCTATCGTAGCCCTTTTCATTCTGCCCCTCACCCTTGAATTCTAGTTCAATACCAGCATAATGGAATGCAAGCTGGCAAAATTCTCTTACTGTATGCTGTTCACCAGTGGCAATAACATAATCATCCGGTTCCTTCTGCTGTAATATTAACCACATGCATTCTACATAATCCTTAGCATAGCCCCAGTCTCTAAGACTTGATAGATTTCCAAGAAATAGTTTATCTTGTTTACCTTGTTTTATTCTAGCAGCAGCAAGCGTAATTTTTCTTGTAACAAAGGTTTCACCGCGACGTTCAGATTCATGATTAAAAAGAATACCATTGCAGCAATACATTTCGTAGGCTTCTCTGTATTCCTTCATTATCCAGAAGCCATATTGCTTAGCAATCGCATATGGGCTATAAGGATGGAATGGAGTGGATTCGCTTTGTGGCACTTCTTCAACCTTTCCATAAAGTTCAGAAGTTGAGGCCTGATATATTCTGCAAGTTTTTTCCAATCCGCAGATGCGAACGGCTTCCAATAATCTTAAAACTCCAGTTGCTACAACATCAGCAGTATATTCTGGAACATCAAAGGAAACCTGAACATGGCTTTGGGCAGCTAAGTTAAATATTTCATCTGGTTTTATTTTGGCAATAACTTTAACAAGTCCTATGGAATCTGTCATATCACCATAATGAAGGATAAAATTTTTATTACCTTCTAAGTGAGCAATTCGTTCTCTATATTCAGTAGAGGAACGTCGGATTAATCCATGTACCTCATAACCTTTTTCAAGGAGTAATTCAGCAAGAAATGAACCATCTTGCCCTGTAACACCTGTTATTAATGCTTTTTTTCTCATATCTAGCAACTTTCTGTATTTTAATCGATTATAAAATAGATTTTACAATAAATCAATATAGCCTAATTTCCTAAAAACAAGCTAATATTACTATAACATTACCCATTCTGGTGGTATTAAATCTTCAATCTTAAAAGTTGGATCATTCATCCATAATTTGGGAGCATAAACAATCTTAGAAGGATTTTCATTTAAACAAGCGGCCCACCAACTGAAAGTGCTATTAGCAATGATATTATGTTTACATATACTCATCAATTTCATATCCCAATAGCTATTATCACCTTTATTAATATCGATTACATTAAACTTATGATTGATTTTAAAATTATCTTTAACCCAATTAGGATCATCAGAAAATACAAAAAATTCAGGGTTCTCAATTCTTTTTTCAATTTCAGAAATAGCATGTTGGTAAAAGCCGTTAGCTAACGGGGAACAATAAATTTTTTGATTAACTGGCTTTAAATAGTCACCTCTTCTGATATGCAAGGATACAGAATTTTTAGAATTCTTAATTTGGTCTGTTACTTTCATATTCTCATCATTCATGTATTCTTTAAAAGCTAAATCTTCCAGCAGAAGCTCTCTTATTTCCCAAAAATATTTATAACTAGCCCAATTTCCCTTTATATAAATACTATCTTTTATATTTAAAACATCAGAATGAAAATTAACACCTACTTCACGATATACTTTTGAAAAAGGTTTTCTTATTAAATCTTTTGTATTCATATAAGGAATTAAATCAATAATTTTACCAATAAATAATGGTAAAGTGCCTGTTTCAAGCTTAAATAATGTTTCTTTATCAGCTAAAGACGCTTTAATATCAAATTTTGATAATTCATATTTTCTAAAATATTTATCAAAAAGACTTATATCTAGAAGAATTGGGGCATTATCATTTAAAATACTTAGTTTCTTTGCTAGGGCATATTGAAACATTTGGTTTCCAAGACCACCGATTATTTGAACAGCAATAACTTTTTCCATATTTTTAATTCGAACCTTCATATCTAATAGCAATAAATCAAATGCTATTAGATTAATAAAAACGAATACCAATGATTTTATTATTCAAGTTTTAACATTTCACCTAGCTTCAAATCATACGTTTGTGGCAATATCTTGTCAAAACCTGAACCATGACTAAGAGTTACTTCTCCATAGTATAGTTTTCCATCAACGTCATAAAAATCCGTTCTTACATATGGAAAATTTTTAGCTATGATTTTTCCAATAGCCTTCATTTTTTCCAAAGACTTAGGCGGTTCTATGTCAGGACCATTTATTGACTCTGGGCTTTTATTGCCAGAAACCCATAAAAAAGGTAATGGTTTCCAATTAGGATCATAAATTTTCCTCTTATTTAAACCTTCTCTATCAATACTACAATAAATGAACTTTAACTCGCCGTTAAAAAAAGTTAATTTATAATCATTAGGAATTTTGCCCTCTTTTGTTAGAAGCAATTTTTCTACAACAATGCATCGCTTAATATTTTTATATTGCCATTCATGACTTGTATAATAGTAATTGGTATTTAACCACCTTCTACAATTTTCTTGAAGTTCTTTCCAATCAACTTTAGACTTATCCTTAATAATGTAATAATCCGCATTACCTCCATTTCCTTTTACAATGCAAGGGAAATCAGGAATGTTATCACTATTGACTTCCTTCCAATCATCAGTTTTAAAAACTAAGGGAATAAGATATTCTTCCCCGAATTGATCAGATAACCATTTCCTGGATAAGTATTTATCAGTACAAATAGTAAAAAGGTCATCTCTTTTATTAAGTTTAAGCCATTGTAATTTCTCATTCAAAGTTTTAGGATTGATTAAATCCAATGGGTAACCTTGTTTCTTACAAAAATCTTTTTTTACACAATAAGCATCCCATGTTTTTGAACCGAATATCAAATTCGGTAATACAAATCTTATGAAAAAGTAAATATTATAAACAATAGAAATATTTTTTAGTTTCGTTTTTAGTCCCATATAATTTCTTCCAAGTCATTCTCTACCCATTTCTGATGACTTTTATTAGATATAATAATTTTATTTTTGCATATATTCAATAATGGTTTATCAGAAATACTATCAGTAATACAAATATCAAAACTTCCTTCTATCTTGTTATTTTTCAAATATTGATTCAATAAAACAATTTTTGATTTACCCATACAATCTAATCCTTCAAATCTGCCAGTTAATTTTCCGTCAAATATTTCAAACTTAGATGCAATTATATCAGTGATACCAATATCCCTCGCGAAATGGTAAATATACTCATCGCATCCACCACTAACGATAATGACTCTATAACCAGATGCAATCTTATCTTTTACTATTTCTATAGTTTCGTCAATGAATGATTTTTTTAATTCTAATTCATAATATTCCTTAGCAAAATACTCAAATTTATCTTTGGATAGACCTCTTAATAGCCAAACAAGAAATTTTTTATACACATAACCAGAATAATTAAAATATTGTAATATTCTTTGTACTATCGAAAAGAAAAAACAAACGCAATGATTTGTAGCAATAGAATATCTCTTAGGGAATTCTGATTTCAAAATCATTTTGACAAAAGGATCGAATGTTTGAAATCTGATTACAGTTCCACAAAAGTCTAATAAAACAATTTTATTCATTTTTCAAATAAGATTCTATCGTTTCAAAAACGCGCTTCATCTGATTCTTTGTTCCTATTGTTATTCTTAAGCAATATTTTTCAAGGAACTCTGTCTGAGAAACATTTCTAACAAAAATATCATTTTTCTCAAGATAATTTATTAAATTAAGTTTAATTACTGAATTTTCACAAACAATCAAAACAAAATTTCCATAACCATTAAAACATTTAATTTTAGTGGAAAGAGATTTCATTTTATCAACGAACCATACTTTTGCCTGGTTAACTTCCGACACATAATTTTGCATATAATCCAAATCACTTAAAGCACCTATTGCTGCTTCTTGAGCAAAGGTTGTTATATTTTTTGGATTTCGAATCTTAGAAATATATTCTATATTTCTCTTTGAAGCAATTAAATAACCAAATCTAAAATTAGCTAAGGCAAAAGCTTTTGACATTGTTCGAGAAATAAGCAAATTTTCATATTTTAAAACAAGCTCTTTTGCAGACTTGCCAGAAAATTCAGCATAAGCTTCATCAACGAGGAACAAAGTCTGATTAAACTTTTTTAACAAAACTTCAATAAACTCTGTACTATGAAGATTACCCGTTGGATTATTAGGATTGCATATATAAACAAGCGAAGGATCTATTCTCTTTATTTCTTCAACAAATTTATCACTATTAAAATTTAATTCATTACCAATACAATAATAATTTAAATCTGCTCCACATACTTCAGCGGTTAATCTGAAATTATCGTATGTCGGACCTAGAATCAAGATTGGATCGCCAACAGAAATATACAGCTTAGATATATATTCATGCAAACTATCAGAACTAGCAAAATACTGAATATTCTCTTTTGGTAAATTCAAGTAAGAAGCTAACAGAGTTAGTAATTCATCATTGCAAGTAGAAGGATACAAATTGAAAAAAGGTTCGTCTGAAATTAGATTAATTATTCTTTCTATAACTTTTGGTGATGGTGGTATTGTTGCTTCATTCCAATCAAGCTTCAATATATTTTTTCTTTCAGAAGTCTTGATATTCCAAATTTTGTGGGAAGCAAGCTTATATGGCTTAAAATTTCTTAAGTATTTATTAACAAATTTATTAGAATTCATTGATTTATTCTATCATAATTTAATTGTTAAAACAATATTAAGAATAATCTTTTATTTATCCCCTCAAATGAAATTTTAAATATTTTGATTGACTACATATACAATAATTTAATAGACGTTATAACAATAACATGCTATACCATTAAAAGGTATTACATTTATGAAAAAAAAAATTAGTATAATAATGAGTTGCTACAATGAATCTGAGCAGGAACTATATGATTCTATCAACTCAATTTTATGTCAAACCTATAAGAACATTGAATTAATTATAGTCAATGACAATCCAACTAATCAAAATTTAAAGAAGTTCTTAAGTCATTATTCAAAAGACAAAAGAATCAAACTAATTAATAATGAAAAGAATTTAGGCTTGGCACAGAGTCTTAACAAAGCCATAAAAATTGCTATTGGTGAATATATAGCAAGAATGGATGCAGACGACGTATCATTACCTAATAGATTAGAAAAACAAGTTGCATACTTAGAAGCACATGATGATTGTTCTATGGTAGCAACAAATCGCAATGATATCGATGAAAATTCACAAATAATACAAAAAAATGCAGCAATTATTGTTTCCGACAAATTGCTAAGGCGAATAACCAGATTTGGTTCAATAATCACTCATCCGAGCATTATGATAAGGGCCAACATTTTAAAAGAAGTTGGTTGCTATAGGTCATTCCCAGCAGCTCAAGATTATGACCTTTGGTTAAGAATGTTATCCGCTAGAAAGAGAATTCATATTCTACCAGATGTTCTATTGAATTACAGAATTCGTCAAAGTAGCATCACAAAATCAAATCCTTCGAAACAGTATTTGTGTAAATATTATGCCCAAATCCTATATAAAGAAAGATTAAACAATGGCATAGATTCTTTTAATGAAAACACACTAACCAATTTACTTAAATGTGATCCAAATATGAGAAATTCTCTTAACAATCAGCATAGTCAAATATTGTTGCTAAAAAGTAAAAATGTTTTGGGTAAAATCTCTGCCATCACATCAATTATTAAAGATTTTATTATATATCCACACAACAGACGTAATCTTATAAATCAAATAGCAATTAGATTATTAATAATCCTTTCCAAAAAGAAATAAAGTTTTATGTCTTGTATTTGTCATAAATCTGAAGGTCATAAAAAGTCATCAAAAGCAACAAATTCTTTATTGTATGCAATAAAAAATTCGTATATAATCTTATAGGTACATTAAAGAAAATAGTTAGAACAGTTTTATTTATGAAACAAATATTAGATTTAAATAAAAATAACATACTAATCACTGGTGGTGCTGGATTTATTGGTTCTAAGCTTGTTTATGAACTCATTCGTTCCTTTGATTCAATAGATGTCATTAATATAGATAACTTAAATGATTATTATGATGTTTCTCTTAAAGAATGGCGGTTGAAACAGATTGATAATCTTATTTCTAAGTTTCCGAATTCAACGCACACTTTTATAAAGGGTGATATTTCAGATAAATCTTTAATCGATTCTGTGTTTGCTTCATATAAACCAGATGTTGTGGTTAATCTTGCTGCCCAGGCAGGGGTAAGATATTCAATTGTAAATCCAGATGCTTACATAAAAAGTAACATTATAGGATTTTATAATATACTTGAAGCTTGTCGTCACTCATATGACAACAATGCTACAGGTGTGAAACATTTGGTTTACGCCAGTTCAAGCTCCATTTACGGAACCAATGCTAAGGTTCCATATTCTACTGATGATAAAGTAGATAATCCAGTATCTCTTTATGCTGCGACCAAGAAAAGCGATGAGCTTCTTGCTCATGCATATAGCAAGCTATACAATATTCCTTCTACAGGCCTAAGATTTTTCACTGTATATGGGCCTGCTGGAAGACCGGACATGGCTTATTTTTCCTTCACCAATAAGCTTTTAAAAGGTCAAAAAATACAAATATTCAATTATGGTAACTGCAAACGAGATTTTACTTATGTTGACGACATTGTCGAAGGAATTATACGCGTTATGTATGGAGCCCCAATAAAAACTAACGGTCGAGATGGTCTGCCATTACCACCTTACGCACTATACAACATAGGAAATCAAACCCCAGAAAACCTTTTAGATTTTGTTCAAATTCTACAAGAAGAACTAGTTCGTGTAAAATTATTACCAGCAGATTTTGATTTTGAAAATCATAAAGAATTAGTAGCTATGCAGCCAGGAGATGTTCCTATAACGTGCGCAGATTGCGAACCATTATTTAAAGACTTCGGTTACAAACCAAATACTTCCTTAAGAGATGGATTAAGAAGTTTTGCTGAATGGTATGCTGAATATTTCAAAATAAAATCGTAAAAGTATTGAAAGTTTTCAAAATTATATTCTAAGCACTAACAAAAAAATAATATAATTCCGGTTCATAACCAGATAATATTCTCTTCTAGTCAATGCTTGCTTCGAAACAGCAACTTTATTAAGTTAACCACAAAACTAAGAAATCAATACAACTCACCATGATTACTACATAAAGCTTAAAAAACGGGTTATATAATACTCTTGTTTCTAGTGAAATAACCATGGAAGATTTATTTTTTTGAATCTAATCTAGGAATCTAGTAATCACATTATAAATCTATTCTATTTGAGAATTGTTTATTGTATAATAATTTGTTAATATTTAACCAAATTAATGCAAACAGATACATTAAATAAACAATATATGAATTACCAGGAACCAGAGCAAAGTAAAAAATTAATGGAACTGAATGCATATTATATAGATAATTATGCGTCAAAAGATCCTTCATTTAAGGCTTTGATCAAGTTTAGACTTGATAATGCTATCACATATCTAAAAAAACTTATAAAAAACAAAGATAACAGCCTAAAAAAAATATTAATCAAGATTATTACCAGAATTTACCCATCAATAAGCATTGATCATCTGAATATTCCACAACCATCTGCTAATACTGAAATCAACTATATAAGTAAAAACAAAAATAAAAGTGCAAAAGTTGCAGTATATACATCAATTTTTGGTGAGTCAGATATTATACATGAGCCTCTTTATAAGAGTGACAAATGCGACTACTATGCTATAACAGACCAGAACTTATCAACTGATAGTTTTTGGAAAAAGCTTGATTGTTCTGGCATCCCAGGATTTTCAGAATATGACGGTTATCATAAATCAAAATTCTGCAAACTATTCCCACATATCTTATTTCCTGAATATGATTATTCAATCTGGGTTGATGGTAATGCTCAAATTGTCGCAGATTTATATCCCTTGATAGATCAACTTGATGACAGTCATGTTATGGGCTCATTTGAGAATCCGCTTCATGACTGCATATATACAGAGAAGAATTATATTATTTACATTGATGCCGCTAATACTAAGGCTATTGAAAATCAAATAAAAACTTACAAAAAAGCAGGTTTTCCCCCCAAATACGGTATGCGTGAATTTTCAATATTAATGCGCAGACACAGTGATAAAAAATTACAAGATCTCATGAACCAATGGTGGGAACATTGCAACAAATATACAATGCGAGATCAAATAAGTTTCCCATTTATATTATGGAAAAATGGCCTAGATATAGATTATATTCAGAAATATTCCGGTAATTGGAGAAAGAATCCAAGATTTTTGTTCATTTCACACAAAAGATTCAACAATTCATAGAAAAAATGATTAAAAACAGAGAACTAAAACTATCAATTGCTATGACAACCTATAATGGTAGCAAATATATTTTGGAACAATTACAAAGCTTTGCCAAGCAATCAATACTTCCAGATGAAATAGTTATATGCGATGATTGTTCCAATGACAATACCGTGGAAATAATCGAAGATTTTAAGAAGAATTCCGGATTAAACATAAGAATAATAAGAAACCCACATAATATTGGAGTAATAAAAAACTTCGAAAAAGCTATAACCAGCACAACGGGTGATATAATATTTCTTTCTGATCAGGATGATTATTGGTTTCCACAAAAACTAGAAGAATATACTAATGCATTTCAAAATAATAGAGATGTTGACTTTATATTTTCTGATGTACAAATAGCAGACCAAGATTTAAATGTGCTCTCTGGCTCTCTATTTACAGAAGAACAAAAATTATATCCAAAACGTTTTGTTAATTCTAATCTTATAAATATAATGAGTTTTATATCAATGAAGCTTTCAGCCAGTGGTGCTACCATAGCTTTCAGAAGAGATTTGCTTACCTATATATTACCAATTCCAAAAATAAATCATCTTCTACACGATGGTTGGATAGAAAAAATAGCTTTATCAACACGCAACTGCATAATGCTACCAGAACCGTATTCAAAATACAGACAGCATGACAATAACTTTGATGGATACAAATCTGGTATTATCAATAAAATTAAAGATCTTATCGGTCTGTATAAATTCAGACAAAACGAGTATGACTACCTGTCTGCAATCAGCGAAAGGCTTATAAGTATTGATTTTGATAATAAAAGAAATATAATAGAAATAATCCTTAGGAAACAAAACTATTTATCAAAGCAAATCAAACAATATAACCAGAAAAGATACTTAAAAATACTACTTACCATATTTGAGTATCAGTTTTCAGGAGTGTATGCCAAATATTATAGAGGAACAAGAACCTTTATAAAAGATATATTTGCATTAATAATTCAAATTCTATTCAATACAAAATTCATTTTTGTCAGTTAAAAACTCCAAAACATTTTTAATAAAATAGAATGCGTTTTGAATAGTCTAAAATATGACTTCATTGTTCGTATTATTTGTCTTTTGTTTGTCGTACACCCTCTTCATTCAAATTAGTTAACATTATTGTCCAAATCTTCATTTTTATTCGACTTTTAGACAAACTTAAATTGACAAGTCTATTATATAAAATTATTATATAAACTATGAATAAGAATAAAATAATTGGACGAAACAAAGAATGTAATAGATTACAGGATTGCCTGGATGAAGATAATGCACAATTAGTTATCGTATATGGAAGGAGAAGAGTAGGCAAAACCTACCTTATCAATAAGTTTTTTGGAAATAAATTCGCATTTAAATTAACTGGCGCATATGAACAAAAGAAAGATATTCAACTACGCAATTTTGTAACAGAGTTAGAAAGAAAATCAGGCAAGAAGCATGAAACACCATCTGACTGGATACAAGCTTTTACAATATTAAGAGAGTATCTAGAAAATTTGCCGTCAAATCAAAAGCAAATAGTATTTTTTGATGAAATGCCGTGGCTTGACACATTTCATTCAGGTTTTTTAGCTGCATTCGAATGGTTTTGGAACGATTTTGGTTCTACTATGGACAATCTTATTTTCATTGTTTGTGGTTCAGCAACTTCATGGATGACTGAAAAATTGGACAGAAATAAAGGTGGACTTTTTAATAGACAAACCTGCAAATTATACTTAAATCCATTTAATTTGTCAGAGGTAGAGGAATATCTCTGTTCAAAAGGTTTTATGTGGTCTAAATATGAAATTGCAGAATGTTTTATGATAATGGGCGGCATACCTTATTATCTTAGCTTATTAAAAAAGAAAGAATCCTTTAACCAAAACATAGATAGATTATTTTTTGAAAATAAAGGTGAACTGTATGGAGAGTTTGACAATCTCTATGCTACTCTTTTTTCAAATAGTAACAGTTATATTAAGATTATTATTGCAATAAGTAAAAAGATAATCGGTATGACCAGGAATGAAATAATTAATGCAACAAGGCTGCCATCAAATGGGTTATTCACTAAAATGTTAAGTAACCTGGTTGACTCCGGCTTTCTTAGAATATCAACATTCTATGGAAGAAAAAAGAAAGAAACTTTATATCAATTAGCAGACTATTATACAGCCTTCTACCTTCATTTTGTAAGAGATAACTATGGCAAAGATGAGCATTTCTGGAGCAATTCCTTAGATAATCCATCAAGAAGAGTATGGGAAGCCTTAATATTTGAACAACTATGCAAAGATCACATCAAGCAGATTAAACATAAGTTAGGCATATCAGGTGTTCTATCGGAAGAATCGTCATGGTTTACCTTACCTGATAACGAAAAAGGAATTTCTGGAGCTCAAATTGATTTATTAATTGAAAGAAGAGATAGAGTGATAAACATATGTGAAATTAAATTTTATCATGATAAATTTTCTATAGACAAATCATATGAAATGATTCTTAGAAATAAAATCAGCAGCTTTATTAAGGCAACCGAAACCAAGAAATCAATACAACTCACTATGATTACTACATATGGCTTAAAAAAAGGATTATATAATACTCTTGTTTCTAATGAAATAACCATGGAAGATTTATTTATTAGAATCTAATCTATCAATATTGTCCAAATCTGATAATTTTTATTAGATTTGGACACGCAAAACCATATTTAATTAGCTCCAAAACTTTCTCCGATTATGATGTATTAATGAACAAGCAGTAGTTCCAAAACCAACAAATGAATAATTGAATTCTATTTCATAACCAAAGAATACTCTTTTATAGCCAATGCTTGATTCGAATATGTTGTTTCTTATTTCAATTTTGCAGAATCATTAAACTATTCAGCAGTGCTGTATGCACAATGTAATAAATCGACTTTCCGAGCAACATAAATATTATTGTTATTAGTGCTATTTCAATCTTTATCAACTACATAATTTTTGAATCATACTTGTCAAATAAGAAGAAAATGATTAGAATAAAGTAGGAGGTTGGTTATGATAGATATTGAGAATGTGCTGAGAGAAAGAGAAAATCAATTTATTGAAGCCAAACTGGCTGATTCGAAGGTGCCAAAAAGTATATGGGAAACCTATTCTGCTTTCGCCAATACTTTTGGTGGTACCATTATCTTAGGTTTAAAAGAAGACAAAACAACAAAAAAATTATCTGTTGAAGGTGTTAAGAATCCGGATCAGATTATTTCCGATATTTGGAATACCTTAAACAATAATAGCAAAGTCAGTTCTAACATACTTTTAAGTAATCATATATACAAAATAGAATACAACAACAAAACGCTAGTAGTAATAAATGTTCCTAGAGCTTGTCGGTCAGACCGACCCGTTTACGTAGGTGAAGATTTTTTTAAAGGCACTTACAGACGCAATCATGAAGGTGATTACCATTGTAACAAGACAGAAGTTAAATCAATGCTCAGAGACCAGTCTGAAGTTACTTCAGACAGTCTGCTCTTAGACAATGTGCCTATTACAGCACTAAATCATGATTCAATAAAGCGCTATAGAATCATATTTAAAAATCTAAGACCAGACCACGTATGGGTAGAATTGAGCAACGATGAGTTTCTATGCAAAATAGGCGCTGCAAGAATATTCCAGAGTGACGGCAAACTGCACCCAACTCTTGGCGGCCTTATTTTCTTTGGTGATTTCATTGAAATACAGAATGAATTGCCTAACTTTTTCCTAGATTACAGAGAAAGACTCGATTTCAACAATCGCTGGACCGACCGAGTCTGTTCAGGTGACGCCGACTGGAGCGGGAACGTTTTTGATTTTTATTTCAAAGTAGCTTCAAAGTTAACTTCTGAAATAAAAAGACCTTTTGCCTTAGACAATAACATGCAAAGAATAGATGATACCCCACTGCATAAAGGTGTCAGAGAAGCCTTAGCCAATGCCTTGATTCATGCAGACTATTACGGAACCCGAGGTGTTGTAATAGATAAATATCCAGATTCCATATCAATTTCAAACCCTGGCAGCTTCAGAATACCTATTTTTGACGCTATCGGTGGCGGTATAAGTGATGCCAGAAACAGTAAAATTTTTAATATGTTCGCACTTATCGAAGTAGGCGAGCGTTCAGGAATGGGCTTGTGCAATCTTTGTGATGTATGGCGTAAGAACAACCTTCCAACACCCTATGTAAAAGAAAGTCTTACCCCTTGCGAACGAATAACAGTAGAACTACAATTAAACAAAAACGAAAACAATAACTTTGTGGAAGAATCGAACGCAGGAATTTATTTCACTACAAATAAACCTTCGTCTTCCCTTATAAATAATCATTCTCTAACTACACTAACAACAAAAGAAAATAGCTTAAAAGCAACATTTAACATTCCACTTTCATCTCCAGACCATGCTTTTACCACTACACATTCTCAAAAAGAGAAGAAAAACATTTCTAACAAACCAACAGACTCATCTTTATCACAAGATTTTACCACTACACAATCGAAAATAATCAGCAACAACACGTCCTATAATCCTTCTTTTTCAGCTTTCTCACAATGTTTGTCCACTACACAATCAAATACAGACAACTGTAATATATCCAACAACCATGCAACTTCATCTTTACCACAAAGTTTATCCATTACACATTCAAACAAAAGTGATACCAACACGTCTGATAATTCTACAGTTTCAGCTTTATCACAAGATTCATCCACTACACAATTAACAAAACACCTATCAATAAATGATCCGAATAGTATTGAAGATTTAATATTAAAAGAAATACTTTCTTACCCACAGATATCTCATAAAAAACTATCAGAGAATCTTGAAAGGAAACAAAGTTCAATCAGGTTTTATCTTGAAAGATTGCAAAAAAAGGGTATAGTTAGTCGAATCGGTAGCAATAGAAATGGATTCTGGAGAATAAACAGGAAATGAGAATATTAATTAATGCTGTATCTGCAAAGGCAGGTGGCGGGATAACATATTTAGTAAACCTTCTGAAGTATTTACCAAAGATAATGGCTGAAGATGAATTTTTATGCGTAATTCAAGATATAGAACTACCAAAGGAATTGTATTTTCAGAAAAACCTCGAAATCAGAAAGATACCACAAGCTAGCAGTAATGTATTTAAAAGATATTGGTGGGAAAACACTGGTTTACTTAAACTTTGCAAAACCTGGAAGGCTGACCTGCTATATTGCATAGCCAATATGATTCCACTCATTCCAGCAAACTGCAAGACTTATATGATGTTACAGAATGTAGCTCCTATTACTCCTAAGGCTTTATATGCTGTATATAAGTTTGAAGGAACCAAACCATTTTTACAGATGCTTGCAAACTGCTTTTTAACTATTTTCGCAGCAGCATTTAGCAATAAAACATTTGTATTATCGCAATCCTCTGATAATTTACTAAAAAAATGGGTACCTTTTTCCAAAACTTCAATTGTCCACCATGGCATAAGCAACCATTTTAAACCAGAATCTCAAAAACCAGAAAAAGCTGGAAATGAACCTTATTACATATTCGTTTCAAATATTTATGTCTATAAAGGCCTTGATTACCTCGTAGAAGCTTATAAGACCAAGCCGGAATTACCACATACTTTTATTGTAGGTCATGCCTTTGATGTTAAATATGCTGCCAAGGTGAAACAAAGTATAAAAGATAATAATCTAGAAGAGAAAATCATATTTCTAGACTCTTTACCATACTCAGAATTACCTGGCTGGTACGCTCATGCATTAGCAAACATATTTCCAACTTGGTGTGAAAGCTTTGGTTGCGGAATAATAGAAGCGCAGGCATGTGGTTGTCCGATAGTTGGTATGAAGGCTGCAACATTACCAGAATTATGCGGTGAAACTGGCATATTAGTAGAGCCATTTAATGGAAAGGCATTAGCAGAAGGAATGAATGTTGCTATAAAGCTCCGAGAAGATTCTTCCTTGTCCTCAAAACTATCAGAATATTCAAAGAATTTCACTTGGGAATCTGCAATGTTAAAGCATAGAGATTGCTTTAAGGAAAGCATTCGTAAGTAATTATTCCAACAGCTTAAAAGATTTTTACAAAAACTCTTGTTTTAAATTAAAAGTTGTGCTAGATTGACTTTAACGCAATTACGGACAAGTCCGAGGAAGCAAAATTCTCCGAGACCTAGTTAGTAAGTGTGAAAGAAAATTGTAGGAGAATTTTTCGAATGAAGATTTACGTTGGTAACCTTCCTTACGCTATCCGTGACGAAGCTCTCAAAGACCTTTTCACTCCTTATGGTGAAGTAGCTTCTGCTAATGTTATTATCGAACGCGATACTAACAGATCAAAAGGTTTTGGCTTTGTTGAAATGCCATCAAAAGAAGAAGCTGAAAAAGCAATCGCTGAACTTAACGGTAAAGAAGTTAACGGTCGCGCTCTCAAAGTTAATGAAGCTAAGCCACGCGAAGACAGACCTCGCAGACCGCGCTATTAATTAATTAGAAAAAAGGCTCTAGTTCGAAAGAACTAGAGTTTTTTTTTGCATATTTTATTCTGTTTCGGAATCATTCCCCTCATCCGTCACGCTACGCGTGCCACCTTCCCCCGAACGGAGGAAGGCCTCGCAGGGGCGGAACTGAACATTTTCTATTACAACATAACAGATTAGTTGCAATATACTGCATCCGTCTTCTGCTGCGCAGAATCCACCTACCAATCCTGTTCGTTGTTGCGGGCTTTTTCTTTTTTCCTATTTCTAATCTTTAACCATTCACGAAGCTCTTCCTGGTTCATATATTCAGGATTCTTTTCAGAAATATTGTTTATTCTATAGTATTTCTGAGCTTCAGCTTCCCGTGCTTCCATCTCTTTAAGGTAAGCTTCAACATCTTTTTTATTGAGCTTGATGTTCTTCATTGCCCGTGCCTTCTGAGAAGCTTCAGGGCGTCCAACTTTCCCCTTATCTTCAGCCATTTGTAGGTCACGACGATCAGATTCTGGAGCGGAGTTTTCTTTATTTTCGTTACTTTGTGCGCTTTCGGGGCTGTTGGCCTGGTTGGCGGAGTTGGCTTGGTTGGCGTCGTTAGGATTGTTGGCGTTGTCGGCATTGTCGGCATTGTTTTCTTTATTTTCGTTGCTTTGTGCGCTTTCGGAGTTGTTGGCCTGGTTGGCGGAGTTGGCTTGGTTGGCGTCGTTAGTGTTGTTGGCGTTGTCGGAGTTGTTAGGATTGTCGGCATTGTTGGCATTGTCGGCATTGTTTTCTTTATTTTCGTCACTTTGTGCGCTTTCGGGGCTGTTGGCGGAGTTGGCTTGGTTAGCATTGTTGGCGTTGTTGGCGTTGTTAGCGTTGTTTTGCTGACCATTTTGTTGCTGATTCTGTTGATTATCTTGATTTGGTTGTTGCTGCTGTTCCTGGTCTTTTTTCATGCGGTCAAGCTGTTCTTGAAGCTTCTTTTCAGCAATCTTTAAATTATAATCAGCCTGATAATCATTCTTTACAGCTAGCGCGTTTTTATATGCAGTTATAGCCAATGCATAATCATATCCCTTAAAAGCTGCATTACCCATATTGTAAAAGGTATTGAAGCGTTCATCTGGGGTTCTAACTAATTCAGATGCTCTGGCGAAAAACTTAACTGACTTAGCATAGTCACGTTTTCTATATGAAACTATACCTAGATTATAATTAATCTCATAACTGTCCGGTTCTTCAAACCTTGCATTCTGCAAAGCACTTTCAGCTTTTTCCAAGTCACCTGCTTCAAGAGCTTCAATAGCTTCTTGAACCTTAAAAGCAGGATGTGCATAGCAAGCAGGATTTATAACACCTAAAGCCAATAGAATTGTTGATACAGTTATAAGATTTTTCTTTTTCATATTCTTTTAAGCCAATGATCTTGTTCTCTTGAGTAGGGAATACGTTCGGATATCATCCATTCTAGTAATAGCAGGAAAAATGCAATAAGAAGTGGAATCCAATATAATTCCTGACGCATTATTCTTTTTCCGCCAGAAACAGCGACTCTTTTTATCTGATTGAGACCTTTAATTACTTTGTTAGCCGTTGAAACATTAGAAGCCCTGTAATATTCAGCCTTGGTGCGTTCGGCAATAAGCTTAAGTGGTTCTTCGGCTATTTTAGAAATAACAGGCTGACCATTTGGTAATCGCTTGTAAATAGTTTCACCAAACCAGGTCTGACCTTCTGGAATATAGCCGCCATTTTCACTGCCAATACCAACAGTGAATATCTTAATACCCTTCTTTTCTGCTTCTGACATGGCTGCTTCTACATGCTTAGAATCAGGGTCTTCACCATCAGAAAGCAAGACAATTACCTTTGTCTGTGAAGCTGTTGTATTGAAACGATCGATAGAGGTCTGAATTGCCCCACCCAAGTTAGTGCCCTGTTCAGAAAGCAATTCCGGATTTACTCTATCAAGGAAAGTCAAAAAAGCATTCTTATCATGTGACAATGGACTCTGAACCATTGTTTCTCCAGCGAAAACAACAAGTCCGACGCGGTCTTCCTTTAGGCCATTAACCATATTACGAAGGAGAACCTTGGCAACCTCTAATCTGGAATTTCCGTCAATATCACATGCCTTCATTGACTTGGAAATATCAAGGGCAACAATAAGGTCCATGCCTGTGCCGTTTATTTCTTCTTCATAGCTTTCGCCGAGAGGGCGTAATATTGCTATGCCCATAAAGAAAAGAGCAAGTCCTATCATTGCCCATTTTATAATTGGTCTTCTGGTTGGCTTATGACTGGTAATTCTATTGAGCATCACAGAACTTGCAAAGGCTTCTCTTCGTTTCTGCAGCTTTTTAACAACGTGCGAAGCTAATGCTATAATCCAAATAGCAGTCAGAAGTAATAGATATATGTTTTCAGTGCTTTTGAATTCCAACATTAGAATACCCTCATAAAAACGCAGCTACGCAGGAATATTTCAATTGCCAGCAAAGCAAAAGCAGGAAGCAGGAACCAATAGAAGCGTTCTGAATACTGCATTGTCCTGTTAACATCAATCTTACCTTTTTCCAAAGTGGCAATCTTTTTATATATTTCCTCAAGAGCTTCATTGTCTGTAGCGCGGAAATACAGCCCCTTGGTCAGATAAGCAATGTCCTTTAACAGTTGTTCATCCAACTGCGGTTTCTGTAGATTACCATAATAGTCTGAATAGTATTGCTTCTGACCATTTCTATAATATGGAACTGGAGCCCCTTCAATGCTACCAACGCCTATGGTATAAATTCTAATACCTCTGTCTGCAGCAACTTTGGCAGCAGTAAGCGGGTCGACGCCTGCATTGTTTTCCCCATCACTGAGAAGAATAATTACTTTGTCGCGCTTTTCCTTTGCAGTGGTATTGAACTTATAAACAGCATTAATAATAGCATCGCCGATTGCAGTGCCATCCTGCTTCATCATACCAAGTGAGGTATGTCTTAAAAGCTCGGTTAGAACACCATAATCAATTGTTAATGGGCATTGCGTTAAGGCAACACCAGCGAAAACAACAAGGCCAACACGATGATCTGTTATACCTGTAATGAAATCTTCAGTAATCTTTTGTGCAGCCTTAATGCGGTTAGGCTTAAAGTCTTCGGCCGCCATGGTTCCAGATACGTCAAGAGCAATCATGATGTCGATGCCCTGCCTTGTAACAGTTTCTGATTCAAAGCCATATTGAGGCTGCATAAGAGCAAAGACTACAAGAACCAGACTTACAAGCCTAAGTAAATCAGGAAGAAAACGAAGTCTTGTTTTAAAACTTTTCTTTGCATTTGCTACAACGCCAGCCAGCGGATAATTTATGCCACCCTTTTTGGCACGTTCTGTTATAAAGAACTTATACCATGCTATAAGCGGTATCAATAAGAGCAGCATCATGAACTCAGGGCTATTCCACTTCATTTACGCCACCCCTTGATATCAATAAGCTTTTCCAAGGTTTCAACAAGACTTTCTGGAGTTCTGCTATTATTTTCGCGACCAGTATATCTAACTTCATCACAATACTCTAGCAACCCCCTTACCTCGGACAGAACTTCATTTTTTACATGACCGTTAATAAGGTCTGGTATGAATTCATCTGTTGTAGCAGCTGCACCTATGCTAAGCTTATATTCATCCAATGCATAATTTTTAAGTATAGCGACTACATTCTCACATATACTTTTTATATTACGCTTTTCCCATATTTCGGAAAGCTTCATGCGCTTTATGGCACGTTTAGCCATAACTTCAGGGCTTTGAACAATAATCTTTTTAACGCGTTCTACAGGTGCTGTAAGCCATTTGTAGAATAACCATACAAGCCATATACCGATGGCCGCCAAAGCTATTTTCCCAACAAGCAAAAGCCAAGGGTAGCTCATATCCACAGTTTCTAGAATATCAAAGATTTCTTCACCCATAGGTGGAAGCTGTGGAGTCTGAGATGCAACACTAGATTCACTAGCTACTTTAGCTGTGCTTGTAGTTGTTGCGATTATATTTTCCGTAGTAGAAGCTAACATTATTTTGTTTCAGCAGGAGCAGTTTCTTTAGCAAAACCAAAGGCTTTGTCAATTACTTCTGAATTAATCTTAAGTTCTTCTTTTACACGAAGTTCTGTAATAGCATCTGCAAGAAGCTGCATTCTCTTGTCCTTGTCATTTTCCTTACAGTCTTTAAGAATAAATTTCTGCAGGTATGCACTCATAAGAACCTGGTCTTCTATCTTCTTAAGATTTTCTATGATTTCAGGGTCATTCTTAAGGTTTTCACGTTTAGCTGCACGGGTAAGTAAAAGTTCCTGTGCTAACTGATTAACAACCTGTTCTACCTTTTCCTTTGTCAGGTCAGTAGAGCTAATACCCATCATAGCCATTCTGGTCTTTAAGGCATCTACACTTAGTGCTTCCTTATTGCCAAGCTGAATTACTGTTTCTGATGCTACAGTATTTACAATTGGATTAACACCTTCGCCCATCATATTACGACGTTCGGCATCATAGACGCGACCAAGACGTGTCATACAATACTTAATCTTGTCTTCTGTTCCGCTTGCTATTTCTGTATTAGCCGCAAAACGATTTATATAAAGCAACTGCGCTAGAGCTTTGTCAAAATCGTTCATTTCATTCATATATATATCAGCCAATGCCTTACGCATCTTCAAGCCCTTCTCACTAAGAGGCTGTCTACGTATGTTTTCTTCTAACACGGTAGCTGCTTCAGATGGAAGACTATATGCAAGAAGGTCTGCTGCAAATTCTGAGTTCTCGGTATTTGTAGTCTTTCTACTCTGATAATAATTATAGGAAAGGGCCAGACCGAGTATGAGGCTGGCTATAACCATGATTAGCATGGCGTCAATTTTGCGGTTTAAGGATCTGATATTATTCATTGTTTGTTCCTCTTATTGAATAATCTAATAACAGGCTGTGCTACAGACTCACCAGCAGTGAGTTCGATTAAATCTACCCCCATGTTGCGGCAGGTCTTTTTTAGTTGTTCATCACGTTTTCGTTGTTCTTCAAGAATGCTTTCTACTACCTTGCGGTTTGATGTATCAAGTATGACTTCTTCACCAGTTTCAGGATTTTCTATTTCTACCATCCCTACATCAGGAATAGTCTGTTCACGAGGGTCACGAACATTTACAAGAATCAAGTCATGACGTGCTGCTGCAACTCTTAACTGTCTTTCTATAGGTCCCACATCAATTCCGTCAGAAACTAGAAAAACAACAGAACGTCTACTGACTGTAGAGTTTAGAAAATCAAGTGGAGCACACAGGTTTGTTCCCTTATTCTGAGGGATGAAATAAGACAAATCTCTGATAAGTCTTAATACATGACTTTTTCCCTTTGCAGGTGGAACAAATTTCTCAACTTTGTCAGTAAAAAGACAGATGCCTGCCCTATCGTTGTTTCTTTCAGCGGCAAGACTCATTACTGCTGCAAATTCAACAGCACATTCACGTTTTTCCTTGGAACCGGAACCAAAGGCCATAGAACCAGAAAGGTCTAATGCAATGATT
This sequence comes from Candidatus Avigastranaerophilus sp., assembly GCA_045599645.1. Lineage (GTDB taxonomy): Bacteria > Muiribacteriota > Ozemobacteria > Ozemobacterales > Ozemobacteraceae > RUG334. Next base: position 123,950 of record JAZRWI010000004.1, read on the forward strand.
ACCTGCAATTCACGTTCTTCGGTATGTTCACGAATATGCAAATCACCAGTTCTTGCAGAAACCTTCCAATCAATGGAGCGGAAATCATCACCACGGTAATATTGCCTGATACCGGCAAATTCCATACCATGGCCCTTGAAAACAGATTTGTAGCTACCAGAATAGAGAGAGTCGACAAGCTGTCTTGTTCTTATTTCTATTCGGCCTACTTCTTTTAGAAGCTCTTTAGAAAGCATATAAGCTTATGCTATGCTCACGGCACAGCTACCCCTTCCTTAATGCGTCTGACGATTTCGTCTGAATCGATTTCATCGGCTTCTGCTTCATAGGTTGGAATTACGCGATGTCTCAATACATCACTCATAATAGCCTTAACATCATCAGGCTTTACATAGCTTCTGCCATTTACAAGTGCATGTGCTCTAGCTGCGCGTGTCAAATAAATAGAAGCACGTGGAGAAGCACCGAATCTGATATAACTCTTCAAAGGCAGGTTGTATTTATCAGGATAGCGTGTTGCATCAACAATGCGAAGTATATATTCAACAATCTTGTCATCAACATATATTTCGCTGGCAAGTTCTCTGAGCATAAGAATCTGAGCTGCTTCCACAACAGGTTCTACAACGGAAACCTGATGACTCTTTTCCGCAAGGCCCATGCGCTTTACGATAGTTCTTTCTTCTTCAAAGCTTGGGTATTTAACGATTACTTTAAAAAGGAAACGGTCAACCTGAGCTTCAGAAAGAGTATAAGTGCCTTCAGTTTCAATGGGGTTCTGAGTGGCTAATACCAGAAAAGGTTCTGAAAGCTTGAAGGTTTCATGTTCGATTGTAACCTGGCGTTCTTCCATGGCTTCGAGAAGTGCAGACTGAACCTTTGCGGGAGCTCGGTTGATTTCATCTGCCAATACGAAGTTTGAGAAGATAGGACCTTTGTGAGTCATAAATTCAGCAGTTTTCTGGTCAAAGATTCTTGTACCAATAAGGTCTGCCGGCAACAAATCTGGTGTAAACTGAATTCTTGAGAAATTAGTTTTAACAGTTCTGGCAAGCGCTTTAATAGCTAAGGTCTTTGCTAGTCCTGGAACACCTTCCAATAAGATATGGCCATCAGAAACAAGAGCTAACACAAGACTATCAAGAAGATTTTCCTGACCAACCAGAACCTTCTTAACTTCAGTCTTGATGCTGTTTATTATGTTTCCAGCCTGATCAATACGGTTTTGAATATTATTATCCATATATGTATGCTCCATATATTTATTTACTTATAATCAAAGGCTATTAAGTATTTCTTTAATGTCAGATTCGATAGCAATGAGCTGTCTGTTAGGCATGCGATTAGCATACATAACTGTTTCGATTTCAAAAGCCAGCCTTGTTGAAGCCTGCTTTATATTATCAGTTCCAGCTATTTTGCTACATTTATCAAGCAGTTCATCATAGGTCATATCCATGCTAAGATTCTGATTTCTATAGCAACAAGCCTTTTTAAATAATTCAAAATATTTACGATAAAACTCTACACTTACTTCTTTAAATTGAATCTTAATTGAAGCAACAATAGTTTCAAATTCGACTTTTTCAACATCAGGCTTTACTATTTCTTCCTGCTTAGCCGGCTCTTCCTGTTTTACTATTACTGCATCTTCTATTTTGGCATTATCAACTTTATCAGTATCAGGTTTATCTGTTTTTTTACCTGCTACAATAGCAAAAACAATAATAAGAATCACAAATAATATAATGGCTATACCAGCATAGAGTAATGTGTTAAACCAGTTGGATTCTTTTGGCTGTGGCTTAGAATGCATTGGCTGGGAAGAAGCCGGCCCATTCTGTTGAGATTCATTGATGTTTTCTTCGCCTTCATTGTCCTGTGCTGTAATTACATTTTCATCTTCATCTGGGTCTTCAGCTGCCTGATTTACTTTTATCTTAATCTGGTCTGAATGATGTTCTTCACCATCTTTGTCTTTCATAGAGAAAGCAGGGATAGTTAATTCACCAACCTTCTGAGGCACGAGGGTGAGAATAATCTGCTTAACACTTTCACCTTTTCCATTTATCGAACGAGACTGCTGAGAAGAGCTTCTGCCCATGATGTCAAAATCCGGGATATTTTCTACCCTAAAATCAATGTCATTCATGCTGCTCATATTAAAACTGTTGAAACTGAATGAGAAGCCATTATTACTGAAACTCTGTGTATTCTGGGATGTTAGAGCTTTTTTTATGTTAACAGTCAACTGAATCTGGTCGCCAAATTCAATCTCGGTCCTGTCTACTCCCGCGGAAATGGTTATATCTTCTGCCAATACCATGCTGGCACATACCAAAAGCATAAGTATTGAAAATAATAGTTTTCGCACGCTTTGCCTCCTGATTTATATGGTTAGACTATACCACAAATCAAAAGGTTCCAACAATTATAAAAAAAATGAATAAGGTATCACACGATGGTTCGGGTTGTGGGGTAGCAGTCGATTATTTCTTTAATCCAGCCTGGAAGGTCTTTGGTAAGCTGAATAAAATCACCGTCTTCATAATAGGCAACGTAAGTAAAACCTACAGTATTATCAAAAAATGTTACTTTGTCAGCCATTGGCCAGATTGCTTTCATGTTGTTAACCGTTTCTACATATCTGCGTTCAACATCTTTATCAGGTATGCCATGACCGCCATTAGCAACTCTGTAAGCTATTCTCTTCTTAACAATTTCTACGTCTGCAACACCGACATAATAAATCCAGATGTCATAACCTTCGTTACGTGCATTGGAAATATTTCTTATAATTGATTTTCCACAAAGAGTTGTTTCCTGACAGAATGTAATATGTTTTGAAAAATATTCTTTTACAAGCTTAACTGTTATTCTGTCAGCTTTTATTCTATCTACCCTATTACGCCAATCACCATTAAAAGATTTGATGGCTTCATCAGAGTTTACTCTTGGACAAGGGAAAGTATTGGAGCAGGAATGCCATAAGGTGGTTTTACCGCAACCATTACACCCTGCAAAAATAATATATATGGGTCTGTTTTCAGAATCTGCGTTCTTCAATTACTTTTCTCTGGCGCTGCTGTAAAAAGCTTTCACAAATCTGTTTGAAAAAGCCAACTTCTTCTTTGCTTTTACAAGACATTAACAAGCCTGGAGTTTCGCTGATACTAAGTTTAGAACAATCATCGAAAATCTTTTTGTTTGATTTGATTTCTTCTAAATTCATTGTTCGCCCCTTTTATATTTTATCGGCAGAAAGTATATACAATATTTAACCTAAAAAATCAATAGAGTTATCAATAAGTGGGGCTACGGTTTGAATTGAGGTTAACTTTGCGACCAAAAAATATTGTTTCGCTCGGCTGGGAGCAGAGAACTGGAAGCTAAGCCGATATAGCACAGCATTCTGTTGAAATATCAACAGAATGCTGAACAGGTTCTATATCGCAATATAGGTTATAAGCTAATTAAGAATAGTCCTCAATACTGCCTTGCGGGGAATATCATTCTGCCATTGCTGAATACAGAAAGCAGCGTAGCATTAGTAACGGCAACATTCTTAGTAACTGTGTCATCCGTCAGGTTCACATTGAAAATTGTGAAATCAGCTGCTTTACCGACTTCAATACTGCCGAGATTTTTATCCTCTTTCAGCTGATACGCGGGGTTCTGTGTCAGGCACTTCAGACTAGTCATGCCATCAATGGTTTCCTCGGTTCCTCGGAACTCATCGGGGTATATTTTCAGAATCTGCTCAGAGTATTGACTGCGATCCAGAGCAATCTGCGCGTCCTTCACAGTTCTTCGGGTCGTGGCAACGAATATCTGTTCTAGCGGCGTTCCAGCACTGTCAGTATGGAAGCTCGTTACAGCACCAGCGCCAATGAAGGATCTGATCTTGTACATATTTCTAGCTTCTGTTTCTCCGTAAACCTTGATTTCATCTTCCTTCGTTCCGTATTTCCATGTAGACCATGTGGGATTTACGACAGCAATTACCTTGTTGTTTGCAAAACGTTTTGGCATACCATCGGTCACATAGGTCAGATGGGCCACGGCGTTGCGGGCGTCGATTTTGGGAAGTGCCTTGTATGCTGCTTCATAGCAGTCAAGAGCGTAATTGGCAGCGCCTTCGCCGATTGCGTGCATATGCACCTGCAGGCCTTTTTCATTGGCATACTTGACGATTTTTGTCAGTTCTTCTTTTCTGTCTTCATTCCATCTGATATAGCCGTAATAATTATCGCCCTTTCCGGCTTCTGCGGTATAGGGTTTCAAAGTCCAGGTTGTCAGGGCTTCCACAACACCGTCAAGGAATATTTTGATTCCTGTAATCTTGAAATAATCATTATTGCACTCTGCCGCTAGCTTAGCGATCTTATCAACCTCTTTGATAGGATCCTTGGTGGTTTCAGTGATTTCACAAAGAGCGCGAACCTTGATTTTCAATTTGCCTTCTTCCGCCAGTTCCCTGTATGCACTGACCATCGGGAGCTTTTCTGTTTCAACGATTCCAGCGTCACAGATTGTTGAAAATCCATAATTGAGACTGTTCTCCTGCCAATTGAGGAAAAATTCTTTCAGATCTTCCTTGCTGATCGGTAGTTCCTGGAATAGGTTAAATCGTGGCGTTTCAAGAAGATATCCCGTGGGCTCCCCTTTTTCATCCACTTTGATTCCGTCCGTACCGTATGTGGCAATCATATCCTTGACATGGAAATATTCAATCGCTTTCTGATTCAGAAGGGCTGCGTGTCCGCCGCCACCCGCGATGATGATCGGAACCTGATCGGATGCGTATTTGTCAAGTACTTCATGTGTAGGTGGGTCGTCATCATCCGGAAATACCCAGAAACCCAGGCCTCTATAAAACTTTTTACCGGGATTTTTTTCGATATACGCTTTTATAATTTCAGCATTCTGACGGAGTTTGGCCTCTCCATCAAGTATTATTCCGTCAACCAACATAGTGCTAACAAGCCCAATATGTGTGTGGCCGTCAATAAAGCCAGGATATATCACATTATAACCGTAATCATATACATTGGTATGCGGTCCGATATGTTCTTTGGCATCTTTTGCGCTTCCAACAAACACAATCTTCCCATCTTTTACGGCAACAGCCTCCGCAATGTTGCCTTTATCGTTCATTGTCACGATTTTTCCATAAAGAACAGAATCTGCAAGATTTTCAGGCAATGATTCTGACTTAGCACTGCAATCAGCCATTAAAATGGCCATACTAGCTGCCAAAATGAAATTTACTATTTTTCTCATACTTTTTCCTATATATTTAATAAAAATTTACCAAGCCGTTTAGTATTCGGCTTGCGAAGCGTTCTTGACATAAGCTTCGAACACTTTCGGATAGCGTTTCAGAACAACAGGAAAGATTGTCTGCTAACACTATTAAATAGTATACACCACGATTGTGAACTTTTCAATACAAAAGCAGAATACTAAGACCTTCGAGCCTCAAAATACTTAGCTTAATTATTATTTTGAGGCCCGAAGAATGGCTGATTATCTTCGCTGAGAACTGGAAGCTGAAAGCTAGAAGCTAGAAGCTAGGAGCTGGAAGCTGGAAGCTAGAAGCTAGGAGCTGAAAGCTGGAAGCTAGAAGCTAGGAGCTGGAAGCTAGAAGCAAGGAACTGAAAGCTGGGAGCCGGAAGCAGAAAGCCAAAAGTAGAAGTTGATAAACCGAGGGTTAGTCTTCAGCAGCAGCCGGAGTGACGAAGAAGAGCCTTTGTTTCAGGGTCTCTGCCACGGAAAAGTCTGAAAACTTCGCTTGGGTGCTTGCTTCCACCCATAGCAAGGAAAGTATCTCTGAACTTTCTACCTATTTTCTGAATAGCGTCTTCATTTTCTATACCTGCTTCTTCAAAGGCTGCAAAAGCATCAGAGCTTAAAACTTCAGCCCATTTGTAGCTATAATAGCCCGCGCCATATTCATTTGCAAAAATGTGCTGGAATGCACAGATAAATTTATCGCCATCATAAGCAGGCATAGCACAGCATTCGTTTGAGATATCAACAAATAACTGAACCGGGTCTTTATCTCCATCAGGATCATAGCTAGAATTCAGTATCATATCAAACTTACCAAAGGAAAGCTGTCTCTGCATCTGGTAAGCTGCCCTGAATTTCTTCAGACCGCGAACCTTTTCAAACATTTCAGCAGGCATAGGTTCGCCAGTTTTGTAATGATGAGCAATCTTAGAGAGTGTCTTCTTTTCAATACACCAGTTTTCCATGAACTGAGAACAGAGTTCCACTGCATCCCATTCGACACCATTGCAGCCTGCGGTTTCAGATTCATCAACAGTTGTAAGCATTCCCTGCAAAGCATGACCAAATTCATGAAACAAGGTCTTCATTTCCATAAAAGAGAACAATGAAGGCTTACCTTCTTGAGGAGTAGTTGCATTACAGCAAATGTAGACAACAGGCTTTCTAAGAATTTTGCCCTTATACATTCTTCTGGTAAAGCAGTTTTCCATCCATGCACCAGCCCTTTTTTCGCCAGGTCTTACAAATGGGTCCAGATAGAAGTGAGCAATGTTCTTTCCGGTTTCATCTGCAACATCGTAGAATACAACGTCTTTATCCCATACAGGAGCATCTTCGCGCTTAGTTGGAATTATTTTTATTCCAAAAAGCCTTTCGGCCAAATCAAATAAAGCATCTCTGACCTGGTTGAATGGGAAATAAGGTCTGATTAAGTCGTCAGTAAGATTGAATTTCTTCTCTCTCAATCTTTCCGCCCAGAAAGCTACATCCCATTGCTTCAAAGGTTCGTTGAAGCCGTTTTCATTAGCAAGTTGCTGAATTTCTTCAAGATCTTTTTTGCCATATGGCTTTGTAGCAGTTTCAAGCTCATCATACATCTTCATTACATTTTCGATGTTCTTAGCCATCTTAACATCCAGGCTGTATGCTGCAAAGTTTTCATAGCCAACAAGCTGAACCATTTCTTTACGAACCTTAGTAAGTTCAACAATCAATGGAAGATTGTTAAAACGTCCTTCTGCTGCTCTTGAAGCAAAAGCCTTGTAAATTGTGTATCTGTCATTCCTGTCTCTGTGGTGCTGCAAAAATGGCATATAGCTCGGCTGAACAAGTGTAATTCGCCATGGACCATTTTCTGGTGTTGAAACTACCCCTTCTTCTCCATGAGCTCTGTTATAAGAATCAGAAGCGAGATTCTTCAGGTTAGAAGGCCAGCCTTCTGTCTTTGCTTTATCTGTAACTATGAACTCGAAATTATTTACAGAATCAAGAATATTATTATTGAAATCAATACCGATTTCAGAAATTCTGTTATAAAGATAATTAAATCTATGTTTAGCCGCACCTTTAAGACCAACGCCGGCCTGTTCACATTTTTTTAGCTTAATGTCTATAACTCTTTTGCGTGATTCGCTGAGATTTTTATATTCATCGCTTTCCTTCAAAGCTTTAAGACCTTCATAAACGGGCTTGCTCTGTGTCATCATAAGCTGTGTCTGAACGAAGAGAGGCATCATTTCAGCTTCGGCCTTACGATAGCCTTCACAATTTTTTACACTGGAAAGATGAATCAGAAGATTCCAACCATAGTCGAGATAAAGTTCAAGATCTTCCAATGGCTGACAGAGGCCATCCCATGTTGGAACTATATTCTTTTCAATGTTCTTGAACTCTTTTTGCATTTCAGAAAAAGCATAAGTAAGAGCTGGAACAAAATGTTCGGGTTTGATTTTATCAAATTTTGGTAAATCATCCTTTTTAATTAATAGTTCTAATACTGGGTTTTCATTCTTATTCATCTTATATACCTTATTTTAATGCTAATTTATCGAATACAACTATATTCCAATATCTAATGTTAGTCAAATTTTATTTAAAAAAGGATGGAGACTGTGGATTTGGGGTTGAGATGGGATTGAAGAAGCATTGACTTAGATTATCTAATAACTTATAATAGCATAAAAATATAAGGGGCAAACAATTGAATCTTTTTAGAAATTTTAGCATTAGAACAAGACTTGTTTTGGCTTTTTTGATTGCCAGTATTTTCCCGTTGGCAGTCTTTGGTTATATAACCCTAGGAAATATTGAAGTAACTAGAACTACACTGATTTTCTTCATAATTATTTCTATTTTCATAGCCATTATCACTGCATTATTAATTGCAGGCTCAATTGTTGCACCTTTACAGATTATACAGAGCTCGCTCCAGTCCTTCCAGACAAGAAAAACCACTGGAACAATGAATGACCACTGCTCAGATGAAATCTCAGACGTAGTATCAGAAATCAACAGTCTCTATGACGAATGGAACAAGGAAGTAGTTTCATTAGGCAAAAAACAGCTTAACCTTGATAAGGAAAATGAAAGAACTACCACAAGAGCCGACAGGGTTGAATGCCAGCTTGCTCAGACAAGAAGTTTGCTTCAGGTCGCCAGAGACTTGAATACCACTTTTGATTTTCAAAGCAACTGCAAAACCATACTTGATGAAGCTATAAAAACACTTAATGTTCAGTGGGCTTCTATTCTCCTCGTTGACAAAGAAAAGCACGAAATGCGTGTCGCCTGTGTCAGAGGAATTGAAAGAAGCGTTCTAGAAGATTTAAGTGAAGACAGTTACCCTTCCATTAGATTAAAACCGCATGAAGGTCTTGCCGGCTTAGTAATTAAGGATAGAATTCCTCTTATTGCTAATAAAGGTCATAAGGACCCTCGCTTTAAGCAATTCAGTGAATTCTCTAACAGAGACCAGAAAGTAGCAAGTCTTTTGTGTGCTCCTATCATAGGTAAGGATGACAGCATTCTTGGCGTAATCAATCTGATAAATCGTCAGATTCCTCCTGTCTTTAGAAATGAAGACATACCTTATGCCCAAGATTTATGCACATTAGCAGCCCTTGTTATAGAAAGAAACAGAATGTATGCACAGCTGTTCACAGATGACCGCACAGGTCTTTCTGCACATAATGTATGGCTTGGCTATTTGAAGGAAGAAGCATCCAGAGCCCATAGATATGAACAGAACTGCAGTGTAGCTGTTTTTGACATTGATAGCTTTAAAACAATTCTACAAGCAACCAATGAAGAATTTGCCAGCAATATCATTGGCGACTGTGGTAAGGCAATATCATCTATGCTTCGTGACACCGACAAAGCTAGCTCTAACCAGGAAAGATACTTCTGTCTACTTCCCAATACCGATGCAGCCGGAGCAGTATTCTTTGCAGGGCGCGTAAAAGAAGCTATTGAAGCTCATAACTATAGCTATAATGGTAAAGATATAAAAGTTACTCTTTCTGCTGGTATTGCATCTTTCCCAGACAATACAAAGAATTCGGAAGATTTATTAAAGTCTGCTATTCAAGCTGTAGTCGAAGCACATAAAGCTGGCGGGAACAGAGCTTCTATTTTCAAATAGCATATAAGGTATCAATATTGCTTCACAGGTTACTAATTATAAATGTTTATCATCCACTGGCGACTTAAAGTTTTCAGCTTCCACTGGTCAGTTTAAATCAAAACCGCTCGAATTAAGTTTTTCTGAAGACAATTATCTGAGAACCGAAGAATCAAGCAGAAGAATCAAACAAAAGCAGTAAAATAGACCTAAGTTTTTAATGCAGTCTATACTAAGGCCAATGATTAGTTCTGTAATTAATCAAGCTATTGCTTACCTATGAATACAAATAAACCTCTCTATTATAGTGCTCCGTCGCAACTAACTTAAATTTTAGTTGTATCAAGCCCCTTAAAATTATATAATTATTCATACACGAATCTATTAAGGGAGCAAAAAAATAATGAAAAAAGTGTTTTTTATCATTTTGGTATCACTACTTATGGTCACTTCACAAAGCTTTAGCGCTGAAAACGAGAATACAGCCAAGTATGATGAATACAAAAAAATAGCAGCCAATCTTTATGAAGTAACTGTAGATGAATTTGACTACGATTATCTTCTTAAAAACGGTCGTGGTAACATGGATTTTGCCGGTTGTTCTGGAATAAAGGAAGGCAATTACTTAGGTCGTAACTTTGACTTTATCGCCGGGGACGCTGCAGAAATCGTTGTAAAAACAACAGCAAAGAAAGACAGATATGCTTCTGTTGGTATGGTAGGCGGTTTGATGTGGCTAAACACTAAGTTTATGGATAATGGCTTAGACGAAGACGCAAAAAAGCTTATTCCATTGATGCTTCTTGATGGTATTAACGAAAAGGGTCTTGCAATTGAAATCAACTGCGTAAATGCTACTGATGTAGGCGGTCTTACCAAGCACACAAATCCCGGTAAAAAGGAAGTATCACAACTCTGTACAGTAAGATATCTTCTTGACCATGCAGCAACAGCTGATGAAGCAATAGAATTGATGAAAAGCATAGACATAGTCAATAACCGTGACGTTATGGGTCTTATTGCCAGAAACTATGAAGTTCATTTCCTTATTACCGATAAAAATAAAACCTATGTTGTTGAATTGTCCAACAATAAACCAGAAGGCGAAAAGCTGGTCATAATGGAAAATGAAACTATTATGACAAACTTCTATCTCCACCTTGCTGATACTCAGAAGAACACTTACCCAGATAACTCTTTAGGTATTGAAAGATATCGCAAGCTTGCCGACAACAGAAGCTCAGTTAATTCTGTAGAAAGCATGAAAAAGCTGATGCAATCAATCCGCTTTACCAACTCAAATAAACTGGATGGCGAATATGCACCAGGCGAAAATTTTGACAATCCTTATACCTGTTTGTCAGATCATCCTGAATTCGGTGAAAATCCCGTTAACTATGCAAATCATAAAGAACATCTGAAAGAAATTCTTGAAGTCATGAAAACTGATGACGTTCTGATTGCTGAAGTATTAAAAGACCCGGAAATGAAGAATCCAAATGGTATTTGGTGTACTTCTCACAACTCGGTATTCGACCTTGAAAATAAAACAATGAGTGTTGCTGTATTTGAACGTTACGACAAGTATTACGATTTTTCTGTAAAATAAAATCAATTATTTCTTTATATCTGATTTTATGAATGTCAAATCTAATCTCAGATATAAAGAGTAATACAAACTTATTCTTTAGGTGCTATAAAAACAAATCTTAATATATATTGGGTTTGTTTTTTATAGCATGACCAAACGTTATATAAAAATTAGGAGAGATAGTAATTATGAGAAAAACTACAGTAACAGCTTTGCTAATAGCTTGTGCCTGCTTTTGCTCACCAAATGCTTATTCACAAACAAGTGAAACGATACAGACTGAAAAGAGCGAAAAAATCCTGACAGAAACTGAAAAAAGAAATGCTGAATATGTTATTCCAACATATGCACCGAACAATGAAATCACCGGCGAATACGATGAATCACTTGCTGTTAAGTGTTTTAACGGTATTTTTGTTGGTAAGAAAAGAGAAGATGTTAATATCTGGAAAGGTATTCCATTCTGTAAACAGCCTGTTGGAGAATTAAGATTCAAAGAACCTCAGCCTGCAGAAGCCTCAAATAAAGTTTATGAAGCATATAATTTCATGAAATCATGTTTGCAATCTATTGACCCAGATGAAAAAGCTTCCTACTATGAACAGGGTGAAGATTGTCTTGGTTTGAATATTTGGACAAATACGAAAAGCTCAGTTAAAGCCAAACCAGTATTAGTTTTTATTCATGGCGGTGGATGGGTAGCAGGTGGAACGAGTGACCCACTATATAATGGTTATTACTTTGCACATGACAACCCGGATATTGTTCTGGTAACAATCGATTATCGTGTTGGCATGATGGGTCAGATAAATCTGTCTTCACTACCGGACGGTAAAGATTATAAAAACTCAGAAGATCTTTGCATGCTTGACATGATTGAATCTTTAAAGTGGATAAAACAAAACATTGCAGCCTTTGGCGGCGACCCGGATAATATAACAATAAGTGGTGAATCAGCAGGTGGTGGAGCAGTTTCAATGCTCTGTGTAATGAAGGAAGCCAAGGGTTTGTTCTCTAAGGCAATACCAATGAGTGGTGCTGTTACCCATTTCAGTAAGAAAGAATTGACATTAAAACAGGTTCCAGCCATTCAGGAAGCTTTTGGATGTAAAACAGTTGCTGATATTAATAAAATACCTTTTGACCAGTTAAAGAAATGGTGGGGATATAATGCATCAGGCATTTATCATCATCCGGCACGTGGTAATAATCTAATAGAAGCAGATCCTCTGAATGCATGGGTGCGTGGAGATTCTAAGGACATTATCATTTTACAGGGACACACAGCTAAAGAATTTAATTACTATTACACTGTTTATGCTTATTTAGACGAAATGTTTGACACAGTCTGTGAAGCTGGAACTAAGGGAATCGTTGCCGAAAGCGGCAAGGAATTTTCTGTTGTATATGAAGAATATAATAAAATCTTGGAAAAACTCGGATATAAAGGCAATGATCTGTATCGCGAATTCATGAATGATAAAGTTTTTAACGCACCTCAGTTATATCAGGCAGAAATGCATTCCAAGAATGGTGGTAAAGGATATTTCTATATATTTGATAAAAGCTATGATGGTGAGTATGCTAAGATTGGTGCAGGTCATGCTGTAGACCTTAATTATCTATTCGGTACATTTGACGGCATATCGGCTTACGGAACTCCAGAGGAATTAAAGCTTGCTTCACAATACCAGCAGATGATTGTAAATTTCTGCAAGACCGGGAATCCATCAATAGAAGGTTTGGAATGGCCAGAATACAATCTTCAGACAAGAACCAAAATGATTATTGGTGACAACACCCGCGTTGAAGAAAACTATGAAACAGAACGTAACACCAAAGTTATGCAGATGATGGAAATCAGCGATGCTTTCCGTTTCCCTGGCACAGAAGGAACATTGTTTGATAGAGCTGCAGCTATTAACCCCAAAGCAGCAGAAGAATGTAAGAAGATATGGGCTGCCAATCAGGAATTGGATAAATAACACTAACTTCCTTTATTAAAATTTATTGGTCGTTAAAATTATTATATTTGTTGAAGTCGTATAACAATTATAACAATTTTAACGACTGTTTTTATATCGAGTCATTGTTAGAAGCTTCATTTTATGCTATAAATTAAAATAATAACAAAACGTATTGCAAATGGAAAGGACATATAAATAATAAAGTCCCTCTTAATTAAACGAGACTGTATAAAAACTTGATTTTATGCAGTCAAAACAAGTTCCTTCTAAAATCAAAAACCTCCCTACCCTCCCTTAAAGAGGCTGTCTGAAAACTCGATTTTATGCATTCAAAACAAGTTTCTTCTAAAATCAAAACCCTCCCTACCCTCCCTTGAAAAGGGAGGTTTTAGGAGTCTACTGTACATCGGGATTTTTACAAAATTCTAGTTTGGGGACAGCCTAATTAAACGTGTAAAAATGTTATCCAAGTGCAATTTATGTTATGAGCAAATGAGAATCTCTATATTTAAAACTGGTATGGAAAATAATCAGTCATACATCAGAAAAAAAATAAAATGAATAAGAATACTAGCTTAGCAATCTGCATCATTGTTTTGATATTATCATTTTTCATTGTCAGAGACTTTGTTCCTTCTAAGAATACTTCTAGCAATGTAGAAACTAACGAATATTTCACTTCTTTAAAGTCATTAGAAGGGAAAATAATTGCTACAAATGAAAGCACAAGTTTTGACCAATTTATGGAAGAGCATTATCCCGGAAAATTTAAATATTTGTATTTCTCTTCCTTAGCAGATTCTATTGCGGCATTAAAAACCAACAAAGTTCAAGCAGTTATCTGCGACCTACCCGTTGCAGAATTAGCAACGAAACGACAGAGCGACCTATCGATACTTCCAGAAAAGTTAGGCGGTGACGAGTATGGTTTCGCCTTTGCCAAAAACAGTAAAATATTCAATGAATTTAAAAATGAAATTGATAAATTAAAAAATGAAGGAATTATATATAAGCTAAAAAATATTTGGACAAACTCAGATGAATCATTAAAAATATTACCTGACCAGAATTGGCCTGGCTCTAAGGGAATAATTAGAATAGCCTGTGCTCCGGATTACGAACCGATGTCATATACAGCAAAAGATGGCAAGCTAACAGGCCTGGACATAAACATACTAATTCTTGCAGCGAAAGACCTGGACTACAAGCTCGATTTTATCTCAGCAGGTTTTTCTGGACTTCTACAAGGCTTAACCACAGGCAAATACGATATTGTATGTGGTGGATTATCCATAACAAAGGAAAGAAAATTATTATATGATTTTGTAGAATACTATAAAAGCAGTAGTGCTCTACTGATAAAATCACATCCAACTGATTATTATTCTTTAAAACAACTTCAAAACAACGCCAAAACAATCGCCTTCCCTCTAGGCAGTTATGGAGAGTTCTTTGTTCAAAAATATTTTCCTAATCAAAAGCGGGTTTCTTTTGGTGATGATGCCACTTCAGTCTACTCTATTGCAGGTGGCAAAGCTGACGCTTTTGTAACAACTAAAAGAGTGCTGGAAAAATTAATGGCCCAGGGAATCAGCGGTGTTAAATTATTACCTGAAAAGATTGAAGATAAGGCTCAGGTTGCATTTGGGATTTCCAAAGAGCCAAGAATAAAAGATTTAAAGCAACAGCTTAACAATTTCATCTCTGAATTAAAAAATAGCGGTGAATTAGAGAAAATTGAAAAAAAATGGACAAAAGGCAAAAATGAACAAATGCCGGAATTACTCCACAAAGATAATTCTTCCTTTATATTAAAAGTTGGAACCATAGGGAAACTTCCTCCTGCTTCATACATAAAAAACAATAGTTTATGCGGGAACGACATAGAACTGATTATTCGGTTTGCCAATAAAATTGGAGCTGATATTAATTTTGTATTATTAGATTTTTCAAGTCTAATAGCTGCCATTCAAGCCGGAACTATAGATGTAATTGCATCTAATCTTAATATAACAGAAGAAAGAAAGAAAATAATTGATTTCTCTGAACCCTATTATTACGAAGAAATGGCAATTTTAGTAAAAGATACCAAATCTAAGATCAAAGTAACCGCATTAGACGACTTGAATATCCCAGGAGTAAGAATTGGCTACCCACATCAAACTCAAGCAGAGCATTATGTTCCAATCCTATATCCAAATTGTAAAGCTTTTGGTTTTGTAGATTCTGCTGACGGTATTTTGTCACTTAAAATCAATAAAATAGACGCATTCATCTATCCAAGGCCAAATATGGAATATTTCTTTTCACATGGAATGGCTGATCGTCTAAAAATACTCGATGGTAATTTAGGAGAACCAGTTAATATAGCCCTCGCCATATCTAGAAAGACAAAAATACCGAATCTTACAAAGCGGATAAATGAAAGTCTGGCTAAAATGAGAGCTGATGGAACCCTAGAACGACTATATCATAAATGGCATTTTGAAGAAAATCCTGTTTTTAATCCCAATGAATTACCGCAAAGCAATAATTTTATATTAAAAGTTGGAACAAATGGTCAAATTCCACCTTACAGCTATTATATAGGAACAGAACTTACCGGCTATGATATTGAATTAATAAATCTGATAGCTGCCGAACTGGGGGCTAAAATTGAATTTTCCACAAACAGTTTTGCCGGACTTGTGGCAGCATTGGAAACAGGGAACATAGACGTCATTGCTTCGAATCTATTTATTACCGATGACGGCAAAGAAGTTGCAGATTATTCAGACATTCTTTACGCTACCTACGATGCGGTTACAGTCAAAGAAACAGAATCAAACAATGAATATTCATTTACTACAGCAATTAAAGAATACAAGGAAAGTTTCAAAAAGACCTTTATCACAGAAGATCGCTGGAAAATTTTATTAAGTGGTCTGACAACTACAATAATAATTTCAACCTGCTCTGGCATCATAGGCGGTTTATTTGGCTTCTTTTTATGCGTTCTTCGAAGATTAAAGAACAAATTGCTAACCAAATGTATTATTTATTTTATCAGAATTATTCAAGGCATTCCCACGGTTCTACTACTAATGATTCTTTACTATGTAGTATTTGCCAAATCAGATATAGACCCATCTATTGTGGCAATAATAGGCTTTTCTATTAATTTTGGTGTTTATACATCAGAAATGATGAGAACTGCTTTGGAATCCATAGACAAAGGGCAGGAAGAAGCTGCCTTGGCTCTTGGTTTTTCACCAATTCAATCCTTTTTTAAGATAGTATTCCCTCAGGCTGCCATTTATTTCATTCCCGTGGTTAAAGGAGAATTTATTGCCATGGTAAAGCTAACTGCCATTGTCGGTTATATTGCATGTCATGACTTAACCAAGGCCAGCGATATTATACGTTCACGCACTATGGAAGCATTCTTTCCGTTAATATCGACTGCTTTAATATACTTTATCACAGCAAATCTATTAATCTTACTGCTTAGCAAAATAGAACTCAATCTCAATCCCAAGACTCGTAAGAAAGTTATTGCTGATTTATAATATTTTCTTTGCCACCTAAAATTCAAAACACACATTCGAATGAAATGTGTGTTTTTTATATGTCTGTATTATGTTGTTTTTATTTTCGTTCTCTTAATTCTCGACGGAGAATTTTTCCTACAGAGCTTTTTGGAAGAGCGTCCATAAATTCGATATGTCTAGGAACCTTATAATTTGCCAATCTTTCTCTACAGAATGAAGCTATATCCTTCTCTGTTAGATTAGCTCCGGGAGTCTTTACGATATATGCTTTAACATCTTCCCCGCGAAGGTCATTATTAACACCTACTACACAAGCTTCAGCGATTAACGGATGCTGATAAAGGACTTCTTCAACTTCTCTGGGATAGACATTAAAACCACCGCAAATAATTAAGTCCTTCTTTCTGTCCGTAATGAAGAAATAGCCATCTTCATCACAATATGCAATATCACCTGTATGTAACCAGCCATCAGTCAAAACTTCTTTTGAAGCGGCAGGATTTTTGTAATAGCCCTTCATAACCTGCGGACCGCGTATGCATAATTCACCATTCTTCCCTACTTCGAGTTCTTTAATACCATATTCAACATCAACAATTTTGGCGTCAGTTGAAACAAGTGGGAAACCAATGGAACCGAATTTTCTCTTTTCGGCTGATATCGGTGAAAGATGAGTAACAGGTGAAGCTTCACTAAGACCATAGCCTTCTACAATAACAGCCCCAGTTCTATCTTCAAAGTTTTTCATTAAAGCAACCGGCAACGGAGCAGAACCAGAAATAACAAGCTTAACACTTGAAATATCATAGCTGTCGATATCCTTCTGAGTAAGACAGGCACTGAATATTGAAGGAGCAGAAGCCATTGCTGTTATCTTTTCAGACATAAGAAGATTAAGGAGGGAATGAGCAGTAAATCTTATAAGCGGTGCCATTAAAGCGCCAATGAGTATAGGATATATTACGGTAAGCTGTAATCCATAGACATGGAAATAAGGTAATACACCAACAAACCTTTCATTCCCATCTTGCAAAAGAGTCTTAAATTGTTCTTTTAGCATGTATGCATTACTGGAAACATTTTTGTGAGTAAGCATGCAGCCCTTGGAAATACCGGTTGTGCCGCCAGTATACTGAAGAACAGCCAGGTCTTCATCTGGATTAATGTTTTTACAGATATATCCCCTATTCTCTACAAGTAATTCATTCCAGGATAAAATCTTATTGTTGTATTCAATAGGGGTATCTGAAGTATTAACAACGAAAACAAACTTTAACTGTGTCTGATCCATAATGTTAATTACTTTTGCGGCATTAACATCAGTTGTAATAATAGCCTTCGAATCAGAATCAGCAATCTGATGAATCAATTCTCTTTCTGAATAAGCCGGATTTGTCATAACAGCAACAAGTCCTGCTCTTTCAACACTCCAGAAAGATAATATTGTTTCTGGCAAATTAGGAAGATGAACACAGACTTTATCCTGCCTGTCGAGCCCGAAAAGCTTCAGGTTACCTGCTATAACTGCTGTCTGTTTTCCAAAATCTCTGTAAGATAAAATATAGTCTTTATACTTTATCGCTATCTTTTCTGGAAAGCTTTTAACAGCATTGTCTAATATCTGCGGCAGGCTAAGCTCAACCAAAGAGAAATCAATCTCTGGGTTGGTTTCTTTTTCATATTTATTTAGCCAGATTTTATCCATACAAAGTTCCTTAAGGTAGACTATTTATAACATGTTCAAATTGAGTGAGTCAATTAAGATTTATTTTTTCTGCTTATTTCCTTGAAAAGAATCTTACATTACCTTAATTTTCGAATGTTTATTATCAGGTAACTAAATAATTCGTTACGACATTAGATACACATTAGGCATTAAGGGCATTTGAGGGCATTTGAGGACTTCATAGAAATTAATTGCTTAATTGTAGTTAATTTGATATAATTTTTGCACTAAGGCAATCATCATGAAATTTTCACGCGTATTTTTAGAAGCTATCGGTTACGAACTGCCCAAGCAAACCATTACTTCAAAGTGGATTGAAGAGCAGTTGGCTCCGTTGTATAGAAAAATACATTTCCAACCAGGAACTCTTGAAGCCTTAACTGGTGTCAAAGAACGCAGATGGTGGGATGCAGGCCATGTTAATGCAGTCGAAGCTGCCAAAGCAGCAAAGAAGGCATTAGCAAAAACTGATGTACCGCCGGAAGACATTGGTGCCGTAGTATACGGTTCTGTCTGCAGAGATAACTTTGAACCAGCCACAGCATGCCAGGTTGCTGCTGGACTAAAAGTACGCCCTGATACAATAATTCATGACGTTACAAACGCTTGCCTTGGAACAATGACCGCAATAATAGACGTTGCCAACCGCATAGAACTTGGTCAGATAAAAGCTGGCATCGTAGTAGCATGTGAAACAGCAAGAGATATCACTCAAATCATGATTCAACGCATGATAGAGGAAGGTACAACCGAATATTTCCGTGAAGCTATGGCTACTATGACTGGTGGTTCTGGTGCTGTAGGCATTGTCTTGACCGACGGTTCCTATGAAGAGGACAAACCCAGACTTGTTGGCGGAGTTACAATGGGTGCTCCTGAGCATTATGAAATGTGCCGCTGGGGCGTTGATAAGCGAGTACCAGCCCGTGCACCTCAAATGATGGAAACCAATGCCATCGGTATGCTCAGACACGGCGGCGAACTCATCCGCAAGGTTGGCGACGCATTCTTCAGAGAACTTAATTGGACACGTGATCAGCTAGACAAGATAATTTCACATCAGGTTGCAGCTTCAAACCGTGATGCTATTCTTGCTAATCTCGGTCTAACCAAAGATAAGGATTTTTCAACTTTCCCCTTCTTAGGGAATATGGGAACAGTTTCCCTGCCTGTTACAGCTGCTATTGCTGAAGAACGTGGCATTCTTGAAAGAGGTCAGAAGGTAGGCTTTATCGGTATCGGCAGTGGTCTAAATTCAATGATGCTAGGCTGGGAATGGTAATTTATGGCTTTTGACAAGCAGCTTTATAAAGAAGAATATCCTTTCGAAAGTCATTATTTTACTCAACCCTCCGGCCTTAAGCAGCATTATCTCGATGAAGGAGCCGGAACCCCATTTTTGATGGTTCACGGCAACCCCTCATGGTCTTTCTTATATCGCGACATGGTAAAAGCCTTTAAAGGCACACATCGTTGCATAGTTCCAGATCATATTGGCTGTGGTCTTTCAGACAAACCATTAAAAGGACAATATCCATTTACTTTAAAGGAACGAATAGACGACCTGGAACGTTTAATAGAAAGTCTTAATCTGACAGAACCCATTAATCTTGCCATCCATGATTGGGGCGGAGCCATTGGTATGGGCTACGCAGCCAGACATCCTGACAAAATCAATAAAATAGTTGTTTTAAATACAGCTTGTTTCGGTTTGCCGGCAGACAGTCCTTTTCCAAAAGCAATATGGGCATTCAGACACACTAAGCTAGGTGAACTTTTCAATTATTACTTTAATGCATTTTCTTTCATCGCCAGCTGGACATGCTCTGTTAAAGGAATGAGCCGAAAAATCAGACATGGCTTCAGAGCACCATACGATACAGTAGCCCATAGAACAGCTACAAGTGAATTTGTATTGGATATACCTCTGCAGGCTGGTGACCGCTCATGGGACGAACTGAAGAAGCTGGAAGCAGGCCTTGCCAATCTTCAGGAAAAGCCAATGATTATCTGCTATGGCAGAAGAGATTTTTGTTTCAACCGTTATTTCTTTAATGAATGGAAGAGACGCTTCCCGAATGCCGAATGCCATACTTTCAATGCAGGGCACTACACCTTAGAAGACGCAGGGCCAGAAATTTTTAACTTGGTTCACGATTTCTTAAAGTAATCTACTACTGATTAATTCATAATTCATAATTCATAATGCATAATTCATAATTCATAATGCATAATTCATAATGCATAATTCATAATGCATAATTCATAATGCATAATGCATAATTCATAATTCATAATGCATAATGCATAATTCATAATTCATAATGCATAATTCATAATTCATAATGCATAATTCATAATGCAGAATGCAGAATTCATAATGCATAATGCATAATTCATAATGCATAATGCATAATTCATAATTCAGAATTGATTGATAGATTGGGTTTGGTGCTGCTTCGACCAACTTAGTGCCAATACTGGAATTGAGAATGGAGAATGGAGAATGGAGAATTTTCTCGGCCAAAAGCTAATAGCCAACAGCTAAAAGCGGTTGTTTTTCTCGGCTGAAAGCTGAGGGCTGCCAACTGTTAGCGGCGGCTGTTTTTTTCTCGGCGCAGCCTTTACGGTAGCTAGGTTTTGTGGTATAATTATACAACTTCGGGGGTAAAATTATGAAATTGAGAAAATTGTCCATAGCTTTATTGATTGCTTCTGCTATTTCCAGCAGTGTTTTTGCTGCAGGTCCAACAAAGCATGATTTTGGCGATGTAGACTTCGGATATACAGTTGATCAGGTTAAAACAGCTGCAAAGAACTGCACCCTTTCACTCGATAGCGGTGATGAAATGATTTTCACTGAAATTTCTGGTGACACTCGTTCTCAGAATATGTATTGCTTTGAAGACAACAAACTTGTTGGCGCTCTCAACAATATCGTTACTGATCATGCCAGCCTTAAAGATTATTTCAAGGATTTTGCTACAGTAGACGGATACTTCAAAGAACTTTACGGTAATCCAACAGAAGAAATCATCACAACTGATGATGAAGCTATCCTCAAAGACTATGACAAGCTCATGGCTGCTGTTAAATCAGGCGAAGTTATGTGCTGCACAATCTGGAAAAAGAACAAATACACAATTACTCACATTCTTTCTAACGAACTTCCAATAGATGAAATGGATTCTGATGTAAAGAAAGTATTGAAACCAAGTAAGATTGCTCATTTCGTTCTTGGTGAAATCGCTGGCAGATAAAAGTTTATATAAACTTTTATATTTATTCCCGTCATTAACCTAAGAGAGGTAAATAATGTTAAAGAAAAGCTTAGCCCTTGGTATTTGTTTGTTAGCAGCAAACAGTGTATATGCCATGGATTCTGACAAATTCAACCAGGCTCTTGATACCTATGCAAATGCATTGTCACAGACAGCTTATTATGGTGAAGAATGTAAGGCCACTGGCAATTACGAATTATATGAAAATGCCTTGAATCGTGCTGATTCAACAGCAAATCTTCTTGTTACCATGATTAACGGTATTTCATCTCAGACTGAAATTGATGCTACCGCTAACCTTATTGATCAGTTTGCAAAAGCTGCAGATTTGAATAAGGAAGCTGCTAATGAAGCAAGAAAGATGCTTAAAGTAAGAGCTAATTACCTGGCTACTACAGAAAATAATCAAGAACCAATCAGCATGAACGTTTCCAGAAGTCAGGCTCCGGCAACTCCCAAGCAGATGATGAAGAGCCACCAGAAACGTCTTATTACAATTGAAACTCCTGAAGCAGAAGCTGTAATAGTTCTTGAAGATACAAGCAAAAACAGACGTGTTAACAATCTTGAACAGATACTCAAGAGACATGGCTGCAAAATATTAGCTTCCTATCAGAATGAAGGTAAAGGCGATGATAAATATTGCTACTATTTCTCTGGAAGAAAATATGTCATCGACGCACTTCTCTGTCATTACAACGGCACACTTGTTGAATCAGACCTCAAAGCTATTGTAAAGATTACTACTGGTGGATTCTGGGGTGGCAAAAAGAATCACGTATTCACTGTAGCTCCAAAGCGCAGCAACAAGAACATCATGGGTGAACTCGGCTGGTATAAATCTGTTATTCAACATGACCCGATTAAATATTTTTCAGAAAATTCTTATGAAGAGCTTACCAGCATTGCTTCTAAGGAAAAGGTTGCCGGCGTAGATAAGCTTTTATTTAAGAACGCCAAGGTTGAAATCTGGGTGGCAGCTTCTAACAATACTGAAAACGAAGCTATTTACCATGAAAAGCTCGAATTGGGCGACATCTACATAGATGCCAAGTAATAACGGAAGGTGTATAAAATGATGAATAAAAATATTATTAGAACAGCATTGGCCATTTCGTTATTTGCTATGAATGCAGGTAATGCAGCTACAACATCAGATGTAAACGCTTTAGAAAAAGAATTCATCGCTGTTGAAAATCAGCTCATTACTCCTGAACTTCGTCTTGATGATCTTCAAAAAGAACGTTCACAGTATGATGGATTCAGCGGTTGGTTTAAGGGCAGCACCAAAAAAGCTCTTGATGCAGAAATCGAAAAGAATGAAGCTGAAGCAAAGACTCTCGGTGATACCTTAACAAAGCTCAATAAAGAAATTCAGGCAAAGGTTTATGATGTAGCCCTCAGCTATGAAAAGAATGGCAACTATGATAAGGCCATTGAATTCTATATGAAGGTTACAAACCAGAATGACAATGTAAAAGAACGCATAGCAGCCTGCTACAAAGGCAAAAAAGACTATATGTCTGCAATTAAATGGCTTATGTCTATGAAGCGCGCTGATTCAGTTCTTCTTGAAATTTCAGATTGTTATTTCCTGGCTGGTCGTAATAAAGAAACCATTAACTGGTTGTTTGAAGTTCTTGAACCATATGATGGCAATTCAGCTGAAGCTGAAGCACTCAAACAGATTGAAGCAAGAAAATATTCCGGTCTGAAATCTGATTATCCAGAATTTTATCAGAGACTTTCAAACGTCTATTTGAAAAAAGCTCTGAAAGAAAGTTCTAACAGTACATCAAAGGCTAATGCTTCTTACAGAAAAGCAGTAGATCTTCTCGTTGAAGATACTGGCAAATCTGCTACCGAAGTTAGTCTTATGATTGTTTCTGATTATCAGACAAATTATACAACTGCGCTCGAAATTCTGAGACGTCAGACTGACGCAGCAGAACGTAACTATAAAGATAAGCTTCATGACGCTGAAGATGAAATCCATGATGCAAAGCACAGACTTGAAAGAGCCCGTGGCGAAGCTGAAAGACATTATGAACGTCAGTTAAAAACTGCTCATGACAATATCAGAAAAGCTGAAGAACACTTAAGAACTGTTCAGAGCAATCCAAATGCTACACCAGCAGAAAAGAACGCTGCTAATAGCAAGGTTGCTGATGCACGCAGAAATCTCGATAAACTTACTCATGACCGTATGAAGGTAATCATGGATTACATGAGACCATATGAACGCCGTCTGAAAGAAGCAATCGAAGAAAAAGAAAAGATTGAAAGAAACAAAGACAATATAATCAATGATTATATTGCTCCATACAAGAAGGATGTTGCTGAAACAAAGCGCTTGTTGGCTTTAATCAAAGATTTTCATAAAACAATCTGATTAATGTAAAAAAAAGCGGGCTGATAGCCCGCTTTTTTTATGCTTATTTAAATCGTTTATGCTTATTATGCTTTTAGCTTTTTGCTGTTAGCTATTGGCCGAGAAAAGACGGGGGCAAAGGCAAAAACCCTCCCTACCCTCCCTTAAAAAGGGAGGTTTTTAGGAGTGCACATCGGGATTTTTACAAATTTCTAGTTTTGGGACGGCCTTTATGAAAGGGGGTATAAAAAAAGCCGCCTCATAGAGGCGGCTTTTTTGGATATTCTTAGATTTTGCCGGCTTTCTTGTCTTGTTCGATAAGATTGCGGATACCTTCTACAGCTACCTTGATAGCAAGTTCTGGATCATGAACCTGTGGATTCGGCAAGCCCTTCTTAGCTCTTTCCTGATTTGCGATAACCAGGAAGCAAGAACCACAGCGAACTCTCAAGAAGCTAGCTGCGATAAACAGAGCTGCTGATTCCATTTCAGAAGCTAGACAACCAAGTCTGCACCAAGCCTGCCATTTATTCTGAAGCTGATAGCTTACTGGCATAACTTCTGGTTCATGCTGACCAAAGAAAGAGTCTTTACACTGAACAACGCCAACGTGGTGATTAATCTTCATGTCTACAGCTGCTTTCTTAAGAGCTGTTGCAACTTCGAAGTCAGGAACTGCAGGATATTCAGCCGGAGCATATTCATGAGAAGTGCCTTCCATGCGAACTGCGCCTGTAGCAATAACTACGTCACCGCCCATTACATTTTCCTGCATACCACCGCAGGTACCCATTCTAATAAATGTGTGAGCACCACACTTAGAAAGTTCTTCAATTGCAATTGCTGCAGATGGACCACCAATACCGGTAGAAGTAACGCTTACCTTAACACCGTTCAAAGTACCTGTGAAAGTGACGTATTCACGATTGTCTGCAACCTGAACTGCATTTTCAAAATAAGCAGCAATCTTTGCACAGCGCTTTGGATCGCCAGGAAGAATTACATATTTACCGATGTCGTTTGGGCCAACCCCAGTATGATACTGTTTACCAGAACCTTCTGCATAGTCAATCATTAAAAACCCCTCCTTGTTTAAATACCCTTTTATCATATACTACAAAGAATTTTAACGCAAGATATTTAATGCATAATGCATAATTCATAATGCATAATTTATTTTTATAGCAGTGGATGTATAAGTTTGATTCTATAGCCCTCATTCGTCACAGCTACGCTGTGCCACCTTCCCCCTAAAGGAGGAAGGCTAGGTCTGACAAGATTATTTAGGTGCCAAATATTGATTATATATCTTTTGTCTATTAGCTATTGGCCGTGAGCAAGCGGGTCGAATTCATAACTGGAAGCTAATTCATTTTTTATACCTAGTTAAATCTTATAAAACAATCTTTACAGTGTAAAAGTTGACTTTTAGGCATTAAAGATTTATATGAATGCAGGCGAATAAAATGATTAAGAAAAATGTAGATATGTTGCATGGTTCCCTCTGGGACAAAATTTTAATGTATGCAATACCACTGGCTGTTACCGGTATTTTGCAGCAATTGTTTAATGCTGCCGACATTGCTGTTGTAGGTCGTTTCCGCGGTCCGGACGCGATGGCAGCAGTTGGAAGCAATGCCCCTCTTATCAATATTCTTATTAATCTTTTTGTTGGCGTAGCATTAGGAACGAACGTTATCATAGCAAATTCAATAGGCTCTGGAGATTTTCGCAGAGCCAGGCATTGCGTTCATACTTCATTAATGTTTGCAGTATTCGGTGGCCTCTTCCTTACAGTTGTAGGCGAACTAATAGCAAATCAGGCGATTAGTTTAATGGGAGTCCCGCCAGAATGCTTCAGTCAGGCAGTTTTATATTTAAGAATATATTTTATAGGAATGCCTGTCATTCTTTTATATAACTATGAAGCAGCAGTATATCGTGCTATCGGTGATACTCAGACTCCTTTCTGGGCATTGCTTATCTCCGGTATAGTCAATGTAGTATTGAATCTGGCACTTGTTTGTGGCTGTAATATGGGTGTTGACGGTGTTGCAATAGCAACTGTTGTTTCCAATGTTATCAGTTCACTCTACCTTCTTAATGGTTTATCTAAGATTGATGGCCCAACAAGAATTTATTTTGACCAATTCAAATTCAATAAGCCTGTTTTTATAAGAATGATAAGAATAGGCCTCCCAGCTGGTTTGCAGGGAATGATGTTCTCATTGTCGAACCTGGTCATTCAATCTTCAATTAACAGCCTGGGTCCAACAACAATGGCTGGTTCTGCAGCAGCCTTAAATCTTGAAATATTTGCTTTTTATGTATTAAGTTCCTTTGGACAATCCTGCACAAGCTTTGTTGGGCAGAATAGCGGCGCAAAACAATATGATAGATGTCATAGAATACTTTATATCTGCTTTGCATATAGCTACATTTTCACTTTTATTATTTCCTTTATATTGCTGTATTTCTACAGGGAATTGCTTGGAATTTTCTGTCAGACAGAATCAGTTATTCTAACTGGTAAGGTTAGATTGATATGGTTAGCCTTCGCCTTCATTTTTTCTGTAGTCCAGGATATTTTTTCTAACTATCTCAGAGGCTTCGGTCTTTCATTAGGCCCGGCACTATTATCATTATTCTGTATTTGCGGTTTCAGAATCATCTGGATAATGACTGTATTTAAAAAGTTTCCAAACTTCTCAACAGTTATGCAATCATACCCAATAAGCTTAGGATTAGCTTCTCTTGCTATAGTTACACTCTGTTATTTTCAAAGTAAAAGCGGCAAATTGAAATAGGGTATAAGTAAGATTATTTTGATAAAAATTAATTAATGTGGTAAATTGGTTGTATGAATGACTGTGTATCAATATCTTATATATTAAGTTCTTATATTGCACTGACTCGCACCTGCCGCCAGAGCTGTGATTACTGTTGCTTTCAAAAAGAAGACGACCCTCTTCTCGAACCAGATGAAATAATTACTCAGCTCCAGCATTTATCAAAGCAGGGTGCAACAGAAGTGGTATTTGCTGCAGGTGAAAATCCACAGGAATTCCCACATATACTGATCCAACTAGCTAAATTCGGATATACATCTTTTGCAGAATATGTAAATCAAGCAATAAAAGAAGCATTGGCATTGAATTTGATGCCTGTTCTTGAGATTGGCTACCTGGATTCATTCACCTTAGAAAGATTTTACAAATCAGGTTGTTCTATCAGAGCTAATCTGGTATCAGCAAATCTTGAAAATGAAGGTGAAGCCCTTAGTTCATCAAAGAGCATTAACCCCGCAACTGGCAAAGCTTTTGTAGAATCTCTTCACAATAACCAAATACCATACACTTTGTGTTTTAAAGTTGGTATAGGTGAAATAGAGCAACAAAGAATAAGCTTTATAAAAGAAATTGGTCAGTTCTGTGGAGCCGACCCATTTCTTCAAGATATTAGAATAGTTCCATTCCAGCCTTCTCAGTGCTGTAAAATGTTTTCAAGACCACCTTTAAGCTTTGAAAGCATTGCAAAGGTAGTTGAAACAGCAAGAGAAGCTTTCCCTGTTCATCATATTTCCATACCTGCTAATCTATTTAGCCGGTATCCGGAAATGATTGAAAGAGGTTTGAACGATTTGGGTTCTCTTCCAGTATTTTCTGGCGACATATTAAATCCATCATTTGAAGTTCCAAATGTTGAAACTATAAAAGCCAGACTAAGAGAAAAGAATTACCATCTATATGAACGTGGAACTCTTTCCACTCCAGCAGTTTTGAACAGACCAGAATGTTATTCTGCTGTCTGCGCTACCAGAGCCCTGATTGAAAAACGTAATTCTGCTGTTATTAGCTTGATTGATAATGATCACTGCTTTGTATGTGGTCATAAGAATGATTTTGGTCTCCATATTCCGATAAAGGAATTTATTAAAGGAAACAGTGTTACATTTACCTGGACTCCAGGCCCGAATCATCAAAGCTATGCAGGAATCACTCATGGTGGGATTCTAGCTACGCTCTTAGACGAAGCTATGGGCTATGCAGCTATGGGTGAAGGCTTAGCACGTAAAATAGTCACTCTTGAATATACATTAAATTACAGACACCCCACCCCAACTGGTTTACCATTAAAGGTGGTTACTACAGTTTCCGGCCAGAGGCGTCAGATAATAATGACACGCGGCACAATACTAGCACCAGATGGAACAGTACTAGTGGAAGCAACAGGCAAATTCTATGAAATTGTAAACGCTGAAAATTTACCAAAGGAAGAAATCAGGAATGAAACTAAACAATCTGCCAATTAAAATTGTAGCGCATACTCGCCACTACATTATAACAGGCACTTATAATCTTACCGAAGACAGCCGTCTGACAGACGTGCTTAATTCTAAGGAAGGTAACAGAATGTTTCTTCCTATTAGTGACGCCAAGGTTACCAGCACCCTAACTGCTGATGTGACTAATGTTCCATTTTTATCTTTGAATAAAGACGCTATTGAAATTATATACGAAGAAAAGTAACAGGATAGGTCAAGGAATGCTTAATAATATGTTAAAGAAAACATCTACTACCCTCTTAGCTGGTTTGTTTGGATTTATGATGGCAGCCAATGCAAACGCTGCAGAATTCGTAATATTTCATACAAGCGACGTTCATGGCTCTATCAATGCTCATGACGACCCATCTTCAAAAGCAGATAATAAGCCATTGTTAGGTGGCTATGCAATTTTGCAGAAGCTTATAAAAGATTATAAAGATAAAGCAGAATTCAAAGGCGCACGCTTCATGTATTTCGATAGCGGCGACTTTTTCCAGGGCACTCCAATAGTTGACCGTACTAAGGGTGGAGTAATGATTGATATGTTAAACAATCTTGGTGCAAACGGCACAACCCTTGGCAACCATGAATTCGACTATTCATATGAAAATCTTCAGGAAAAAATGAAGCAGAAAAAGTTCCCAGTTCTTTGCTGTAATGCTTTTGACAAGAGAACAGGTGAACTTCTTTCATTTGCCACTGAATATGCAGTATTTGCTCATCAGGGTGTTAAATTAGGTGTTATTGGTGTTGATACCCCTGAAACCAAATGGATATCATTTGAAAAGAATGTAGAAAATATTGAATTCCGTGACCCGGTTCCGATAGCTACAGAACTCGCCAAGAAGCTAAGAAATAATGGCTGTGATTTTGTTATAATGCTTTCTCATCTTGGTATTAACAGCGATATCGAATTCCTGAAAAAAGCAGAAGGAATTGATATGATTCTGGGTGGTCACACTCACGTTGTAAAAAAAGACTTCGTTTATGCAGGTCCGAATAATACACCAATAGTTCACAGTGGTTGTAACTGCGAACAGGCTTCTGTTGTTACAATTAACATTGATGGAGTAAACAAGCCTGAATTATCAGTAAAATCTGTTCCCCTTTTCCAGAAGGATATAGGTGAAGATGGTTTTATTAAGAATTTAAGTGAAGACTATTTAAAAGATCTTAGAGCAGAAATGACCAAGGTTCTTTGCGAGAACAAGGTTAATCTTTATCGTGGTGTAGCAGGTGGCAACGTTCCAGCCGGTTTCCTGATGGCTGACGCAATGAGAATTTATGGTAAGGCTGACGTTGCATTTGTTAACTTTGGTGGTTGCCGAAAGAGCATTTTTAAAGGTAAAGTTACAGTTGAAGATATATTTATGGTTCAGCCTTTTGAAAATGCTTTGGAAATCATAACCATGACAGGTAAAGACCTCAAGCGCATTTACGAATTGTCTATTTCTGTTCCAACAGTTAAATTAAGCGAAGATGAAAAGGCATTCTGCCTGGAACAGGAAAACACTGTTGTTGACGGCATCAGACTTGAAGTTGGTGCAGGATATGGTTATTTAGTTCCGTCAGGAATCAAAGTCCATATTGATATCAGAAAGCCAGCAATGCAGCGTATCATCAAGATGACTGACATGAATGGCGTAGAAATTGACGACAACAAAACCTATAAGGTTGCATTCAATGACTTCCTTTGCGATGGCGGTGACGGCTTTGCAGAATTGAAGCAATTCCCGGAAAGCTCAAAAGAACTTACTGATATTCTTGTCAGAGACGCACTTATAAGATATGTCGAAGACCTCAAGGTAATTGATAAGGTTCCAGAAGACCGCGTTTTTAATGCTGCTCTTTCTGAAGAACATCTTGAATAATGTCCAACAAAGCCTGGTTTCAAAATAGATTAAACGATCATTATCTGCTCAAATCAAGAGCAGATTCTTATCGTTCTCGCGCTGCCTATAAGCTTGAAGAACTAGACCAGAAATATAAGCTTATCAAGCCAGGTGCTAAAATACTTGATCTTGGCGCAGCTCCTGGCAGCTGGTCTCAGTATGCACTTCGCAAAACAGGCGGGAAAGCAAAGATTATTGCCATAGATTTGTTAGATATAGAACCTATGGATAATGTCATCATAATCAAAGGTGATATCAGAGATCCGGAAAACCAGAAAAAAATATTGGAATTGGCTCCTAACGGTCTTGATTTAATCATGAGCGATATTGCACCAGACACTACTGGTGTTCATTATGCAGATACTGAAAATTCATTTTTGCTTGTAAGCCTGGCCTTAGATATTGCAGAAAAGCTTCTAAAGCCTAAGGGAAATTTCGTAGCAAAAGTATTTGAAGGTGCTGAATATAACACACTGTTAAAGCGCACCAGAAGTCTTTTTGACTTTGCTAAGTCCTGTAATCCTAAAGCTTCACTTAACCGCAGTCGCGAATTATTCATGGTTGCCCAAGGTTTTAAACTGGGACCGTTGGAAACACGTAAGAAGTCGGAAGTAGAATGAATTAGCATACGGCCGATGAATGATCCGGCTTATGGTTAGCACCGAATAATAGGATTAGGGCAGATAAACAGCCAAGCAGTCCATTTTTTTTGTCTCGGTAGTAGGTTAGTTTTTCTTCCCTTAACAGGCTTAGTTGCTTACTAGTTTTCCGACTTTTGACATTTTTATTTATACTATTGACATTGATAAAAATTGAGTGTTATATGAAATTATAGTAGGGTAATTTCCCTCGTATACACATTTTGAAAAGGACTTAGAATGACTGAAGAAAAATTTTTTAACACTGACAACGATTCCAACACTGTAGAAGTTACTGTTGTAAACGATGGTTCAGTGCATCAGCTTGAAAAAGGCAAATCAATATTTGAAATAGCAAAAACATTACCATTGGGCAGTGACAACCTTCCATTCATCTGTGCAAAAGTAAATAATGAAGCTCTTGGTCTTGATTTTACACCTTCTATGAAATGTAAGGTTGAATTTCTTACCTATACTTCCAGTATTGGTAAAGACTGCTATAAGAGAAGTCTTGCATTTGTTCTTGCAAGAACTGTATTAGAATTATACCGCAACGCCAGATTGGTTATCGACCATGCTATAGGTAACGGTTTCTATTACGATTTATATACTGATGTTCCAGTTTCAGAAAGACTTCTCTCTATTCTTATGAAGAGAATGAAGAAAATTGTAGATTCAGATGAACCATTTAAGAAGTTCACAATGACTACAGTTGAAGCAAAAGATTTATTCCTTCAGGAAGGTTATCCAGAAAAAGCCAGACTTCTTAAGAATGTCAACACAGAAAAAGTTGATATAGTCTCTTGCTGGAAATACATCGACCTTGATTTCGGTCCAATGGTTCCATCTACTAGTTATCTCAAAGTATTTGACCTTAAGCAGTATTCTACTGGTTTTACACTTCTGTTCCCAGATCCAAAGGATCCTTCAGTTCCATCACAGCCACGCAGACAGCCGAAGATTTTCTCTGCATACCGCGAAAGTAAAGAATGGGGCAGAATTCTAGAAGTAAACAACGTTGGTCGTCTAAATGAAATTATTAAAGACGGCACCATTTCTGACTTTATTAAGACAACTGAAGCTCTTCACCAAAAGAAGATTCAGGCTATTGCAGACGAAATCTCTTCTCATCCTTCTGTAAGAATCGTTCTTATTGCAGGTCCGTCAAGCTCTGGTAAAACTACATTCAGTAAGCGCCTTTGCACAAGCCTTATGGTAAATGGTCTGCGTCCTATCACCCTTTCACTAGACAACTATTTCGTAGGTAGAGACAAGACTCCGCTTGATGAAGACGGTGATTATGATTTTGAAGCACTTGAAGCCCTCGATGTTCCGCTGTTTAATCAGAATATGTGTGAACTGCTCGAAGGTAAAGTTGCCCAGATTCCTGAATATGATTTCCACACTGGCAGCAGAAAAGAAAAAACCACTCCAATGCGCATCAATGATGACCAGATTGTAATCATTGAAGGTATCCATGGTTTGAATCCAAAGCTGACAGAATCAATTCCTTCTGACTCTAAGTTCAAGATTTACATCAGTGCCTTGACTCAGCTCGTTATCGATGATTACAACAGAATCGGAACAACAGATACACGCTTAATAAGAAGAAGCGTCAGAGATTCTAAGTATAGAAGTTATTCTGCAGAATCAACAATTTTACGTTGGCCATCTGTAAATAGAGGCGAAGTATTAAATATCTTCCCATATCAGGAATGTGCTGACGCAGTATTCAATTCTGCTATTCCATACGAATGGGCAGTATTGAGACCAATAGCAGAAAAACTGTTCTTGGAAATTACCCCAGAAAGTCCAGCATATGCACAGGCTAGACAGATTCTCAAGATTTTGTCTTTCTTCACTCCATTAGATGCTAAGACAGTAGAAGAAGTTCCACCAACTTCGATTCTTCGTGAATTCATTGGTGGTAGTTCTTTCCAATATTAAAGCCCTCCAAAAAAGAACCCTCAAAAGAGGGTTCTTTTTTTATTTAACAAGCATGAATCAATTAAAAACATTATTAGAAGAAGTATTAACAAAATTTCCTCCCAAAAATAGAATTTCAGCTGATCCAATACAATTTCAACGAAAATTCTTTGATTTGGGCCGAAGCACAACCGAAGTAGAAGCTGTTGCTGTTTTCTCAGCAATGCTGTCATATGGTTCAGCAGCGCAATTTACAAAAAAAATTGCTGCAGTCTTAGATGCTTGCAATGATGAATTCTTAAAGCTTATAACTAATAAACCTAATCCAGATTTCCCTTGGGTAGCCTATAGAATGAGCACAGCTGAAGAAATATCTGTTTTTGCCTATTCAATAGGTAAAGTTATAAAAAAATACGGCAGCATAAAAGAAGCTTTCAAATCAGGCTATAACCAAAACAAACAAACGATTGAAGGCTTAGCTTCTCTGAGAAACGCAATTTACGATGAAGCAGAAAAGCAAATGTCTCCCCTTCCCCATGGAATTAAACATTTGTTACCAGACCCGATGGCAGGTGGAGCCTGTAAAAGATGGCATATGTTCCTTCGCTGGATGGTCAGAGGAGACGACGGAGTTGATACAGGCATCTGGAACGACATTGTTTCACCTTCTGAATTACTAATTCCATTAGATGTTCATATCAGTAAAATTAGTAGAAATCTTGGGCTCACTGACCGAAAAGCTGATGATTGGAAGACTTCCGTTGAGATTTCTGAAAAATTGAAAGAATGTTGCCCAGAAGATCCAATAAAATATGATTTTGCACTTTGTCATTTAGGAATAGGAGGAAAATGTAGTCATGGGAAAGACCCCAAACTCTGCACCAAATGCTTGTTATCTCCTATTTGTACTTTCGGGAATCAATCTAGAAAAACAAAGTAGACTAGACAAGACGCGGAAATTATGTTAAATAACCATTGGACAATTCCATTGGAGGAAAACATGACTTGTTCAAACTCAATTTTAGTTAATTCTGATGTCAAACACCAGTTAGGTTGGTGGATTGGTCCAGAAGAAGATATTAAAAGCACTGAGGAAGAATTGCGTGCAGCAATTGATGATATTAACTCACCATTGTTTGTAGTAGGCCATTCCAATCAGCTAAAGTTTGTTTCAAAAGGTAATTTATCTTTTGATTTGGCTAACAAGCCATCCGAAAACGCTTTGCCTTTTTATGGTTATGCAGCACCAGCCAGTCTGGAAAATCTTGGTGACCCAAGCTTTTGTAAAGATCATGGAATAAAATACGCTTATATTGGCGGTTCCATGGCTCACGGCATAGCTTCCCCAGAAATAGCCATAGCCTTAGGTAAAGCAGGAATGTTAGGTTTTATCGGAGCAGCCGGCGATTCACCAGAAAAGGTAGAAAAAACCTTAATCAGAATGAAGGCAGAAGGTGTTCCATTTGGTTTTAACCTGATACATAGCCCTAACGAAAATGGTCTGGAAGATAAGATTGTTGATTTATATCTCAAATATGAATTGCATCTTGTAGAAGCATCAGCATTTCTTCAGATGACCTTGCCTCTGATAAGATACAGAGTTACAGGCATTCATGAAGACGAAAATGGCAATATTATTGTGCCAAACAAAATCATTGCTAAGGTTAGCCGTGTTGAAGTAGCTTCTAAGTTTATGGCTCCACCGCCTGAAAAAATGCTTAAAAAGTTAGTTGAAGACGGTGTAATTACTAGTCATCAAGCTGAATTAGCATCAAAGATACCTGTTGCTCAGGATATTACCTCTGAAGCAGATTCAGGTGGTCACACAGATAATCGTCCAGCAGTTTGTCTGCACCCGACAATGGTTGCACTTCGCAATCAAATGCAGGCTCAATACAATTATTCTATGCCACTCAGAGTTGGTTTCGGTGGCGGTAACGGCACTCCAGCCTCAGTAGCTGCAGCAATAGCAATGGGTGCTGCATTCCTTGTTACAGGTTCTGTTCATCAGGCTTGTCTTGAATCAGGCACGTCAGACATTGCAAGACAGTTGCTTGCAAACGCAGGCCAAGCAGATACAGCCATGGCACCAGCCGGTGACATGTTTGAAATGGGTGTAACGGTTCAGGTTCTCAGACGCGGAACTATGTTTGCAATGAGAGGTAAGAAGCTATACGAATTGTATCGCAAATACAACAGTATGGATGAAATTCCGGCTGCAGACAGAGAAAACCTTGAAAAGACAATTTTCTTGAGTAGTCTTGAAGAAGCTTGGAAAAATACAGAAAGCTTCTGGATGAAGAAAGACCCAAGAGAAGTAGAAAAAGCCAATAAAGATCCTCATCACAAAATGGCCCTGACTTTCAGAGCATATCTCGGCCAATCTTCAAGATGGGCTACTGCAGGTATTCCTGAACGCAAAATGGACTACCAGATCTGGTGTGGACCTGCTATTGGTGCTTTCAACGAATGGACAAGAGGAACATTCCTTGAAAAGGTTGAAAATCGTAACGTTGTAACCGTTGCAATGAACCTGATGTATGGTGCAGCCCGTGAACTTAGAATCAATCAGCTTCGCACTCAGGGAATAAGCCTTGCTCCATCAATTGCTAATTCTGTTCCATTAGAATTAGACAAGATTTTACATTAATAGAAAGCTGTATAAATGGCTCCTTCAAAATGGGAGCCATTTATTTTAGGCAATGAAACGACTTGTTTTTTTTGATAATACTGTGGAGGTCTTTGTAATTGATGAAAGTGATTTCATCAAACCGAACAGTCCCTCTTTATCACAAATTATCAGCAATTTAAGTCCAGAAGAACAAGACAAATATTATAGATATAAAAACTTATCTGCCCAATATCAATATTTAACAGCTCATTATTATCTAAGACTACTTTTAAGTAAGAAATTAAATGAAGAGTCCAGCCATATAAAAATATTAGAGCATGAAAATGGTAAACCTTATTTACAGTATCACACAAAGCTGAATTTTAATATTTCACACACAAAAAATCTAGTGCTGATAGCCTTTTCAGAATTTCAAGTAGGTGTAGATGTTGAACAAGAAGAACGTTCATCAGATATGGTGCAGATATTAGAGCATTTTTTCTCGAAAAAAGAATTAGAAAGCTTTTTACAGCAACCAGAGTCTATAAAA
Organism: Candidatus Avigastranaerophilus sp.; assembly: GCA_045599645.1. Classification (GTDB taxonomy): domain Bacteria; phylum Muiribacteriota; class Ozemobacteria; order Ozemobacterales; family Ozemobacteraceae; genus RUG334. Next base: position 159,775 of record JAZRWI010000004.1, read on the forward strand.
AGCAGAGCATTTTATACCGGCTGGACCCGCAAGGAAGCCATATTGAAAGCCACAGGTGAAGGGCTAAGTGCTTTAAAAAACAATGAGGTATCTTTTGATCCAGATGCTTCAAAACCTATTATTTCTGATTCTTCAACCCATGAAATATTCTTAGCAGATTTTATCCCAGCTCCTGGATATTGTGGATGTGTTGTAAAACTAGCAAAATAGTAGCTTTATTCAAACCATAAACTCAGTTGGATTAGCCGGTGGCTGGTTTTCAATGTCGTCGTTAGGTTCTGGAACAGGTGTATAATACAGTTTGTTTCTCTGAAGAATCTTCTGGATAGCCTTCATATCAGCAACAACACTATTCAATTTCTCTGGTTCTACAAGCTTATCTGCAATAATAAAAATCAAATGGCCACGAGCGCAAATACGATAACCCTTTTCTGCAAATCTCATAAAACCACTTCGTATGGCTGGTATAAATAGATTTCTTACTTCAGAATCTATTTGTCCTGAAAGCCACCATGCATCAGAAAAATCTTTGTCGTTTTGGAAATCAATATCTGCAGAATCTGCAATTCCAAATAATTCAAATGCTTTCAGCTTTATTGTTTCTGGCATCATATCAAAGTATGGCAGCTGAATACCATTATCAAAAATTACGCACATCGTAAGTTCATTCTTAAACTTATCAGAAGCATTATCATTACCCATCCCATAAACTTTTCTATGACCACTGTATCTGCCAGAACCAGTTGAAGCAGCTGCCGAAGCCATTCTATCAATATTAATTTCATGGGCAGTAAATTCAAGTTCACCAACATACAATGAACCTTTATAATCACTTTCGAATTCCAAAGCATTAGCAAAAGATGGTTCTTTAAATTTTCTGAAACAAGGCCAATCTGCTGCGGCATTCATCGGCTTTGCAAAGTATGGCTTATATGTCAGGTGCTTTTTTTCTGCAAATTCCCTTAGCTTAGCTTCATGCGATGATTTCTTAAAGGATTTTACAGTCCTAAGTATCGCACAGACTGTAGCAATAATAATAAATATAATAACTGCAGTTAATTGTCCATACATTGCACCTAACTCCTATCACTGCTTTTAATTAATCAAATATGTAATTAAGAAAAAAGTAAGTATTGTTGGGTTTCTGATTTCTGCTTTTAACTCTTACAAATGATAAACATCTATCAAGGTCTGTTAAAATCAGATAAATCAACTTTAACAAAACTCAACCTTACCTTCATTATAAAGTAATTAATCGTTAGACTCAATAAAAAAGCACTTAAGCTAATTATTTTTAAATTAAAGTTGCTCAAAAAGGTCAAAAAAAATTTTATAAAAAGTAAAAAAATTATTGCTTGCAATTTTTTTCACAAACAAGTATACTTGTGCCGCTCATAAAAATGACGATTTGTTGATATTAAATTTACAGCAAATATTCACAGAATTCATTAGGAGAATTTCAAAATGTCAGTAAGAGTAGCAATTAATGGTTTTGGCCGTATTGGTCGTCTCGCTTTCAGACAGATGTTTGACGCAGAAGGATACGAAGTAGTAGCAATCAACGATTTGACAAGCCCAGAAATGCTTGCTCACCTCTTGAAGTATGATACTGCTCAGGGTACTTATAAATATGCTACCTCTGTAAAAGCCGGTGAAAATTCTATTACCGTAAATGGTAAAGAAATCACTATCTACAAAGAAGCTGACGCATCTAAGCTTCCTTGGGGCGATTTAAAGGTTGACGTAGTTCTCGAATGCACTGGTTTCTATGCTTCAAAAGACAAAGCTATGGCTCACATCAATGCCGGTGCTCGCAAGTGCGTTATCTCTGCTCCTGCAGGCAATGACCTTCCAACAATCGTTTACAATGTAAACCACAAAACTCTCAAAGCTTCTGACAATGTAATTTCAGCAGCTTCTTGCACTACTAACTGCTTGGCTCCAATGGCTAAGGCTCTCAATGATCTCGCACCAATCATGTCTGGTATCATGACTACAGTTCATGCTTATACTGGTGACCAGATGGTTCTCGACGGCCCACAGAGAAAGGGCGACAAGAGAAGATCAAGAGCAGCTGCTTGCAACATCGTTCCAAATTCAACTGGTGCTGCTAAGGCTATTGGTCTTGTAATTCCTGAATTGAACGGTAAGCTTATCGGTTCTGCACAGCGCGTTCCAACCCCAACAGGTTCAACCACTATCCTCGTAGCTGTAGTAAAAGGCAAAGTAACAAAAGAACAGGTTAATGAAGCTATGAAGGCTCAGTCTAACGAATCTTTCGGTTACAACACTGACGAAATCGTTTCTTCTGACGTAATCGGTATGACCTACGGTTCACTCTTCGACGCAACTCAGACTATGGTTGCTCCAATGGAAGATGGTAACACTCAGGTTCAGGTAGTTTCTTGGTATGACAACGAAAATTCTTACACTTCTCAGATGGTAAGAACAATCAAGTATTTCTCTGAACTCAAATAATTCAGGATAATACCAAAGAGCAAAAAAATGCCAGCCCAAAAGGCTGGTATTTTTTTGCTCTTTAGACTGTGATATAATGATTATAATAAAATATGGAGGATGATTATGAATAAGGTTGATTTAGTTTTAAAGAATGCTATCGTTTTAACAGTTGATGAAGAATACAAGATTTATGAACCGGGTGCTGTCGCTGTTACAGATAATACAATAACCGCTGTAGGCGAAGAAAAAAGTATTTTAGATACCTATGAAGGTAAAGAAGTAATAGATTGCAATGGTAAAATTTTGATGCCTGGCTTAATCAATACTCACACTCATCTTCCAATGGCTTTTCTTAGAGGCATAATGGACGATTTACGCCTTGATGAATGGCTTAACAATTATATTTTCCCAACAGAAGGTAATTTTGTTAATGCAAAAACCGTTAAATTGGGAGCAGAACTGGCTTGTGCTGAATTAATAAAATCCGGTTGTACCACTGTCCTGGATATGTATTATTTCCCGGATATCATTGCTGATGTATTAATAAAAGCAGGCATGAGAGGCATCTGTGATAATACAATTATGTGTTTCCCAGGTGTAGATAACGTTCCTGTTGATGACAAATTTATAAATGCAGAAAAATTTACTGAAAAATATAAAAATCATAGATTAATTTATTCAGCTATTGGTCCGCATGCCCCCTACACTAATTCAGAAGAAACTATCAAGCATAGTATTGAATTCGCTAAGAAGCACGATATAATGCTTAACATGCATTTAGCTGAAACAGCTCATGAAGCCAAAGATTTGACTGAAAAATATGGTTCAGTATCTGATTACCTTGAAAAAATGGGCTTCGATGATATCAAATGCAACTTTGCCCATTGTGTCCATTTAACAGATAAAGATATAAAGGCTTTCGCCAAACATAACATAGGCGTTGCCCACAATCCAACTTCAAATATGAAGCTTGCTTCAGGCGCTGCACCAGTAACAGCAATGTTTGCTGCAGGCGTTAATGTTGGTATAGGCACTGATGGCAATTCTTCAAATAACGACCTGGATATGTTCGAAGAAATGAGAATGGCCTCGTTTCTGGCTAAGATACAGGCAGACAGCCCAACTGCTCTAACAGCTAAGGAAGTAATTTACATGGCTACAAGAGGCGGTGCTAAATCTATATTCTTAGACAAAATTACTGGTTCGTTGGAAGTCGGTAAACGAGCTGATTTGATTACTGTTGATATAAATACACTTCACAATATGCCTAGATTCAGACATAATCCTGACGGACTTTACGGTCAATTAATCTATGCGGCCAAGTCTACAGACGTATGTGATGTAATGTGCGATGGCAAATGGCTCATGCGTAACAAGGAATTGCAGACAATTAATGTAAAACCATTGTTAGAAGAAGCTCAAGCTCTGGCGTCAAACATTGATAACTTTGTTATCGGACTGAAAAACAAAAAGTAATTCAGATTTATTTATCAGAAATACTTTCCTTTGCTTGTATCAGGTTTAAGTCCAATTCATTAAAAATTGCAATAGCCTGATCAAGCATTTCTTCTCTTTCATAACCATTCATAGGCTTAGGAGCCAAAACAGCAAAAGTATCCTGACAGCTTTCGTATACATACTTATCCCTATGATTGTGTATGAATGCGTTTCTAACATTTGGACCAAAAAGTCGTCTAATCTCTTCTACTTTTTCACCTTGTAATACAAACATGCCAGAGAAAATCTCATCATCATCAAAATCAATATCCTGACCCCATAGCAGCTTACCTAGATAGTCAAGGATTCTCTCCTGGTCTCTGGCATAAAAAGATGGGAATGCAGCCCCTTCAGTTGAAAGAAAACAAATAGTATTCTGAACAGGAGCCCATTTTTGTCTTCGTCCACCGACATATTTCATAAAAATAAAATCAACTATATTAAAACGTAGCCCACATTTGTAACCTGAGGTTGATGCGACATATCTGCACTGATTTCCTATTTTACGTATCTTGAAATCTATATGAGACGGAAAATCGTTAAGTTCATCTTTATATACAAAGCCGTTTTTTTTAGCCCACTCGATAACAGACTCTTGTCGATCTTTTTCTTTTTTTTCCTTTTCAATTTCTCTATTTGTAGCAATAACCCATACAAAAAACATAACTACGAGAACAATAAATAATTCCATGCTACTCTCGCTTTCAAACTAATTCTTATTATTTAAGAATTAATCCACTTGATAATATTTAAAAGGGCTTCCTGTTCATCGGCGCAAATCTGGGCTGAATTGATTGCATAAAGAAGTTCTGTGGCTTTTTTTTCTTCGGTTCCCCGTGCTAAGCCTTTAAGATAACGAGCGAGAAACTTATTTATTCCTTTCTGAACATCTTTTAACGGGTCTTTGCACCATTGCAAAGCTGTTTTTGCTTTATCAAGCGCCTGCAGTTTTGCCTGTTCTTCTGTCATAAGATCATCGCAAACCTTTACCAGATTATGAGAGCCACGACGTTTCCTATATTCAATATCTCTATTACGCCAATAAGCCTTATTATCGAAACCAGCCTGTTCAAAATCAGCTACTTCAGGAATTTCTTTAAGTAAATCAGGGGTAATATACAATGGTTTATCTAAGGAAACGCCCATAAAAGCGTATTTACCACACCACCCTATTGTGTAGCCTTCATCAATAATGCCACCAACCAGGTCCGGAACACTTATATCATATTGAGTAACATAATTCAGGTCTTTTCTATTAGAAATTTCAAAATCCAAGGTTTTGAACCATCCGTTTATTCTGGTATCAAGGCTATTATTAATAAATTCAGATGGCATAGAATAAAGCTTATTTATTCCTTCTTCATCAAATAAATCCCAAATTGTGTCATCATCTTCGAAGTCATTCTGTAAATAAACTAATTTTTGATCACACAGCATGAAATCAAAATAAACATCGCCAATCATCTTCACCGGGCGCATGAAATCAGGATAAACTTCAGTGTGCCATGTAGAAGTAGCGGCAGAATGTTCCCATTTATCTTCAGGATCAATAACAGGTCTTTTTACAAATTCTGTATTTATAATTCTGGTATCTTGAATCCAGTATTTCTTGCAAATAGCTTTATAGCTATCTAAGAATAGCTGAACCTGTTTGAAATAATCAGCTTCAAGCATGTTTTCATAAAGCTTTTCGCGTTCAAAGCAATAGCTTGTCAAAAGCTCGGCATTTGCTGTCTTATCTTCTCTAACTGCTGGAATAATCACTAATCCATGTTCATAATTGTCGTCAGCAATCTTTTTGGCATAATAGCCAACTAATAAAGTCCCCGCTATATCAGAAGCACATCTGGCTAAGGCGGCAGGAATCACCTTTCGGCGCTCTTCCATCGAATAAATAGTAGAATCCATGTCGCTATTTCCCCCAACAAGAGGGAAAGCCCAAACTTCACGACGACCACTACCAAGTTCTATTTGGGTTAAATCACCGTTCTGGGTAATATTAAGAGGCCAGACTGCAGTCAGAGCATTATTTATTGATTCAGATTCAAGAAAATTAGTTTTATTCATGATATTGCTTAGAATATCAAATCAACATTCAAAGGTCAATCTGCATAAACATTTTAAGAATATAGACAAAGCCATTTAATAGGTTATAATATAAATAGGATCTGAGGAGTAAATTAATGAGCAGATATTACAATTACAGATACGGACATAGTCGTCATAGTGGTGATGCACCATTGTGGCCAATGTTCGCCGTATTAGGCATTATTATTATCATTTATTTCCTAAACCAGTTATATCAAAAATGGCGTAGGAATAAAATAAGAGAATATTGCTTCAAAAATGGTTTAAGCTTCTGTGATGACCCGGTAGAATCTACATCCTTGACTTCTTCTGTTGCCTTCAAAGAAAGCTGCTATGATGTAATGCAAAAGGGTGTAGAAAGTGGCGTGCGCGCTATGATGCAGGGCATGATGGGCGAAATGGAATTCCGTTCTGCTGACTATTACTATGTCGAAATTGTTCATACCAACAAGGGTACACGTCGTAGTTATCATTATTACACGTTAACAGAACTATATAAACCTTATGCAAATTTAGGTTATTTCTATGCCAGAGAAGAGAATTTATTTGATGGTATTGGTGTTGCCATGGGCAATCAGGATATCGACTTCTCAAACGACAAAAATTTCTCCAGTAAATTCCTATTACAAGGCAATGAAGCAGATGTTAGGCAGTTGTTTACCCAAAGAGCCAGGAATGCCTTTGTTTCACACCACGTTGGTGGTTGCTACTATGAAGGCACTAATGACTGTTTATTAGTTTACTGCAAAGGCTATAAAACAATTGGTGACCGTTTAAAAATGCTAGAACATGGTTATCACATAATGCAGGGGTTAGCTCCTTATAATAGGACAGCTAATTTCTTACCTGAAATGCCGCCACTTGAACAGGAACCGCAAAATAATGTTTATGGTCAGCAATATGATCAGCAGCAGTATGGGCAGGGATATGGTCAGCAATCATATGGTCAGCAGTATGGCCAAGGATATGGGCAGTCTTATGGTCAGCAGCCGCAGAAGAAGGCCAAAAGCTGGAAGGATGCCTGTGACCCGTTAAATTCATAATTCATAATTCATAATTCATAATTCATAATGCATAATTCATAATTCATAATGCATAATGCATAATTCATAATTCATAATTCATAATGCATAATGCATAATGCATAATTCATAATTCATAATGCATAATTTTTTGGTTTTGATTGGATTTTTTGCTGCTTGGACTAGGTTAGTGGCAATGCCTGAATTGAGAATTGAGAATGGAGAATGGAAAATGGAGAATGGAGAATGGAGAATGGAGAATTAGTTTTATACTCGGAGTAAAAAAAAGCATAAAGCTTTTGGGTGGCTTTATGCTTTTGGTTTTTTAGAAGAGGTCGTTGCCGTTATCGCGGGGGAGGATTTCGTTGTAGATTCTCATGCTGTTGGCAAGGAATCTTACTCTTTCTTCAGGCTTCATGAAGCCAGTCGCCTGAACAGCAAAGGTATCACCATGAGCTTCGTAGACATAAAGCTTCTGATGATTTTTAACAAAGGCATTTCTGACTCTGCTATCAAAGAATCTTCTAACCAGGCCTTCGTTAGTTCCCTGCAGAACAAACTTATCTGAAAAAGTTTTGTCTTCTTTAAAGTTTATATCCTGTCCACCGAAAAGCTTTCCAAGGGTATCAAAGAACTTATTTTCTTCTCTGGCAAAAAAGTCCGGGAATTCTTTACCGTTAGAAGATAATAGGCAAACAGTATGTATATGTCTTGTAGAGTTTTTACCACTGCCAGTTGTATATGCAAAATCAAAGGTGCAAAAAGAGATACCGTTTCTTTCCCCGAGCAATAGAGCTTCAAATAACTTAGCGTGCCCTGTTGCATTTATCTTGAAATCATATTCTACTGGGAAGCCGGTAACTTCCTGCTTATATGCAAGTCCATTCATTTCTGCATATCGCTTTATGGTTTCCTGTCTTTCTTTGTTCTTTTTACTTTCCCAAACACTAAAACCAATGATAATGGCAATAAAGCCTACAAAAATAATTACAGGTATAAATTGTTCCATATCAAATCCTCCCAAAACATTTATTACATTTTATAATAAGCTTGATTAGTAGTAAAGATTTTGTTTTTCAACACTATTACAAATAAGAAATTAGACCCAAAATTTAATGTAAAAAGAAAAAACTTCAAAAAATTAAGGCAACGTGTTAGTATTTCCCTCAAATAAAAATCTAACTCATAGCTGTTCGAGAGATTAGAAGCCTAATTTGCCGCAGAGGCCGATTAGAGCTATTTTCTCTCCTATTTGTTATGTAATTGGTTACACATTCTATAAACAGGATATTCAACATGAAGCGCACACAAACATTTGAACCACTAGCAATAGTAGGCATGAGCTGCCTATTTCCAAAGGCCCAGTCTTTGCAGGATTATTGGGCAAATATAAAGGAAAAGGTAGACTGCATAAAGGAAGTTCCAGAAAGTCACTGGAAAAAAGAAGATTATTACAACGAAGACAAGAAATGTCCAGATCACGTATATACTACTAATGGTGGTTTCTTAGACCCTGTTGATTTTAACCCTGCAGAATGGGGAATAGCCCCATCAGATTTAGATTCTATCGATACTTCCCAATTGCTTAGCCTGTTAGTAGCAAAAGGTGCGCTTGCTGATGCCGGTTATGCTAACAAAGATTTTGATAGAGAGAATACCAGCGTAATTTTGGGCCTTACGGGCTGTCTTGAACTAGTTATTCCGTTAGGAGCCCGTCTTGGTCATCCTTTCTGGCGCAAGGCCATGCTTCATGCAGGTATTGATGAAAACATCACCAATGAAGTAATGGATAGCATTGGCAAATGCTATGTAGGCTGGCAGGAAAACTCATTCCCAGGCCTTTTGGGGAACTGTGCAGCAGGTCGTGTTGCTAACCGTCTGAATCTCGGTGGCACCAACTGTGTTGTTGACGCTGCCTGCGGTAGTTCTCTCGGCGCTTTGAACATGGCTGCCATGGAACTTTGGACTGGTAAGGCTGATATGGCAATTACCGGTGGTGTTGATACATTCAACGACATTTTCATGTTCATGTGCTTCTGCAAGACCCCTGCCCTTTCTAAGACTGGTCATGCAAGACCATTTAGTGCTGATAACGATGGCACTATTCTTGGTGAAGGCATCGGTATGGTCGTATTAAAGAGACTTTCTGATGCAGAACGCGATGGCGACAGAATTTATGCTTGTATCAATGCAATAGGAACTTCAAGCGACGGTAAGGGCAAAGCTCTTTATGCTCCAAGCGTTCCAGGCCAGGTAAAGGCTTTAAAACGCGCTTACGAACAGTCTGGTATTGATCCTCACGATGTAAGCATGATTGAAGCTCACGGCACAGGTACCGGTGCAGGCGACAAGGTTGAAGTAGACGCACTTAAGGAAGTTTATGGTGTATCAAGCACCAATAGACCATGGTGTGCTCTTGGTTCAGTAAAATCACAGATTGGTCATACAAAGGCCGCTGCTGGTTCTGCTAACATCATCAAAGCAGCTATGGCTCTTTATAACAAGGTTATTCCACCAACAATCAAGATTTCTCAGCCAGCAGCTTCATTAGCCGGTGATGATATTCCATTCTATCTGCCAAATCAGCCAAGACCATGGATTACAGATGAAGGCAAGACCCGTCATGCCGCATTAAGCTCAATGGGCTTTGGTGGAAGCAACTTCCACGTAGTTCTGTCTGAATACAAATCTGAAAAAGCGGAATACGACTGGGAAAGAAATGTTGAACTTATCACTATTTCCGGTTCTAATGCTTCAGATATCAAGACAAAGCTCGAAGGCTTGAAGTCAGCTAAGGAAATCAGACGTTTTGCTGCAGAAAGCAGAAAAGCTTTCAATTCTGCTGACAAAGCCCGCCTCGGTTTTGTAATTGATGCAAACACAGAAATCGGGAAAATCGTTACAGACATCAGCAGTAAGCTCGATAGCTGTGAAGAAAAGGATTTCACACTTCCAAACGGCGCATGCTTCAGCACATTAGCAGAAGCTGGTAAAATTGGTATTGTATTCCCAGGTCAGGGTTCACAGTATCCTGGAATGGCACTTGGCTTGATGTGCGCTTCCCCAGCAGCATTCAATACTCTGGCAGAAGCAGACAAGCAGATTGGTAAGCTTGATGAAGCAGGAAACCATCTTGTAGACTTCATTTATCCAAGACCAAACTATGATGAAGCAAAGGATGCCCTGAATGATGGTAATCTTAAGGCAACTGACATAGCCCAGCCTTCTCTTGGTGCTATTTCTTTGGGTATGTATAATACACTCAAGGATTTCGGAATCAAACCGTCAGGCTTTGCAGGGCATTCATATGGTGAACTGGTAAGCCTTTGCGCTGCTGGTCTCTTTGACAGTAAGGCACTTGCACTTATTTCCCGCAAACGTGGTCAGTTAATGGCCCAGGGCAATGGTGACCGCGGTGGAATGATTGCTGTTCTCGGTGGTCTTGATGATGTAAATGCTGTTGTTGCAGAAGAAAAGCTTGATCTTGTTGTAGCAAACCACAATTCCAACAAGCAGGTTGTTCTTTCTGGTCAGACCAGTGAAATAGAACGTGCTCAAAAAGCATTCAAAGCCAAAAAGATCAGAGCAACTGTTTTGAATGTAGCAGCCGCTTTCCATAGTAAATTCGTTGCTGATGCTGCAGCACCATTCTATGATTTCCTTAAAGGTTTTGAATTCGATAAGCTCAGCTACCCTGTTTATGCTAATACTACCGCAGACGTTTACCCTTCTAAGGTTGAAGAAGCCCGTAAGCTTCTTGGGAATCAGCTTGCAAACCAGGTTCGTTTTGTAGAAATAATCAAGAAAATGTATGCTGACGGCATCAGAACCTTTGTTGAAGTTGGTCCAGGCGCAGTCCTTACAGGTTTAATCAAGAATATTCTTGATGCCAGTGACTACAGAATTGTAACCTTTGACTCTTCTAAGGGAAAGAATTCATCAGTATTTGACTTCGGTAAGGTTCTTGCACAGCTCTCTGCCTATGGCTATAAGCTTGATATCGAAAAGTGGCAGAATGGTGCAGAATGGCTTGCCAACAATCCATTGAACACCAAGCCAACAATGGCAATCAAGCTCTGCGGTGCAAACTACAGACCAAAAGCCCTCTTAGAACACAGAGCAGAAATAGAAAAGCCAGCAACAAGAAAGGTTGGCGATATTTCTAAGGTAGTTGCAGCACCTGTTGCTCAACCAGCCCCAGTAGCAGCTCCAGTAGTACAGTCACCTGTTCAAGCTCAACCAATGTCAATGAATCAGAATACAATTGAAGCATTGGCAGCTTTGCAGATTATGCAACAGGAAACAGCAGAATTGCACAAACGCTTCCTCGAAGGTCAGGAAATGGCTCAGAGAGCTTTAATGGCCGCTCTTGGCGGAAACGTAGCTATGGCTCCAGCTATGCCAGTCGTAGCAACTCCAATGCCAACTGCGCCAGTAATGCCAGTTGCAGCGCCTGTTGTTACTACTGCACCGGTAAGCGTGGCTCAGCCTGTAGCACCTGCTCCAGTAGCAGCACCAACCCAGCCAGTTGTTAAGACAGCACCAGTAGCAGCAAAACCAGCAGTTCAGGCTCCAGCTGCTAACACGAACAAGATTAAGGAAGCCCTTATAGCTGTAGTATCAGAAAAGACTGGTTATCCAGCTGAAATGCTGAATATGGATATGGACATGGAAGCCGACCTCGGAATCGACTCTATCAAGAGAGTTGAAATCATGTCTGCTATGCAGGAAAGATGCCCAGAAGCTCCTGTTGTTCAACCAGATCAGCTCGGTAATCTCAGAACACTTGCACAGATTATGGATGTTCTTACACCAGCTGGCTCAAGTGTTGTAGAAGCTTCAGCAACTGCACCTGTAGCAGTAGCAAGCAATAATGGCAATGCTTCAAAAATTAAAGATGCTCTCATTGCTGTAGTATCTGAAAAGACTGGTTATCCGGCTGAAATGCTGAATATGGATATGGACATGGAAGCCGACCTCGGAATCGACTCTATCAAGAGAGTTGAAATCATGTCTGCTATGCAGGAAAGATGCCCGGAAGCTCCTGTTGTTCAGCCTGACCAGCTCGGCAATCTCAGAACTCTTGCCCAGATTATGGAAGTTCTCGCACCAGCAGGCGCAAGTGTTGCAGAAGCTCCAGTTTCAGCTCCAGTAGCACTTGCCAGCAATACTGGTAATGCTTCAAAGATTAAAGAATCACTTATTGCTGTAGTATCTGAAAAAACCGGTTATCCAGCAGAAATGCTGAATATGGATATGGACATGGAAGCTGACCTTGGCATCGACTCTATCAAGAGAGTTGAAATCATGTCAGCTATGCAGGAAAGATGCCCGGAAGCTCCTGTTGTTCAGCCTGACCAGCTCGGTAATCTCAGAACTCTTGCCCAGATTATGGAAGTTCTGATTCCTGCAGGCGCAAGCGTTGCAGAAACTCCAGTTTCAGCTCCAGTAGCAGTTGCCAGCAATAACAGCAATGCTTCAAAAATAAAAGATACACTCATTGCTGTAGTATCAGAAAAAACCGGTTATCCAGCAGAAATGCTGAATATGGATATGGACATGGAAGCCGACCTCGGTATCGACTCTATCAAGAGAGTTGAAATCATGTCTGCTATGCAGGAAAGATGCCCGGAAGCTCCTGTTGTTCAACCAGACCAGCTCAGCAACCTCAGAACACTTGCACAGATAATGGAAGTTCTTGCTCCTGCAGGTGTAAACGTTGCAACTGCACCAACAACTGTAGCAGCAACTTCAAATGTTACTGAAGTAACATTAGACGATAAACCAGCCGAAGATTTTGAATTAAAAAGAACAATCATAAAGGCTGTAGAAATCGGCAAAGCTGAAGGTCTGAAGCTTTTGAACAGCGGCGATAAGGTTGTTATCAGCAATGACGACATGGAACTTTCTATGGCATTGGCCAACAAACTAGCTGAAAACAAAATCAGCTCAGAAATTATGAGTCTGGCAGATATAACTGCTGGCAAATTCCCTAAAGACTCAAAAGGACTTGTAATGCTGGCAGCTAAGCCAGAAAAAGCAGCCCTCAATCTTTGGGAAGACGCATCAATTGAATGGTTGAAAGACGCATTCATGGCAGTTAAGGAAGCCGGTGCTACTTTAAAGGCTAACAAAGGCGTTATAGCAACCGTTTCAAGAATGGACGGTCACTTCGGTCTAGCTTCAATGACTAAGAATGCTGACCCGGTTCAGGGCGGTCTTGCAGGTATAAGCAAAACTACAAGATATGAATGGCCGGAAGTTACTTCAAAGGCTATAGACCTTGACTACCGCATGAAGGAAATAGATTCGGCTGCAAAGCTTCTAGCTGATGAAATTACAGTTTCAGCCCCAATGGAAGTTGGTTTAAGCAAATCTTCAAGAATAATGATTGAAGAAATCGAAGAACCAAGAGCAGAAAAAACAAGTGCTCCAAAGACCTTCCAGGAAGGTGATACCGTAATCGTAACAGGTGGTGCAAGAGGTGTTACAGCCCAGACAGCTATTGCTTTTGCTGAAAAATACAAAACAAATATGGTTTTGATTGGCCGTTCTCCACTTCCAGAAGCAGAACCAGCCTGGTTAGCATCCCTTAAAGACGAAGCTGCCATTAAGCGCGCAATCATGGAAAACAGCGGCAAGAAGATTTCTCCGAAAGAACTTGGAGCAGCCTACAAAACCGCTATGGCAAACCGCGAAGTATTAACCAATATAGCTAAACTAAATAAGATTGGAATTAAGGTTAAATACTATTCAGCCAGCGTTCTTGATGAAGAACAGGTTGCCAATGTAATTACTGAAGTTCGTAATGAATTTGGCAATATAGCCGGTATCATTCATGGTGCAGGCGTAAAGCGCGATAAAAACATTGAAGACAAAACACGTGACCAGCTTGATGACGTAATCAACACAAAGGTTAAGGGTCTTAGAAATGTTCTTAAGGCAACCAACCAGGATAACCTCAAAGCAATTGTCCTCTTCTCTTCCTTCTCTGGCAGACAGGGCAGAACAGGTCAGGTTGATTATGCCATGGCAAATGAAGTTCTCAATAAAGCAGCTCAGAAGCTCAAAGTATTGAGAAATGATTGTCATGTAATGGCCTTTAACTGGGGTCCATGGGATGGCGGTATGGTTGATGCTTCTCTCCGCAAAGTATTCATCAATGAAGGAATTGGACTTATTCCTCTCAAGAAGGGTGCCAGATGCCCAATCGTTGAATTAACTAACGATAACGAAGGTGCTGTTGAAATAGGCATCATCGGACTTATTGATGGAAAAGAGGCTCTGTCTTCATCAAAAAAAGCCTAAAGGCATTCGACTTCGATTTAAACATCAAGGAGAATGCCTGGATAAAGTCACATGTCATGAACGGCAAGGCTGTTCTTCCAATGGCTGTGGCTTCAGAATTAATGTGTCAGGCTGCTATTGCCAATAATCCTGAATTGGAATTCTTTGGCTATAGTGATATGAAGCTTCTAAAGGGCGTAGTTCTGGAAAAAGAATCAGAATTGTTAAAGGTATTTGCTAGCAAAGCAGAACCACAGACTGACGGAACATACATTTCTCATGCAGAAATAAGAACTGACGGTGCAAAGTGGGAACATACCAATGCAAAAGCAGACATCGTTCTTACTCCCAAAAGCTTTTCTAAAAAGTCACCAGAAGCTGTAATGATTAAATATAATCATACTTACAGTCGTTCAATTGAAGATGCCTACAAAGAATGTCTGTTCCATGGCGAATTTCTTCAGGCTATAACTGAAGTAAACGGCTGGTCTGAAGAAGGTATGGTCGCAATTAGTGACACTTCAAAGCCGGTTGAAGAATGGTTTGCCAATTCAAGATTCACTAGCTGGCAATCAGATCCATTGATGGTTGATGCTGCTTATCAGTTGATGATTCTTTGGACAACAGAAGTCTTTGGTGCGCCCTCACTTCCGAACTATGCAAGCAGCTACAGACAGTATATCAAGAGCTTTAACGGACAGCCTGTAATCATATCTGCAAAGGCTTCCAAGAAAGGATCCTCTGCTGCAACAGCTGATATTCAGTTCAGAAATGTGGACGGTAATGTATTAGCAGAAATAAAGGGCTACGAATGTGCTGTTAGCGCTAATCTAAAGGAAGCCTTTAAAAATAGAACTATCGGAGCCTGAATGAAATGAGTCGCGACAGTAAAACCACACCATTAGCCATAGCAATTACTGGTATCGGCGGTATTTTTCCGGGAGCAGACAGTCTTGACGGCTTCTGGAAAATGATAGCAGAAGCAAGAACAGCCGCCGAGGTTGTTCCTGATGGCCGTTGGCCGGAACCAGCAACAAGCTATCATGATACAAAGGTCGGTGCTCCAGATAAGGTTCTGTCGCCTAATAACTGTTCAATAAAGCATATTCCACAGAATTATGATGGAATTAATTTAAGTCTTGATTTCATCAAAACTCTCGATCCGCTCTATCAGATTGCATTGCAGGCCGGTAGAGACGCTTTCAAGGATTCTGTAACAGAAGGTCTGGATTTATCAAAGGTTCCTGTAATTATGGCAAACATTGTATTGCCAACAGATTCAACCTCAAATATAACCAGAAACCTTCATATGCAGCTTCTGAAAGCTGAAGCCGAAAATACTACAGCACCTATTTCTGAGCTATTCAAGGATAACCCGTATAACCGCTATTCTGCAGAATTACCAGCAGGTCTGTTAGCAGCTGGCTTAGGTCTTGGCGGTGGGTGTTACACCCTTGATGCTGCATGCGCTTCTTCTCTCTATGCTATAAAGCTTGCATGTGAAGAATTAATCAGTGGTCGTGCTGATGCTGTTTTAACTGGTGGTGCGTCAAGACCTTCATCACAGTTTACCCAGATGGGCTTTTCACAATTAAGAGCATTATCAAAGAGCGGAATCTGCCGTCCGTTCGATAAGCGCGCAGATGGTTTGCTAGTCGGAGAAGGCGCGGGCATGTTCATGCTTAAACGCCTTGATGATGCTATAAAAGCCGGCGATAAAATATACGGTGTAATCCGTGGTATTGGTCTTTCCAATGATGTTGGCGGAAGTCTTTTAGCGCCGGACAAGGAAGGCCAGGTAAGAGCCATGAGAGCTGCTTATGCTCAGGCAAACTGGTCACCTTCAGACATTCAACTCATTGAATGTCACGGCACTGGGACCCCGAAAGGTGATGCTGTAGAAACCAGCAGTATAAAAGAAATTCTTGCGGGAACTAATTCCAAAGGTTGTGTAATTGGTTCTGTAAAATCTAATGTCGGCCATTTACTAACAGCGGCAGGTGCAGCGGGTTTGATGAAGCTTGTTCTTTCTCTAAAGAATAAACAACTGCCACCAACAGCCGGCTATGAAATACCTGACGAAAGACTTGGCCTTGAAGGAACCCCAATAAAGATTCTTCAGAAGCCTATAGACTGGAATCCGGCTTCAGAAGGAGAACCACGCCGTTGTGCATTGAGTGCTTTTGGCTTTGGTGGTATAAACGGTCACGTTTTAATTGAAGAATATTTAAAAGATAAGACTTCAACAGAAGGTAATTATTTCAATAGCAAGCCCTCAGAAATTGCCATTGTTGCCATGGATGCAACAGTAGGTTCTCTTAATGGACTTAAGGAATTTCAGCATGCAGTTTTAAATTGTGAATCTGCTAAGAAGCCTGTATCAGAAAAACGTCGTCTGACAAATCAAGATATTCCCTGGTTGAAGGAAGGCGCGTTTATTGATGAAGTAAACATCACTCCAGGCGAATTCAAGATCTCTCCATTAGAAATACCTGAAATCCTGCCTCAGCAGCTTTTAATGCTAAAAACAGTTTCTAATGCAATAAAAGCATTAACAGGTAAACAGGCTGACCGCCTTAAATGGGGCACATACATGGGAATCAGTCAGGATTTCGATGCTTCAAATTTCGCTTCACGCTGGGCTATAAAAAAAGATTCCAAAGCATTTGGTCTTGATAATAGAGACGAAAAAGAGCTTTGCGATGGAATCACCCCACCCCTTGACAATGCAAGAACTGTAGGTGCATTAGGCGGAATAGTAGCAAGCCGTATTGCTAGAGAATACAGCATAGGTGGTCCTTCTCATACATTCTCAAGTGCTGAAAACTCTGGTCTCTCTGCATTAGAAGCAGCTACAAGAGCTTTACAGCGTGGTGAAATAGACACAGCTGTAGTTGGTGC
The DNA here is from genome assembly GCA_045599645.1 of Candidatus Avigastranaerophilus sp. Taxonomy (GTDB): domain Bacteria; phylum Muiribacteriota; class Ozemobacteria; order Ozemobacterales; family Ozemobacteraceae; genus RUG334. Next base: position 177,030 of record JAZRWI010000004.1, read on the forward strand.
TGTTGATTTTGCCGGTGATTTGCGCAATATGCTTGCAGCCGATAAGCTGAGACCATATTCTAGAAGCAATTCTTCAACTCCATTTGATAAATCATCTGATGGCGCATTTCCAGGTGAAGGTGCTGCAGCAGTAATACTTAAGCGCAAAGAAGATGCCTTAAAAGACGGAGACAGGATATTTGCCATTGTTAAAGGCTTTGGTAAAGGAAGTTCTTCACATTTCAACGATTCGGCTTCTATCAAAAAAGCTTATTCAAAAGCTATCAATCAGGCTTGGAAGGAATCTGGATTTAATCCTCAGAATGCCGGTTTACTAGAAACCAATGGTAGTGGCTTTCCAGAAGAAGATAAACTTGAAGCAGAAGCTATTGCCGACTTCATGCCTGTTAGAGCAGATAATAAAGAAGATACCTTCAAAAATAACGACCAGTTGTGTGCCTTATCAAGCACCAAAATGGTTACCGGTCACACTGGAGCAGCCTCTGGGCTGATTTCATTAGTAAAAGCAGCAATCTGCTTGCATCAGCAGATTCTACCAGCCTTTAAAACCTTACTGAATCCTATTGAAAGCATTAGTGGACGTAAGGATGCATTCTTCACACCTAATCAGCCGCAATTCTGGCTTCGCAATAAAATCAGCGGTCCTAGAACTGCAGGTGTAAGCAGTATAGGCATTGATGGTTCTGTATATCACACAGTTCTTGAAGGCTTTGAAGAAGATACAAAGCTTTCAGAAGATGCTCAGAAGGCTACAAAGCTTTCTCGCCAATTCCCAATTGGAGAACCTGAAGACGCTATTTTCATAGTTGGTGGAAAAAGCCCATGTGATTTGCGTGAAAGAGTTTCTGCCCTTTGCAACCTTGAGTCAGATAATATTCAGATGCTTGCCCGCGAATATTGGCAGCAGTGTCCGCCAAGACCAGAAAGCAGAATTTTCTGTTCTATAGTAGCAAGCTCTATTCCTGAATTGCATAAAAGAGCCGAATTTGCAGTAAGACACCTTTATACAAAAGAAAATCAGCCAATAGTCCAAGGTCCTGAAGTAAATGACCGCATTTTCTTCGACCCGAAACCAAAAGCTGCTGAAGGCAAGGTTTGTTTCGCTTTCCCAGGCTCTGGTAACCACTTCTTAGGTATGGGTCTGGAACTTGGTGCTACATGGCCTGAATTCCAAAGAAAGCTTGATGAGCAATATGAATTATTGGCAGCTCAATTTGGCGCTAGAAGAATAGCACCTTGGCGCCTTGCCTATGAAAAAGGCTGGGAAGACAAGGCTATGCTGGATTTGATTGATGATCATAATTCACTTGTTTTCAGTCACGTATCCTGCTGCTCGTTAGTTAGCGACGTTGTAAGAAGCTTCGGTATTGAGCCTCAGATAATAATGGGCTATAGTCTTGGTGAAACTGCCGGTAACTACGCAACCAGAACATGGACTAGCCGTGATGAAATGATTCGCAGAATGAGATGCTCAAATCTTTTCACAACAGAATTGATTGGTCGCTATAATTCTGCAAGAAAATATTGGGGTCTTGATGAAAAAGCCGATATAGACTGGTTGCTTGGAATGGTAACCTGCTCAGCAGCTGAAGTTGAAAAATACCTTGAGGATTACACTCAGGTTTATGTATTAATCATCAATACATCGGATGAATGTGTTATAGGTGGTAACCGCCCACAGGTAGAAGACCTGGTTAAGAAGCTCAACAAGCCATTCTTCTCTTTAAGCGGTGTTTCATCAGTTCACTGCCCGGCTGCAATTCCTGTTGAAAAGCAGTATTACGATTTGCACTATTATGACAACACTAATCCTCCAGAAGGATTAACTTTCATTAGCAGCGCAAAGAGTATTGTATTTAAACCGACTCCACATGATGCAGCAGATTCTATCCGTCAGCATTGCATTGACAAGATTGATTTTCCGAAGGATGTTGAATTAGCATACAAAGAAGGCGCAAGAGTATTTCTTGAACTTGGACCTAAGGGTTCAATGACAAGAATGATTAATGCTATTCTTAGCGACAGACCTCACTTTGCTCGCACTGCAATGATGTCTGGCCAGTCTCAGAGCACTTCAATGCTTAAATTCATTGCTAACTGTGCTGCTGAAGGCATTAAGGTAAACCTTGACAACATCTATGGACCTGAAACTATAGCAGTTACTGCAGCAAGCAAATCAAAGATGAAGCCAGTCAGTGTTAAGACTGGTCATCAGGTTAAATTACCTGCCATCAGACGACAGATTATATCTGCAGTAGCAAAACAGCCCCAACCAAGTCTGGAAGTTGCCAAATCGGTTAATACTACTAGTATTCATACTATTGCTCCAAAGCCAATAGTTACAGCAACAGCCAGTAAGCCGCCAGTTTCACAAGGTTCGACCAAGACTATTGCACAGCTGAAACAGGAGTTTTATGATAAACGTAAGAAAGCTACAGATAGCAGAAGCTTACAGACAATATTTAAAAAGAAGAGTGAAAAAATGGACAACAAACTAATATCAGAATGGCTAAACGCACAGAACGCAACAGCTCAGGCTCATGAAGAATTCCTGAAGCTTAACAATGCCTTTGCTCAGGCTCAGGCAGCTCTTCTTACACAACAGTTGTCGCTTGCTCAGGGATTAACTCCTGAACAGCTTCAGCAGCTACAGCAGAATAAGACTGTTACAGTAAGCTATCAAGCTCCATCACCTGTTCAGCATAATCTTGCAAATAAACCTGTTCCATCTCAGAAAATGCCACAGCCATATAATGGCCCTGTATTCCTTGATTGGAAGGGTTCAATGGAATTTGCAGTCGGTAAAATCGGTAAAGCATTAGGCGAATTCTTCGCTCCTATCGATAACCACCCAACACGTGTAAGACTTCCAGATATTCCTTTGAACTTCGTAGACAGAATTATTACTGTTGAAGGCGAAAAAGGGTCTTTGGGCAGTGGGCGCGTTGTAACAGAACATGACGTTTATCCGCAGGCCTGGTATCTTGATAACGACTGTATGCCTACAGGTCTTGCAGTAGAAGCAGGTCAAGCAGACCTTTTCCTGTCAGGCTGGCTTGGAATTGACTTTAAGACAAAGGGTATTGCAAAATACAGATTATTAGATGCAACAATCTCTTATCATGGTCCATTACCAAGACCAGGTGACACACTTCATTACGACATCCGCGTAGACCACTTTATCAGACAGGCTGATACATATTTATTCTTCTTCGAATATGACGGAAGCATCAACGGCCGCCATCTAATAACCATGAGAAACGGCTGTGCAGGCTTCTTCACAGACAAACAGCTTGCTGATGGCAAAGGTATTGTTTTAACTGATGACGACACAAGACAAGAATTAAAACCAGACCTTCCAGGCAGAGAAAACCTTCCACAGATGGTTAAGGAATCATTCGATGACAACCGCCTTGCACTTCTCCGCAAGGGCGATTTGGAAGCAGCATTTGGTCCTCAGTTTGCAAATATAGATATTTATCCTCATACTATTCCAGACGGTCAGATGAAGATGATAGACCGTATCACGGAAATCGACCCACACGGTGGACGCTTCGGTTTAGGCCGCATAAAAGCTGAAATAGACATTCCTAAGGACCCATGGTTCCTGACTCAGCATTTCTGTGACGACCAGGTTATGCCCGGCACCTTGATGTATGAATCATGCATGCAGTCTCTCAGAGTATTCCTTCTCAGAATGGGTTGGATAGCTCCTGCTCAGACCAGTGCTTTTGAACCGGTTCTTGGCGTTAAGAGCCAGCTGCGTTGCCGCGGTCAGGTTATAAAGGGCGTAAAACAGGCTCTTTATGATATTCAGATTAAAGAACTTGGCTATAATCCAGAACCTTATGCAATAGCTGACGCTCTTATGTTTGCAGACGGCAGACGTATTGTTCAGGTAACTAACATGAGCATACGCCTTACCGGCACTAACCGCCAGCAGCTTGAAGCCTTCTGGGCTAATAGACTCAATGGCCGCCAGGCTGCTAGTTTACCTTCAACAACACAGACTGCAGCGGATCCAGAAATTTTACCAGCAATCTACACTGCCCAGCAGATTTATGAATATGCTATCGGTAAACCTTCTATCTGCTTCGGTGACGCTTTCAAGGAATATGACAATGGTAAGTTCCTTGCAAGACTTCCAAATCCACCGTTCCTGTTTGTCGACCGTATTACAAAAGTCGATGCAGAATTTTTGAAAATCAAGACTGGTGGCACTGTTCAAGGTCAGTTCGATATAAAACCGGATCACTGGTTCTTTAAGTGTAATAAAACTACAACAATTCCATTTGCAGTAATGCTGGAATTCCCGCTTCAGGTATGCGGCTGGTATTCTTGTTTTATGGGCTCTGCCAATGCAAGCAAGGAAGCTCTGCATTACCGTAATCTTGATGGTTCTGCTACACTTTATGAAGATGTAAACCAGAATTATGGCACTCTTACAGCTACAGTTAAATCTACAAAAGCTGCCAATGCCGGTGGTATGCTGATTCAATCATTTGACCTCCTCGTAACCAAGGGTGACAGGAAGATTTACGAAGGCAGCACCACATTTGGTTTCTTCTCTGAAGCAGCACTTGCAAACCAGGTTGGTCTCGTAGGCGCTAAGACCTATGAACCTACTGCTGAAGAAATGGCTAGAAGCATTGACTTCCCATTGGAAACAACTGCTCCAGTAGACCCGACAGACTTGAATCACGATATACAGATGAATGGATTGAATCTGCCAGGTAAATGCTTCCTTATGATTGATAAGATTACTGCCTTTATTCCTGATGGTGGTCCAAATGGCCTTGGCTTCATACGTGGCATTAATCAGGTTGATTCAACCCGCTGGTTCTTCAAGGCTCATTTCTATCAGGACCCTGTAATTCCAGGTTCTCTAGGTCTCGAATCCTATATGCAGCTCCTCAAGTGCGTAGCAATTCACAGATGGGGTAAGGAATTGGCCGGCAAAGCCTGTCACTATCAACCGATGGCTGTCGGGCAGAAGCATACCTGGTCTTACCGCGGTCAGGTAATTCCAAAAGATAAGCTTGTCACCGTTGATGCTTGCATCACAAAGATTGATGACGCAACTCACACAATAGTAGCAGACGGCTTCCTCAAGGTCGATGGTCGCATAATCTATTCAATGAAAGACTTTGCACTAAGAGTCGCCTTGGATTAATAGTTAGCCGATTGTTTTTATAGCCCCTGGATCTTAGTTCTAATCTTGAAAGTAAGATTTAGGGGCTATATTTATAACCGACTATACTTTTATAAATTTTCAATTTTTTATAATTTTTTTAAACAAAATCCTGATTAAATACTTATTATAAAAGATTGAATTTTCTTCTTGTTTATTAAAGGAATAATAAGCCGATTCTTATCTTTATAAAACCTATCAAAACTTAAGTCAGGAGCAAATATATGTCAGAAAATACACCAGGTATCCAAAAAGACGGATTAGGAAGATTCTTTGTTAAACTGATAAGTTTAATAATAGCATTTATTATTTGCTGGCAGTTTGCAATCCATACAGCCATGGTAGCCTACAATAGTTTAACTGGCGAAGTAAGAAAATCAATAACAAACTATATTTCAGAATTTGGCAAAACCCACTTAGACAAAAAATTAGTAGTTTTAACTCAGGATGTGACTGTTGAAATTTCCAAGGAAATAGACAACCGCATACTATGGGACTGGGTTTCTGTCGGTTCAGCAAACTCAAAGTTCAAATTCATAGACAATAAAGTTCAATACTATGTTCCATTAAGTGAAATCAAAGATGACAGCGTATTTTATGACCCGCAGACCAGAACGGTAAAAATCATCTCACCAAAGGTTCGGATTGATAAAGATATGGTATCTGTTCAATCAGACCCGGCAAAGGTCATAAAAGAGGAAAATGGTTCATGGAGTCCGTTTGGTCCCAGCTTAAAAGATATTTCAAATGAAATTATGGCAGAAGTTAAAGAAGTGGTAATAAGAGAGGGATACCATCAGTTTATCAGGGATAAAGCCCAGGCTGAAGCACAAAAAGCAGTAGAAGATTTCTTCAATGCAGCACTAAGCGAATTAATTAAGAAAGAAAACGTAAATCTACAGATTATACTTCCATAACTTATATTTTTATTTAACAATATTACCAGCAGAATAATTAAATTAAAATATTAACCAATATATTGATTAATATTTTAATTTAATTATAATTATAATAAAGGAGACATTTATGAATTTATCATTAGCAGAGTTCACTGATAGACTAATACCAATTTCTGAATTCAGCCAGGGGAAAGCAAGCAAAATTTTTGCAGATGTTGCCAAAAATAATAACGAATATATTATATTAAAAAATAACCAACCAACTGCTGTAGTTATTTCTATTCAGGAATATAAAAAAAATCAGGAAATGGTTCATAAATTAGAACAACTACTTGAACGTGTTGAAAACGCTAAACTGTTATCCTTAGCCCAAAAAAGAAAAAATGATAAAACCATTTCTTTTGATGAACTAGTAAAAAAAGAAGGCTTTTTGTTAGAAGAACTGGAAGAATTATCGGAGACAGTAGATTTTGAATAATCAATGGAAAATCAAAATTTCTGATAAAGCAGTTAAAGACTATAAAAAGCTTGATTATTCATTAAAGAAACAAGTTCTTGCCGGGATATTAAAAGTATCGAAATCACCATTACCAAGTCCCAACAGTTACGGCAAACCTCTTGGAAATAAGAGTGGAAACAACCTGACAGGCTTTTTTAAAATTAAATATAGAGGAATTGGCTTTAGAGTAGTTTATTCATTAGTCTTAGATAAACAAATTATGAATATAGTAGTGATTTCGGAAAGAGACGATGATTATTCTTATAAATTAGCAGCCTCATTATACAAAAAATATGGTGAATCAATTTTCACAGACATTTTTGACGATTTTTTATCATAAGTATTAAGGCATAAGAATTAAGATATAAGTGTTACATACTTTATACTTGCATTATTGAGAGTTATTTTTTAGTATAGAGTATTATTTTAATTCGTGAGGCAATTATGAAACTCTCTTTATTATTCTTATTGTTAGTCGCTGCTGCGCCAGTTGCTTTGCATGCTGAGCCAAGAAAGCTTCAAACCCCACCTATGGCAAAAAAGATTCCCGTAGTTACTGAAAAGCATGGAATAAAGCTTACAGATAACTATGCATGGTTGCGTGACCAGAACGATGTAAAAGCTCCGGAAGTAATGAACTACCTTAAGGCTGAAAATGCCTATACAAGACATGCCATGAAGGATACCGAGCTTCTTCAGGAACAGTTGTATGAAGAAATGAAAGGCCGCATAAAAGAAGACGACCTATCCGTTCCTGTAAAAAACGGCAAATATGTTTATTATTCAAAAATGGCAAAGGGCAAGCAATACCCTATCCACTATCGCCGCTTAGCTGATGAATCCAAACCAGAAGAATTAATACTTGATGAAAACGTATTAGCTGAAGGCAAGGAATTCTTCGAATGTGGTTCTATGGAAATCAGTCCAAATGATGATATCGTTGCTTACACAGTTGATACTGATGGTGACGAAAAATACGACTGCTTCTTCTATGATTTGAAGAATAAAAAGCTTCTCAAGGACTGCATACTTGATATCCCTACCAATATTGAATGGGCTGAAGACAACAGAACTCTATTCTATGCAGTCATGGATGAAACAACTAGACCATACCAGATAAAACGTCACACTCTTGGCACTGATTCCAAGGACGATGTTCTTGTGTATGAAGAAAAAGACCCGTTATTCTGCGCAAGTATCTGTAAAAGCCGTGACAACAGATTCCTTGTAATCTCTACTGGTTCAACACAGAGCACTGAAGAATATATTCTTGAATCAAATAACCCGACAGGAGAATTCAAATGCTTCTGCCCAAGAGCAAAGAATATTGAATATTATTTAACCTTCCAGAAGCCTTATATTTATGTAACAACAAATGAGAATGCCCTCAATTTTAAAGTAATGAGAGCAACAGAAAAGAACTGGAAAAAGGCAGATTGGGAAGAATTCATTCCACACAATGAAGATGTCTACATTGACGGTTTATCAGCTTTCGAAAACTATCTTGTAATCTGTGAACGCGTAAACGGTCTGCAGAAAATCAGATATATTGATATACGCAAGAATAAAAACATTGAATTACCATTCCCTGAAGCTGTATATAGCGTAAATATCGGAAACAACCCCGAATATAAGACCACAAAGCTTCGCTATATTTATGATTCTCTGACAACTCCAGAATCTGTTATCGACTATGATTTTGAAACAGGTCTTTCTGAATGTAAAAAGCGCAGAGAAGTAATTGGCGATTTCAAGCCAAGCAACTATGTTTCTGAACGTATATTTGCTACAGCTGAAGACGGAACCCAGATTCCGATATCTCTGGTATACAGGAAGGATCAGTGGGGCTATGGCCCATCAAGCCTTTACCTGACTGCATACGGAGCATACGGCATCTCCACAGACCCATGCTTCTCTTCTGTTTACCTGTCACTTCTTGACAGAGGTTATGTATATGCCATAGCTCACATCAGAGGCGGTCAGGAAATGGGTCGCAAATGGTATGAAGACGGAAAGTATCTCAATAAGAGAAATAGCTTTACAGACTTCATAGCCTGTGCAGAACATTTAATTGAACAGGGTTACACAAAGCCGGAATATCTTGCAATCGAAGGTGGTAGTGCCGGTGGTCTTCTTATGGGTGCAGTAACCAATATGAGACCAGACCTTTTCAAGGTAGTTATTGCTGACGTTCCATTTGTTGATATGCTCAATACTATGCTTGATCCAACATTGCCGTTAACTATCGGTGAATATGAAGAATGGGGCTGCCCAGAAGATAAGAAGTATTTCGACTATATGCATACTTATTCACCATATGACAACATTGAAGCTAAGGATTATCCAAATATGCTTGTTACAGCAGGTTTGAATGACCCAAGAGTTTCCTATTGGGAACCGGCTAAGTATGTTGCCAAGCTGAGAGCAATGAAGACGGACAATAATCTTCTGTGCTTGAAGACTAATATGAGCGCAGGCCATATGGGTGCCTCAGGCCGTTATGAATACTTGAAGGAAATCGCCCTCACATACGCTTTCATCTTCAAGCACCTCAATACTCACTATTAAGTATAGTCCGCCCCGGCAAGGCCTTCCTCCTATAGGGTAAGGTGGATTCTGCGAATCTGAAGGCGAATGCAGGTCCGCCCCCGGCAAGGCCTTCCTCCATGTGGGGGAAGGTGGCAGTGCGAAGCACTGACGGATGAGGGAGGCCTGCTTCAACCCTCCTTTTAAGGAGGGGCTGGGGAGGTTTCTTTACCAAACAGGTATAGTAACAACTGTCCGCCACGCGAAGCACTGACGGATGAGAAAAACTTGAAGGGATTCGCCCCCGGCAAGGCCTTCCTCCTATAGGGTAAGGTGGATTCTGCGAATCTGAAGGCGAATGCAGGTCCGCCCCCGGCAAGGCCTTCCTCCTATAGGGTAAGGTGGATTCTGCGAATCTGAAGGCGAATGCAGGTCCGCCCCCGGCAAGGCCTTCCTCCATGTGGGGGAAGGTGGCAGTGCGAAGCACTGACGGATGAGGGGTATCGTGCTACACGTCGATACCAAGCAAGTATAAAATATGATAACCACTAAGAATAATGATAAGTTCTCTATTTCAGGTTCAAAGCTTGAAACCTATGTTTCATGCCCAAAGAAGTATTATTATTCTTTCGTGCGTAAACTGCAGAAGCCTTTTGGTCAAAAAACACCTTTGCTAGCTTTTGACCAGGCTCTGCATAAATCCTTGAGCTCCTTTTACAAATTTCATAACAAACAGGAGCTGTTTGATTTTAATAAGCTTTTAAAATCATTGAATTACAACTGGCATAGCAATGACTTTGAATCAGAAGAACAGTCGGAAGAACTGAAAGCAACGGCCGCCAGTTTCCTTAAAACATATTACGAAACTTATTGCAGAGGCGAAGATTGCCACGCTGACCAGGATAATTTCTTCAAAGCTGAATTTGGCGACATAATTTATAGTGGCAAGATAGACAGAATAGACAAGAATCCTGATGGAACTCTTGAAATCATCGACTATAAGACAGGCAAAATGCCTCAGGGCGGTGCCGAAGAATTAGCTAACACTTTATCTATACAGCTTCTTTTTGCAGCCTGCGATTTTCTATGGCCAATGCAGGTAAAAAGACTGACCTACCTCTATCTGAAAGAAAATAAAGTTCTTTACGTAGAACGCAACGAAGAACTGATAGAAGCCGCAAAAGCCAAGCTATTTGAAGCATATAAGGCAATCTCAAAAGAAGAATTTGAACCAAATGCATCTAACGCCTGTATGTGGTGCGACTATAGAACCCAGTGCCCAGAAGGGCAAAAAGCCTCCATTTCTATGGCTAAGCTAAGATTATACTTAGATTGCCCCAAAAAGTATTCTTTTAAATATCTGGAAAAGGTTCAGCCCAAAACAGAAACCAAACCGGCATTGCTTTTCTACAATTACATCACAACAATGCTATATAACATCTACAAAGAGCAAAAGACCTATACCACAGAAAAGCTGATGGAACATGCACAGAAGGCCCTTGCTGTACATCCTGAACTTAACGAAGAGGAACGCACGGAACTGCAGAACAAGTGTCACTCCGCTTTTTCCTATATAAACAATATTATTGAAAAAGACGGTTTTAACAATGTGCTTGAACTTAAACCAAATCTTAGTGCTAACAAAGATAATATGCTTCTCAATGTACAGGCTCACAGAATTGATAAACTTGCAAATGGCAAGAAGCAGATTGTTGTATATAAAACCGGAAAATCCTTATCTACCGAAAACGAACTGAAGAACGACACTACTTCGGCTTTATACTGGTATATTGGCAAAGAACTCTATGGTGACGAACTTGATTCTATTGCTTACGTTTTCCTTTTACCCGGTGAAACCGTAACATTCGTGCCAGACCCCGTTACTATTGACCATCTACAGGAATCCCTGCGTAGTTTTGTTGGGGAAAAGGCTTTCGAAGGCTGTAAAGGTTCTCTATGCTCATGGTGCGACTATTATGGTCCCTGCCCAGAGTGGAAGATAAAACCCCATGAAACAGCAGGTGAAACACAGGAAGAATTCAGAAAGCGCATTAGACTGAGCTATTCAAAGATGAGCCTTTATTTGAACTGCCCACGTTCATACAAGAAGGTTTATGTGGAAGGTGTCAAATCTAAGCCACAGCCATATTTTGATTTCGGAACAGCTATTCACGAAACCTTTGAGCACATTTTCTCTCCTGCAAGAGTCTGGACTTCAAAGCCAACTCTCGAAGATTTAATCAACGAATATGAAATAGTAAGACTAAAATACCGTTCAGGCATGCATACTCCTGAAATAGAAGAAAAATATCATCAGGACGGAATTCGTCAGCTTACCCTTTATTACAATCAGTTTATGAAGGATAAAGAATTCAAGCCAGCGCATGCTATTGAAGAATACTTTGAAATTCCATGCGGGAAATACGCTGTAATGACTGGCTTCATTGATAGAATAGACAAATTGCCCGATGGAACCTACGAAATTCTGGACTATAAAACAGAACCTACACTTCGCCCCCAGGAAGAAGTAGACCACGATAAACAGCTTAGTATTTATTTCATGGCGGCCGAAAATACACTGGGCCTTAAGGTAAGTAAGCTTTCTTTGCTGATGCTAGATCATGATAAGAAAATAGAAACAACTAGAAATCACGATGATATTCCATCAGTAATTGAAGCTATTGATAAAACAGCTTATGAAATGCTGCATGAAACAGAATTTGCTCCTAAGAAGAACAAATACTGCAAAAGCTGTGACTTCCTCAATGACTGCCCGTTGAAAGCAGAAATCCTGGCCGACAAAGAATTAATTTCAATGCAAAAGTTCGAGTCACCAGATTTAATAGAAACGCAAGAATAGCCTTCGGCGTGAAAAACTGTCGCTTTGCGACAGTAGTGAAAACCAACCTACGGCTGGAGTGAAAACTTGCTTCGCAAGAGTGAAAATCTGGCACTTCGTGCCAGAAGTGAAATGCGCCTTTCGGCGCGTAGATTTTAGCCAATTGCAATCGAAGCTTTTTTATTATTCGATAGTTTTTGCCACATTTAGCGCCTGGATATTAGCCTATTGCAATCGAAGCTTTCTTGCTATTTGAAAAGTTTCTGCTGCCCTAAAATCACCGCGAAGCGGTTTTCACACCTGACGTTAACGTCAGGTATTCACGCGAGCCCAGCGAGTTTTCACACCAGCCTGCGGCTGGTATTCACTACTGTTGCTTCGCAGCAGTTTTTCACGCCGCACAGCGGCCTTCCATTGCATTTACACTTACTTAATCATTAATCATCATTAATTATTTTACCTATGCTCTTGCGCCTTAAAAAAAAAGTGTATATAATTGTACCCCAATAAAGAAAATTATTTACTTAGGGAAGGGTAAATTATGATAAAGAAATGTTTAGCATTGGTTTTCTCTCTGTTTGTTTCAGCAGCTCTATTTGCAACTCCATTAGATTCTAGTGCTTTTACAAGAGCTTTGGAAAATTATTCAAGATGCTTGAATAAGACTGTAGTTCTAGCAAAAGAAGCTAAGAAGACAGGTAATTACGAAGCTTATGAAGTAGCAATGGAACATTCTGATCAGGCTGCTCAGATTGTTATTCAGATGATTAACAAGATTGAAAATCAGACTGAAGCAGACGTTTGCAAATATTTGATTCAAAAGTTCAGAGATGCTAATGGCGAACATATCAAAGCTGCCAAAAGTGCAAAGAAGATGCTTATGGTTAAAACCAATTATCTCCATGCTACTGAACCAACAATCGTTAGAAGCCAGCAGGGCAGCAAGCGCAACTACGTTGAAGTAGCTCTTGAAGAACTTGCTAAAGAAAAGGCTTCCTTAGACCCAAGAAACAGAAAATAATCTTTTCTTTGTCCCAAAGGTAATTTATAATGACCGACCTTGTCCGAGCCAATATGGCTGATTTCATTCGCGAAAACGCGAAGAAACATCCTTTCAAACACGCGATTGTAATTCCAACTGGCCGAGATAAATTTGGTCATGCCGCATACTCAAGCTTAACCTTTAAACAGCTTGAAGAAGAAAGCAACAGATTCGCCCGCGGTTTCGAAAAGATAGGCATTAAGCGCGGAACCAAGGTCGTAGTTCTAATACTTCCCGGTATTGAAATGTATATAACCTGGTTTGCACTTTGCAAAATAGGTGCAACCATGGTAATGATAGACTCTGGTATTGGTCCCAAGAGCATGTCTGCCTGCATTAAGGAAGCAGCTCCTGAAGCCTTCATTGGTATAACCAAAGCTCACGTAGCCAGAACAATTTTACGTTGGTCACCAGATACTATCAAAATCAAAGTAACCGTAGGTCCAAAACTTTTCTGGGGCGGTTACAGCTTCTATGACTGTCGTGATGAAGACGGAAGCGAATATCCAATAGCTGATATGCAGCCAAATGAAACAGCAGCAATGATGTTCACATCTGGCAGTACAGGCATCAGCAAAGGCGCCGTATATACCCACAGCATACTCAGCAATCAGGTAAGATTCCTTCAGGAAATATATAAATTTGAACCTGAAAGGGACTTAGACCTAGCCACCTTCCCACTCTTTGGTCTATTTGATGTATGTCTGGGTTCTACAGCAGTAATTCCGGATATGGATCCGACAAAGCCAGGCAAGGCAGACCCTGTGAAGCTTTTAGAAGCATTGAACGACAACGGTGCAACCGTAATGTTCGGTTCCCCTGCTCTCATAGACAATTTGAGCAGATACGGCGAAAAGCATGGCACTAAGATTCCTTCTCTAAGAATGGTAATCTCTTGTGGCGCTCCGGCTCGTAACGATATTTTAAAAAGACTTCAGAACATGCTTAATCCTGGAGTAGACATTTATACTCCTTACGGCGCAACAGAAGCACTTCCTGTAAGCTCAATAGGAAGCAGCATGATTTTGGGTGAAACAGCTCCAATTACTGACGCAGGTGGCGGAACCTGTGTTGGTATGCCTAACGAACATGTTCAGGTCAGAATTATTAAAATCACTGACGACCCAATTCCAGAATGGTCTGACGATATAGTTATAAAAGACGGCTCTATTGGTGAGATAGCTGTAAAAGGTCCTATCGTTACCAAGGAATATTTCAAGAGACCAGAAAATACAAAACTCGCTAAGATCAAAGATGGCGATGATATCTGGCATCGCATGGGTGATGTGGGTAGAATAGACGAACAGGGTCGCTTGTGGTTCTGCGGACGCAAGTCTCATAGAGTTGAAACAGAAAAAGGACCCATGTTTACAATTCCTTGTGAACGTGTATTTAATCAGCATCCAAAGGTTTTCAGAACAGCTCTGGTTGGTATTGGTGAAAAAGGCAAGCAGGTTCCGGTTATTTGTGTAGAACTAGAAAAAACCGTGACCAACGTTGATGAAAAAGTCTTATTCAACGAGCTTATGGAAATAGGTAAAAAATATAACCACACAGCTTGTATTGATAAATTCCTGATTCATCCAAGCTTTCCAGTCGATATTAGACATAACGCAAAGATTGGACGCGAAAAGCTTTCTGCTTGGGCTTCAGAAAACCTGAATCACTAATTCAGATTAGCTTTTCAATAACAGAAACAATTTTATTATCATGACAATACTCACAGCAAAAGACACAGCACTTGTTACTGGCGGAAGCGGTTTTTTAGGCCGTGCCATCATTAAAATGTTACTGGCAAAGGGCGTTAAAGTTAATGTTCTTTGTCGCGGGAATTATCCTGACTTAGTTGATGCAGGCTGCAAAGTTATCAGAGGCGAAGTTTCTGATGAAGCAGCTGTTACAGAAGCAGCCAAGGACTGCACTATCGTATTCCATACTGCAGCTAAGGCTGGTGTAGCAGAACCATATTCTGAATACGAAAGAATCAATTATCAGGGCACACTTACTGTATTAAAGGTTTGTCAGGCTCTTGGCATTTCAAGACTTGTTTACACAAGCACCCCAAGTGTTGCAATTGGCGAAGAAGCAGTAAGAGGTGGCGACGAAAGCCTTCCCTACCCTGAAAATCATGCAGCCTATTACCCAAAGACAAAGACTATGGCTGAAAAAGCTGTTCTGGTAGCAAATGGGCCAAAGCTTTCTACTGTTTCACTTAGACCACATCTAATGTGGGGGCCCGGTGACAATCACCTTGTACCAAGACTTGTTAGAAAAGCTCGTGCAGGAAAGATGAAATTTGTTGGTGATGGTAAAAATATCGTAGATACTACCTTCATAGACAATGCTGCAGAAGCACATATCCTAGCTGCAGAAGCTCTATCTGTAGACGCACCTTGCGCTGGGAAAGCATATTTCATCACAAACGGGGAACCAACTCCTATAGCTGAAATTACTAATAAACTAATTGCCTGTGCCGGTTGTGCTCCAGTAACAGCTACTATTCCATTCAAAGTTGCCTATAAGCTTGGCGCCGTAATTGAATGGGTTTATAGAACCTTTAAAATCAAAAGCGAGCAGCCAATTACACCATGGATGGCCTGCGAATTAGCTCATGACCATTGGTTTAAAATTGATGCTGCAGAACGCGATTTCGGTTATAAACCAAGAATTAGCATTGAACAAGGTTTGAAGATTCTTACTGAATACTATAAAACTCACCCTATTAAGTGATAAACGGATTTAATCAACAACACACCAGTTATGAAAAACATTAAACTAGCCAAAACCTCAGGATTCTGCATGGGTGTCAAAAGAGCAATGCAATTAGCTCTTGAAACAGCACAGAACAACAATGGTCCAGTATATACCTGTGGTCCACTGATTCATAATCCACAAGCTATTGATTATCTGAAGGAACATGGAGTCGAAACTAGCAATGACTGGCGTTCAATAACAAACGGCACTATCATTGTAAGAGCGCATGGCATGCCAACCAGCGAAACCGAGGAAATGCTTTCCAAGGGTCTTCAGACAGTTGACGCTACCTGCCCTCATGTAAAGACAAGCCAGAAGCAAATTAAGAAATATAGTGACCTTGGTTATTTCATTTTCATAGTTGGCGACAAAGATCATCCTGAAATTCTTAGCCTTCAGAGCTTTGCATCTGAATTTCAGGTTTTAGGTAATCTTGAAATGGCCCAGAAAGCGCCTTCAAAAGATAAAATCATGGTTATTTCACAGACCACCTTTAATGTAGACGAATACAAAGCTATTTCTGAAGTTCTGAAATCGAAGGCAAAGGAAGCAGTAGTCTGCAATTCCATCTGTCAGGCTACTTCACTGAGACAGAATGAAATAAAGCAGCTTGCCTCTGAAGCAGATGCAGTTGTCATTGTTGGTGGCAAATCCAGTGCAAATACAAGAAGATTAGCCCAGATTGCTGCTGAAATATGTGCAAACACTAAGCACGTAGAAACAGAAAAAGAATTAAACGCAGAAGATTTTAAGGATTGTCAGACAATAGCTGTTTCTGCAGGCGCTTCAACTCCTGATTTTATAACCAGTAAGGTTATAGAATTTTTACAGAGCCTTTAATTTTATTTATATTTTAATAATTCTATTGCACTCTTTTATCTAAGATAGCTATAATTATTATATGTTGTTTTTGTGTGTACGATTTATATGAAGGGTGATTTTATGAGTGATATAGAACTTAATGCAGCCAATACCATGAAGCTTTTGCTTGCAGAAGCTCTTTCAGACAAGAAACTTGATGATAACGAAAAGCTTAAAATAAAAGCCTTAGCCACAAAGCTTGGTATTGATAACGCTGAACTTCAGAAGTTATTAAATGAAATGGCAACAAATGCAGCCAATAATAATGATTCTGGTCGCGAATTAGACCCCAAGGCATTGTTTGCAAGTGCATGTGATGTAGCAATGGCAGACGGTGTTCTTTCTGAAGATGAAAAGAAGAATCTCTATGCAATGAAGGAAATTCTTCACATTGACGACGACTGGTATAACCAAAAGATGCAGGAAGTTCTTCGCCGTTGCTCAGACCCAATCGACGAATTAGATGACGACGAAATTGACGAATCAGAATTAGACAATTTCGAGCCAAAGCCTCTGATTGATGCCATTTTAAAGAACATAGAAACAATTATCGTTGGCAAAACCGACGTAATCAAGCATGTTTTAACTGCTGCCCTGGCAAATTCACATGTTTTACTGGAAGACGTTCCAGGCACTGGAAAGACAATGCTTTCTAGAGCTATATCTTCATCTATAGACTGCACCTACAAAAGAGTTCAGTTCACACCTGACCTGCTCCCGATGGACGTTTCAGGAACCATGATTTATAATCCCAAGGAAGCTGTTTTTAATTTCAAACGCGGTCCTGTATTTACGAATATTTTCCTGGCCGACGAAATTAACCGTGCCACACCAAGAACTCAGTCAAGCCTTCTTGAAGTTATGGAAGAACGCCAGGTTTCAGTTGATGGCGCAACCTATAAGATTCCAAAAGTATTTTTTGTTATAGCAACCCAGAACCCGGTAGACCAGCAAGGCACATACCCGTTGCCAGAAGCTCAGTTAGACCGATTCCTCATGAAGCTTAGCATGGGCTATCCGAACCATGAATGCGAATTGAAGATGCTTGCCAACCACTTGGCCGGCAATCCTATTTCTAAAGTAAAATCTGTAATTTCCCGCAAGGATTTCAGAAAAATTCAAAGATACATTGTCAGAAAAGTCAGTGTAGCTCCTGAAATTCAGAATTATATCCTGGCAATAGCAGAAAACCTTAGAAAGCATCCAAACCTGACCTTAGGTCCAAGCCCCCGTGCTACAATCGCTATGATGAATGCTGCAAGAGCATGGGCTTGTGTTGACGGAAGGAATTACGTTATCCCGGATGACGTAAAGAAACTTGTTACACCTGTATTTGCTCACAGATTGATTTTGAGTTCACAGGCACTGGTAAAACATGTCCAGACTTCAACAATAATTGCTGAAGTTCTTGGTCAGACACCTGCTCCAGTAGTAAAACAGAGTAAATAATGGAATTTGATAATCAAAACCTTACAATTGCATGTGAAGCCGACCTTAACTCAAATGATGTAAACGCAGATGAGTTATATAGTGCTGATACCGAGGCTTTTGAAAAGATTGAAAGAACCTTAGATGGTTCTAAGAAGCTTGTTCTTAAGATTATGTTCGGTCTTGGCCTGGTATTGACTTTGCCATGGTGGCCTGTTTTCGGGAAAGGCTTCTGGCCGGAATTGTCTTTCCTGATTTTCTACCCGGTATGCGTATATTATCTTTCCAAGTTTTATATAAAGAACGTAAAGAAAGCATTTAAGCTTGTTAAACGTCTTCATCCAACTGTCGGTATTGAACAGGACAAAGTCGTAATTACCTTTGAACTGCAATACAACAGCATTTTCCCTTTTGCGATGGCTTATTATAAGGATAATTTCAAAGCAACAAGGTCATTTGGTTCGGTATTAACGATTCTAAAAAGAAACGACTTCGATGAAAACAGAATTTACCATGGCAGATACGTAATTCCTCTGAACAGAGGCTACGGCACTTACCCTGTAGGACCTTTGGAAGTTACAGTCTGTGACCCGTTCATGATATTCAAAGAAACCGTAACCTTTGAACCGGATTCTACAATTTCTGTTTGGCTGAACCCACCGCCAGAAGAAGACATCAAATTAATCAATACTATGATTCTTTCTCCTAACGGCACTTCCAGTTCAGGGGAAGCCGGTCATGGCATGGACTTTTATGGTCTTAAGGAATATGCTCCCGGCGATGACATTAAAGCTATCAGCTGGTCAAAGTCTGCTGCTATCGGCAAAACAGTCATCAAGCAGTTTGAAGAAGACGCAACACCTAATGTCTTTATAGTTCTTCACACTGATAGAACACAGCTTAGAGGCCTAGGCACAGGAAATGCCATGAAACGCATTTTCCGTATTGCAGCAGCAACTATACACGCAGCAAAAGAACGCGGCCTTAAAGTCAAACTGGCTATGGCCCAGGACAGAACTTCAACTGTAACCGACATTGGCTCTGATATACCTGTTTATGGTTTCATGACACAGCTTTTGGGCAATATGCATGCAGCTGAACCTGAAGCCATGGAAGATTTATTGAATACCTTGTGCTATCAGGCCGGTTCAGGGTCTACTATAATGTTTTTGAGTCATACACTTGCTCTTAATTACAATATGCTATCCGACGCAATGGCAATATTGCATGCAAAAGGCTGTAGACTTGTTGTATGGGTTATTGATGATTCTAAGATGCTTAATTTCTCAAGCTGGGGAGCAGACAAAGTTACTCCTGATGAATTTGCTGCTCATGCCTTAGAGCTTGGTATTCTCTTCAGAATGATTGATCCAAAAGAACAGAGACTTAAAGAAGAAGCATTTGTCAGTGCTGGAAAGATGCTTGGTATATAAATTATGTTAGTAAGCGTATCAAAACTAGCTAAAGACGTTTCCGGAGCTGGTCATGACGGCAATAGATTCATGGAATCCTTAACAAGGATTAAGCATATTGCTGCCCAGGAAAAAGCTCAAGACAAATTCGGTTCATTAGCTGCAGGTGCTCAGATTCGTGTAATAGCAATAATTATCACTTGTGCTCTCTGGCTTGTTATGACATCGTTCCCTTCAAGTCTCAAGGAAGACCTTACAATGCCTGAGCAGCAGAAGCCTAAAACAGCCAATGACCAGAAGGCCGATCAAGATCTTTTTGACATTCTGATGGATCTGGGCCAATTACTAGGCAAAGGCCTTGTAGGTGGTGGCTTTTGCTATTATGGTATCAAAAAAATATTTTTAGATAAAAAAAAGGGGAAAAAATCAGCTGCAGACTTAGCTATTGAAGAAGAAATGGCAAGATTGCGTGAAGCCATAGAACAGGATAATTCCAATGCTCCGGCAGGTTCTGAAAAGCAAAAGTTTGCTGCTAGTTTAGACGGCTTAACCTTGATGGAATTATTCAACGGTTTTGCAGAAATCATGGCTATACGCGGTGATTTGCCAAGACAGGAAGACGAAACTGCGCTTGAATATTTCAGAAAGGTAGCCACAGAAATTAATTTTTCTAAGGGAAAAGCTGAATTAGCCTCTCACTATTTTGAGGACGAACTTTACGGTCAGCACAAAACAACGGAAGAAAACCGCAAAGCCTTTCTTGAGCTTATCTTAAGCATGATGGAAAGAGTTAAGCCTAGCAGAAACAGAGTTTAAAAAGGCAAAAAAAATAGCTTCCCATAAAACCAGGAAGCTATTTTTTTTATCTATTAAAGATCGTATGGAGTCAGAACTTCATAACCATTTTCGGTTACAACAAGTGTCTGTTCGAACTGGGCTGAGAGTGAACCGTCAGTGGTTACTGCTGTCCAGTCATCATCAAGAACTCTTGAATATGGTTCACCAAGGTTAATCATTGGTTCAATTGTGAAAACCATACCTGGAACAAGTTCAATACCAGTGTTTTTGCGACCGAAGTGTGGAACTTCAGGAGCTTCGTGGAAGCCTCTGCCAATGCCGTGACCGATATAATCACGAACTACTGAGCAGCCTTCGCTTTCAGCATAGGACTGAATTGCATAGCCTATATCGCCAATCTTGTTACCTGGCTTAACAGCGGACAAGCCACGTTTCAAACTTTCTCTTGCAACTCTTACTATTTTCTTGGCATCTTCAGAACACTGGCCTACGAAGAAGGTCATGTTGGCGTCTGCAAAATAACCATGAAGAATAGAGGTTACGTCTACATTTACGATATCGCCTTCAACAAGCTTTCTGTCAGAAGGAATACCATGACAGATAACATCGTTGACAGAAGTGCATACACTTTTTGGGAAACCGTGATAATTCAGTGGAGCCGGTGTAGCACCATGGCTGATTGTATATTCATGAACCAGTGTATTGATATCATTAGTTGTCATACCTGGAACAATCTTGGCTTCACAGAGCTTAAGAGTATCTACAACAAGCTTACCAGCTTCCTTGATACCAGCAAGGTCAGCAGGAGTTTTAAGCTTAATGTGATAACGTCTGAAATATGTTTCAGCAAGCTTCTTTTCTTCATAAGAGCTTACTTTATTCATACAGCATTTCTTGTATTTTAGGCCGCTGCCACAAGGACATGGGTCATTACGGTTAATATCTTCCATAATAAACTCCTTTAAAATTCAACGTAATTCTACACTCTCAATGTGCTTTATACAACTAAAAAATAAAACTTGCATTACTAGTCTTTTAACTCTATTATGTACGCCATTACATCTATTGGAGGTTTGCTATGCGCAAGTGGCGCCTTGAAGATTCTGCTGAATTATACAATATTGAAGGCTGGGGTATTGGCTATTTTGGTGTTAACGAAAAAGGTAACGTTACGGTTATGCCGCATCGCGACCCCAACAAAGCAATAGATATAAAAGAACTCTTAGACGACTTGGAAAAACAAGACGTATCCTGCCCAGTATTATTGAGATTCCCAGACATTCTGGACGAACGCATTGAAACCCTGGCAAAATGCTTCAAGAATGCTTCTGATGAATATGGTTATAAAGGCCAGTATCATACAGTTTACCCAATTAAAGTAAACCAGATGCAGCCAGTTGTTGAAGAAATCGTAAGACACGGTGAAAAGTTCGGTATTGGCATGGAAGCAGGTTCAAAGCCAGAACTCCACGCAGTTCTTGGTATGACCAAGAATCCAGATACCATCATCGTTTGCAACGGTTACAAAGACAAGGAATTCATCGAAATCGCCCTTCTTGCAACAAAGATGGGCAAAAAAGTATTCCTGGTAGCTGAAAAGCTCAACGAATTAAAGATGATGGCCCAGCTTTCCAAGGAACACAACGTCAAACCGAATATTGGTATCCGCATTAAACTGGCAGCCTTCGGAAGCGGTAAATGGGAAGAATCAGGCGGCGATAAGAGTAAGTTCGGTCTTACTCCAATGGAAATCGTAGAAGCTGTTGAATACATGAAGAAAGAAGATATGCTCGACAGCATTAAGCTTATTCATGCTCACCTTGGCAGCCAGATTACAAACATCCGCAAAATCAAGCACGGTCTGCGTGAAGCATCTCAGTTCTTTGTTCAGCTCAGCAAGCTCGGTTGCGACATTAAGTTTGTAGACATAGGCGGCGGTCTTGGCGTTGACTACGACGGCACAAAGACTACCATCTCCAGCAGCATTAACTATTCAATTCAGGAATATGCTAACGATGCTATTTCCGCACTGCAGGAAGCAGCCGACAAGAACGGTCTCAACCATCCAAACCTGATTACGGAATCTGGTCGCGCTTTAACAGCACACCACTCTCTCCTTGTATTCAATGTTCTTGAAAGCACCTGCCCACCAAGAACACCGATTGATGAATTAAAAATATCAAACGATGACCACGAATTGGTTAAGGATATGTATGCCGTATTGGAATCAATCACTGACCTTACAATGATTGAATGCTGGCACGATGCATTACAGCTTCGCGAAGAATCTCTCGACCTCTTCGGTCTCGGTTTGCTTGATCTTAAGAACAGAGCTAAGGTTGAAAAGATTTTCTGGACTATAGCCCACGAAATTACAGACTTAGCCAAGGAATCAAAGCATGGTCTCGAAGATTTGACTGACCTGGACAAGATTCTTGCAGAAAAATATTTCTGTAACTTCTCAATGTTCCAGTCTTTGCCAGACCACTGGGCTATCGATCAGTTATTCCCGGTAATGCCACTTCACAGACTTGACGAAAAACCGACACATCTTGCTACTCTTCAGGATATAACCTGTGACTCAGACGGAAAAATTGAACGCTTTATCGGCAACCGCAGCTACAATCACACCCTCACACTTCATTCATTAAAGATGTATGAAAATTATTACATTGGTGTATTCATGGTTGGCGCATATCAGGAAATCCTTGGCGATATGCACAATCTGTTTGGTGATACCAACACAGTTCACGTAACAATCAATGAAGACGGTTCATATAAGATTGGCGAAATCATTGCCGGCGAAACTGTTTCAGATGTTCTTGATTACGTTCAGTATGACTCCAAAAAGCTTGTAAGAACAATGGAAACATGGGTTCAAGCAGCAGAAAAAGAAGGCAAGATTTCCCATAAGGAAGGAAAAGAATTTCTGGCAATCTATTGTTCAGGCTTGTATGGATACACTTACCTTGAATAATTATTAAGCAAAAGAGAAATACCTGCCAAAGCACTTAGCCCTGGCAGGTATTTTTTTGTCTTATTAAAAGCAACTTTTTATTAAGCCCAAAGAGAATAATCAATATCAGATACAGATGTAAAAGTTATAGAATCAGGCTTTGCTGTAATTTCCATAATGGAATCTTTTAATAAATAATATTTGTGGCCTATGTCTGTTTCAAGGTCTTTGTAGCTTAGAATCACCATACCACGCTGAGGAGCCAGTCTATAGAACATACTGATTGCTGGTATGCAATAGCCTTCATATTTGCACTTAGCAAATACCTGTTTTTCAAGCAATCCGTTAAAAGCAATACGGCAGCGTTCAGGGTCATTAACTATTGCAAGAGCATTTGAATTATCGCCGGCAACATCCTCTACCAATGCTAATGTAGCAAATTCAGAACCCATAATCAGATCCTGGAAGCAGAAATAACTGTCTTCCATCAGAAGCGGTTCATTTTTAGCCTTAGCTCTATTATTCAATAAGAGAAGAGCCAAACTGTAAATAGTCATTTCATCATTGGTAAGAGTCATTGAGAACGGTGAAAAATTATTTAAATTCCTTTCACCAATGAGAGCATCTCTTGCTACATCTGCAATTTGCGCTACAGGTATTGGAGCGACTAATGTAACAACCTTTGTTGAGTAATCTATAGTGCTTAATACCCAGAAGCCGTTCTTAAAGCTGAATACGCATAACGGAACAGCTCCGAAACTGCTGTTTGACGCGACAATAGCCTTCTGAGGTGCTGATATAATGCTGGCTATCATAGAACCATCAGGTGTTATTCTGTTCTTTTTTACAAGGCCGTTACCTTCAGCTTCCTTCAAAGCCTGTTCAATATTGCCGCCATTAAATTCCAGATAAGCAGCTGACAGCTTGTTAACCGGCAGATTGGAGGTCTGCAGAAAAGCTGAATAACAATCTATTGTTAATCTATAGCAATTCATTTTCATAATATCATTCAGCCTCTACTTTATACCCAGCCATTTTGCGACCATAAATCCTTATCAGATTCCTTGCCCTCAGATTCGGAAAGGCTAAGCAAATAAGCCACATCCAGACTGAGCATAGAGGAATTGATTTTGTCAATTCCACTGCCACCGTATTTGCAGGAAGACTTTGCTTTCATTACTGAGCTTAGTATGCTTTCTTCACCGGTTTGCTTATTCCCCAGAAGCGGCATTGCTTTGTCGGCTTCTGCTAGTGCAATATCAAATGGTCTGTTATTCATAACCATAGTCTTTTTCTGGAAATATGAATAAACATTTCTGAATTCTTTATTGTTAGAATAGCCGCCCAACTCAAGCATAGCGCCCTTGCCGAGTTCAAGCCATTCTTCTCTATTATAGCTGATCTTGAATGGAGAATCCTGCGACTGTTCTAATTTTTTATCAGGCTTTTCTTTTATATTTGCTTTTGTAACATGAATTACCTTTGGTGTAACAACTTCTTCCTTTACAACAGTTTCAGGCTGGTATAACACCAGGTTACGTTTATTATTGATTACCGTTTCAAATTTTGAAGTTTCAAGCGCCGGAACAATCGCAATAGCACCAATTGCCAAGGAAATCATAATACTAATTGCTATAAAAACAAAGCATGAGAATTTGCTCAACAATTGGGTATTATCAACACCTTCAGCAATATTGTTCACACTTATCAAAAGAACCCCAAAACGCTCAATACGTTCTAGCAGTTTTTCTATCCATGTTCTGTCTTTTATCAGACTAATAAGATAATCAATACCCTTTTCATCAGAAGTGTCTTCATCAACAACAAAATCTGGTTCCGGAAGCATCATTAATTGAGTATCAGAGGCTTCACCGACAATTCGCTTATAAAAACTGCTATGAGCTTTATTTAAAACAGAATTAATAGTCTGGATAACCTTGATTTCGTTTTCCTTCGAATTAATAATATCTTCAACATCTATAACATCTCGTGCATACAAGGATACGCAGCTGATTAACAAGAAAATTATTGAAATAAATAGGCTATTTTTCATAATTCCACCTCTATTTCATATTCGCTTTTCTTTATTAACGAACTGAGAAACAGGATTACCCACCCTATTAAAGATATTATCAGCCCGGAAGATGAACCTAAATAAATATTAAACTCTGTCCAAAGTAAGGCAAAAGAAATCAGAAAACCCCATGCAGCACCAAATATTGCAGTTCTGGCGGCGCAGGCGTTTCTTGGTCTACCATTCTTTAATGAATGAATTAATAATACAACCGGGTTATTAATATTCTTATAAGCCTTCAAACAAACCAGGAATCCAATTACCCCAATAATAGAATCTTCATATGAAAGCCCTGCAGTCATTAACTCGAATAATATTAAAGAAACGCCTAATCCTAGCAAAAATGAAGCAAAGGTAGATAATCTTCCATATATAGTAAAATTTTTCGCAGGACAAGCGTTAAAATAGTTTGTTTCATACTTCCCTTCAAGAATCAGTAGTAGGAAATATGTAAAATAAACAATCTTCCCTAGAACCCCACCAAGAACATTTATGATATTTCCATGAACACCGCCTCTTGCGTATGTAAACCAGGAAATAACAATAAATAAACCATTGTTAGGATAGATTTCACGACCCCATATAGTCCCTAACCAAACAAGAAAAAGTATAACAGTAAAAATAATAACCCTGACAGAAAATAGCTTTTTAATGCCAACCCCGAACAAATTCTTCATAAATTCAATAATTTCAGAGTTATTCATGCCACGGACCGGCAAAATACCAGTATTTGAATAAAAAATACCGTTATAGGTTCTATTCAGATCATGAGTAAATATTCTTCGTTTTTTTAAGGCTAGCCATATAAGCCCCTGACCAAGCAGAAAACCTATAAGAAAATTTATTCCTTTTTGTTCATCTGTTTCTAACCAGTTGATGCGTGGGAATGGCTTTATATAGCCGATTTCTTTTTTATAGGTAATGCTGTCAGCTCCACCGCGAAGGTATTTGGAGCCTACATATTTTTCGCCGTCAATCCAAAACTCATATTTTATTTTCCAGCGATATCTGATAGAGCGTTCAGGGCAGGTTTCATAGCAACCAACAATTAATGGCGTAAAAGCACCTTGCTTTGTTGTGACTCCCAAGAATTTTATTCCGTCAGCGGCAAAGCCAATTATGATGCTTACAAGACCAATAAAAATCAATATTGCTCTAATAACCCAACTGAATACATATTCGCGTTTCATAGCCCTATTAAAACCATTTATCTATTCGATTTGCTATATACTAACTTCTATCAATAGTTTTAGCAACTATAAAGCTTTCAAATAAGCTTTTTGCCACATCCTGCACAGAAACTGGCACCTGCAAAAACCTTTGAACCACATTGTGGACAGAAGTTTAGTTTTGCTTCACTATTTAGTGCCTCTGAAGCCTTTGGTTGCTGCTGTATCTGTGTTTTTGTTTCCTTATTTGCTGGAATTTCAACAGTAATCGGTTTTGTTTCAGCAGTCTTCTTTTCGTCTGAAGCTGCTTTTACTTCAATAACTATCTTGGTTTCAGCAACGGGATGCTGAGAAGAATCAGCATTTCTTTCAGGCTTCTTTTCTTCAATATGCTTTTGCTTTGGCTTAGATTCAACTCTCTGATGATTCTGTTCCGAAATTACTACATCATCTTTTTGCTTATTCTTTCTTCTAGGTAATCCCAAGTAAATGAAAAATCCACCAAGCAACACGCCAACCAGAGAAGCAACTCCAAACGCTGCGCCTGTATCTATACAGTTAAACCATGGATATGACTTTAAATAAAAAACAGTAGTTGTATTCCCTATTTTGTAGTATTTTTTTTCTGTGCTTGTATGACCAGTATATTTGTTACCATCAACAGTGAATTCCCAGGAATAATCCCATTTTGTCTTTCTTTTTGAGGCACCTTTGTTGCCAGCTTTCTCAAAATATTTCACTTCTTTTACGGTAACAGGAACATTATTACACTTTTCGCCCAAATATGGCAACAAATCCTGGCCAATCATCTTAACGATAAGAAGAATACCGATAATAACAAATAATAATCTAAGCCAGAAAGGTGTTCCACTTTTACTTGCCATAAATTTAAACCTCATAAAAAGCTAATAAACATTAAGCTATTATATATAATATTTATTATACAATCAACAAATCAGCACTAATAAAAGTATTCTATTAAGTAATAAAAAAAGCCCCGGTTTTATTTTTACCGAGGCTTCTTTATAAGCTATTTATCAGGCTTTTTTCTGTTCCTTAGCCCAACCATCTTTAAGACCTATTGTTTTATTGAATACTGGCATACCTGGCTTAGAGTCTTTATCCTTGCAGAAATAGCCGATTCTTATGAACTGAACAGCCTTTTCAATTTCTGAATCAGCACAGGCTGGTTCTACGATAGCATCCTTAACGATGGTCAAAGAATTTGGATTAAGGTTTTCCATGAAGTCATGGCCTTCTTCAACCTTGTCTGGATTTGGAACGCTGAACAGATTGTCGAACAAACGAACTTCTGCACGAACACCGTATTTTGCAGAAACCCACTGAATTGTGCCTTTTACACGGCGACCGTCTGGTGAAGAACCACCACGGCTTTCCGGGTCATAATCACAATGAAGTTCAACGATATTGCCTTCAGCATCCTTGATGATGTCTGTAAGCTTGATGTAATAGGCGTGTTTCAAGCGAACTTCGATACCAGGTGCAAGTCTGAAATACTTCTTTGGAGGATTTTCCATGAAATCGTCACGGTCAATGTAAAGTTCTTTTGTGAACTTAACCTTACGAGTTCCTGCATTTGGATCTTCCGGGTTATTGTCAGCGTCAAATTCTTCGGTCAAATCTTCTGGATAGTTATTAAGAACTACTTTCAGAGGATTAACAATACCCATGAAGCGTGTAGCATGCTTGTTAAGGTCTTCTCTGATACAGTTTTCAAGCTGAGCAAATTCTACAGTGCTGTTAGCCTTTGAAACGCCGATGCGTTCACAGAAATCTACGATAGCTGCAGCTGTATAGCCACGTCTTCTCATACCGCAGATAGTAGGCATTCTTGGGTCATCCCAGCCCATTACCTTATTCTGGAGAACTAGTTCTCTGAGCTTTCTCTTGCTCATTACAGTATAGGTAAGGTTCAATCTTGCAAATTCATACTGATGTGGTTCTGCTGGAACTGGCAGAGTCTTGATGAACCAGTCATACAGAGGTCTGTGGTCCTGGAATTCAAGAGTGCAGATAGAATGAGTGATGTGTTCGATAGAATCTGACTGACCGTGAGCAAAGTCATACATTGGGTAGATGCACCATTTGTCACCTGTTCTTGGGTGCTTTTCATGAAGAATACGATACATTACCGGGTCACGGAAATTGATATTTGGAGAAGCCATATCAATCTTTGCGCGGAGAACCTTTTCACCATTAGCGAATTCGCCCTTCTTCATTCTTTCAAAGAGGTCGAGGTTTTCTTCAACGCTTCTGTCGCGCCATGGAGAATTTTTGCCTGGTTCAGTGAGAGTGCCACGGGTTTCTCTAATCTGGTCTGCATTCTGGTCATCAACATATGCAAGACCGTTCTTAATCATATAAACAGCCCAATCATAGAGCTGATCATAATAATCAGAAGCATAATATTCGTGTTCGCCCCATTCACAGCCGAGCCATCTGAGGTCGTTGCGAATGCCGTCCATGAATTCCTGATCTTCCTTAACTGGGTTTGTATCGTCGAAACGAAGGTGGAATTCACCATTATAGTCACGTGCCATACCGTAGTCTACGCAAATTGCTTTTGCATGGCCGATATGAACATAGCCGTTTGGTTCTGGTGGAAATCTGGTTACAACTTTTTTAATCTTGCCAGACTTGAGGTCTTCTTCAATAATGTCGCGAATAAAATTAGAGGGTTTAACTGGAGCGGTAACTTCAGTAGTGTTTGTAGTTTCTTCTGAGCTCATCTTTTTCCCCAATAAGTGAATTAAGTGCAAATATGCTACCACAAACGCCTCAATATTTCAACACCCCGCCCATTAAGTCGGAAGTCGAAAAACAACCCTCAACTTAACAAATGGAAATTAGTTGAATTATTGGGCAAATTCGTCTAGATTATTGGACTGAAAAATAAAGAAAATCGGTGAAATTTATGAAAAATGAAATTGCATGGCAGTGTGGTGAAAACGGCGAACTTCCAATGATCCTAGACGAAAAAGGCCTCGGATTGAAAGGTTCAGCCAAATTCTTTTTCTATTTCTGTTCAATTATTTCCCTGCTATCAATGCTGTGGGTAATTGCAATATCTATTGGCGTGTTTGCAGCAACCAAAGAAGACCCCACCCTTCCAACCTATTACCCAATGGTTTCTGTTGGTTGTATTGCATTGAGTATGATGTGCATCAACACTCTTGTTAAATTCTACCGCGATAAACTTAAATATGAAAAACATGTAGAAATTGACAAAGGCACAATCAAATATCACGAACTCATTAACGAAACCAGATGCACTGACTGGACAGAAAAAATAAGAAAATATGAAGCGGTCGAACTTCGCCATTATAATTACCGTGGTGTAAGCTCCTGGTATATTTTCCTTTCACACAATGAAAAAGACCGCAGAGTAGTTCTCTTTGCCCCGGAATATAAATTCCGCACAGCAACTGAAGAAACCAAACGCGAAACCTTAGATTTTTACAGCAAGCTTTTCGATCTTCCAGCTTTATACCTAGACCTTGAAGCGAGCTACAAAAAGTCTGAAGAAGAATCAGCAAAGAAGAAAGAATCATGAACAATAAAGTAACCTGGAAACCCGGCACAATGCTTTCACCAGTGCCTGTTGTCATGGTAACCTGTCAGGGCAACGACAATAAACCGAATATAATCACAATCGGCTGGGTTGGAACAATCAATTCCGAACCACCTATGGTTTCAATCTCTGTAAGACCTTCCCGCCATTCCTATAAGCTCATTAAGGAAAGCGGAGAATTCGTCATTAACATTCCAAGCAAGAAGCTGGCTCGCGAAACTGACCTTTGTGGTGTTATTTCCGGCAGCAAGGAAGACAAATTCCATGAAACCGGTTTAACCGCTGGCAAAAGTAACACAGTAAAGACTCCAATCATCATGGAATGCCCACTGAGCCTTGAATGTAAGGTTAAGCAGGAAATACCTCTTGGTTCGCACAATATGTTCCTCGCAGAAATCACTTCTGTTCAGGTTTCAAAAGAATTCGTAGACAAAGAAGGAAAGTTCGACCAGACCAAGGCTGATTTACTCGGTTATTCACACGGCACATATGTTGCCCTTGGAAAGCAGCTTGGAACCTTCGGCTTCAGTGTAAAAAAGAAATGATAAGAAAAAGCGTAATAGTAATCGGTGCTGGTCCTGCTGGCCTTATGGCAGCTATAACCGCAGCAGATGCCGGCTATGTTGTAACTGTATTCGAGTCAATGCCAAAGCCTTTAAGAAAGCTTGGAATCTCAGGCAAAGGCCGCGGTAATCTTACCAACACCTGCTCTTACGACCAATTCTTGATGCATTTTAATAATCGTGGCCGTTTTTTAAAGACTGCCTTCAAAAAGTTCTTCAACACTGACCTTGTAGCATTTTTAAAAAAGGAAGGCCTTGAAACTAACGAAGAACGCGGTGGCAGAGTATTTACAGCATCCGGTCATGCTACTGATGCCGTAAACTGCCTGCATAAGGCAGCTTTAAAGCGTGGCATAACCATCAAAACAGGAACTCCGGTAAAGGAACTTCTTATTAAAGATGGAGTCTGCACAGGCATTTCCACTGGTAGTCTTAAATTTTACGCAAGCAAAGTTGTTCTAGCAACTGGCGGTTTGTCATATCCAGCAACCGGTTCTACTGGTGATGGCCTTAAATTTGCCAAAGCATTGGGTCACACTATTGTAAAGCCGTTGCCATCACTTTGCGGATTGAAACCATCTGAAGCTTTACCACCATATCTCGAAGGAGTAAACCCAAGAAATATTGGTGTTCAACTTTTTATAGACGGGAAAAAAGCTGGCGAAGAATTTGGCGAAATGCTTTTCCAGGACGGATATCTAGCGGGACCTGTCATGATTACCCTAAGTAGAATCGCAGTTCCAGCACTTGATAAAGGCAGTAAATGCGAGGTTGTTATTGATCTTAAGCCAGCCTTAGACCATCAGAAGCTTGATGCACGTCTATTAAGAGATATTGCAGAAAAGAAAGACGGTCGTTTTATTGATATCGTGGGCGGCTTATTACCAGGCGGTTTGCGTCAGTATTGCATAAAAAGTCTTAGACTAAATACAACCTGCAAAGCAGACCAGGCCAAGGCCGAAGATAGAAAAAAGCTAAGAATGTGGCTAAAAGAACTGAAGTTTGAAATGGTTGGTCATGCTCCGTGGGAACAGGCCATTGTCACTGCCGGTGGCATTTCAACCAGAGAAATAGACCCAACCACAATGGAATCAAAGCTTGTAAAGAATCTTTTCTTTGCCGGTGAAATAATCGACATTGATGCTGATACAGGCGGATTTAACCTTCAGGCAGCTTTTTCAACCGGATATCTGGCTGGTCAGTAATAGTACTTCGGCGGTTTTCATGCCGTCGACGGCAGAACTGACGATTCCGCCTGCATAGCCAGCGCCTTCACCAACGGGATACAAGCCTATGATATTTGGAGACTGGCCGTTATCATCGCGTAAAATTCTAACAGGACTTGAAGTTCTTGTTTCAGCGGCATAAATAACTGCGTCATCAGAATTTACATCATTAAGTTCCTTCAGCATGTGGGGAATCTGATGTCTCAATGTATCTGTAACAAATTTTGGCAGAATCTTGTCGAAATCAGCAGGAACTGAGCGTGGGCACGAACGGCCTTCCGGCAAATTTCCCGAAACCTTATTATTTAGAAAGTCTTTCAACTTCAATGCAGGAACAGTAAAATCACTGCCGCCGGCAACAAAGGCTTTTTCCTCAATATCTCTCTGGAAGCTGATGCCTGCAAGAACAGGATATTTTTCAGTATTTTCAACTGCAGTATAATCTTCAGGTTCGACAGGCACAGTAAATGCAGCGTTTCCATATTTTGCTTCGCGCTTTGAAAGGCTCATACCATTAGTCGTCAGGCCTTTTTCATCGTTTGCGCATGCTATAACCTGTCCGCCCGGACACATACAGAATGTGTAACAGGCTCTAACCCCATCTTCAGACTTGCGTGTAAGCTTGTAACTAGCAGCGCCAAGCTTTACATTTTCTGCGAATTTTCTGAATTGTGACTTATTAATCTGTTTCTGTGGGACTTCGAGACGGATGCCAACAGCTATTGGCTTAGATTCCATGGCAGCATTCAAAGCAGCTAATGTTCTATAGACATCTCTTGCACTGTGACCAGTACACAAAAGCAGATTATCTGTTTTAATTACTTCATCACCGGCTTTTACAGAAACTACTTTATTGTTTTCAAGATTAATTTCTGTAACAGTGGTGTTGTAGCGGATTTCGCCACCATTAGAAATTATTTCATTTCTGAGATTTGGAATAATTTTTAACAGCGTATCGCTACCCAAGTGAGGTTCTGCTTCAATCAATATTTCTGGATTAGCACCAGCTTTTACTAATTCTTCAAAGAAAATTCTAATGCGTCTGCGATCTTTGCTGCGGGCAGTCAACTTGCCGTCAGAAAACAACCCGGCGCCGCCTTCCCCAAATAGAACGTTATTTTCGAGATTCAACTTGCCAGACTGCCAGAAAGCGTCAACAATATTATGACGTTCTTCAGCCTTGCTTCCTCGTTCGATAAGAATTGGTCTGGCACCGCCTCTTGCAAGGACGATGGCTGCCATTAACCCGGCAGGGCCTGCACCAACAACAACAGGTCTATTAGCCAGTTTCTTGCATTTGGTATAATCAAAATCAGCTTCTACA
The DNA here is from genome assembly GCA_045599645.1 of Candidatus Avigastranaerophilus sp. Classification (GTDB taxonomy): domain Bacteria; phylum Muiribacteriota; class Ozemobacteria; order Ozemobacterales; family Ozemobacteraceae; genus RUG334. The sequence continues at coordinate 210,183 of JAZRWI010000004.1, forward strand.
TTCTTAGCGTCAATTTTTTCAACATTTGATGGAAGGCGCTTCATATTGAGCTTGCCAACATAGTCTACTTCAACTGACAGTATATATACAGGAGCATTTCTCCAGGGGCGCGCATCAAGACTTCGTCTTATGACTTCACATTTACGGATGTCTTTGGTATTACCGCCAAGACGGGAAGCAACGGCATTTACAACCATAGCCTGATTATATTCTAATGCAATTTCAATCTGTCTGACTAATAATTTCATAATTTAAAATTCTGCAATGACCGGGCAGTGGTCTGAAGGCTTTTCCATACCACGGATTTCGTGGTCTATTTCTACACTTTTGCAATGTTCAAGAACATTCTTAGTGCCCAACAACAAATCAAGTCTTAAACCATGCTTGGGTTCTGATTCAAAGCCTGCACTGCGATAATCAAACCAGCTAAGCTTTGTTGAATCCGGATACTTTTCTCTATAAAGCTCAAAAGTGCCCCAGTCCATCAAAGCTTGAACCCATTCGCGTTCTTCTGGCAAAAAGCTGCATTTACCAGTTCTCAGCCAGCGCTTGGCATTCTGTTCGCCGATACCTATGTCTTTATCTGTCGGAGCAACATTCATATCACCAACAATTAGAACATTGTCTGTTGGCTTATATTCATTTTTCAGAAGTGCTAACAAGTCAGCATAAAACTTCTGCTTGCATGGAAATTTTTCTGGATGGTCTCTTGATTCGCCCTGTGGGAAATAGCCGTCCATGAATGTCAGCTTCTTGCCATCAACGAAATCATATTCTACAGCAATGAAACGTCTTTGGGCTTTTTCATCGTCTGTTGCAAAACCCTTCTGGACTTTTGCCGGTTTCACCTTAGAAAGAATAGCAACACCGTGATAGCCTTTCTGACCGAACATTTCTGCATGATAGCCCATGGCTTCGATTTCCTTGGTTGGAAAAGCATCATCCATGCATTTTGTTTCCTGAAGCGCAATAAGGTCTGGTGTATATTTATCAACCAAAGCCTTTATCTGGTGCAAACGCGATCTAATACCATTAACGTTAAATGTTGCAATTTTCATGTGGAACCCCTTTGTTTCCAATGTTCCAGCTTTATGCTGTATTAACCCTCATCCGTCATGCATTGCGTGCCACCTTCCCCCGAGCACGGAGGAAGGCTCTTTGACGAGCTTTCAAGCTTTCTGATTTTCATGCTTTCTGCTTGTTTCTGAGCATTGCTACTACTTCTTCGGTTTTGATGCGGTAAGTAGTACTGCAGAACTGGCAGGAAACTTCTGGTTCTTCACGCTTTTCAATGATTTCTGTCAATTCTTCAACCGGCAGGCAGGAAATAGAATAAATTACCTTTTCACGGCTACAGGTGCAGTTTGCAGAAAGTGGTCTGCATTCAACAATCTGAATATCAGTAAGTCCAAGGCTATTAGAAATAGTCTTTATATCAACATTCTGTGCCAAAGCTTTTTCTATAGTGTGATCATTCAGCTTTTCAAGCATTGGAACAAATTCTTCACAGTTTGCATCCTTATTTCTTGAAAGACGAATACCACAGGCTCTGCTCAGATAAAAATTCTGGCTCTTTACTACAACTTCAATACCTGTTGGTGTGTTCTTTCTGTCGTTGAAATAGCGGGCCAAAGCATGCTTGAAAACAAATGGATCGCAGCGTATCTGCTGATTATCAAGCATCATTCTGCTATTATGGCGAATAACAGTCATTTCACCTGCTTCGCCTACGATATCGCTAACTTTGGAATCTTCCTTTTCGTCAAATTCCTTTAAAAGCTTAATCTGGGTATAACCACGAAGATTACCATCACGACTGGCATCAGCAACACATCCGGTTACGGGGCCAGTAACTCTTACCTGAACAGAAACCTTTTCATCTTTGTCGCCAAGGTCTGCAGACAAAAGTGCAGCAGCAACAAGAGATTCCCCAAGGAATCTTCCGGCAGCCGGGCCGGAAAGGTGCTTCTGTTCCAGTTTCTTAGCAGCTTCAGTAACATCAACAAAGGTTAATGAAACTCCCTTAGATGGTGAATATGCATATATCAGTTGATCCATTTGTTATGCGTCCTTTATTTGTTTTGCGTGATTATAATGTATTGAAGCAAAAAAAACAAGTTACTATGCAATAAGACTAACAATAAATATCTCAGCGCTGATAATAATAGTTTCGTTTAAGGCTGTCTAAAAACTCGATTTTGTGCACTCAAAACAAGTTTCTTCTAAAATCAAAACCCTCCCTACCCTCCCTTGAAAAGGGAGGTTTTTAGGAGTCTACTGTACATTGGGATTTTTACAAATTTCTGGTCTTGGGACAACCTCTTGAAAAGAGGCTGTCTAAAAACTCGATTTTATGCACTCAAAACAAGTTTCTTCTAAATTCAAAACCCTCCCTGCCCTCCCTTGAAAAGGGAGGTTTTTAGGAATCTACTGTAGATCCGGATTTTTACAAATTTCTGGTTTTGGGACAACCTTCGTTTAAGAGTGCAAACAGTTAAATTTTCGTTTGTGCAGGCTTATTCTGAATAAACACCTATAATCAGTTTGCGGATGCGCGGTCCATCAAATTCACAGAAGAAAATACCCTGCCAGGTTCCAAGAACAAGCCTTGAATCTTCAACCATGAATGTATGACTTGTTCCCATAAAGCTTGATTTGGTGTGAGCAGCGCTGTTGCCTTCTGCGTGACCGTCAAGCGGGTCATTAACAGGGAAGACGTTTTCCAGTCTTCTAAGAATGTCGCGACCGACATTCGGGTCTGTGTTTTCGTTAACTGTTAAACCAGCAGTTGTATGTGGAACGGAAACAATAACAAAACCGTCTCTGATTCCTGAATCAGCAACAGCCTTCTGAACCAAATCGGTTACGTTTACCATCTGCTGAGCAGAAGTAGTTCTTACAGTTTCCTGATATATCATCATTCTTCTCCGTTAATATCCGGCAGACAGGGTCTGACCTTTAATGTTTTTTCTTTCGTGATATTTACTGTGCCTGTGGGAACACCCTTTGGCTTAGTGACATATTTTGCCTGGGTTACAGAAACCGGCGCAATACCAGCGGTTTTGTATTTACTCTGATAGCAAGCCACAGAAGCAGCTATTTCCAAGGTCTTCTTATCCGGTTCCGCACCACTCAGAGAACGAAGAAGAACGTGACTACCGGGCACCCCGTGGGAGTGAAACCAGTAGTCGTTTGGACCCGCAACCTTGAAGCTGATGAAATCGTTATCCTTAGCAGTTTTCCCCGCTATAATAACGAAGTCATCATTTAATTTGTAAATATTAGCATTTTTCTTAAGTGTATCTAAGTCTGTAATCATGATAAATGCTTACATTTTAATTATTTACGTCTGCTACCAAGAAGCTTGAGGATTTCCAAATAGAGCCATACAACGGTAAGCATCAGACCGAATGCGCAATACCATTCCATATAGGCTGGGGATCTCTTTTCAGCGCCTTTTTCAATCTGTTCAAAATCCAAAAGGAAATTAAATGCAGCAACAGCAGCTACTACAAGACTTATAAACCAGCATGTGCCTGAAGACATGTAAGTTGTTGTTCCCATACCAAGCAATCTGGCGACCAGACTGAAAAGACAACCCAATGCAACACCACAGGTAGCCATTACAATACCGGCTTTCATTTTTTCTGTCAGTTTAATAATCTGGAACTTATAAATTGCAAGCATAAGAAGGAGAATACCAACAGTTATACCGAATGCATTCAATGTTATACCGCTAGTGCTTGAAGCATACAAATAACCATCTTTAACCATCAGCTGGTTAATTTCATATGTTGCAGAAACGCCACCAAGTGCTAGACCTTCAAAAGCAGCATAAATCGGAGCAGATATTGGAGCAGCTTTGCGGCAGAAAATAGTCACTAAAGAAGCAATTAAAGAGCCGATGATGCCTATCCACATGAAAGTAATATAGGAAGAACTTGCTCCGAAGCACATTTTCCAAGTGAAGGTAGCAGTGCAGAACATGATAGCAGCCAAAATCAGAGTCTTGTTTACAGTGCCGCCTACAGTCATTACTTCTGAAGAACCAGCGCATTCGTCAAAATACTTTTCATTAAAAGCAGGATTAGATGAATGATCAAAAGCCATAGAAACCCCTCCGTTTCATCTGTATTTGACTAAAGTATATTCAAAAAGGTTCCAAATATCAATTATTTATTGTAAAATAGACTCCAATAACACTTGAAGGAATATTTTATAAATGAAATTTGAAATCGTCACAGACTTTGAAAAGTGGGCTGAAATATATAATACGACGCCATTTTTCCATGGTAAGATTTATTATTCACCCCAATATTGCAAAGCTATTGAAAATAATGGCGAGGGGAAGGCGTGCCTCTGCTATTATGAGCTCGATACCTCAGAAGGCTTGTTTAAAGTCCTCTACCCTTTCATAAAAAAAGAAATTCCTTCAGTCATTCGCAACGGTGTTACCAACACCCCTCTTTATGACATTGAATCACCCTATGGCTACGGTGGTCCAATGATTCTTGCAGAGGACGGTTATGTTTTCAACGAAGAACGCGATCCCAGCAACGAACTGGCACACCTTTTCACCAACGAATTCCTTAAATGGGCCAACGAAAATAATATAATCGCTGAATTTGTCCGTTTCAATCCAATGACCTTGAACCACAACCTGTTTGTTAGTCAGTATGACATTGAATTGAACAGAAGAACCGTAAGTATTAATACAGAGCATAATTTTAATTCAATGCTTGCTTGCGCCACCTCAGCCAGAAAACGCAATTATTATAAAGCTCAGAACAATGGTCTGGAAGTAGTATGGTGTTCTTTGAAAGACGAAGGAGCTATTAAATGTTTCAGAGAGCTCTATGACGCTACAATGAACAGGCTTGACGCCGACAAATACTACCATTTCTCTGATGAATATTTTAAGACTCTTTCCGAATTGCCTGACCAGAATGCGCTGATTAGTCTTGCCGTCTATGGTGGGAACCAGCCTGTTGCAGCATCATTATTCATGTTCGATGAATTTTCTGCCCACTATCATCTGGGTGGTTCAGACGAAAGCTATAAAGACCTTCAAGGCTCAGCATTCCTATTATGGGAAGCAGCCAAAGCGGCTCACGAAATGGGCTGTGAATCTCTGCACCTCGGCGGTGGCCTTTCATTAGAACCAGATGACAAGCTTTTTGCATTCAAGAAGGGCTTTTCTTCAAAGGTTAACGAATTCTACATTGGTAAGCGAATTATTGATTTTACCAAGTATTACGCTATCTCAGATGCGTGGAAGGAAAGAACAGGTAAAACCTCCGGGAAGTTGCTTCACTACCACGATTTGTGATAATATCAGATAAAAAAAGGGGAATACTATGAAAAAGATTATTGCTGCTACATTAATCGCATTGGGTTTATCTACAATGGCAAGCGCTCAACAGTTTACACTTATGCCGACAAGAGAAGGCCATGAACCAGGCGCTAATTATGAAAGTCTTACCTCTAAGACCTATAAGGTTGAAGGGAAAGCTGATATCGAAAACTTCTTTATTGCTCTTGCACCTGGAATCGACAGAGGTTTTGCAGACAAGAATCAATTGGTTCAGGATATAAAAGAAGGCAATTATTTCACCATCGATAAAAAGAACGGCTATATAGAATATGGCTGTGAAGGCGATGGTGGAGTCAGAATCAAGTCATGCTACTGGAATACAACAAACAAGCAGAAAATGGTAGCTGTTTATTATGACAGTCATGAATTTTTCCCAATAAAAGATTCTAACCCGGAACAGTCAGAAATCCTGACCACCAGCTTCATAGCTTTCTTCCTTTATAATGAAGAAACCCAAACTCTTGAAAGTATTGAACCGCCATTCAAGGAAACTCTTGAAATGCCAAAGACTGAAGAAAAAGCAGAAGCAAAAACTGAAGCCAAGGCAGACGATGATAGCGACTACATACAGAATCCTATCCACTTTATCTGCATACTTCCACAGCATGGAAAAGATATACAGTATCGCTTCGGCCGCGAAGAAGACCCAAACCCAGTTTGGCACACTCTAAAATTCAACGGCTTACTTTTCGAAGAAGCTAAGTAAATAAAATTAAAATGAGGCCCTACCACCCGTAGACTTGTCGCAAAGCCTCGTAGGTAGCGGCCGCCACAGAAGACGAAACGTTAATGCAACGTGCGTCTTTTATCATAGGCAAAGTAACAATAGCATTGCGCTTTCTGGCAAATTCCAGAACTTCAGGTGGCAGACCAGAAGATTCAGAGCCAAATACCAGCGCATCACCCGCTTTATATTTTATTTCGGTGTAGAGATGGTCTCCGTGGCATGACAGGAAATAAACATTTCTGTTTTCAGCCCATTTAAAGAATTCTTCCACATCATCAAGTATTGTTGGATTCAGAGCCTTCCAATAATCCATGCCAGCGCGCTGAAGTCCCTGGTCAGTCAACCTGAAACCGAATGGTCTTACAAGCACTAGTTCTGAGCCTGTAGCTCTGCAAAGACGTGCAATATTACCTGTGTTCTGAGGAATATCAGGCTGTATCAATACTATACTAAGTTTCCCGGCTTCTTCGTCGGGAATATAAAATTTCTGGTCAGACATAATCGCCACCCCTTTATTTTTGGCAATTATAATAAAATAAGCCTCTTTATGCAATACTTAGAACTTTGACGCGATACCCAAACTTTTCATGTTTTCATTTGCTTACATGAATATTCCATATTACTCTATATTTATTGCACAATAATCTACCAAACATTATAATAATCTTAGAACAGAACCAAACCCCAAAATTTGGTTCTGTTAGCTCTACCCTCTCGTAGAGGCTGTCTAAAAACTCGATTTTATGCATTCAAAACAAGTTCTTTCTAAAATCAAAACCCTCCCTACCCTCCCTTAAAAAGGGAGGTTTTTAGGAGTCTACTGGACATCGGAATTTTTATAAATTTCTAGTTTTTAGACAGTCTCTGTAAAGGTGAACGGTCTGCTCAACCCCCTTTCGTAAAAGGAACGGTCTGCTCAACCCCCTTTCGTAAAAGGGAACGGTCTGCTCAACCCCCTTTCGTAAAGGTGAACGGTCTGCTCAACCCCCTTTCGTAAAGGTGAACGGTCTGCTCAACCCCCTTTCGTAAAGGAGAACGGTCTGCTCAACCCCCTTTCGTAAAGGGGGACTAAGGGGGATTTTCTTTCTGGTCACCAAGTCCATAAGAATCACTCACCGCTTAAAATTTCATACCGGAGTTATTTATGAAAAAGCTATTCATATTATTATTCGCCCTATTCTGCACAGCCTCATGCTATAGCCAGGAAATGAACTATACCCCCGACAATGCTGCCTACTGGTATATAAAAGCCTTTGAAGAATTACCCAGATTCAATAAAAACGATTTAAATGCCATCTCACAAATAAAATCCAAGGAAGAATTCCGACAGATTAACCCTGTTATCAGAGGCAAACTGGAAGCTGTTGACGTTCAGAAATATCTTGAATTAACCAAGACTGCCAAAGAATCAACAAAGCATTGCTACTACAACATTTCCGAAGGCTTAAAAAATCATAAGAACATCTTCTTCCCAGAACGCTTCTTTGAAGAAAGTTCTTTTGTAGTATCAGGAATAGCATGGAAAAGCCTTTTCTATGAAAAATACGAAGATGCTGCAAATATCTACATTTCATATCTTGATTTCGCAGCAGATTTATTACAGCCGGATATAACAATTTACCAGGCCACCAGTGCTTCAAAATATGCCACTTATGTTCTTATGAGCATTTTCAATGCATTTGCTGGCGATGTTCCAGAAAGCTTCAAAACTCCTGTAATATCCTGTATAAAAGAAAATTTTAATATTTTTAATTCTATTAACAAAAAGCAAATCGTTGCAAATACCTGTGATTTAATTTCCAAAAATTTAGAATATCTGGAAGCTAATTCTGAAGAATTAGCCCGCTTCGCTTCTAAGCAAAAAGCTAAAGAAAATGAAAGCTTTGCCAAGTGTGTAAAAGCAAGAAGAGAGCTCTGTGAAGCATACGATGAATACCGCGCCACTGACGATATCAACTATACAGAAGCAGATACCTCAAAAGCGGTGACAGAATTAATGGAAAAAGGTTATTTGTCACTATTGAACAAAAACACACCGGAATACTACACCTGCCCCCAGAAAGGCACCTTCACAGTAAATACCTCAAAACATCTTCCAACCAGAATCGAATGCAGCTGTGAAACTGCCAACCTGCAGAACGAAGAAATCAACAAAGAGTATTTCGAAAAAAACTTCAAACCCGAAAAAGAAATTATTCTTGCTTATTTGCAGAAAATCAACGGTTTAGATCATTCTGCTGAGCCAGCATTAGCTGAAGTAATGGCCGAAGAACAGGAATTCAAGAAAAAGCTTGATGGCTCTGTCCTCGCTGAAGAATTAACCCCCATAAATTACCGCTACAACGTCTTCTTATTCTGCTACAACCAGTGCCTCAGCCTTTTCCAAATGCTTCAGCAATAATCACCAAACTAAGCATTTAACTGCCTACCTGACAACAACACCGTAACAGCTAATATTTACCCCAATAAAAAAGCCGCTTAGCACACTACATAAGCTAAGCGGCTTTTTTTTGCTTTCAAAATGCAGAAGCTACAAAAGAATAAACCTACTCGAGCTTCTCCAGCAGCTGCTCGAAGCTGGCGACTACGTCGTAGCCGATAACTTATCACAAGGTTTATAAGCAAATGTAATTGCAGTTTTATATTCTAATGAAGGGGGCGGACGGATGACTTAGCGGGTAAGGACTGAAAGAAAAACTACTAGGATAATTTTACTTAGTCTAATTCTCTGGTACCATTACAAGTTGGGTATGAGCTGCAACCCCAGAATTGTTTGCCGGCATAGCGGCCTTTTCTAGCAACAACTTTGCGCATCTGCTTTCCACAAACTGGGCATAATGGTGCACCTTCGGCCATATATTGGGCGTCACGAGCTTCTAATCTGGCTTTACTCATTCGTTCTGTAAAACCACCCTCACAAAGGAATTCTTCTGCCAATCGTTGCATTTGGCTATGCAATAAAGCACATGTTCTTCTTATTACTATGATTAAAGCATTGGCGGCAATTATGGGGTCTTCATTTTCTAACCATTTAGCACAACGCTTTCTCATAGCCAGAGTATATTTGCCATATTCATGGTCTACATCGTCTGTATTGGTGAATTTATCTAATTCAAGTGCTTTTACTGCTTTATAACGCTCATCATTAACCGACCATGGAACATCATTATGATCAATAATAAAAGCTTCATAATCACCTGCTAACTCATACAATGAACCTTTTGCTACATCGTATTGCTTAAGCTCTTGTTCTCTTGATGTACCACCGCGGGAAGAAGCTTCTACAATATTCTGTCTTGCACTTCTTGCAGCCCCAACCATCTGCCCAGTGGTCTTACCAAGTGCATCATTTTTATAATCAAAATTGCGCTGACAAAACAGTGTTGTAGCATGATAAATAAGACAGGAAAAACCAAATGAAAAAGTTCTTCTATAGCCACCAAAATGCCCAATAAGCTTGTTTTCCATGTTGATTACCCCTTCAGAAATATTCTAACTCAAACTCAAATTTATGTTAAAACAAATTATCACTAATTGCAATTGCCATTTCAAGTGAGCAACATAACAAATTTTTCCAGCAACCTTTTCTCTGTCCATAGCAAATTAGTTCTCCGTCCGCTTTGTAGGTATAAGCCCCAAAACAAAAGTTGCAGTAGAATCAATTACCCCAGCTTGTCCAGCAACTGCTGGAATCTAGCAACAACATCGTATCCTATTAAATCGTTACCTATATCGGCAAACAGCTTTTTAGCGCACTTGTTTTGGCCTCTTCTACCTTCGATGATGAACAAGAAACAACTATCTTATCCTTTGTTAATTTTTATCAACTGCGCAAGTGTAATAAAAAAACTTCATCTAGAACCAGTTATAAAAGTTAGAAATCTAGGACATAGTTTATGCAAAGTAATATAAACAATTGTTGAAATACAAATAATAACAAAGGGAGCTCCAAAATATAGAACAATTGCAGAAAATTCCGAAGTTGGGGGGAAATATTTTAAAACTAATTTTAAAAATAATACAATCGGCATAGAATGAAAGCAGTAAAGAAAAAATGTTGAAGAAATCGAAATAGGTTTTATTGATAAATTATACTTATTAGCGCATTGTAATGCTAAGGAAAAAAAAGCAGGTATTTCAATTAAAGTCATTAATTTATTTAAATAATTTAGTTTTTCAATACTTGTTCCCATATTTATATTGTATATAAAAACCATTAAACAAAGCATTATTGTAAACAGTATATATATTTTTGAAGAGTGTTTCTCTAAAAATAAAATAAAATTAATATCATTTATTGCGAAAAAACTACCTAATGAAAAAAAAAGATAAAGCCACAAAACTAATTCCTTCAATACTAACCTCAAAAGAGTTAATCCACATAAATAATAAAATAACTATAAAACTCCATTTCATTTTTTTTATAAAACAAAAAATGGCTGGAGATAACACAAAAGTTACCATCAAATCTCGAATAAACCATAATTGATAACACATAGGATAACCATTTTCTTTAGTTGCCCAAAATGCATATACAAAATCCTTCAAACTATAATCCACAATTAACTTTTTGCTACCAGACATCAACCAAGGAACAAATGTCTGAGCAACCCAAAACAGAATAATAACAGCCAAATTCCAAAACAAATATGGAATAAATAAACTTTTTCCTCTTCTTTTTATTTTATTTGAGTAAATTTTAAAATCAAACTTTTCCAGATTAGAAAAAAACATATATCCTGATATGCAAAAAAACAAAGGTACTGCTGCGGATGCAAACAAACCTGCAAAAATATAAATAATATTATTTAAAATTGGAAAAGAACAATAACCATACTTAAAAATATTACATCCTACAGAAAGTTTTAAGTAGTTAGCGTGAATTAATACAACAAGCACCGCTAGAGGGAATCTTAAAAAGTTCACCGTTTTTGATAAAATAAAATCTTCATTTTTCATTATGATAATCTTTTTATCCCAAAAGTTAGATTATTACGCCACATTACTTTCAATAAAGAATTTAAAGATAAATGTCCTAGCATTAATAAAGATTTCAAAACAACCTTCATACCAGTAAACTAATGTCACCCAATAGGAAAATTATCTTATTCATCTAAATAGGTTAAAAGAATGAAAAATTTGCAGATGAAAACTTGGCTAAACTATGGTATTATGTACGTAGCTTAGCCGAGGTGTACACCTTAGTTATGCCGTGTTCCCCTGCCCATTCCTGCAAGTTTGATGCATGGGAGCACTCTTAAATTATTCAGTTCTTTTTCGCGTCTGATATTTTCAAAAGCCCAGCTTAGCAAATAAGCGGGGCTTTTGTCATATAAGATACCTTAATATTTTACTCTTTCAAGGTTAAATAGTCAAATTATACGCCAAAGCGTTATGAGTTATTTTCAGAAAAGCTTAAAAAACATACTAAAAACAAAGCAGTTACGCCAGACTGACCTTTCAAAATTAGCAAACATACCTCAAACCACTATCTCCAAATGGCTTATAAATGACGCAGACCCAAAGTTATCTAACATATTGCAACTAGCCAAAGCACTAAACATCAGTATTGGTGAGCTTATTGGTGACTTCGGCGGTAATGTTCAGCTGACGGAAGATGATAAACGCTGGCTGGCCCTTTCCCCAAAAGATAAAAAGTTTCTATTAAAAGTCTTGGATGCAAAACTAGAAAGCGAAGATTAAAGAAAATAGCTATACAGAGATGTGCTTTCTTTCAGGCGAGCTTCAATTAAAGAAGCCGTTAGGACTGCTTTCTGTCCATAATTCATACATTTCCAGATAATGATCTTTTATATATCTTTGAATTTTAGATATTTCATGCTCTTTTAGCATTCCACGGTGCTGAATAATTGTACTACCATCGCTTTTCACAAAAAATTTGGCTGAACCAGATTCTGTTAGCTTGGAATCACTGACATGAACATGCATTGCTTCAATTATACAGTGTCTAGTAAAATATAGATAATAGCCACATATTTTAAATGGGAAATACTTAGGCAACATCTTCCTCCATGTATTGCGAATCACGTTCCCATATTTTCAAAACGATAGTCTGTTCGATTGGATCCATGTTTGTTTCGAGCATTTTACCATCTTTACTGATAACCATTGCATGGTCAGGGTGTTTTAAATTTAATACAGATATATTGCCATTTTTACGTGTAAAAGCATACCATTTTACAATCATGTCAGCGGCATCTGCGATTGCCTGGATTTCTTGTTCAGACATATTGTATTTCTACCCCTTTTATTGGTTTTAAAAATTCATCCGGATTCATGTATAAGTTTTCTAATATAGGTAACAAATCAATATAATCTTCATATTCCGGCTTGGCAAAATCTTTTACCATAACCACAATATAACCATTATCCCATTCTTTTATAGAAGTGTATTTTTCTAGATTTTTTGATGTTAAAAAAGTTATGGTTTTCCCTGCAAAAGTGAACGTGGTATATTCACCTTTACTACTTAAAATAGCTATATTATTTTTTTCTAAATGATTTTTCATCTGAATCCGTATTATTTACCTTTTCAACAAGCAGAATACTTTATACCTTCTTTTAATACATTTTTGTAAAAAGGCAGTAATTCAGCATAACGCCAAAATTGAACCTTAAATTTAACAGATACCGAAACAGTTAAATCATATTTCAAGCTCAATCAACTTACATTGCTTCGTTGTCCATAAATAAATTATAGTAAGAACGATTCCCCTTTGCAAGTTTAAAATCGTAGCTTACAACAACAGCATTCAGTTCACGGAAGACGATAAACGCTGGCTGGCTCTTTCCCCCAAGCATAAGAAGTTTCTGTTCACAGTTCTTGACGCAATGCTGGAAAGCCAAAAATAATAAAAGAAAAAGTTATTGCGATTTTAAGTATTCTGAAAATGTTGCATAACCTAGCTTTCTTCTGTGGGCAACCATATCTGTCCAGATTTCATTACCTTGAACTTCAGTTATATAGCCGGCATCAAATGCCATTTTCATTATGCTACCAGTTGTATAATGAGTAAGTCCATATTCCTTAACATAAACTGCAATATCTCTCAGATTATTACTGGCAAGTATACCTTGCTTTTCTTTGGCAAGTGTTATTGCTGCTGCTTCCCCACGACCGATAATTTTATGACCTGGTTCAGGATTGTTTGTTAGCTTTCTATACAATTTGTAAGACCTGGTTCCAACGGTTATTGTTTCAATAAATGCTTCTCTACTCTGAATAAGTGAATCCACTTTTGCTTTTAGAGCTTTAACACGATTAACCCCTGGATGAGACAATTCATCATATACTTCCTTAGGTATTACAATTCTTCCGGGAAACAGCTTTGCAAGAATATTTTCATTGTCAACCCAAAGAAATGCAGAGATGCAATCAGTATCGAAAAATAACTGCTCAGTCAATTATTTCACCTGCTTCTTCAGTGCCATATACAATATCGTCTCTAAAAGCTTCAAGCAATAATTCTTCGTATTTTCCATCAGAAATTTTCTCATTCTTATATAATTGTTCTACCTGCTCAATATAGTGACCATAGGTGCAATACTGTTTTTCTACAGGTAAAGGCCGATACAGTCCAGAATAGAAACCCATTGCTTCAGCCTGCTTTTTCACTGGGGTATTTAATAATTCGTTGAGTTCATTTTTATTAATAAAACCGCAATTATTTAATTGATAAACTGCTGTCTGATGGCTTACTCCAAAGTATTGTTCAATTCTGATTATGTCTTGAATAGTAAGACCACCTTTATGCTTCCCAAGAAGACGATCTGTTGTCTCAGTCAAAGCTGCGCGAGGCATTAAAAAATAAGCAGCAAAAGCGTCAGCTTTTTTTTCGGTTTCATCACTGTTGCCAATAGTTTTTGAACAAACGGTTACCATATTATTGTCATAAAACAGATGATATAATTCGTGTGCCAGAGAAAAACGCTGGCGACCTAAGGTCATAGTTGAATTTAACGCTATTGTGCATCTGCCATCAGTTCCCTTTATGCACATTCCGCTAAGATTGTTACTCATTGGGTAAAATACAATAGTTAGTTTTTCAATTCTTTGCACAAAAGAAAAAATATCTATTGGAGAGTTATTATCTTCATCAAATTTTTTTCTTAAACGCTCAGCCTTTGCCATCAAATCTGCATAATCAATCATAAATCAGACTCTTTCAGCAATTTGCCCATATATTCCGAATTTAAGGCAATACGATTTATGGCACTTATAGCCTCCAGGTCTTCTGTTGTAAGGTTGCTTGCTCTATAAGCAAATGACAAATAAGACGTTTCTTGCAAATTTCTTTCAATAGCCTCAACAGAAACTCCAAATAGATTAGCAAGCTTTTCCAGCATATCTGCTGACAAAATCCGTTCACCTTTTTCAATTTTTGAAATAAGGCTTTGATCAACACCTAGGAAAAGAGCTATGCTTTTCTGGCTAATTCCAATATTTTCCCTGAGTTTTTTTATATTCTCGCCTATTATGTTAGCCATAACACTACCCCTCCTTTTTATTTAACATATTACAGATTTGTCATATTTTCAAGCAAATTTACGTTAGTAATTATGACAATATATCATGAACAAATTTCAACCTAAAAGACAACTTCACAGTAAACATGCCCAGCTCACGGAAGATGACAAACGCTGGTCGGCCCTTTCCCCCAAGCATAAGAAGTTTCTGCTCACAGTTCTTGACGCAATGCTGGAAAGCCAGAAAAGTAAAATTTAATAATCAACTATAAAATAACACTACTAACAGGCGGATGACTTAGTTCATATAGAAACACAGAGCACCTAAAAATTTCATTTTTCTAATATTTTTCTAATTTGGAGTTCTAGATTTGGTATATCTTCTTGAATTGTTTGCCAAGCAGAAGCTACATCCAGATTTGAGTATTGATGAGCAAATATATCTCTAATGCCGCACCAAGAACGCCATTGAACATCTTTCTCTCTGTTTCTCAATTCATCTGATATAAGCTTGCATAATTCACCAATTTGCAGAACACACATACAACAAGCATTTTGGAATACTGAAATATTAGTAAATTTTTCAAAATCATTATTAAACATATTGCAAGCTTCTTTTACCTGTTTGCAATAACCAAGGATTTTATTTAATACAATATAATCCTTATGATTCATAAATAAGTATTTCAGACCCCTTTATTGAAGCATAAAAATCAGAAGCAATACCCGATGTAGTAACCACATCAACAGAAAGTTGCAGAGCCTCTCTAACATCCTGCAAAAAAGCAGACAATGTTATCAATGAAAAAGACTTGCTACCCTTTTCAATAAGAAGGTCAATATCACTTTCAGAAGTAGCACACCCTTTTGCATATGAGCCGAATAAAAAAACACGTTTCAAGCCATATTCTTTTGCAATAGGCGACAAAACAGATTTTATTGTTTCTATAGTGTGCATCTTCATACCTCTTAATTGATTATAATAAATATAAGTTTGGTATGCAAGCCCATACCAGATATTAGCATAGCTTCATATGTTAATTGATTCTACAGCCATTCTAAATATAGCATAAACAAATTTTCTTTCAAAAAGCTAAGAAGAATAATACTTACTATTTTTAAATACCTTTTCGGACGGATAACTTAGTTTTTAAGGATGGGAAAAAAGTCACAGGACAACGGTTCTTTAGTGCAATTACTTGTTAACCAATAACCTATAGCAGGTTTCGCTGTCAGTAGCCTAGTAGTCCTCGATTCAACTCGCAGTTATTAGCCAAAGCATAAAACAGAAGCCAATAGTTATAAGCCTATTGTAGCCATTCTTTAAGCTTACTATTTAATGATGGTTATGGTATAATATTTAACAGCGAGGTAAAAAATGAAAAAAGCAATTGCAATTGGTGCTCAAAGTTTTGAAAAAATAAGGCAGAACGACTGTTTTTATATTGATAAAACCTATTTCATTAAAGAATGGTTTGAAAGCAACGATGATGTAACTTTAATTACACGTCCTCGCC
>JAZRWI010000005.1:0-32047 GCA_045599645.1 Candidatus Avigastranaerophilus sp.
ACGAAGTGCCATCGAAACCTCATCGAGAAAATTCGATGACACCAAAGGTGTTCGATGTGCCTAGAAGGCTCGATGACAGTAAACTGTTCGATGTGATGCTAACGCATCGAGAATAACTACAGCCACCGGCCACCAGCTGCCCGCCGAGAGAAAACAGCCGCTTTTAGCTGTTGGCTCTTAGCTTTTAGCCGAGAAAAATTCTCCATTTTCAATTTTCAATTCTCAATTCCAGCTTGGCACTAAGTTTGTCGAAGCAGCATCAACTACCTACCGCCGAGGCTAAAAAAATCGGCTGCTTGGCTGTTTATCCGCCCTCATCCTGTTATCCGTTGCAATCACTTACTGTAGTTTGGTTCGAAGAGGAGCACCCAAACGGTTTGAAACACTATCTTGGTATCTAGTAAAATGTTGTAATAATCAAGATAGTAATAATCATAGGTGACCTTGTCTGTGAGGTTAATGTAATAGCGTGAGTTAACAGCAGCCAGACCTGTGACACCAGGCTTTACCGACAGTCTCCTGCCCTGGAAGCAATATTCCTGATCAACGAAGAAGGGGCGTTCCGGTCTTGGTCCGACAACTGACATTTCACCAGTTAAAACCAGGAAGAATTGCGGAAGTTCGTCGATACCAAACTTTCTAATGAATTTCCCAAATCTTGAAACTCTCGGATCGTCAGCAGTTGAAACCTGTGGCCCGCTCTGAGCTTCAGAACCCATTCTCATTGAACGGAACTTGATTACATCATATTCCTTACCGTTAAGACCTACGCGCTTCTGCTTGTAGAATATGGGGCCTGGTGAATCCAGTTTTACCCATATTGATGTAAGAAGCATTACTGGTGAGGTTATGATGATTGCAAAAATAGAGAAGCATACGTCGAAGGCGCGTTTCAAGAACTTCTGAACAGGTGTCAGAGGATGTGAACAGATAGTAATAAGCGGGAAGTCTTCTAGGCTCCTAAGACCGATAGAGCCTGCGCTCTTGCTGGGGTCTACAAACAGTCTTATATTGAATCTATGGGGTTCTTCCTTGCGCTGGTAGTAAATCTGCGCCCAGAATTTGTCCAGATTCATGTTCGGATTGGTGATGAAAACCTCGTGAACATGCTTGAATATTACTTCTGAAGCAAGTTCGTCCATTTCACTTTCCTGCATAGTGCGAACAATGCGGAATCTGACGCCGCCACGGCGATGGAAGTGCTTTATTGCACGTCTTGCTTCTTCCGGGTCACCAACTATGATTGCTTTTACCAGATTGGGATGCGGTCTGAATATTCTAGAAATGATTGCCCTGTAAAGGAAAATCATGAATATGCTTACTGCTGTAGCAATAAGCATTACAGGTCTTGGAAAGTTGTGTGAAAGCTCTGCGAACTCTCTGCTCATGAACCCTATGAGGTTAAATACAATAAAGGTAGAAAGCAGAGTGCTTGTAGCATGAAATACTATATCTGAAGCGGCTTTTAATGCTCTAAGATTGAAGATGCCGGAGCAGATTCCAAAGAATGCATAAATGGCAAACAGATACCACTTAACCTGCTGATATGAGGCTATGTATATATCTGCCGGGCCTATGTCTGCAAACCAGAGCTGAAATGTTTTCCTGAAGATATAATCGAGCAGGAACATGTCACACGCAAACATTGCCAGTGACAGCATTATTTCAGCGCCTTGGGGTAATCTGAAGCTTATGCGCTTCAATTTAGTGCTTAAAGACATTTTACTTCAAAGATAGCTCGATTTCTTTTGCTATTTCGTCAAGCGGCAGGATTCTTTCGGCAGACTGCTGTTCTACGGCAGCTTTTGGCATACCGTAAACAACGCAGCTTCCACGGTCCTGGGCAATTGTTAGACCACCCATGAGCTTTATGTTCTTGAGCCCTCTTGCACCATCTTCGCCCATACCTGTAAGAATGATACCTACAGCGTTGTGACCGAATTCCTTGGCTGCAGAGAAGAACAGCGTATTGATGCAAGGTGCGAACTGATCTTTTTCTATTTCGTTGGAAGAAATGGAAAATGTGCAAACACCTTCAACACTGCGCATAATCTTAGTCTGGTTGTCGCCAGGGCATACATATGCTACAGAATTCTGGAGCTGTTCTCCGTCAGAGGCTTCTTTAACTCTGATGCCACAGATTGTGTTCAGTCTTGATGCAAATGCACCTGTAAATGCTTTTGGCATGTGCTGCGCAATTACAATCGGAGCCGGAAGGTTCGGTGGCAGGGCTGATAAAATTTTCTGGATAGCTGGCGGACCGCCTGTTGAAGCACCAATGAAGATGACCTTGGTAATACGGTCGTCCTTGATGGAATGGGCTATCGGTGCTTTATGAACAAATTCAAGCTTTATTGCCTGTGGCTTACTGCCTGCGGCACTGTGAATCTTATTTATAAGTTCGTTCTGCAGTCGCAGGATATTTGTTGAAAAGGTTGAGCCTGGCTTTGGAACGTAGTCTACTGCGCCAAGATCAAGGGCGTCTAATGTGACTTTTGCGCCTTCCTGGGTAAGTGAGCTAACCATGATGATTGGAGTTGGTCTTACGCGCATTATTTCCTTTAATGCCTGCATGCCGTCCATAATCGGCATTTCAACGTCCATGGTTATTACATCAGGCTTTAGTCTGACAGCTCGGTCTACGGCTTCAATGCCATTGGCAGCGGAACCGACAATTTCGATAGACGGGTCATTTTTCAGCATTCTTTCCAAGGCTGTGCGCATAAATGCTGAGTCATCGACTATTACTACACGTATTTTCTTTGGTGTATCCATATCTATCACTTTTCCGGTTTCTTATAGGCGTAGCTGCCCTGATTGTTCTGTGCAACAAAGGTGTTGGGCGGGAACGGGAAGCATTCGCTTTCGCCAATGAACAGAATCCCACCGGGATTCAGACATTCGAAGAAGATTTCAAGGAGTTTGTTCCTTAAAGCTTCATCAAAATATATTAGCACGTTTCTGCAGAAAATAATATCAGAACCGTGCATTATTTTAAGCTTATTAATATCTTTAAGGTTAAACCACTGGAAGTCTACCATTTGCTTGAGCTCTTCAGATATGATGAAATCACCACTATCGTTAAAGGTGCCTATCTTGAAGCCAAGTTTTTCTTCAAAATATTCTCTCTTGCCCCTGAGGGAATTGTGAGTATAAACGCCTGACTTAGCAATCTGAAGATTGTGCTTGCTTATGTCACCGGCATTGATAGTGAATCTGGCTTCAGGATGCTTAATCTGGTAGTCTCTGGCTACCATTGCGATTGAATAAGGTTCTTCACCGCGTGAGCAGCCTGCACTCCATATTCTCATCGGGAAGTTAGTGGTATTCCTTTTGAAGAATTCCGGGAAAAAGCTATCAATCATGTATTCAAACTGCTTGGGATTTCTGAATATATAGCTTTCACCAACTGTGGCAGAGCTGATCAGGTCATCCATGATTCGTGAATTACAGCTATCTTTGAGCAGTTCAATATAGTTGTCTATGTTCTGGTTGTTCATCTGTTCCATCTGACGGATGATGATTCGTTCTACGCGGCTTTTCTGCAAACGCTCAAGAACGATTCCAGAATACTCCTGAATCGCTTTTCTGATGGCATTAAAGTGGTAATCTTTAAATATTATCATGCTTTATGATAGGGTTCACCGAACATTATGGAAATGGCTCGGTATAGCTGTTCTGCTAACACAAGAAGCGCCAGTTGGTGATTCATTGTCAGCGGGGAAAGGGAAAGACATTCGTGTGCAGCTGCCTTGACTCTGGGGTCATGGCCTTCTGCAGCTCCTAATACGAAGGTGAGACGGTTGTTGCCGGACTTCAGTTTTGCATCCAGCCATTTTACGAAGCCATCAGTGTCAGGGCATTTGCAGTGCTCATCAAGAGCTATGATGCATTCTCTGCCACTGATGCGTTTTACAACCTCATCCTGGGTTTTACAGTGAATTATTTCAACGGGAAGACGCTTGGTGCATCTTTCCAGATAAAGATCTATAAGCTTCTGATACGGTTTATCCTGAATTTTCCAGGGGGCTACTACTTCTACCTTCATCCTATAGCCTCTTTTCTTGGAATAGTATAACTGGTGCTGTTCGTGAGCTTCTTCTTAAGTCTGAATGGAAGCTTTGCCCCAACTGTCAGACGTTCTGTCGGAGTATCCTGACTTGCTACAGTGATGTGCATTGATTCAAATATTGCACCGTGTGTTTCAAAAAATGGTTCAAGGGCTGCCAGAGCCTTTTCTCTAGTGTTGGATTCCTGGCTGAGGTGCATTAATACTATGTCCTGAGGAACCTTCTTCATTTTTGAAAGGATACTTCTTACGCCTTCGTTGGGCAAATGACCGCTGGCACTTCTTATGCGCTGCTTCAGGAAGTCAGGATAAGAACAGCTTCTTAGCATATCAGAATCATAATTGCTTTCAATACAGAGCAAATCTGCATTTTCTGCGTTTCTTATGATGCCTGGTGTGACACAACCAAGGTCTGTTATCATTACCATTGTGCTGTTGTCGCTTTCAATGCGAAGTCCCATGGGTTGGGCTGCATCATGGGGAATCTGAAATGCTGTGCACTGACAATCTGCTATCTGGAAGCTTTTTTCGTAGTCTAATTCCTTGAAATCAGATATTTTTATGCCTTTGTCGTTTATGGCAGAGGCTGTGCCAGGTGTGCAGTAAATAGTCAGATGCGGGGCTTTGTTTAAAAGAACCTTAAGGCCTTTTATGTGGTCATCGTGCTCATGGGTAATGAAAATGCCTTTCAGATCGGCAAGAGACAAATCTCTTGTAGATAGATAATCACTTATCTTTTTGCAGGAAATACCTGCATCAAGAAGGTAATATGAGTTGTTCAGCTCCAACAAGGCAGAATTGCCTTTACTGCCAGAGCCTATGAAGGTAATGCCCAGCACGATTTTTCCCTTTATATACGTATATAGGCATATTATGCAACAAAATGGGGGAAAAAATCAAGAGCTTAGAAATTAGCGCCAAAACCTATTGAAAGAGGTTTGTAGTTGTATAATGCTTCATCGTAGCTTGTCTTGGTGGAGGCTGAAATATCTACTGAGAAACCACGATGAGAGGCGTATCTCCAGCCTACTGAGAAAACGTCGCCATTATAGTCAATCAAAAACTGGCTCTTGTAGCCTCTTTCGCCTTCCTTGCGGCCAGGAAGCTCCGCGCCAACGATTAGACAAAGTGATTCGGGCTTTTTGTCGCCCTTGTTAAATTTACCATATGCGGCGCTGCCGATACCTTCATTGCCACCAAAGTTCCAGCCGACACCGAGACCGCCGAAGGTCAGATAAAGTGTATGGTAATTGTTGGGGTTGGTATCAAAGACGCCACCAAAGGCTACCTGAGAAAATTCACCTTCGCCAAGAGCTGGTAATCTTACTTTGAAATTCAGCTTTGGGTCTGTTTCTACATTGTTTCTTCCGCTTTCAGAATCCAAGTCGGCCTGAATACCGAATTCAACGTCCTTTATTGGGGAAAAAGCGAAAGAAAGGCTTGTCATGACACCGTCTTTTTCCTTGTCGTTCTTGTAGCTTTCATACATTCTTGAATGGACACCAAGTTCTATTTCTTTTTCATGAACAGTCTTGGCAGATGGAACGTTTATAAAGCCTGATGGGCCCTGTAGTGTAAGACCAGCAAAGCTGGGGACTTCTACAAGAACAAAACAGAGTAAAAGCAAAGAAGCTAATAATAATCCAGAGTTATTTTTAAAAATGGTTGTCATGCTTTTTTCTACAGATATCGGCTGAGTTTTCGCAAACATGGTTTTCTTTGCAGAATTTGCTGTGGCAATCCCAGAAATCCTGACAGTATGTGCAGCAATGGCGGTTGTTCATATGACGTTCGCCACGATACCAGTTAATTTTGCAATTAGCATAATATCTGCATCTTGAGCAGCACTGCCAGTCTATCTTCAGGAAGTTGCGACGCTTGATTTCCTCGATGATAAGAGTCATTGACATGAGATTCTTTTCAACGTGAGTTTCTTTCATCAACTCGTTGAATTCATCGATTTCTTCGTCTGTTCCGTAAAGATTGACGATAAAAATTTCTTCTGCAAAAACAGGTAAGTATTCTTTAGCCATATTTCACGTTCTTATTGAGATACAATAATTGTATCGGTATATGGTAGCTAAAACGTGAGCATTAAACGAAAATAAACGATTATTTCTTATTAAGTATTCGTAAACCTGATGAAGTAAATACGTAAATAACCTTGTTCTTTTCTTCTGAATATGCCCCGATAATCGGGTCTTCGCTCTTGAAGGATTCTGCAAAGAAACTGTTGTTTTCCTTGAAGAATACAGAACTCTTGCTAGTAATAAGCAGTTTATCCGATTTTACTATTGAAGTTGGATAATCTGGAACAATTCCCATAAATGTGGGCTTGCCATTAGAATATTCAAAGATTCTACCGTCATTGAGAGCTATGTATAGAATATTGCCTGAAACAAGCTTTACGTCAGATATCTTTGCTGTATCTGAGTTACCATTGAAGCTTTGGAGCTGCCAGTTTATTTCACTTTGGTTTTCATTGGCTATTGGACGTGTCATTATGCCTTTGTCTAGAACAGCAACATATTGCTGTGATATTTTCCATACGGAATGACAGTCATCGTTGACATCGCTCGGAATGTTAAGCAAATCAACAATTTTACCGTCTGAAAAGGTTTTTACCTTACCATTTGCAAAATACAGCAGTATTGTTTCATCTGCGCAGATAATAAGCTTTTTAAGATCATGAGTTTCAGTTGGAGGAATTATTAAATTAGCTATATTATCAAGCAGTTCGTAAACACCGGCTTGGGCACTGTAGGCATAGCAGCTTCTGTTGCTGCATGCTAGTTTGTCTGCACGACTCTGGCCATTGCTGTTGACCATGGACCAGTTTTTCCCATCGAAAGACCAAAGGCCGCGGTTGAGTGTGGCAAGATAATATCTGTTTTCAAACTTTATGGCATCAGAGAAAATAGGTTTCTGCAGTTCTATTGGCAACTCCAGCATCGGCTTGTTATCTGGTGTGAAGCTTTTGGAAATAGCTGCGCTTTCTGCCAGAGGCTGTTTCCCGTCTGTTTCCATAAGGCCGTATTCAGGGATTTTGCCTGTGCTGGAACGGCTGATGAATGGCAGTGAGGTCATAGGAAGATCCGGGGTGTAGGTTCCTAGTTCTGGAACTGTTCCAAATATTGAATCTTTGGCCAGACTTGCTGAAATATCAAAGTAATACAACATTACAGAGTTTTTGCCTATAGCTGCAAGAAAAGTATCGCAGAGGCAAAGAGAATAAACCGGGATGTTAGACAATCTATCCATTTTCCCTTTGCTGTAGCGGAAAACACCTTCATCTGAGGCAATGAAAATTATATCGCCTGTATTTACTATTTTGTTTATAAAGCCTGGGTTATTAGAGGAAATCATTGTCCAAACCCAGTTCTTCAGATTCCTGAAACCTGCTACAATGCCCTGGTCTGTGCCTATGTAGACGTTTTTGTCTGTGGTAGCCATGCATCTTGGTTTTTTGCCTGCCAAAATCTGGAGCTCCAGCGGACTCAACTTTTGGATATTCCCAGTAAGAATGCCTTCTTCGTGAAGAACCCACAGTTCTTTGTTCTGGCGGCCAAAACCGTTAACTACGTAATTCTGGGTGTTGGGCACCATTACTGCAGTAGCATCGTTGTTGCTTCTAAGAATGCCATGCCCAAGGGTGCCAAACAGAAACTGTTTTTTGTTGGTTATTGCCATAGAATTTATCAGATTGAACGGGAGCTTTTCCTTTTCAAATAATGGCTTGATAATGCCATTTTCAAACTGGTAAATGCCTGGATAGCCTGCGATTATCAGATTGTTATTGTAGATTTTCAATGACTTAGCAAAGAAATTAACTGGCAGTTCACTTAAGTTCTGAGATTGTCCTGAAGCAGTGTCTATTTCTGTTACACCATTGTTGCCAGCTACATAAAGCTTGTTGTTATACCAGATGGAATCAGAGATTATTGTGTGTCCCTGAAGCGGCAACTCCTGAGTTCTGCTGATTTTACCTGAAAAAACATCTGAATTGTTGTTTTGCCTGTCTACGATGTTCTGCATTGGGGTAACGCTAATAATGCAGAAGAAAAATGCCATGAAAATCAAAGCCAGAAAAATATCTGGTGTAAAAGCCCAACATTTGGCCCTGATAGCTTCGTTTTGCTTTGATAACTTTGTAATGCTTTCTTCAAGACCGGCAAGTTCGCTGGTCTGCTTCGAGGTGATACTGATAGAGTTCTTTTCGTTGTCTTTTATCTGCTTTATCAAAGCAGCTTTGCGTCTCTGAAAATCCTTCAGCTGGATAGAAATTTTGCCTATTTCCCACCATCTGGAGCTTTCATCCGCAATCCAGAACATGGCATCAATAGCAAAATACAAAACTTTGCCTAATTTCGTGGTGGGTTCTTCTTCCATTGTCTAACCTTTACTTAATTTTCTGACCAGGGGTGGGAAATACATTCTCCGTCTACTGCTCTGTTTAAGAAGTTGGCTGCTATGAGGGAGAAGGTTTCAGGACTATCGGATACAAAGAATTTTTCTTTGCCGTGCAAATCGTCGTCTGCTGTTATGCGGCGTGCAATAAGGGTTTCCTTGACTTCCTTCGCTGTTTCACAGGCTGAATCGACAAGGTTAATTTTCCCATCAAAGAAAGCGTTTATTTGCTGCTTTAATAACGGGTAATGAGTGCATGCCAGAATGAGTGATTTTATATCAGTTTTCTTGAAGTCTGACAGATACATTTCAAGTGCGTCTGTTGCCAGTTTAGTATTTATCAGGTTTTCTTCAACTATAGGAACAAACAGAGGGCAGGGGATTGCAATTACATTAAGTGAATTGCGCAGTCTCTGGATTCTGCTCTGGTAAACGCCTGAACTGATGGTCGCCTTGGTTCCGATAACTGCAATAGTGCCATTCTGAGCTGATTTGATTGCGGCTCTTACCCCTGGATCAATAACACCGATTACCGGTATGCGGACTTCGCTTCTGAGTGTAGACAAAGCTAATGCAGATGCCGTATTGCAGGCAATGACAATCATTTTTACGTTCTGCATTTCTAAAAATCTGGCTATTTCTAGTGAATATTTTTGAACAATTGCCGGGGACTTGCTTCCATAAGGAACTCTTGCAGTGTCTCCGAAATATATCAGGTTTTCGTTTGGCAACAGGCTGCGTATTTCTTTAAATACGGTTAGACCGCCAACTCCAGAATCAAATATCCCAATAGGTCGATTGTCCATAATTGTTAAAAAATAACTCCGATTTTATAGCTTCATTCTACTTTATAAGCCATTTTACAATGCATTGTCAAGCCACTAGCCGAGAAAAACAGCCGCTGCCAGCTCTCGGCTAGAAGCTAAAAGCGAAAGGATCATATTGCATATAGCAATCTTAAAAATCGATGCTGGTAAACTGGCCTTTGGCGAAGAGCCTGTCGGCTCTTTGCTGCTGTGCTGCCTGCGAATATATTTCCCCAAGCTCTGGGCCAACCTGGGCAAGATATGCTTGACGAATGACATCCTGTGGGCTTTCAAAGTTTGCCTTGAACTGTCCCAGCTTTCCAAGGCCTTCTTTGAGGTATTTGATACGCTTCTTGATAGTATATTGTTCTGGTGCTGGTTCATCTTGCCATGGAGTATGATTTTTCGGAACGAAAACCGAGAAGGTTGCAGAAAGCGAAGCTATAGATGGCGCAACCTTGATTACCCTGTTTATAAAATCGATTGTAGCATCAGCGTCTTCTGCTTCTTCACCTGGCAGACAGCATACAAAATACATTTTCACATGCTCAAAGCCGTGGTCAAACAGCGCTTTTACTCTATCCATGAAGAGGTCTTCGCTCATAGGCTTGCGCATAGCTTTTCGTAACCGTTCACTACCTGTTTCAGGCGCAATTGTAAGGCCAGTTATGCCAGAACGCTGAAGTGCATTGACCACTGTCGGTGAAAGCTTTTCCCACTTAACAGAAGAGTTTCTGACTTTTATATTTCTTTCCTGAAGCATGGCAAAAATTTGTTCTACTTCAGGGTGGTCAAACAATGATGGAGCTACAAGACCAAGATCCTTGCAGTCAGGATGTTCATTCAGCCAATTCTCTATTACGGAGGCTTTTACGGGTCTGGGAGGTGCATAGATACATCTTGCCAGACAAAATGAGCATACTCTGGGGCATCCACGCATAACTTCCAGCATATGTGCACCGCCAAAGGAATTGTGGGAACTTACTATATGCGAATAGGCCGGTTGCAGATTTACGTCGTGCATATTGCATATTGGGGGCACATCATCAGTGTAGGAGGGGACCCAGACGCCTTTGATAGCCGACATTGCCTCCTTGTCGAAGCCTTTGCTGTGCAATGTTTCTACTACCGGAACAATGGTAGTTTCTGCTTCTCCGGGTATTATTATATCAAAGACAAGGGAAAGAGCCTTTGGGTTTGAGGCTATTGCTGCGCCACCGGCAATCATCAGCGGATGGTGCTTGTTACGGTCCTTAGCCAGCACAGGTATTCCCAGTGAGGCGAATATACCGGGTATTTTATCGAAGTCTCCTTCAAAGCTGAAGGAAAACATCAATACATTAAAATCGCCTAAGGGACGGCCCGTTTCAAATGAATAATAAGGAGCTTCAAGTGGTGTTTCAGCCTGAAGTGCAGGAAAAAACCTTTCTACACCAGTATTAGGAATAGAACTTATCAGCCTGTGCACGGTAAGATAACCAAGATTGCTCATGCCCAGACTGTATAGGTTTGGGTAAACAAGGGCAATGCTAAGACTTCCGGCAAATTTGGTATCCAGATAGTGGTGCTCTGAATTCTTTAATTCAGTGGTTACAGATTCATAATTAAAACGGTGTTTTAAGCTCAATTTTTTACCTTTTTATAAATCAAAAAAACAGGGGAGATAATTATATCCCCCCTGTTTCTTTTCTATTTAATCAGAAAGCTCAGTGCTGTCTTTTGCGAAGGAATGCTGGGAAAGCGCTGTCGTTGCTATTGTTGCGCAAAATTGCCGGTGTGTCATAATCGTTTTCGTTGCTGATTGAACCACCATTTACAACCATAGTTTCCTGCTGTCTTTCAACTGGTCTTTCAACTGGGCGGCTAGTGCGGATGTCATTGAGGATGTTCTTTGTGCTGGTCTGTGGAACTTCCATCTTGTCTTCCTTACCAAAACCTGTAGCTACTACAGTGATCTTGATGTTTTCGCCAAGTTCTTCATTTACGTTGTGACCGAAAATGATATTTGCATTTTCGTCAGCAGCTTCCTTGATGATGCTCATAGCGCTGTTAACTTCCATGAGGCCGAGGTGTGAAGAAGCAGAAATGCTTACGAGAACACCCTTAGCACCCTTGATAGAAGATTCAAGCAATGGGCTGTCGATAGCCTGCTGAGCAGCATTGATTGCACGGTTTTCACCTGAAGCAATACCAATACCCATCAAAGCAGAACCAGAATTTGTCATAATGGTCTTAACGTCTGCAAAGTCTACGTTAATCTGACCAGTAATAGTGATGAGGTCGGAGATACCCTGAACGCCCTGTCTCAGAACTTCGTCAGCATATCTATAGGCTTCAATCATGGTGAGATCTTCGCCGGCGATTCCAAGAAGTTTGTCGTTTGGAACAACGATGATTGCGTCAACGTTTTCTTTAAGATTCTTGATACCCTGTTCTGCTGCAGTCTGTCTCTTCTTGCCTTCGAAGGAGAATGGCTTGGTTACTACTGCAATTGTGAGAGCGCCAGATGTGCGTGCTATTTCAGCGATTACTGGAGCAGCACCAGTGCCTGTTCCACCACCCATGCCAGCGGTGATGAATACCATATCAGCATTCTTTAGCTGTTCAGCAATTTCGTCTCTGTCTTCTTCAGCTGCTTTTTTACCGATTTCGGCATTAGCACCAGCGCCAAGACCTTTTGTAATCTTTTCGCCTAACTGAATCTTTGACTTTGCACTTGAATTCTGAAGTGCCTGTGAATCTGTATTGGCAACGATAAAATCTACGCCTGAAAGTTCGGCTTCAATCATTCTGTTAACAGCATTGCTTCCGCCGCCGCCAACGCCAATAACTTTTATTTCTGCGCTCATACTAGCAATATAATCATTATCAAACACTTGGGTTCCTGCCTCCTGTAAAACTATTTACCTTTGTTTATATATATGTATTGTAATTTACTATATATTTTTTAATCCGTAAAGAACTTAGCGAAAAAATTTTTAATTTTTTCAAAAAATCCACTCATAAAACCAGAAACATGTTCCGGGGCACGGTAATGTAATGCACCGTATCTTATCAGACCTAATGCAGTTGAATACTGAGGCTTGCAGACCTGTTCTTTTGAACTGCTTACCTGTATTGGATTGCCCACTCTGACAGGACAGCCGAATATACCTTCTGCTAATTCAGTGCAACCCTTCAGGAGAGAAGAACCACCTGTAATTACTATACCGGCTGGAAGTTCATTCAATTGAACGACTTCTTCTATGTTCTTCTTGGCTGCCAGGAATATTTCTTCTACGCGGCTTTCGATAATCTGAGCTAAGAATACTTGCTTTTCTTCCTTAGTTCGTTCTCCGCCAGCTACTGGTATAGTCAGAATCTTTTCCGGGTCTGCCAGTTCCTGAAGCGCAACGCCTTCGTTAACTTTAAGCTTTTCAGCTTCTTCAGTGGACGTCTTCAATATGAAAGCGATATCATTGGTAATGATGTTACCTGCTGCGTCTACACTGCTAGAGTGTTCAACGTGCCCGTTTTTATACACAATAATATCAGTTGTGCCACCGCCCATATCAATGAGAACAACACCAAGACGGCGTTCATCTTCTGTTAAGGCGGCCAGGCTCGAAGCATACTGTTGCAGAACAACTTCTTCTACATTGAGCTTTGCCATTGCACAGCTCTTCATGAGATTCTTGATTGCTGTTAGTGCACCGGTTACTATATGGACATGAGCTTCAAGACGACTTCCGACCATTCCCTTAGGATTGTCGATTTCACCTTGTTCATCAACTACAAACTCTCTGGGAAGAATGTGTATGATATCCTGGTGGCTGGCTATCTGAACTGCATTTTTTGCATTGTCTACTGCTCTGTCGACGTCATCTGAAGTGATTTCGTTGTTAGCACTCTTTATGGCAACAGCACCCTTGCTGTTTATTGAATTGATGTGTGCACCAGCAATACCTATATAGACTGAATCTATAGAGACATCTACTGATTTTTCAGCATCTTCAATAGCATAGACTATTGCTTCTGTGGTGCGCTTGATATCAACAATAGCGCCTCTTTTTACGCCGTCACAGTATGCACAGGTACCAGCACCTAAAACGTTGATGGTGCGATCTTCTTTAAGTTCACCAATGACAGCACAGACTTTGGTTGTGCCTATGTCCAGACCGACAATTATATCATCCACCATTGGTTTGCCCTTTATTTTCTTGATTTGTTTGCGTTAATTTTTTTCTTGGCCGAATGACAACATCATTCAGTGCCCTCATATCTAAGTAAAAAGGTTCTACATTATTCTTGTGTAAATTGTCAAGGAGTGCAAGCAAAAAAACATAACGATTTTTAAAATCTTTCGCATTCCTCGGATAAACTTTTTCCCCTGTAAGCATTATTATATAGGGGTTTTGGCAGTTAGAAAAATTTATTTCTGAAATGCCCTTAAAAATTTTTTCATCAAAAGTTTCAACCCAGCTTTTTGCAATAAAAAAATCATCGTTTTTGAAAATTGACGTGCCAAGTTCACAATTTTCAAGCTTTAATCCCGTAATAATCGGAAGGTCTTTTTCCCCCATGCCTTCAGTGTTGATAATTACGCCGTCATCGCTGACTTCATAGAAGGCAACACCACTTTTGGCATAAATAAAAGGAACACGTTCTGTTATTTCTATTTTTAAGGTGTTTAAGTCCTGAAGACCTACCTTTGCATCTTTTATTAAAGGTTCTTCAAGAATACTCTGCCTGATTTCTTCGCAGTCCAGATAGAATATGTTCTGAGCCGGCGCAATACCAGCTTTCTTTAAAATAGTATCTTTTTCTAGCTGTATATTACCTGTTACTTCAAAATCCTTAAGCTCAAAATAAGAGGTGGAAAAGAAGATGTATTTTAACTGACTGATTACTACATAAGAAAGAGATATGAAAATAAGGATAAAGCCTATTGTTTTCAATGGAGCAACTGCGTTAGAGGCTGTTTTTAATCTTGACTTGTAGCCTTTTGCACGCAGTTTGTCATTCACTTCCTCTGACAGATTCTGGTCGGGAAGATATGTTGCCAGGCTTTTTACTGGCAGCAATGACTGTTCGTTATCTTCTTCGTCTTCGTATTTTGAACTATAAAAGGACATAATTGATTACTTTGGAAGTAGTGAGGATATTTGTTTTAGTATTCTGTCTTCTACATCTGCTGGTCTGCTTTGCTTCATTGCTTCAGACATCTTAGCAAGAACAGCTGGCTCTTTGATTTCGTTTATAAGCTTTACAAGGTTTTCTTCGTTCAGGTCCTTATCTAAGAGAACCTTGGCAGCACCAAGATTTTCAAGGGTTCTTGCGTTCTTTTCCTGGTGATTGTCGGTTGCATATGGGTATGGAACAAGTATTACAGGCTTCTGGCATACACCTATTTCTGACAATATTGTAGCACCAGCTCTTGAAATAAGAAGGTCAGCGACATCAAAGGCTTCCTTCATTTCGTGCAGATATGGAAGAAGTGTATAGTTAATCGGTTTTTTGGTTACAGCTTCATTTACCATATCATAATCTCTTTCGCCGGAAATATGGATAAGCTTTATTTCCGGGTGCTTGGGCAGGAAGTTGTTGGCCAGGTCGATGCAGGCTTTATTTATTGATAAAGCTCCTCTGGAACCGCCAACAGAAAGTATTATGAACTCACCGTCATTCTTGGTGAATCTGTTTGTCTTGCTTCTATCCTGTTCCAGAAAAGCACTTCTTACAGGATTGCCTGTGAGTATAACTTTGACATCATCCGGCCTGGCAGCTGATTCGTAGGTTAGAAGAACCTTTGCCGCATACTGCTGGAACATTCTGTTGGTCACACCCATGGCAGCGTTCTGTTCGTGAATTACTATCGGTATTCCAAGAAACTTTGCTGCAGTCAGAGTCGGGAAGGATACAAAGCCACCGGTTGTTATAACCAGGTCTGGTTTGAAATTTTGAAGGTGACGCCATGCATCTACTACTCCCATTGCGTTCTCGAATGGGAAAGAAAACCATTTCGGAGAAAGAGTTCTGGGCATACCCTGTGCACGGACACCCATAAATTCAATATCTTCAATTCTTGAAACTATTTTATCTTCCATGCCGCCTGTTACACCGACATAGCCGCTTTTAAAACTATATTTCTTCTGCAGTATTTCACGGATGGCCAAAGCCGGGTAGATATGACCGCCTGTTCCACCACCGCTGAATATAATACGCATCTTACTTTCTCCTCAGGTCTGTAGTTGGTTCCGGAGTATTGAACTGGCTTGAGAATGGCATGAATCTGGCATTCGTATACAGATTATCCGGAGAACCGTATCTTGAGATATTCAATAGTATACCAACACCTATTGCCAGGAACAAGGTGCTTGACCCACCGTAGCTTATGAACGGCAGTGTGACGCCTGTTGTTGGCATAAGGCTGAGAACAACACTGATATTAACAACAACCTGGAGCCCTATAACGCAGGTTATGCCGGCTGCTGTCAGGAAACCGAACATTGTCGGAGCTCTTGAAGCAATATATAGACCTCTCCAGATCAGTATGAAGAATAATAGAAGAACTGCGACGCCGCCTATAAGACCAAGCTCTTCGCAGGTAATTGCAAAAATAAAGTCAGTATGTCTTTCAGGAAGAATAAAGAATTTCTGGCGACTTTCCCCAAGACCAAGACCCCATATACCACCGGAACCGATAGCTACCAGTGACTGGATTATATGATAACCACTGGTTTTGGCGTTTTCCCAAGGATCAAGGAAGGCCGTAAAACGTCTCATACGATAGCTTGCACCGAACATGAGAGATACAACCATTACTATGCCGCAGGCTGCTAACCCGCCCAGATTGGCCAGGGAACCATTGCCAAGAAAATACATAGCAAAATAGGTCCCACCTATCAGGGTGGCAGTGGAAAGGTTCGGCTCTTTGTAAATCAGCGCGAAGACTATTCCCGTAACTATAAGGTCGGGAAGCATGCCGTGCATAAAACTGCCGATAACCTTTTGCCGTGCACTTATGGAATGAGCCATATAGAGCACGAAGCACATCTTTGCAAACTCTGACGGTTGAAAGCCTATACTGCCGAAACGTATCCAGCGCTTTGCGCCGCCGATGTCTCTCGCTACACCTGGTATTAAAACCAGAACAAGCAGGAATATGGCCACGCCAAGCAGTGGAACAGCGAATTTTTCAAGCTTATGATAAGGAATGCCAGAGGTTAGCAGCATTGCTACGAGACCGACAATAACCCATAGAAGCTGGCGCTTAAAATAGTAGAGACCATCTGACATCTGGGCCAGAGAGGTGATGGAGCTGGCGGAATAAACCATTACCAGACCGACACCCATGAGGGCTACTACTATAAAAAGCAGGATAGGATCTATTTGTTTGGGTTTTGAATTCATTTATTGGTCAAGGCATTAACTAAATCTTTAAAGTGCTTGCCGCGGACTTCAAAGTTAGGATACTGATCATAGCTTGAACAGGCAGGGGAAAGAAGAACTGTGTCGCCTTCGTTTGCCCACTGGTAAGCCAGGTTGATTGACTGTTCTAGATTCTGGGCAGTCTTTAACGGAACAACCCCTTCGAGCGAGGCTCTGAATCTGTCTTTGGCTTCTCCGAAAAGGATAACGCCACGGGTCTTTTCACGGATGGTTTCAACCCATTCGGTAAGATCGGTGCCCTTATCGCGGCCACCTGCTATAAGGATTAAAGGCTCTTTACAGGCCTTCATTGCTGTGATGGAGGCTGCACAGTTGGTGCCCTTTGAATCGTTGATGAATCTGACGCCACTGATGTCCCGGACCCATTCTAATCTGTGTTCAACACCGGCAAATTCCTTAACGACTTTTTCAAGACGTTTTGGCTCTACACCAGCGAGAACTGCAGCCAGCGAAGCGCACATGATGTTTTCCTGATTGTGGCTGCCAATAAGCTTTGGTGCGTTTTCACCGAACAGGACTGTTTCTTTACCGTCCTTATCGATGTAGACGTAGCTGCTGTTTTTAATAGTAACAGCGGGCTTGCGGCCATCGAGGTTGCGACCGAACCAGGCTGCCTTACATTTAAGTGTTGGTTCCATTTCAAGCATGAGCTTCTGGTCGGCATTGAGAATCAATGTCTGTTCCGGGCCCATGTTTAGGGTGATATTCTTCTTGGCATCGATGTAAGCCTGATAGTTAGGATATCTGTCAAGATGGTTTTCAAAGAAGTTGGTGATAATGCCTATGTCTGGTCTGAAGTCGCAGATTGTTTCCAGCTGGAAGCTGCTTACTTCAAGAACCTGAACAGAATCGTCAGTTGTCTTTGGTGCAAAGCTCATCATTGGAATACCGATGTTACCGCCCAGGAAAACCTTGTCAAACTGTTCTTCACAGAACAATGAGAGCAGGGTTGTAGTAGTGGTTTTACCGTTAGAGCCTGTGATTACAAGACGTTTACCTTTAGATAGTCTATAGGCTATTTCGATTTCTGAATATATTGGAATATGCTTTTCTGCAGCTTTTACTAATACTGGTATGTCTGGTCTTACACCAGGACTCAATACGATAAAATCAGAGTCTAATACCTTTTCAGTGTTGCCGCCTGATTCATAGGTTACTTTATCTAAAAGGGATTCTTTGGCAAGAGTAGCTTTTAATTTTTCTTCTGGTTGAATGTCAGATATGAAGACCTTTGCTCCGTCTTCACAAAGAGTTCTAGCAGCTGCGAGACCGCTTTTTGCAGCCCCGACAATGCTGATTCTTTTACCAGCAATATTCATTTGTTATGCCTCGAATAAATTTTTTTTATAATATCGTCTGAAGATATTAACACAAATTAACATTTTGTACTAGAGGGGAAAATCTTATTCACAATTCACAATGCATAATGCATAATTCATAATTCATAATGCATAATTCATAATTCATAATGCATAATGCATAATGCATAATGCATAATTCATAATTCATAATTCATAATTCATAATGCATAATTCATAATGCATAATTCATAATTCATAATGCATAATGCATAATGCATAATTCACAATGCATAATTCATAATTCATAATGCATAATGCATAATGCATAATTGATTGTTGATAGATTGGGTTTGCTGCTGCTTCGACAAACTTAGTGCCAATACTGGAATTGAGAATTGACAATGGAGAATTTTTCTCGGCCGATAGCTAGTAGCGGCTGGTTTCATGTACAAATATTCATTTCTTTACATTTTGGGGGTTGACTTTGGAGGCAAAATATAGTAAAACTGACTCGTCATTCGAGTTATGTCCCGACCGACGGGTCGGGATTTTAAAAAAAGTTGTTTAAACCTAGGGTAGGCGCATATATGCAAAAGAAGAACGAACAGACAATGAGACGAATATTCGACTCTGCCGAAGTTCTGTTTTCCACAAAGGAATTTGCGGATGTAAAGATGGAAGACATCGCCAATGGGGCTGATGTCGGTAAAGGTACCATCTACACATATTTTAAAAGCAAAGAAGAACTTTTGTTTAAATGCCTCATAAATAACCTTGATGAAAACCAGCTTCTGATTGTTGAAATTTTAAATTCAGACGCCCCATTTGATGTAAAGCTTCAGAATATATTCAATAATATGCATGTATTCATGAAAAGAAAAGGGCCGATGCTTCAGCAATATATGAAGATTGGCAGTAAATATAAGATGAGCAGCTTCGACCACAAGTATTTGCATGAAAAATTCGAAAATGCGCTCAATATTGTCTCTGTCTTTTTCCAGAAGGGTATTGATGACGGTATTTTTATTGATGCAATGACTGCACGTCAGCTTGCTATTATTTTCCAGAAAATATTCGACTTCAACGTAATTTTCAATTTCTACGGGGAACCTGAAATGAGCGCTGAAGACGCTTGCGAACTATTTAAAAAGACATTCTATAAGAACAGGAGTAATAAATGATTAAGTCAAAGCTTTCTACTCTGTTACTGTTAAGTGCACTGGCTTGTGTTCCGGCTTATGCTGAAGAAGAATACAAGATACAGGCCTTGGATAAGGATTTGAACCCTGTTGAAGAACCTGAATCAGCAGAAAAGACCTATAATTTTGCTGATTTTGATCTGGATTCTGCAATAGAAATTGCTCTGCAGAACAACAGAAGCATTAAAGGTGCTGTACATGGCGTTCAAAAGGCAGAAGCTGCTGTTTGGCAGGCAAGAACCGCCGCAAGCACAAAGCTTACTGCTAATGCTACTAAGACCAAACTGGATGAAGATTACAAGGTTACTTCTCCGCTTACCGAACAGAACTCTGCTAACCTTACACTAACCCAGCCATTGTTTCTTGGTAATGCTGATAGAGCCGGCATTAGTTCTGCACGCTTAGGCAGAGATATTGCCAAGTCTTCAATGACTCTTACAAAGCAGAATATAATTAAGGCTGTAAGCCTTGCATATTATAACTGGCTTTATGCACGCGAAGTCGAAAAGGTTGGTCAGCAGGACCTTGAACTTGCTCAGGCTCATTATGATCTTGTTAATAAGAGATATCAGGCTGAACAGACCTCTAAATATGAACTTCTTCGTGCCGATGTTAAATTAGCCAGTAACAAAAGCACATACATTGGTCAGAAGAATGAATCATTGACTGCAGCTCTCAACCTTCTTAAGATTCTGTCACTTCCAATGGATACTGATCTTGATACTACTGCAAAACTTGAAATCATTGATGTTCATCCTGATGTTCTTGATGATTTGGAAAAGGCCATGGATGTTCGCGAAGACATGAAGATTGCCAAGGCAAAGCAGAAGATTGCAAAGCGTTCTCTTGTTGCTGCCAGAGCAAATGGTCTGCCGTCAGTTGTTCTGAACGCTCAGTATGGTTCTCAGAAGCCAATGTCGGGTCATGGAAAAATGGATGAATCCGACGAATATTGGAATGCTTCTGTAGCTCTTTCAATGCCTATCTTTGATGCAAGCTTAACCAGAGCTAAGATTAAAGATGCTAATGCCGGTATTAAGGATGCTGACAATAATTATGCCGAAGCCAGGGAAAATACAGAACTTGAAGTTTACCAGTCTGCATTGAATCTTCAGACTGCCATCGAACTTCTTGCTTCCCAGAAGGAAAATCTGAAACAGGCCGAAGAAACCTTGAGACTTGCCAAGGTTCGCTATGAAAACGGTCTCTTCACTCAGATTGACTTGTTCGACGCTGAAAATGCCTGGTCAAACGCTAAGCTTGTTTACCTCAAGGCTATTTTCAATCACCATAGTGCACGTCTTGCTTATCAGCTTGCTGTTGGTAAGCTTGGTCGCGATATTAAGGGTTTCTGATTTTAACGAAAGGATTAGTTAGATGAATTCTCAGAATAATTCACAGAAAAAGTCACAGCATCTTGTTGCTAAGACTGCTGCTGTTATTGCTCTTTCTGCCGGTGTTTTCTTCGGTATTAATAATAGTGGCAATGCAGCAACTAACGCTACATCAACCCAACCTTCAGTAAATGCTTCTTCACAAGAAGCTAAAAATGAGGTTGCCACCCCTGTTTTCTCAGAAATAGTTAAAGCAGATACAATCAGCCAGAAGATTAGAACTACCGGCGATATCAAGCCTATGCTTGGTGTTAGCATCAATCCTGAAGCTGCTGGTAAAGTTGAAGAAATTCTGGTCGATGTAGGTGACATTGTTAAGAAGGGTCAGAAGCTCGCTCAGATTAATGACGAAACTCAGCAGGCTCAGTTCAAACAGGCTCAGGCCGCTTTGAACCTTGCAAAGACTGCTATCGAAACCCAGAAGGTTGCCATTGAAAGTGCTAAGTCCGCACTGGTTTCTGCAAAGGCTTCTGTTGAAGCTTCTGAATCTCAGCTTAAAAACCTGGCTACCACCAGAAAACGTCTTGAAAAGCTCTATGCTGAAGGCGCTGTTTCCCGCCAGGATGTTGACGATATTATCACTAAGTATGACAATGCCAACGCTGCTCATATTTCAGCTCAGACTAACGTTAAGCGTTCAAGCGATTCTGTTCAGACTGCTCTCATGGCTCTCGAAATGAGAAAGGCTGAAATGTCTCAGGCTGAAGCTAACCTCAATGCTGTTAAGGTTAATCTCGATCATACTATTGTTGACGCTCCTTTTGATGGTGTAATCACTGCCCGTTATGCTGACCCGGGTGCAAATGCCAAGACAGATAAGGCTATATTCGAAATCGAACAGAACAGCCCTGTTAAGATTGTCGGTTCCGTTTCTGAAAAAGACCTTTTCCAGATTGCTGGTGGTGAAACAGAAGTTATCGTAAAAGTAGACTCACTTGCTGGTGATTTCAAGGGCGTTATCAAGAAGGTTTATCCTGCTATCGATAATTCCAGCAGAACCGGTAAGATTGAAATCCACATGCCAAATTCCGACAACACTCTCCGCACAGGCATGTTTGCCAGATTAGACATTCTTGTATCTACACACAGTGGCGCTGTAGTTATTCCTCGCGACGCTCTTGTAAGATATGAAGGCGGCTGCCTGACCTTCGTTGTAGAAAACAACCGTGCTGTTAAGCGCCCAATCAAGATTGGTATCATCGATGACAACAAAGTTGAAGTTATCGAAGGCCTTAAGGCTGGCGAACGTATCATCAGCAAAGGTATTGAATTCATTCGTGACGGTGCTCTCGTTAGCGTAGAATAATTGGAGATAGGTATTTAAAATGAAATTTTCCGAATTTGGGGTAAAGAATCCTGTTACAACGTCTATGATTTTCGTAGCAATCGTTGTATTAGGGGCTTTCGCTTATACTCTAGTCGGTATCGACCTTATGCCGGATTTCGATGTTCCGATTATTATGGTTGTTACCCAGTATGAAGGCGCTGGTCCTCAGGAAGTTGAACAACGTGTTACAGAACTGATTGAGTCGCGTGTTGCGGCGGTTGAAAACGTTGACGAAGTTACGTCGACGTCCATGGAAGGTGTCTCACTTGTAAAGGTTAAATTCAAATGGGGTATCGATATGGGTGTCGCTACTAATGACGTACGCGACAAGATTGACCAGATCAGAAAACGTCTTCCGGACGCTTGTGAAACTCCATTGCTCATGAAGATCGATATGAGCATGATTCCAGTTGTTATCTACGGTGTAACTGCCGAAGAAAGCTGGAACAAAATCGAAACCATTACCGACGACAAGGTTGTTGACCGTTTGAAACGTATCAGCGGCGTTGCTACTGTTACCGGTGAAGGTGGCGCAGAAAGAGTTATTCACGTAAGACTTAATCGTGAACGCCTTGAATCAACTGGCATTACAGGCAGTGAAGTTGTTAATATGCTCAGGGCCCAGAACCTGACTAACCCAGGCGGCCACATCAAGAGCGGTATGATGGATTACCTCATCAGAACTCCTGAAGAATTCACTTCTGTTGAACAGATCGGTGAAGTTGTTCTGAGAAACGTCAATGGTAATGTTATTAAGGTTAAAGATATTGCTGAAGTTGAAGACGGTCTTGCTGAAAAAACCGAAGACTTCCGTATGAACGGTCAGAAGGCAAGAGGTATCATGATTCAGAAGCAGTCTGGTGGTAACACCGTTGCTGTTGCTGCTGCTGTTAAGGAAGCTCAGCCAAAGATTGAAAGAGAACTTCCAAAAGACATGCGGATGATGGAATTCATGGATACTTCTACATTCATTAAGAACACTGTTAATAACCTTAAAGAATCACTGATTTTCGGTGGTATCTGCGTTATCCTTGTAATTCTGTTCTTCATGAGAGACGTAAGAGCAAGTATCATCGTTGCTATTACAATTCCTACTTCTCTTATCATCACATTCCTGCTGATGTTCGTTAACAACTACACTATTAACCAGATTTCATTGTCGAGCTTGGTTATAGCGATTGGTATGGTTGTTGACAACGCAATCGTTGTTATCGATAACATCAAACGTTATTTGGAACGTGGCGTTAAGGTTAAGGAAGCCGCAGCATGGGGCGCTTCAGAAATGACTGCTTCAGTTGTTGCTTCAACTCTTACTACCGTAGTTATCTTCCTGCCAATCATGTTCACCACTGGTATTACAAAGATATTCTTTGGTCAGTTGGCTGCAATCGTTTCAATGGCTTTGCTTGCATCATTGATTTCAGGCTTGCTCCTGACTCCGATGCTTGCTTCAAAGATTCTTACTAAGGATTCTGAAATCAGAACAGGTCCTTTTGCTAAGTTCGAAAAGATTCTGATTTGGATTGAAGACCGTTACGTTGGTATTCTGAACTTTGTTCTTGATCATCGTAAGAAATGTATCCTTACAATGATTGGCGTCCTTTTCCTCTCCTTCTTCCTGATTCCATTCGTTGGAACTGAATATATGCCTAATCAGGACCAGGGCCGCTTCACTGTAAATGTTGAACTGCCAACAGGTACTAGATTTGAAGAAACCGGTAAAGTCTGCGACCAGATTCGCAAGATTGTTCTGGACAGATGGAAGGATGAAGTTATTGCTGATATTATGTCCTATGGTATTGGTGAAAGTGCTGAAAACGTTGCTTTCAACAGTAACAAGGGTTCTAATATCGGTCAGGTTCAGTTCAGACTTCGCTCTAGAAACGTTCGTTCAACCACTCTTACTACTATCATTAGCGATGTAAGACCGGAAATCGAAAGGATACCTGGAATTATCGTTCGTTTTGAAACTGCCCGTTCAATGGGTAGTGGTAAGGACTTTACGCTTAATGTTTACGGTCACGACCTTGAAGAAGGCGTTAAATACTGCAATATCCTTGTTAATATGTTCAAGGGCATTGAAGGCCTTGCTGACCTTGATGTTAGCCAGAAGCTCGCTAAGCCGGAACTTACTGTTCGTATTAACAGAGAAAAGGCTTCTAGCCTTGGCATGAATGTTAACGCTATTGCAACCGCCGTTGAATTGTATTTCTCTGGTAACACTACCGTTAAATACCGCGAAGGCGGCGACGAATACGATATCGAAGTAAGACTTCGCCCGGAAGATCGTAAGAACATTGCTGACCTTGACCAGGTTACTGTTCCAAACAGCAATGGTGAACCAATACGTCTTGCCAACGTTGTTACCGTAGAAAACGCTCTCGGTCCTACTAACGTTCAGCGTTTTGACCAGCAGAGATACATCCAGATTACCGGTTCTGTTTACGGCATAGATACTGGTACTGCTTACGCAGAAGCTGAAAGGATCCTCAACACTGTCCCGATTCCACCGAGTTTCTCTTGGGAATTCTCTGGTGATGAAAAGGATAGAAAGGAATCCTTCATCCTTCTTATGGAAGCTGGTTTGCTTGGTATCATGCTTGTTTACATGGTTATGGCATCTCAGTTCGAATCACTGCTTGCACCATTCATTATCGCCTTCAGTATTCCATTCGGTTTCGTTGGCGCTATCGTAATGCTTCTCCTCGCAGGCAGCCGCTTGTCTGTTGTATCACTCCTCGGTGCTTTGATTCTTATTGGTATCGTTGTTAACAATGGTATCGTTCTCATCAGCTATGTTAACATTCTCATTGCCCGCGGATACAAGACCAGAGACGCTTTGATTGCAGCTGGTAAGAGCAGACTAAGACCTGTTCTTTCAACAACAACTACTACTGTTCTCGGTATGATTCCAATGGCTATATCTACTGGTGACGGTTCTGAAATGTGGATTCCAATAGCCTGGACAGTTATCGGTGGTCTTATCGTTTCTACCGCAATGACCATGATGATGATGCCGGCTGTTTACAGCTTGCTCCAGAAGTGGCTCGTTCCAGAAGAAGCCCGTCAGGTTTGAGATAAGCTG
The DNA here is from genome assembly GCA_045599645.1 of Candidatus Avigastranaerophilus sp. Classification (GTDB taxonomy): domain Bacteria; phylum Muiribacteriota; class Ozemobacteria; order Ozemobacterales; family Ozemobacteraceae; genus RUG334. Next base: position 25,020 of record JAZRWI010000005.1, read on the forward strand.
GAAAGCTTGAAAGCCGGAAAGCAAGAATAGCTTGTCTGGCTTCAAGCTTTTGGTCTATTGATAGTTAATTAAGGAAATTATTATGGAATTTTTCTTTGTTGTAACAAGCTCTACAATGGGTGAAGATGTATTGCTGGAATTCAAACGCCTCGGCATTACAAACTACACTCAGCTTCCATTGGCTCACGGCTCAGGCGTTGGCGGCGGTACCAAATTCGGTAACGATATATGGCCCGGCGACAACACTGTATTCTTCACTGTAACTGATACTGAAAAATACAATGCAATGAAGAAATGGGTCGAAGAATACCGCGACCAGGAAATCCGTGAAGGTATGAAGATTATTAACCTTGCAGTAAAGGAAATAGTCTAAGAAATGGCAACAAAAAAGCCCGCTTTTTGCGGGCTTTTTTATTGCCGTGAAAAACAGACGCTTTGCGTCTGTCGTGAATACTTGCTTCGCAAGCGTGAAAGAGGCCTTCGGCCGTGAAAACTTGCTTCGCAAGAGTGAAAACTGCTTCGCAGTGATGATTGTTTTTACTGCTTCAATTAGTTTACTGCCAAGATTAGATGCTTTGTTAGGGCCTGGTAATAGCACAACCTAACAATCGCTATTGGCTAAAATCAACGCGCCGAAAGGCGCATTTCACACCTGCCGCATGGCGGCAGGTATTCACTCTTGCATCGCAAGTTTTCACTACAGGCGAAGCCTGTTTTTCACTCCAGCCGAAGGCTGGTTTTCACTGAGCGAAGCGAATCTTTTATTGTTTTTATCTATTGTCTGTGCTATAATTCGCCAACTTAAATTTTATATTATTTGGAGATTATTAATTATGGGACTTATTATTCAACTTCTCGTAAGTGCTCTCGTATTTGTTGTTCTTTCTAAGGTTCTTCCAGGCTTCAATATTAAAGATTTTAAGACTGCACTCATCGTTGCTCTTATTTACGGCGTATTGATGGTATTGAGCAGCCTTCTTGTTACCCCGCTTTCATTCCTTACCGACCTTTGCGTAAAGCTCGTAAGCTGGATTCCGATTATCAGCTCTGTTGCTAATATTGGCGCTATCGTTGTTAAGTTCCTGCTTAACTTCATCATCGGTTCTATCATGCTCTGCATTACCGACAAATTCATTAAAGGCTTTGAAATGCGCTCTTTCGCAGTTGGCATCGTAGCAGCTCTTATCATTTCTGTTATTGGCTGCTTCTTACCAATGTTCTAATATAAGAAGTGCAATAAAAAAGCCCGCTTTTTGCGGGCTTTTTTATTGCCGTGAAAAACAGACGCTTTGCGTCTGTCGTGAATATTTGCTTCGCAAGCGTGAAAGAGGCCTTCGGCCGTGAAAACTTGCTTCGCAAGAGTGAAAACTGCTTTGCGGTGATGATTGTTTTGGTTTTTGCTGCTTCAATTAGCTTACTGCCAAGATTAGATCCTTTGTTAGGGCCTGGTAATAGCACAACCTAACGATTGCTATCGGCTAAATTCGCAAGAGTGAAAACTGCTTCGCAGTGATGATTGTTTTGGTTTTTACTGCTTCAATTAGCTTACTGCCAAGATTAGGTGCTTTGTTAGGGCCTGGTAATAGCACAAAGTAACGATTGCTATCGGCTAAAATCCACGCGCCGAAAGTGTAATTTGCTTTGATAATACCACAAGGTAACGATTGCTATTGGCTAAAATCCACGCGCCGAAAGTGTAATTTGCTTTGATAATACCACAAGGTAACGATTGCTATTGGCTAAAATCCACGCGCCGAAAGTGTAATTTGCCTTGATAATACCACAAAGTAACGATTGCTATCGGCTAAAATCCACGCGCCGAAAGTGTAATTTGCCTTGATAATGCCACAAAGTAACGATTGCTATCGGCTAAAATCCACGCGCCGAAAGTGTAATTTGCCTTGATAATAGCACAACCTAACGATTGCTATCGGCTAAAATCAACGCGCCGAAAGGCGCATTTCACACCTGCCGCATGGCGGCAGGTATTCACTACAGGCGAAGCCTGTTTTTCACTCCAGCCGAAGGCTGGTTTTCACTGAGCGAAGCGAAATTTCACGCCCGTAGGGCAATTTTCCTTTTTCCCCCTTACGGGTTCCCTTAAAAAAGGTTATAATTGTACCACTATGAAAAAGACTACTACAATTTTACTTTCATTATTACTGTTATCTGGTGTACCAGCTCAATCTGACGCTTCTACACTGTTCTCCAGAATCTGCCAGAAGGTAGATGCTGCTTTCTCTAATGCAAAGAAGAATATATCAGGCGCTGTTTCTGATATAAAGGAAGAAGCCTCCGACGTAAAGGAAGCTATTTCCGAAAAAGCTTCTAATGCAAAGGATAAAATCGTTGATAAAGCAATCGCTGCAAAGGAAAAGGTTGTTGAAGTTGCTTCCAACGTTAAGGAAAAAACCTCTGATGTTTATTCCAACGTAAAAGAAAAGATTTCTGATACAGCTTCAACAGTAAAGGAAAAGGTTTCTAACGGCATTGAAAACGTAAAGGATGCTGCTTCCAGAACCAAAGACAAGGTTGTAAACAAGGTTACTGGTGCAAAGAATTCTATCGTTACTGCATCTTCTGATGCCACAGCTACTGTTAATGCTGCTGCCAGTGCTTCTAACAACTCTATCAACAAGGGTATCACCAAGGTTAAAGAAAAGGTTGTTTATGCAAAAGACCAGATTTGCACAGCCTTCCACGAAGGTCTTGATATGGCTCGCTCAGCAATGCAGAGTGCCTTCAATATGAACTTCCTCAGTTCTGTTCCGGTAATATTCTGGAAAAAGAGCTTCGATACCATGACTGACCACGTTCAGGAATCTGTTGATCACATTAACCTCGAATACGAAGGCGAACTCATCACCAGAGACGATTTCCAGGACGACAAGGCTCTCCACATCAAGAAGTCTGCTGAACTTGCTCTTCACATTAAGAGCCTCTTCGGTTCTTCCCTTGTTGCTTATGGTGTAACAATCCTCGTTGGTGGCGCTAAGGAACTCATCGACAGCTCCTTCCTGAATCCAAATGGCGGCCGCTGCTGGGAAGACTTCTATGCTGACATCGTTGGTGCAACCGCAGTATTTGGCGAAAAGGCCTTCGACAAAAAGCTTAACAAATATATGGACAGCTTCCTGAAGGAAAATCGCAAGGTCGACGTTGTTAACAACGAACCAGCCGCAACCGAAACTGAAACCTCAGATGACACTGTAACCATTCCTGAAACTAACATTACTGCTGATACAGTTGAAGAACCTCAGGGTGAAGTTGCAGCTTCTGCTGACGCTGCTGAACTGGCTCAGAAGAGACAGCGCCTCACTGAAGCATATTACAATGCAGTTCAGAATGGCGACACTGAAGGCATAAAGAACATTTCTGAACAGCTCAAGAACTTAAAGTAAAATTGTTTTAATACTAAAAACAAAGAGCCCACCAATTGCGGTGGGCTTTTTTATTGCCATAATTATTTTGCCCTAGCACTGATTTTTTGTTATTATAGCGCTGCCAATAATGCATTATAAGGATACGAATATGGATTTGGAATATTTGTTGTTTCTTCAGAATAATGTTAGAAGTGAAGCTTTAAACCCTGTGATGATGGGTATATCTGATCTTGTTGTCAGTATGTATATTCTGTTCGGACTGTTTGTAATTTATTGGTGTCTGAGCAAGAAGATAGGCTATTCATTGCTTTTTGCCATGGCCTTTGGTGATATGCTGAATTCTATTGTAAAGCTTAGCTTTTGTATTTATCGCCCCTGGATACGCAATTCTGCCATAGTTCCACCTGCCGTTGCTATTCCTAGCGCAAGTGGCTATTCCTTTCCCAGTGGGCATTCCCAGATTTCAATGAGTCTATACGGAACAGGTGCATACTGGCTCTGGAATAATAAGCGATGGATTGCCTATTGTCTTGCAGTGCTGATTCTGCTAATTGGCTTCTCTAGAAACTATCTTGGTGTTCATACCCCTCAGGACGTTATAGTCGGGCTTTTGCTCGGTGTTTATTCTATTTACCTGGTTCATCAGCTTTTTAAAACCTATGACTGCAATGATAAAAAAGCTGATTTGAAGCTGTTGGGAAAAGGCCTTTTAATGTCTGTTCTAGCTTTGTTGTATTTCTTGTATAAGAATTATCCTATTAATTATGACGCAGCCGGAAATATTCTTGTAGACCCTGAGAAAATGATGAAGGACGGTTTTTTTGCCATTGGCGTGTGGTCAGGCTTCATTATTGGCTGGTTCATAGAAAAATACTATGTGAACTTTTCTATGGAAAAACCTGTTTGGGTTTTGATTCTAAGAGGCATTATCGGAGTTGTTACATCATACTGTTTTATGATATTTGTAAGTAGTTTTACACGTGATGTTATGAACCCATGCTGGCGCGATTTTACCATATGGTTCCTCATGATGTTATACGTCACCGCCATCTACCCCGCTCTCACCCGCCTCACCCGCCTCTGACCTGCTATAAGCGCATTTCGCAATTTTCAATTCTCAATTCAGGTATTGGCAGAGAGTTGGTCGAAGCAGCAGTAAACCCAATCTATCAACAATCAATTATGCATTATGAATTATGCATTATGAATTATGCATTATGAATTATGAATTACTTATGGCTGTCTTTATTTTTATTGCAACAAAACTTTTAATAGCGTATATTATAGCGTTGTTGGAGAAGTAGCGAAGAGGTCATAACGCGGCGCACTCGAAATGCGTTTACCAGCAATGGTACGCGGGTTCGAATCCCGCCTTCTCCGCTGTGAGTTCTCTGAGCTCACCCCACCTCAAGAAAAAAGCACCGTAAGGTGCTTTTTTCTTTATCGCCTCTAGCGTGATGATTAAATAATGTTTTCTGAAGAAAAACATTATGATACTCTTGTGTAAAAATTATTTAAAATACTTTTAAAAGTAAGTAAAAATCATTACACTAATATACATAAATAACTGAGGAGTTTATGCAATGGCTGAAAATACTAGCAATATCGGATTTGAAAAACAGATTTGGGATGCTGCCTGCAAACTTAGAGGCAACCTTGATGCTTCTGAATACAAGTCGGTTGTGCTTGGTCTTATCTTTTTGAAATACATCTCTGACAGATTTGAGATTCGTTATAAAGAACTAGTAGAAGAAGGCGAAGGCTTTGAAGAAGATATTGATGAATATACTTCCGAAAGAATTTTCTTTGTTCCTGAATCAGCCAGATGGAATGTTATATCCAAAAACGCTCACAAGCCAGAAATTGGTTCTATAATTGATGATGCTATGCGTAGCATTGAAAAGGAAAATCCTCGCTTAAAAGATATACTTCCAAAGAACTTTGCGAGACCAGAACTTGATAAACGCAGACTAGGTGATGTTGTAGACTTATTTACTAATATTGCAATGGTAGAGCATGGTGAAAGCAAAGATATATTGGGCAGAACCTATGAATATTGTCTTTCAATGTTTGCGGAGCAGGAAGGTAAATTAGCCGGTGAATTCTATACTCCGGCTTGTGTTGTTAGAACTCTTGTTGAAGTATTACAGCCTTTGAATGGTCGTGTTTATGACCCGTGCTGCGGATCTGGTGGTATGTTTGTTCAATCTGCCAAATTCATTGAAAACCATAGTGGTAACATTAACGGTATTTCTGTTTTTGGTCAGGATTCCAACCCTACAACCTGGAAAATGGCTCAGATGAATCTTGCTATTCGTGGCATTGAAGCCAATCTTGGCAAATATAATGCAGATACATTCTTTGACGACTGTCACCCTCAGTTAAAAGCTGATTATATAATGGCTAATCCGCCATTTAACCTTTCGGACTGGGGGCAGGACAAACTAAGAGAAGACAAACGCTGGGTTTACGGTTTGCCACCTTCTGGCAACGCAAACTTTGCCTGGTTGCAGCACATGATTTGGCACCTGGCACCTAATGGGAAAATGGGTATGGTATTGGCTAATGGTTCACTGTCTTCACAAACTGGTGGCGAAGGTGAAATCAGAAAAAATATAATCAATGCTGATTTAATCGAATGTATTATAGCAATGCCAACACAGCTTTTCTATACTACACAAATCCCTGTTTCATTATGGTTCCTGAACAAAAATAAAAAACAAAAAGGGAAAACCCTGTTCATTGATGCACGTAATCTTGGCACCATGGTTACACGTAAGTTAAGGGAATTAACTGAAGAGGATATAAATAAAATCGCTTCAACTTACAACGATTTTGTTGCTGGCAAATTGGAAGATGTAAAAGGATATTGTGCTGTTGTTGAAACAAAACAGATTGCCGAACAGGATTATATCTTAACCCCTGGCAGATATGTTGGTATTGAAGAAAAGGAAGACGACGGCGAACCTTTCGAAGAAAAAATGACTCGCCTTACCAGCGAACTCTCCGAACTTTTCGAAAAATCCCACGACCTAGAAGCTCAAATCAAAAAGAATCTGGGGGCCATCGGGTATGAAATCTGATTGGAAAATTGCTAAGGTTGGTGATTATGTTAGCTTTCAAAATGGTTATGCTTTTAAATCAAACTCTTTTATAGATAACGGAAATTATTATGTTATAAAAATAAAAGAATTAAAAAACGGTGAAATAAAGTTTTTCCCAGATAGTGCTAAAATAAACATAAATAATTACGTAGAATTAGAAAAATATAAAATCAATTATGGTGATGTTCTTTTTGCTTTAACTGGTGACCCTGTCAATAGAAATAATCCTTTGAGTTGGGTAGGTAGAATATCAATATATAGGCATAATAAAACGTCATATTTAAACCAACGTGTTTGTAAAGCCATTTTTAATGATAAAATAGACCCTTTATATTTTTACTATTATTTTAATCAATATGATGTGTTGTATAGTTTAGCAGCTAAGGCGACAGGTAGTGCAAGCCAAGCGAATATTTCTACAAAAACAATTTCAGAAATGTCTATTTCCATTCCGTCTTTACCTAATCAAAAAAAGATTGCAACTATATTAAATACAATAGATTCTAAGATAGAGACAAATAATAAAATAAATAAAAATTTA
>JAZRWI010000006.1:0-50697 GCA_045599645.1 Candidatus Avigastranaerophilus sp.
AGAAAGTGGTGATTCACCTGTTACACCTTTTTTATAAGTGTCTTTTAATTTTAATGGAACTTCTTCACCTGTCTTAGTGTCTTTTACCTTAACGCTGGAGTTGATATTATACTTAGCGCCAGCAACAGCCATACTTGTGTCTGGACAAAGCAATACAAGAGCTTCGATACCAGAGAACAAGCGACTCATAAATCCACTGTCATCACCTTCGATATCAGTTCCACCCCAGTCTCCAATCATACCGACGTTGCACAGAATCGGCGCATCATGATTGGAGCTTTCATCTTTATAATTAACTCTTATTAGACCAGGATATTCATTGTCACTATTTTCTTCTGCGACAGTGCCTGTAACCATATTCTTTATCTTGCCAAGAGCGCCGGTATAGTCAAAATTGTTTACAAAGAACTGGCCGCCATAATTATTAAAGGCAATACGGTCATTCTGCATATTATTGATAAAGAAGCTGTACATCGGAGCCGGTGGTTCACAGTCAGCTACTTTAAAATCTTTTACTGCAGTAACACGTCTAGTAGAAGTATATTTATCACCGTATGTGATTTTTGCTTCGCATTCTAGTGAAATCTGTCCATACTTTTCAAGATACTGACCTTCGCTTTCGCTTACTGAAGTGCCTGAAGGCCATAATTCGTTAATATTCTGAGGAATCTTAACCTTATCAAGTTTAACTTCAATCGGATATACCTTCTTAGCACCCTTAGCAATAAGTTGATTCAAAAGTAAATCAGCCAGTGTATCAAAGCTAGTGAATTCTTCAAAGCTATATGCCTTACCGCCAATAGTTACATCTGGTAGAAGCTTCCCGATAATATTTCCGACGTTAATATCAATAAGCTTGATTGCACCAATTTTTATTGGAATTGAGAACTTGAGCCATTTCATTCCGGAAGGGAGCTTGATTTCTAATGCAGAATAACCATCGCCAGCCAGGAAATTCTTAACATCGTATCTTGCGTTCCATTCAATATCAACGCCAGGAACCTTATAGTTATCATAAGCCTTACCCGGAGAATTTCTAAAAGCCTGTGAAACCTTTGCCTTAACAGTTACTTCATAGGATTTTGCACCCTTGTCAGTCATGAAATCAACAAGTTCATCAAGCTCTTTTTCACCGTTTGGTTGCAAATCATCCTTGGTAAGAACCATTTCCTTTGTAATATCATCAGAAAGATTCAACTGCTTATCTGCGCCGAAGTTTTCACTCTGCCCCATGGTTGAAGAGCCTTCTGAAGCTGGCAGACGAAGCTTAATACCTAAGTCATCCTTTGAAGCTTTATCTGGATCAACCTGGTTGATCTTTTCTGAAAGAATACGCATTGCGCGTTCCAGAGAAGCCTCTGCCAATGATGTTGCATGCAAGCCTCTGATAGACATAGAAGTCTGACGGCTTTCTTCAATGGTGCCAGACATAAACATTGTAGATGCAAAAATGATAACGGCAAGAACACCGATTACAATAATAAAAGCACTACCTGATCTGTTTTTCTTATTCTTATAAAATGCCTTCATTCTGCACCTCATTTATATCTAATTGGGAAATTCTGATAGACTTTGTTAAAGTCAACGTTTCCAATACTACTATCTCTTGCTATTGGATTATTTGAAAGAGCTTCAGCAATCTTGCCCTGATCAGCCTGCTTAGCCAAAGCCTGCATAGACTGATAAGCGTCACGGACGATACTCTTCATATTGCCGCCACCAAGTTCTTCGGGCAGCTTGCATACTGCTTCGATATATCTCTTATATGCTTCTTCCAATTTTTTCTGGTCACCAGAGCTTTCATACAAAGCGCATAAAGAAGCATATGCATAGGCAATCAGGAAATCATTGCCCTTAGCGTCTTCGAGAGCTTGTTTAATACACTGTTCTGCCTTTGCAAAATCGCGGTTTTCTATTGCACCGTTAGCTTCACAAAGATAAAAATTATGTTCGGCTTCATACATGAGCTTTTCATCGCCATCAAGATTGGAAGGAGCTTCAACATTAGCCATGCTTCTTTCAACGGCTTTCATGGCGGTTTCAATTTCATCATTTACAATCTGTTCTGGAGAACGTTCAGAGAACCAGCCAGAACTGCCACCGCTTGAAGCGCCTGCGCGCATAGCAGATGGGATACTGCTTTTACCGTTTTTATCAGCAGTACCAAAGTTAAAAACATTCTTACGGTGAACCATGCTCTTCACTTTTTCCTGGCTTATTTTCTTACCACCTCTAGGACCACCGGTAAGAATCAAGATAGCTATTATAGGAATGATCATTACAAAGCCTGCAATGACCAGCAGTGACATATCACCGTTTTCTATCTTCTTAACAAGTTCATTTATATTAAATTTGGATTTATTTTCGCTCATATATCCCTAATCCGAAGGCATAATTTGGTACATTATACTATGATTACCAATATAAAAACAAGCATTCCGTATAATGATGTGACGAAAATACGGGACTGGGTATCCCCAGTCCCATTTTATATTTTTTTATTCTGCGTGAACTATTGCCAAACGGAAGCCTATTCGGTCAGAACGGGTGTCGGCGTAAAAATTGCCTCTCTGGGCAGAACGGCATCTGGACGGCCTGCTGTGCCAACTACCACCACGGGCGCACTTTCGTCTGAGGGCTTTATCTTTTTCTGATTCTTCCTCAGGGATATCGCCTAAGTCAAAATAATACATGCTGCTGCACCATTCCCAGACGTTGCCATGCATGTCATAAAGCCCCCAGTTATTGGGCTTCTTCAAGCCAACCTGGTGGGGATGTTCTTCAGAATTCTTTTCATACCAGGCAACTTCATCTAACTCAGGCAGGCTGCCTTTTTTGGCAGTAAGGTTCTGACCATTATTTAAAGCAGAGGTAGTTCCTGCCCTACAGGCATATTCCCATTGTTCTTCGGTTGGAAGAGCAAACTTCATGCCCTGTGGAAGTATTGAAGAAGCAAGTTCATTAAGCTTTTCACAGAAGGCTACAGCATTATTCCAACTTACATTAGTAACAGGGTATTGAGCATTTGTGTGCTTCGACGGATCTTCACCTGTAACAGCCTGATAAAGAGCCTGAGTTACAGCATATTTTGAAATACAGAAAGCTTTTACTTCTGTCTGGTATTCACCTTCATCAGGCTGATGCCCTACTTCACCGCCTATACCAAACAGAGCAAACAAACCAACCCTGCCGGCACTTCCCATAACATAATTACCTTCCGGTATATCTACCATGCCTTCAAAAGCTTTTATTAGAACGGCTTTTTCTTCTTCCTTCAAGGAAGAGCTCTTAACCTTTGCGATTAGTTGTTCTGCTGTTTTTGATTGAGTGCTCATAGTTATAAAGTTTTTGGATTTGGTTGTATATTCGGGTTTGGTGAGGAAATCCCCCCTACCCCCCTTTACCAAAGGGGGTTCTAGCAAACTGCCCTTTACCAAAGGGGGTTTGGGAGGATTTCCAGTTACAGGTCCAAGTCTTGTAGTTGTTTGCTCATTTTCTCATTTTCGTCTATGACTTTATTCAGCTGATTTTTAATGGCTTTACCATCATAGCCTACGATGCTTGCAGCTTCAGCCACATTAGCTTTTTTGCGTAAACTATCATAGTCTGTTTCACCGTTTGAATTATTGACCATATTTTGTTCTGCAGTGCTGAGAACTTCTTCAGTGGCTGCTTTATTAGCAGCAGCCTTGCTCTGTTTAGGAGCCTCCGAACTGCCGCATCCTACAGCAAGCAGAGAAGTAAGTATTAACAATCCAAAGATTCGTTTCATGGTAAAACCTCGTTATGTCATTCCCTTAATCAATAAGTCTGTACATCAGTTTGACTATTTCAGCGTCGGTCATTCCACCGCTCTTAAGATATTCCTTGGCGCCGCCAACGCTGCGAATATAAGAATACATACTGTTGAAATGCAGATTTACGATGGCATTGTATTTGTCTGGATTATTTTCTTCAGTGATTCCGTAATAGTTCTTGTAGGTAATCATGTAGTCTGTCTTCATTTCATCTTCGGTGGCTCCGCAGAGTTCTTCAAGAAGTATGCAGACAAAACCAGTGCGGTCTTTACCTTCGATACAATGGGTCAGATATGGCCCCTTGTGGCCGATGAGTTCTCTAAGGCCTCTTACGAGAGAATGCTTGAAAGCATCTGACTGGTAGTTAGCTCCCATATCAAGGAATGCAATTCTGTCATGGCTATTCAAAGCGTCAAAATATGGGGTTCTGTAATTACCGTTTTTCTTGAATTCAACTATATCTTCTGCACTGTCAGAAAGGTCAAGAACAAAAGAAACAAGATTCTTCTGCAAAAATCTGTCAACATATGGTGCACGGTTGCAGTCATTGCAGCAAGGAGAAGCTGAGCGATAGAAATTGTTTTCCTTCATGCTGCCGCCCTTCATGGCTCTGAAGTTTGCAAAAACAACATCGCTTTCATAGTCCTGACGATTCTTGGAATATGAAAGACTGAAGGTTTCCTGGTTAGTCAGGTATTTCTTTGCTTCGTTGAGTGTAATAGTAGCAGTTACATTTTCGTTGAGTTCATATTCTTCGAAGGTATCGCTGCCATAGTTTTTAGCGATTTTGATGTATGGGTAGCCTGGATAACCAACAACAAGGAGACCGCCAACCTTTGTATAATAACCATTGTAGAAAGGAACATCTTCAACCTTTTTACCGTTGCTGAATGTGATATTCAAGCTGTCGCCATAATTAAAGCCAGCCTTGTTGAAATCTTCAATAGTCATCTTTAAATATGCGCCACCGAACTTGGTTTCATGTTCTACTGCAAGATCAGAAACAGTAATATCTTTTACACATTCCTGAGCAAAGCATGGTCTGAGTTCTGCAGAGGAAATATTAAAAACAGAACCAGCAAGCAAGGCTCCAAAAAGAGTTGTCTTAACAAAATTGTTCATGTATGTACTTCCTGTATAGTTAATTTTGTGTACATAACTTTAACACAAGGTTATTAAGATTCAAAGAAATTTGATATGCACCAAGCTTTAAAAGGAATCAGATTTCAAAAATGTTTGGGTTGTAAGCTAGCTTGTAATCTTCGTCAATAACAGCAGTATTGCATCTTTGCGTATCAAAAAGAATCTGCCAGTTATGGTCAGAACTGTGTAAATGACCGTTGCAAGCTCTCTTAGGCTTCTTGATTTTAATAGCATCAAGCAAAGCCGGGTTTCCAATATGTTTAGGAGAATACCATTTTGCTGTAGTCTGCAGCATTACATCACCAGAGCCATATGGACAATCGTGACTAAGCAAAAGATCCAGATTTTCCGGGATATTATCAAAAATTGCTTTTTCTGCTTCATCTGGCTTCATGAAAGCCCAATCCATGAAAACATGGCACCATGGCGTGCCATAAATAGTCTTCCCGTGAAATTCATAAAGCTGATCTTCGAGGTAAGTTACCTTTTTGTCTGTTGGGAAAATAGCGGTTACATCGGCTTTATGCCTTTCCATGTAAAAATCATGGTTTCCGGCAATGAAAAGCACTTTTTCGCAACACAAGGCTTCGCACCATGGCTTGAACTTCTCAACAAGCCAGTTATGCATAAAAGCATCGTTTTTCTGAATGTCGGTCGGGGAAACATCTCCGCAGATGCATACCAAATCGGCCGCCAGATTAGAATAGTCCGGCAGCTGACCATGTAAATCAGAAAAACAACAAACCTTCATTATTTATTCCCAACCTTTCCAAATATCAGGGCAATAACCTACAGTAGCTGATTTACCATTTCTTACTATGGGTGTTTTTAAAACCTGCTGGTTTTCCAGAATTTTATCAAATTTTGTGTCATCTGTTAAATATTTAATCAAAGCAATGGTCTGTTTATCCTTGCAATCAAGGTTTATAAGATTATCTAAGCCTTTTAGAGCATTAGCAACAGCAGTAAGCTCGCCCTTGCTCATACCTTTTTCCTTCAAGTCAATAACCTGAGCCTTTACCCCACGTTCCTTGAAGTATCTTTCAGCCTTCTTTGTATCAAAGCATTTTTTTGTTCCAAATATCTGTATGTTCATAACTTATCTTTTGATTTTGTAGAACAAGTCAGAATGTGTATCTGTTCTGGTTGCAGTCAAAATCAATTTACTGTTATCTATTTTGTATATCAAGAGCCAATCTGGTTTTATATGACATTCTCTTTGTCCACGATATATACCTTTAAGTTCATGGTCATTATAGACGTCATTAAGTTTTTCACCATTAAGAAGTTTCTTGATAACATTTTTTAATAAAGAAATATCGTAATTTCTTTTAACTAACAATTTGTAATCCTTTTGAAAATTGAAGACATGTAAAGGGTATACATACTGCTTAATCCTCATCAGAATCAAGATCAGCAAATAACTCTTCAGCTGAATTATATGCCTTTGCCTTTTTTCTACCAGCGATGATATCTTTTGTTTCCTTAATAGCGGCTATAGTTTCTTCATTGGGTTCGTAATAATCAAGTAATTCGCTTTCGTCAGGTTCAGAACCAGTGATTTCAAAAGGTATCTTATTTTCCTTAACGACCTTTTTGGCAAATACACAAATAGCTGTAGTCATAGTCATACCAACATCTTTGCAGAAAATTTCAAAAGCGTTCTTAAGTTCCGAATCCATCCTTATGTTTATACTAGTTTGTGCCATATTCTGACCTCTTTATTTACACTATACACAAATATATACACATTGTAAACAACGTAAATTAATACCAATAATGGTAGCCTCGCAAGCATAGAATTATAAAAGCAGTGCACTGCAGCAGTGCAATAAAAAGGCTTATTTGATATTATCAATTTATTGAGGTAGAATAAATCCATGAAAAAAATACTTCTGATATCTGTATTATGCATTTTAATAGCCGCTGGTTTTATCTACAAAACCATGCTGGACGTTTCCATAAGCTACCAGGATGGCGTCTGGAACGGCACTGGCTATGGCAATAACGGGAAAATAGAAGTAGCAATAGTAGTAAAAGATAACAAAATAATTTCCGGAAGTATTTTAAGAGAAAAAGAAAGTGACTTTGCAAAACCGGCAGCCACAATTATCCTAAACCATGCCATCAATCATGGAAATCTTGATGAATTCGATGCAGTAACAGGCGCTACAGTTACTAGCAAAGGCACAGCCCAGGCAATATACGACGCCTTGGAAAAAGCGGCTGGCAAAGAAGAAGAAAAGGTTACCTACGAGGATACAACCTGTGACATTACAGTTATCGGCGCAGGTGGTGCTGGTCTTTCAGCTTCCATAGAAGCTGCCCAGAGAGGCTATCGCGTAATTCTCTTAGAAAAAATGGATATAATTGGCGGTAATACCCTCAAAGCTACTGGTGGGCTTAATGCTGCAGAAACCAGCATTCAAAGAAGTCTTGGAATATCTGATTCCAAAGAACAGTTTTACCAGGATACCATGCGGGGTGGCAATAACCTTAATGACCCACAACTGGTAAAAACGATGACAGAATATGCTCCTGAAACTGTTGAATGGCTTGTTGCACTTGGCGCAGACCTGTTTGAAGTTGATAAACTGGCAGGCTCAACCAATAAAAGGTCCCACCGCCCGCTTGATGGTTCAGCTATTGGCCCAAACCTTATAAATGCATTATATAATGCAGCCCTTGGGGTAAACGTTGATATCCGCAAAAGCTCGGAAGTCACTGATTTGATATTTTCTGGTGATAAAATTCAGGGCGTAAAGGTAAAATTTGCAAACACTCTTTACACAATTAATTCAAAAGCAGTCATAATCGCCACTGGTGGTTTCGGTTCCAATGCTGCAATAATAGAAAAATACCGACCGGAATTAAAAGGCGTTATTTCTTCAAACCATGAAGGCGCAACCGGCGACGCTATTAACTGGATAGAAAAGATTGGCGGTTCCATTGTGCAAATGGATCAGATTCAGACACATCCAACGGTTGCAGTAAAGAATAATACAATGCTAACAGAGACTATCCGTGGAAATGGTGCCATATTGGTAAACACTGAAGGGAAAAGATTCTACTCTGAAACAACCACTCATGATGTTTTGAGCGATGCAATCATGAATCAGCCAGGTGGCAAGGCATTTCTTGTATTTGATGAAAAAATAAGAAAAACAATGAAAATTATTGATTCTTATGAACAGCAAGGCATTTTGAAAAAGCAGTTCAATCTTGAAGACCTTTGCTGGGATATGGGAGTTCCCTACGAAACACTCAACACAACTTTAACCGGCTACAATTCTGCCGTAAGAACGCGCGCAGACATTTATTTCGGGCGTAAACCGAACGAAATGCCTTATGAAATAAAAGAACCTCCTTTTTACGCAGTAGAAGTCACTCCAGGCATTCATCATACCATGGGAGGCATTAAGATAACTCCCAAAACTGAAGTTATGAATATCAACAACCAGACCATTCAAGGTCTCTTTGCTGCTGGCGAAGTAACTGGTGGTGTTCACGGTGCCAATCGCCTCGGTGGAAATGGGATGACCGACATTTGTGTTTTTGGCAGAATTTCCGCTCAGAGTGCAATCGAATATGTAACTTCGCACTAATCTTAAAATATAAGGGGTATTTATTTTGGCTAATTACAAATTTATTGATATGGATAAATATTACAGAAAAGGTGTTTTCAGACGCTTCTCTGAAGATTGTAAATGTTCAACATCAATTACTTCAAGAATAGATGTTACTGATTTGTATAAAAAATCTAAGGCTACAGATACTAAATTCTATATTAATTTTTTGTATATTCTGGGAAAGGTAATGAATTCCCGCGAAGATTACCGTATGGGCTATTTATGGCAGACAAAACAGGTTATTTGCTATGACAAAATCAATCTAAGCCATAATATTTTCCACGATGACACTGAAACCTTTACCGTAGTTTATACTGAATTCGATGATGATTATAAAGTATTCTACGAAAGATGCAGAAAAGACATTGAAACTGCTAAACAGACAAGAGAATATGGCCTTGATACACAGAATCATCCAAATTACTTTGATGCTTCCTATATTTCTTGGATTTCCTATGATTCATTAACTCTTGAACTGCCCGACGGTCACCTGTATTTTGCCCCACTTATCAACTGGGGTCGCTTCAGGGAAGAAAATGGCCGCCTTATGATGCCGGTCACCGTAAGATTGAATCACGCCATAGCCGACGGCTACCTCGTAGCCAAAGTATTCAAACTTCTGGAATCCGAAATCCAAGCATTCCTATAAAACCCAATTGCCCTGCTTCACCCCCTTTCGTAAAGGCTGTCACAAATCTAGAAAGGAAGACGACCTTCTATAGCAGCGTATATAGAAGTGTGATTCTATACGCTGTTGGCTGTTGGCTGTTGGCTTTTGGCTTTTGGCTGCTAGCCGAGAAACTTGCCGCTGTCAGCTATCAGCTGCCTGCTTTCAGCCGAGAGAAACAGCCGCTATTAGCTGGTGGCTATTGGCTGCTAGCCGAGAAAACAGCAGCTAACAGCTATCGGCTCCCAGCTATCAGCCGAGAAAAACAGCAGCTATTAGCTGGTGGCTATTGGCTGCTAGCCGAGAAAACAGTAGCTAACAGCTATCGGCTTCCAGCTATCAGCCGAGAAAAAACAGCCGCTGACAGCTTGTAGGGAAAATAGAGCCAAGTATCTACCCAATAGGCGTCAGCCTCATTCATATTTGCGAAGCAAATCATTCATCGCCCTTCAGGCCGCATTCACAGCCGCAGGCTATTTCATTGTTCAGACAAGCCTATAGGAAAATCAGAGCCAAGTCTCTTAAAAGCAAAAAATTAAGAATTATGCATTATGCATTATGTATTATGTATTATGAATTATGCATTACGAATTATGCATTATGCATTATGCATTATGAATTATGCATTATGAATTATGAATTATGAATTATGCATTATGAATTATGAATTATGCATTATGCATTATGCATTCGAATGAAGCACCAAGCCTGTAGCTTTCATAACCCAAAATTGTGCATTATAAATTGTGAATTCTGAATAAAATAATCCGCCCTCATCCTGTTATCCGTTGCTTATCTGTGGCTATCTGCCTTAATTACCTGCCCAATCTTCGCTAAGCAGTAACATACTCTGGTAAACTAACCAACCTCCTAAAACCGAGGCTAAAAAATTCCCGGGTGTTTGGCCTGCTTATCTGCCATTATCCTGTTATCCGTTGCTTAAATAAACGCAATCATATACAACGTTAAAGTAACAATACCATCATCACTCACACCTCAGTTGCCGTCTACAAATTTGTAACCGAAAGAAATACGTATTTGCTGCTACTTCAAGTTTTGCCGACAGCGGACTAGGAACAGGACTTATACAGAAAAAAGTTGCCGACGACATATATTTTTCTACCGTTTTCTATTTCACAATATAACAACAAACATGCTATCATAAGTTCAGCATATCAAATTCCTAAGTCACAACAAAGGAAAGAATCAATATGAACAAAATAGAATTCTTTAATCAATTAGATAGTATCACAGATAAAGCAACAAAAGAAAATCTGAAATCTTTTGTATTTGATATTGCTTCCTCATTGAAAGAAAATGGTCGAGAAAAATTTTTGCATAATCTACTCAAGTCAATTCAAGAAAACAAAATTTGCATAAAAATGGAAGATGAACATCAAAAACTAATCAAGAAAATAATATCATTAAAAAATGAACTAAGGAAAATAAGCGAAGGTGAATATTCTATAAACAGCGAATACGATGAGTATTATACACTATCATACTCATGCGACGATGACCCCGCAAATGAAATAAACTTCGAAGATACTAATAAAATATGCTCAAAAATAGAAAAAGGATTTAATCTTGTTCATGACTGCATCGACACGCATCTTTATGAAGAAGGTTATAAATTAGCTAAGAAATTATTCAACTTAGAAATAGAATGCAAAGGATATTATGAAGAAATTTACGGTTCCTCAACAATAACCATAAATGAATTAGACAGTCTTGGACTATGCGACAATGTGAATTCATTCCTACATGATTATGCCAAATTATTATTCTGTTATCCCATTGAAACAAATCAAAAAGTCATAGATTTATTTCAGTTATATAACCAGGACTGCTATTGGGATAGTTCATTATTAAAAACCATAAAAGAACTGAATATTTCCACACAAAATATTCAAGATTTTTTAACGCCATGGATAGACTTTTTGGCTAACTATAAAGACAAAGATAAATATAGAGATTATGAAACCAATTCTGAGCACAAAGCCAAAATTTTGCTGAAAGAAGCAATAGAAATGCTTGGTTCTCAAGAAAATTTGCCTGAATTTGCAAAAAAATACTCCAGCAATCATCCAGAATTGTATGAACAATTGCTACAGAACAATCTCAACACAGACAAACCGGAACAATTTCTAAGATATGGCCAGGAAGCTTTAAAGACAGTAAATTCAGGAACAGAATTATATTACAGAGTAATTATATTCACAGCCTATTATGCCTCAAAATCCAAGCATCAAGATGAAGCAGAAAGTCTTTGGTTAGAAGCATTTAAAAACAGACCAAACCTAACCAATTATTTACGCCTTGTTTTTGAAACCCGCAATTACGAATCTTATCAAAAATTTGTTAACGATATAATTATTTCTCAGATAAATAATGAGTATACGTTTATTAACGAGGAATTATTCTGTTTACTATTCTTAGAAGGGAATTACAACCTAAAAGCTTATTTTAAAACAATCAATTCATCAAAAGAAGTAGCAAATATTTCTGAAACACAGCAAGGAATACCACTTACTCTTTTATTCTTATTAAAAAGTAAGGAATTACCCTTAGCATGCCGTCATCTTTGCAGATTTATCGGCCATTTCTCTTATGAAGATTATTACACTGCCATTTACTTAGAAAATAATTCTATCAAACAATCAGACAATTTCCTTTGGGAGAAACTTAATATTCTGAAAGAAAAACATCCAATCACTGTAGAATTTCAAAAAATTCTGTTAAGTGTTGTAGAAAAAGAAATTGCAAGAATAACAGAAACAGTTACCTCACATAAGAATCGCGATTCATATTATGTTTGCGCAGCATATATTGCAGCCCTCGGAGAAGTATTAGAATCCAGAGGTGAAAAAGATGCAAAAATCAACCTTATCAACTTATACAAATACAATTACCGCTATTATACAGCACTACGAAGAGAATTAAATACTTTTATCCCCTAATTAAAAAGTAAGTATATTAAAGAGGTTCAAAAATGATTATTGTAGCAAAAAATATTAATGAAAATAACAATATAACTACTACGAAACCGATATAGAACAGGCCCTAATCAATCATTTACAAAAGTTTCTTCTTGAACTTGGACGAGGTTTTTCTTTCGTTGCCAGGCAGAAACACTTCAATGTTGTCGGTCGACACTTTTACATAGATTTGGTGTTCTACAATTATATTCTGAAATGTTTCGTTCTAATCGACCTGAAAATCGGAGATCTGACCCACCAGGACTTAGGACAAATGCAGATGTATGTCAATTATTATACACGTCAAATGATGAATGCTGGAGATAATCCCCCTATCGGCATTGTTCTCTGTGCAGATAAAAGTGACACATTAGTAGAGTATACACTACCTGAAAACAACCGACAGATTTTTGCTGCAAAGTATCTGCCATATATGCCGACCAAAGAAGAATTGAGAAGAGAACTGAATCTAAGTGAGTTTAAAAATCTTGAATAAGCAAATCAAGAAATAAAAAAGCTTGACAGCAGTTAATGGTGGATGAAAGATTCAGAAATTTTAACACCTTACCCGCAAAGCTGATAAAGACCATGACCAATATCAACAAAAACCTCAACCTCAACATAATGTTTGATGAGACAGCAAATCTCTACTTTGCCTTTAAGGAAATCAGAGCCAAGTCTCTTAAAAGCAAAAAATTATGCATTATGAATTATGAATTATGCATTATGCATTCGAATGAAGCACCAAGCCTGTAGCTTTCATAACCCCCAAATTGTGCATTATAAATTATAAATTGTGAATTGTGAATAAAATAATCCGCCCTCATCCTGTTATCCGTTGCTAAAATGAAGAAGCCCCTGGCATTTCACCAAGGGCCTTTATTTCACTTAGTTATTTTTGCATCAAAGCCGTATATCTTTCTTCTGTTATTCCGGTTAAACCAATAATATCCTCTTTGGTCTTTCCTTTGGAAATCATATTCCTTATCATATCCGTCTGCCAGGCAATAGCTTCATCTGCCTGTGCTTGTGCTTTATCTGCCTGTGCTTGTGCTTTATCTGCCCGTGCTTTTTCTTCATCGGCTCTTTTATTAGCAGCATCAACTTCCGGCTGTCGGTCTTTTAAGCCTTTTTGATAAGCATAACCTCTGGTTAAAGCCATATCTCTTACATAACGGTCACAGGCTTCTAGATGTGCTCTAGTTTCGGGGTTGGCATTAATCTTATGCAGTTCATTCACAGCTAATCTAATAGCTTCATCGTCTGATATTTCTTTGCAATTCAGCATATCTTTACCTTCATTTCTCTCATCAGTTAGTTCGTTAACCTTTTCTTTGATTTTAGCATATTCCTCACTAAACCGCAAAACATACAACCACTTTTCGAGAGCTGTTCTCCTTTCAGCAGGTTTTTCAGTATCAAATTTTGTAAGGTCAATAAAATGAAGAATCATTGAATCACTTAAATCTTTATGATTAAATACATTTTTAAAAGTAAAAATTTCATGAATCCTGGAAGAATCTTCAAACAGGTTAAAATTCATCAATGATATTCCTATAGCCGGTTTTAAGTTGGCATAGTCTTGCCCTTCCACTAACTGCCCTGAATAAAGTTTTGATAAATAATACAGACTTCTCTGACCGAAACCATCCTGAAGAACATTCTGAACTTCAATGTTATAAAGATTCCCGTGCCCATCCTAAACCCTTGTATCAACAATAGAATACTTCTCATTCTTATAACTGCTGTAGTTAAATGGATTCAGATACGTAAGTTCTACTATTCTGTCATTCTTTTCCAGACCAAGAATAGTATTCAATAACCGTATTAGGATCTTACTGTTGCTTGCCTGGCCAAACACCCATTTGAACGCAAAATCATTCATCAAAGAATAAAACTTGTCTTCCTTTTTCTGAACCAAAGTTTCTTCCATAAGAAACACCTCGCATAATTAAAATATGAGGATCTTTTCCCGTTCCTCGTATAGTAATCATTTGAAAACGGAAAGTTAGACAAAGATTTTTGTAAAGATTTGTAATTTCCAAGTATCACTCTTTTTGATTTTCATCAAAGATTTTATTGTTTTACACTTCATTTTATGAAATTTTCACTTGTTTTATTCTCGTTTTGTGATATTTTAATATTTAAATCTTTCATATTTGGGAATTAAAATGTCTACAGAAAGAATCAATGTAACTTCACCGTTACTACCGAAATTAAGTGAATTGCAGCCATATCTTCAGGATATCTGGGACCGCAAATGGCTTACCAACAATGGTCACTATCATCAGGAGCTTGAAAAAGCTCTTTGTGATTATCTCAAGATTGATTACATAAGTCTGTATACCAATGGCACATTACCATTGATTGCTGCGCTTCAAGCACTAAGAATCACCGGTGAAGTAATAACTACGCCATATAGTTTTGTTGCTACAACTCACTCTATTTGGTGGAACGGTATAAAGCCCGTTTTTGTAGACATAGACCCTGTCACCTGCAATCTCGACCCTGAAAAAATCGAAGCAGCCATCACACCGCGCACAACAGCAATTATGCCGGTTCACTGCTACGGTATGCCATGCGATGTTGAAGCAATAGAAGACATAGCCGGTAAATATGGCTTATCTGTTATATATGATGCCGCTCATGCTTTTGGTGTTGAAATAAATGGGAAAAGCGTTCTCAACTACGGTGATATGTCCACTCTCAGCTTCCACGCTACCAAAGTCTACAATACAGTAGAAGGTGGTGCACTTGTTACCCACGATGAAAAAACTAAGAAACGCATAGATTATTTAAAGAATTTTGGTTTTGCCGGAGAAACAACTGTTGTTGCCCCTGGGATCAACGGCAAAATGGATGAAATACGTTCAGCATATGGATTGTTGAATCTTAAGCAGGCAGATGAAGCAATAGCTTCGAGAAAAACTATTGCAGAAGCCTACTGCGAAGGCCTAACAAACATACCTGGTATCCGTCACCTTGATTACTCAGATAAATCAATAAAACACAACTACGCCTACTTCCCAATTTTCATTGATGCTGAAAAATATGGTATCACCCGTGACGAACTCTACGAAAAGCTTAAGAAACAAAATCTCTACGGTCGTCGTTATTTCTACCCGTTAATCAGCAATATGACAACCTATAAAGGTCTTGCATCAGCAGAACCATCCAATCTACCAATAGCAAACAAAATCGCTGACCAGGTTCTTTGCCTTCCTATTTACAAAAATTTACCTCAAACAGCAGTAAAAGAAATTATCACAGCAATAAAGGCATTACAAAAATGAAAATATTAGTCTTAGCAGGTGGCTCGGACCAAATTGCTTTAATAAAAGAGCTAAAGGCAAGAGGACATGAGATTATTCTTGCTGATTATTTTCAAAATCCACCAGCCAAAAACTATGCTGACAAACATATTGTAGCAAGCACACTTGATATAGATAAAATTGAAAATATTGCAAAAGAAGAAAAAGTCAATTTAGTTTGTACTGCTTGCACAGACCAGGCACTTCATACAGTAGCTGCTGTATCTGAAAAACTAAAACTACCCTGCTATATTTCCTACCAAACAGCTCTTAACGTTACGAATAAAGCATTTATGAAAAAAGTATTGATATCTAATAATATCAATACCGCTAAATACACAATAATTAATTCTTTAAATAATAAAACTGAAACTTTAAAGGATTTCTCTTTCCCGCTAGTAGTTAAACCAGTAGACTGTAATTCTTCCAAGGGGGTAAAAAGAGCAGAAAATCATAAGGAATTAGAGATTTACTTAACAGATGCAATTAAATTAAGTCGCACCCATGAAGCAGTTGTTGAAGAGTATATTGAGGGCAATGAAATTTCTGCTGATTTTTATATAAGCAAAAGTAACGCCGTTTATCTATCAGCCACAACCTCCTTAAAAATACCGAATAAAAAATCTTTTACCATATTAGGTAGTATATATCCTTGTATAAATGAAGAAAAACAAAAAAAATTAACAACAATAGCAAATCAGATAGCTAAGGCATTTCAAATTTATGAAGCACCGTTACTGATACAATTAATCCAGAAAGAAGATGAATTTTACGTAATAGAATTTAGCGCAAGAATGGGCGGTGGCTCTAAATATCGATTAATACAAGAAATATCTAATGTTAATATAATGAATAAATATTGTGATTTGATATTAGGTAATCCACCAAGTATTACACCTGCATGCAACAGTAATTTTATAAGAATGCTCTATACATATTGTAATAGCGGTATTATCGAAAAAATTACTGGTCTTTCAGAACTGAAAGCAGACAGTATCATTGAAGATTATTTTATTTATAAAACAAATGGCATGGAAATAAATAAATGCGAAACCAGTAGTGATAGAGCATGTGGTTACTTAATAAAAGCTTCAACTCAAAATGAATTGATTCAAAAAATAAAACAAATTGATGAACGTTTAAAAATAATAGCTACAAACGGCAAAGACATAATGAAACATGAACTTCTGGATTACATTACTGTTAAATACTAGAGAATAATTATGAATATTACTGTAATTGGAGCCGGTAACGGTGGACAGGCAATAGCTGGCTATTGTGCATCAGAGGGACATTCTGTTTGTCTCTATAATCGCTCGTTTTCTAAAATCAAAAATATATCAGATGGTAAACCTATAAAACTTGTAGGTAAAATAGAAAAAGAGGCTACTATACCATTCGTAACCGATAACATTAGAGAAGCTGTAGAATTTGCAGATTTAATAATGATTGTAACTACCGCTACAGCTCATTATTCTATTGCAAAAGACATATTACCATATCTCCATTCTGGTCAGACAATAGTTTTAAATCCTGGCAGAACCTTAGGTTTACTTGAGTTTAATGCCATATTAAATGAAAGACCTGAATTAAATATTTATATTGCTGAAGCCCAAACTCTAGTTTTTGCTTGCAGATTAAAAAGTGAAGGTCTAGTAAATATTATTGGGGTAAAAGATAAGGTTCTCATTGCAGGAAGGAACCAAACAGAAACACAAATAGTAGCCAATCGCATAAATAAAATTTTTTCTTGTTTCGTAGGAGCTAAAAATTTCATACAAACAAGTTTGGAAAATATAGGAGCTATTTTTCATCCTTCTATTGTTTTATTTAATGCTGCATCAATAGAACGTAACGACAAATTCTATTTTTACAGAGACATGACAAATGAAATTGCAAATTTCATAGAAAAATTAGACAAAGAGCGATTAGCAATTGGGCAAGCATATGGAGTACAACTAATGTCTGTTTTTGAATGGCTTACATATGCTTATCCTCAAACATTTGGAAACACTCTCAAAGAAAGAATGAAAAATAACCCTGCTTATAATGAGATTATGGGACCAGGAACTATATTTACAAGGCAATTAACAGAAGACATACCTACTGGTCTGATACCAATGAGTGAACTAGCAAAAATTGCAAAAATACAAACACCTTTGATGAATGCAATAATAACACTTTCGTCTTCATTATTAAGCATTGATTTTACTCAGTCAGCAAGAACTTTGGAAAAACTTAAATTAAATAATTTAACGCCGGAAGAAATATTCAGGAGTCTAGACAATGTTATTGCCAAATGATGTATTTGGTCTGATAAAACCAGAAATAGATGTACATACTATGGGCTTAATGAATTTTGCCAATGATTTAAGAGAATGCGGTTATGATGTAATCATTGCTGACAAAATAGTAAATACAGCAATTGAAGAAATACAAAAATTGGATAATATTAACATATTAAAGAATTGGATACAAAAAAACAACATTACAAGATTAGGTTTCAGTTATAGATTAGACCCTAATGATGGCGTAAAACTATTTTTAAAATTATTGGAACAGCTTAAAAGTAATGGTTTATATTCCCAAACGAATTTAAGTATTATTAGGGGCATACATTTTGCTGGTTTACCAGATACTTGCCAAAGAATAAAACAAATAACCAACTCGGAAATACTAACTTTTTCTGGCGAATGTAGTAATATAGATGTATTAGTTCAACTTGGTATCAATAAAGACAAAATATCAAAATCTTTATTACAAGAAAATGATTATGATAAAATGAGATTTCAATTTGCCAAAAAAATAATTGATACCGAAATTTATAAAACCACAAAACCATTAGATCACCTAGGTTATGCAAGTTGCGGTAAAACCAACGATAATTACTTAGACAGACTTGATTATTGTAAGAAACGGCACACACTGCCAATAATCAGAACACATTCTGGACCATATAATTCTAATAGGGAAGAAGCCTTAAAAGAGTATAATTGTTGGTGTAAAGACTTAGCACGAAGTCAATTATTAGATGTATTATCAATAGGTAGTTCTCAACTTACTCAATCTAATTTTGGTGAAAATTGGGGAGATTTACCTAATGGTGGTGGCATACCAGTAAATTCAGAATTAGAATATAAAATAATAAAAGAAAATTCATTACCAATGCTAGTAAGAACATATGCCGGCACCAATAGAATACCAGAAATGGCCAGAATTCATGAGCGTTCCTTAAACATCTCTTGGCATGCTCTTTCTTTTTGGTGGTTTAATGAACTCGATGGGCGTGGCAAAAACTCCCTTTTAGAAAATCTTAGACAACACTTTGAAACGATAAAATATGTCGCGCCTACAGCAAAACCTATAGAACCCAATGTACCTCATCATTTCGCGTTCCGTGGTAGTGACGACGTTTCTTATATTGTTTCAGCTTACTTAGCTGCCAAGGCAATAAAACAGAATGGTATCAAGCACATGATATTGCAAAACATGCTAAATACTCCCAAAGCCACATGGGGTAGACAAGACTTAGCCAAAAGCAGAGTTTTATTAAAACTTATTGGAGAATTAAAAGACTCTGATTTTAATTTCAGTCTGCAAACAAGAGCAGGTCTGGAATATTTTTCACCAAATCAGGAATATGCAAAACAGCAACTTGCTGCAGTAACCTGTCTAATGGATGATATCGACCCAGAAAATGATTTATCACCGGAAATAATTCATGTTGTTAATTATTCTGAAGCAATTAAGCTTGCCACACCAGATATTATAAAAAATAGCATTAAAATAACTATATCAACATTGGAATCATATAGAAGAGCTCGAAAAGTAGGTTCTATACCAAATATGAAATATGATCAAGAAACTGAAACCCGTACAGAACAGCTTTATTATGAGTGTAAAGATGCAATATCTTTTTTAGAAAAAACAATAAACAATTTATATTCTCCTGAAGGTTTTGAAAAAGTATTCAAAGAGGGTTATTTACCTGTACCACACCTTTATGATCCTAATAATAAATATCCCAAGGCAAGGTTATGGAATACTTGTATAAAAAACGGTGGAGTAAAAGTTGTTAACGAAAAAGGACTGCCAATACCTACAATTGTAAGATATCAACAAATATCATCGCATAGCTCTCATTAAAAAAATTAATGCCTTAAATAATATTATGGGATAAAACATGATTGAGAATAAAAACATGGAAAAAGTAGAGTCAATAATAAGAGAGAGAGAGAGAGAGAGAGAGAGAGAGAGAGCAGAAAACGGTGTACACCGAGAATCGGGGTTGGAATTATTTCGTATTTTGACGATGATGCTCATTATTGCCCATCACTATGTTGTTAACTCTGGTCTTATAGATGTTATTTTTACTGATCCCTTAAACGCTAAGTCAATATTTTTACTGCTATTTGGTGCCTGGGGCAAGACAGGAATAAATTGTTTTTTATTGATTACCGGTTATTTTATGTGTAAATCAGAAATAACCATGAAAAAGTTCCTAAAACTTATCATTCAGGTTGAGTTTTATAAGATAGTGATTTTTGCTATATTTACCATCAGTGGTTATGCAGCATTTAATTTTAAGGATTTATTCAAGGCTGTTGTTCCCATTTGGAATATGCAGCAGAATTTCACAGGTTGTTTTTTGATATTCTTTTTATGTATCCCATTTCTGAATATCCTTGTCAGAAATATGACGGAAAAACAACACAGAAACCTATTGGCTCTTGTTGGTTTCTTTTATATTCTTCTAGGCTCTATACCCAAATTTCATATAAGTTTTAACTATGTGACCTGGTTCTGCATTATTTATTTTATAGGCTCATATCTCCGGCTTTATCCGATTAAGCTTTTCGAGAATAGAAAAGCTAGAATAGCAATATTTATAGGTTCAGTTTTGATTTCAGCAATAAGTATCTTGGCTCTTCACTATATCGGTCTAAAATATGAAAAGCATCTTTGGGATTTCTGGCTTGCTGACAGTAATAAAATCCTTGCGGTAGTAACAAGCATCAGTGCCTTTGTCTTCTTTAAATATCTGAAAATTCCTTATAATAGATTCATAAATACTGTAGCTTCCACAACCTTCGGAGTTTTGCTCATTCATGCTAATAGCGACACAATGCGTCAATGGCTCTGGAAAGATTTTCTCAACAATGTTGGCAATTTCAACAATAGCAATATCTACTTCCATGCCATACTAAGTGTGATAGGAATCTTTGTAGTCTGCTCAATAATTGATTATTTGCGACAAAAACTATTCAAAAGTGTCAGGTTAAATTAGCCAAATTTGTTTGTGTCATTTTCCTGTTTTGGTTTTTAATAATTTTCTTTTTATTACTCTTGTCTACAATCTAATAATCTAATAATTAATAATAAATCGTAGTTTCGATTTTATGATTTAAATTTTAAGATGATTATTGTTTTTATGCAAAAAAGCACCTGTTGGTATTGGTGTCGTAGTATTCAAGAATTTTCTAACTAAATCAGGCTTATTGATAAGATTTTTTAACTTTGGCTCTAGTGAAATTTTAAAAGAAGTTTGCAGGTGGTTTTTCATTATTTTAGCAAAGCAGTTAACAAACATTTCTTCATTTGTTATGTATAACATGGAATGTAACATACCTATTATTAAACTTCTTCTGTCTTGTCTTAAATTTTCATGTCCCAGATTAAAGTATTCTATTGTTTTGGCAGCACGCTCTTGCTTCTCTTCACTTAATTTTTGTTGCTCATGAACTAAGCCGAATAAGTCGTAAGTAATATAATCACAGATATTATCTGTTGGTTTAAGTAACAATTGATTTATTAGCTTTGCTTCCTCCTTATCAACTATTTTCTTTAACATGTTATCTTTGTATCTAGCACAATGTTTGTCGCTATTACAAGAAACAAACATGTTCTTGTAGTCGAAAGTCAATTTAGGATACAGTTCTCTTTTTAAGAAATGATCTATATGATTTTTATCTTTGTCGTTAAGATTTTTATAGTAGCCAGGTGTTTCTTCTTCATTTACATATTTTTTATTACAGAAAGCACAACGCCAATTCTGTTCATTCTTTAAAATATGAATTCTGATTACACTATGTTTGTCCTTGATTTTTTTATCTTCCCAGTCCTGACCTTTATAAGGTTGTGAGAATAACTTTCTAATTTCCTGCAATACGTTAGGTTCAGAAGTCTTGGTTATGGTTAACATGTTAGTTTGTTTCCTTCAGCTTCCAATGCGATTAGGTTAAGATCAGTATCATATTCACCTAACTGTTCTCTTAAATTATTGTATAGCGCAATAAATTCCTGGCTTTCGGCTCCTTTTTCATGCAACAAACAAGATAGCAATCTTAGATTGTCTAGAGTTTCTGGGTCTCTAGTTGCTTCAATCCCCATAATGCCAAGAAGTATGTTTTGAAAATCCTGCCCATAGCCATAATCAGTTGTATAGCAAGTTATTTTCCCACCATCTTCCCTTAGAATCCTTAAAGAATCAGTAGGCGTGCTGGAAATTATGTGGGGTGAATGAGTAGCAATTATAATCTGACAGTTACTTTTATTTGCTATTGTTTTATAAAGTTTCAATACTTTGCTTTGCCATGTTGGGTGTAAAGATATTTCTGGCTCATCAATCAGAACTATTTTTCCACTTAGGTTATTGGTTTGCAGATTTAAGACCAAAAGCTTAGTAATCAGGGTCCTCTCACCCGTTGATAACTCATCAAAGGTTATCTGGGTTCCTTCATTATTAGTAAAAATTATAGTTTGTCTTTCAACATCAGTGAAACGAAACGATACATCAAGTCCGTCCATAGACTCAGATATAATTTGTTCTAGTGCAGATTTTGCTTCAGAAAGTCTAGCGTCTTCAAATCGTATTTTGTTATCAATATATTGTTGTATTGCATCATATATATTTTGATCTGTATCAATACCAGCTTTTATATAAACCACATGCTTAGTTATACGCTGTATATAATTAGACCACTCTGGTGTGCCTGCTCGTATTTCAAATTTCCCGTTAATGTTCTCTAGTCTGGCAGTAATGCCAAATTTTTTTATTGTCTCTGGCGAAGAGAATAGAGATTCTATTATGTCCAATATTGAAGTTTTTCCGCTACCGTTTATTCCAGCTAATACAATCAGATTTTGTGTTGCCCCGTTGTTGTTAAAGTTTATTGTAAAATCTTTCAGACGCTTATAAGCATGAACACTTAAGCTACTAACAAACACTTTTTCATCATTGGTAATTAGTTGTATATATTTTTTGTAGCAGTCGTCAATGTAACGATAAGTTAAACTGGCAATATCAACTGAGCGTTTTAATGTTCCACGCGGTGCAACGTAATCCGGGTATCGATTTTCGCAGAAAGTTAACAGCTTTATCTTTCTCCTCCAATCGAACCAGTCCAATTTCCCTCTGGTTTTGGAAAATTCCGCTTTACTTGTAACCATAACCAGAGCAATAGGCAAACTGCCGCGTCTTATAAGAACGAGGTCACCGATCTGCATTTCATCACAGAATAAACTTAATGTGCTGTCATTGTTTATATTGTCGCTTAGACCAATTAGACCTTTCTCAATAAGAAGTTCACGTTCACCAGCCCACATGCTGTCATCGGGATGAAGTTGCATATGCCAATATCTGTGGCTTATATACGTATTTGCTGCTACTTCAATTTCTGTTTCTTCAAGAGGGGTTGAAGGAAAATCATTTTCTATGACTAAGTTGTCTTTTATAAAATTTTCATAAGGAATTTGGCTTTTCCGGCAAAGTTCTTGCAACTTAAATAGTACTAATCCTTTGGCTGATTTTGAGCATATATTGTTATCAACTGAAGACCTGATGAATCTACTCTGAACATCAATATAAAAGATATTAACATCTTCTAGAATTTCTTTTTTTGAGTCAGAAAATATTAAGTCTAATTTTTCCAATCTCTTTGAACTTAATTTGAAATAAAAGCGATATATATCATTTTCAATACATTCTTCTTTTACGAAATATATCCATTTATTTGCACTAATGCACATAATACTACTCCATAAGACGTTTATTTATCACAACCATAATAACAAAATGACACAAAGACTGCAAGACAGCCTTTCTTTTCTATGTTAATTGTGTTAATTGCAAAAGTAAATCCCAATTTAAGCTGTTTTCTATTTCCCTTGCCAAGAAACTATAATCATTCCTTATTTGAAATATTCATATATAAACAAAGGAAAAGAGTTTAAGATTGTAATTTCATTTGAATGTTTAAGATACGTTTCAATATGATTTGAGAGAATACTTTTTGGGCAATAATATCTTTGCTTTGGAGTAAAGTATTTGCACCAGAGCAGATATATTTTGCTTTATAAAGAATCAGAATATATATTTCCAAATGACTCTTTTCTCATTTTATGATATATTAGACTTTATTATGGCAATCAGTAAATCTTCAGTTATATCGAACTTCTTATGGCGCTTTTTGGAACGCTGTGGAGCCCAAGTTGTCAGCCTTATAGTTTCTATAGTGCTCGCTAGACTATTAGAACCATCAGTTTACGGCACAATAGCTCTAGTAACTGTATTTACTACTATACTTCAAGTTTTTGTCGACAGCGGACTGGGAACAGGGCTTATACAGAAAAAAGATGCTGACAACATAGATTTTTCTACTGTTTTCTATTTCAACCTGACAGCAAGCATAATTCTATATTTATTAATCTACCTGGTTGCACCATATATATCTGTATTCTACAAATTACCTGAATTGACATTAATAATCAGGGTGTTATCAATTACAATAATAATTGCTGCCATTAGAAATGTTCAACAAGCCTACGTTTCTCGGAATATGATATTTAAAAAATTTTTCTATTCAACATTAGTAGGAATAATTGGCTCTGCTATTATCGGCATATATCTAGCATATTCCGGCTATGGCATTTGGGCCTTAGTCTGGCAAAATATTACCAACGTTGCCTTAGGAACAATCATTTTGTGGGCTACAGTTAATTGGCGACCTACATTAAATTTTTCAATAATCAGGCTTAAAGGTCTATTTTCATTCGGTTGGAAAATTCTTGTTTCATCGTTATTAGATACTTTATACAATAACCTGCGGTCACTCATAATAGGAAAGGTATATACAAAAGAAGACCTTGCTTTTTATGATCGAGGAAATTTATTCCCACTTGCTATAGTCAGCAATCTTAATACTTCAATAGACAGTGTTTTATTACCTGTTATGGCAAATGCTCAAGATGACAATGCAAAAGTAAAAGCAATGACTAGACGCTCAATAAGCACAAGCGTATACTTCATAGCTCCTTGCATGACAGGCTTAGCAGCATGTGCCGAACCAGTAATAAGACTTATTTTAACCGAAAAATGGCTACCTTGTGTATTCTTCCTTCGTATATTTTGCTTTACCTATTGTTTCTGGCCTATACACACGGCTAATTTAAACGCAATCAAAGCATTAGGCCGCAGCGACTTGTTCTTAAAACTTGAAATTTATAAAAAAATAGTTGGCTTAATAGCATTATTTGCCACAGTCTGGATAAGTGTTAAAGCAATGGCTTACAGTCTTCTAATCACTAGTATCCTTAATCAAATCATAAATGCGTGGCCCAACAAATCATTATTGAATTATAGCTATCTGGACCAGCTAAAAGATATATTACCGTCATTATTACTGGCATCATTTATGGGTATTTCTGTTTATTCGCTCAATTTCCTGCAAATAGCAACGATACCACTGCTCTGCCTGCAAATAATCACTGGTATTTTAATATATGTCATAGGTTCTAATCTATTGCACATAGAAACTTTCGATTATTTAATCACAACAATAACAACATTTCTGAAATCTCGTAAATCATCAAAAGAGGTAACCCAATGAGACCCAACCTTCGAACCGAACAAGAAATAATGAAAACCTGGAAAGGCACAAAACCTGTTGTTAGCATCTGCTGTCTTGCATATAACCATGAACCATATATAGAAGATGCCCTAGAGGGTTTTCTCATTCAAGAAACCGACTTCCCTTTTGAAGTCCTGATTCATGACGACGCCTCAACCGACCGCACAGCAGATATTATCCGTGAATATGAAGCAGCCTACCCACACATAATAAAACCAATCTACCAAACTATCAATCAATTTACACACGGTGGAAACATTACAATAAGATTCCAGTATCCAAGAGCACAAGGGGAATACATCGCTATCTGCGAAGGCGATGATTACTGGATTTCACCGATTAAATTACAAAATCAAGTGGAAGCATTAAATAAGCATCCTGAAATTAATATTTGCTTTCATTCTGCAAAGTGTAATAAAAATGGGAAGATATCAAGAGATGAATTATGTCACTATTCAGATTATGAAAAAATATTTACACTTGAAGAAACAATTTTAGGTGACGGTGGTTTTATGCCCACACCTGCGGTTATGTTTCGAAGTAAAGTTATTCCAAAATTAATAACTTTCTTCAAATCAGCAGGAAATACCGGTGTCGGTGATTTATTTACACAAATTATAGCCTCAAATCCTAACGGTAGTTTATTCATCCCATATACATTTTCAACGTATCGTATGAATGCAAAAGGTTCTTGGACAACTAAAAATTCAAATAATTACCAATATCGATTACAAAATAATATTTTAATAATAAAAGCACTGATAAATTTAAATAATCAAATTGGCAGCAAAAGCAGTATCTTTTTAAATCAGTTACGTGCTAAATATCTTATTGGTTCATCTTTTGCAGCATTGGTAACAAGAAAATACAAAATATTCACAGAACTATATGAAGAGGCTATATCTATTACAAACTCAAAAATTCCAGCACAACACTTTTACGCTATAAATCATTTTCACAAATACCCTAAGACATTAAGTTTCATTATAAGAAACAGTATAAAATTACGAAATTTTATTTTAAATATTTTCTAGTTTTATTAGACTACCTTTACCAAAAACTCTTTTCTAAATCTACAACAGAATAACGACAAAACAAAGACAGAAATAACTTTGATTAAAATCTAACATGCGAACTTTACAAGAGAATTTTTGCAAATTTTGAATATATTTCAGCATTCTTGGAATGTCTGGAAACAACAATAACGCATTCACTATCCTCAAGCAAACTATTAGTTAAATGCGAGGCCATGATGTTAGCTTTAAAAGTTGTCCAAAACAATTTAGTTACTTTTATAATTTTTATATAAAATACCTAGCATCATAGGTATAGTTATTGGAACAGCAATTCCCTTAATATTAACAAGTAAAGCAATCAATGTAAAAACAAAGAACATTAAATTTCTATACTGTATTAAGTATCTTGTATAATAATATAGTATAAAAATAATCAAAATCATTTCCGTTAGAGTACCAAATAAACCGAAATAAAAAAATCTTCTACAGTATCCAAAATCAGTGGACATATAATAACTACCGTCTCTATTATTTAGTTTTGCATCACCAATTAGCCAAGTCTTATAGTTTTGTGGAAATTTCCACATTGTTTTCTTACCAGAATTACCAATCCCAGAATAGAATGAAAATTCTTTTGATGGATTTAAAAACATTTTAAATAAGCGAACTTGAATAGAATTATCTGTAAAATTCTCTAAATTATTAAACATAAATAGTATACCAATAACAAAAATCAACATAGAGAATAAAAGATATATAAAATGCTTCTTTGATTGACATACATCTAGCAAAAACATAACTAGAGAAAAAAAGCAACCTATTAAAGCAGTTCGAGCAACCAATACAGAAACAAATGATAATAACAACCAATTAAAAATAAGCCATTTCTTATCTTTTACATCTGGTTTTATTATGAAATAAGCAATAAGAACAAGCAAATAAGAACAAGTCACCCCACCACCGAAATATTGACAACCTATACCAACCAATCGAAATCCATCGGTTACATTAAGAATTTCAAAATCGGTCATATAAAATATCTTTTCTAAAATTGAAGCAAATTCTTGATTAGTATATCTAAGAATTATAATTAAGCATTGCAAAAAACTAATAGTTGCAAAAAAGTTTCCTATATTTATTTTTGCCATATTTGTTTTATTTTTTAAAATATGATCAAAAGTAAATATATTTAAAAACAATAAAACAGACATCATAAAATGTTTCAAAAAATATATATCAAAATTTGCATTAACACACGACGACAATAAAGCCAAGAATAATTCTATTGTAAATAGAATAAAAGTTTTAAAAATTGATTTACCCACACCAATTTTTCCACACTGAATCAATAAATATAATAACAAACTCACAAATATTATACATAAAATATGTATCCCATAAAATTTTAATTTAAATGGGAATATCAAACCAAATCCTATGAATAGGTATAAAATATCAAGTAATATTTCCTTCTTTTTAATTAACATAATATTGTCTTTTCAATATTTTTCTACCTTAAAATATGCATTTTTATTTATTTGACATTCCTATTACGTAAGCGCTCTATAAACTGCATCTTTTAATAAATTTCAACTCCTGTTTTAAATAGTAATCTAATCTTGAGATAAACTTTATATAATCATCTGCAAAATAATAACAACCAACTGTTGGACTTAATTTCTGTAATCCAGAATATTCATAAACAATGCCACCCAAGCAATTATTTGAAATAACTGAAAAATCAGTATTGTTAAGCCTTTTTCCTCTCGCTGGAGCAAATAGCCTATTTGTTTTTAGCTCTATTTTTTTGAATAATCTTTCTTTTAGTGTTGGTATGTTCATTTTTACACCGTCAGCAACTTACTTGATTAGCATAAACTTCATCATAATTCTGAATGAACTCATTGAATTGCTTACCACGATGAGATATTAAATTATATACATAGCTGAAATAATGAGACTCATTAATATTATTTGTTAGTATGAGTAATTTCTCTCTTGGTCTAGTAATAGCAACGTAATGTAAGTTTTTATTATCTTGATTATCTTTTATATTATTAAAATCACAATCTAAAATAATAACTTGATCAAAAGAAAGACCTTTAGCGGTATGAATTGTCGTAGCAATTCTTTTATATTTATTTGAATTAAAGTAAATAATTGCATCTTCACTCTCTAGAGACTGTTTAAAGCATTCAAATTCTTCTTTAAATGACTCATTATCTATATTGTAAGAAAAAATAATCTCATATAACCGCCAAATATTACTTTTTAATAATTCTTCATCACTTTTGTGATTCTTAATATCCTTTAATAATTGTTTTATTTGCTTAGTTAGATTTGTAACGGAATCATAATCAAAATAAGGTATTTCATTTATAAAAGAGTATTCATTATAATGGTCTTCCAAGAAGTATCTTGTTATGTTTTTCATTAACCATACTTGTTCATTGTTTATTGTATCTATTTGAAAAGGATCTCTAGGTATATATTCAAAGCCTAAAGCCCTAAAACAAGCTGCATAAAATTGAGCATCTTCATGTCTGTATGTCAAAATAGCTACTCTTCTATTTTTATTATCTTCTAACCAATGTTCTATTTTCATTTGGAAGCTATTATCATCATTACCAACAAAATTTAAATAACAAACTTCATCATGTAAGGGCGATAATCTAAAAACAGAATTATCTTTTACCGATTCATCAAATAAATTAGAATAATTTATAATTTCTTGATTTGACCTAAAATTATTAAATAAATTATACCAGACAAATTTTTCTTTTCTAAGCAAAGATTTAAAACATTCTGGATTTGCGCCACGCCATCTATAAATACTCTGTTTATCATCTCCAACAATAAACAATGGGATGCTTAATTCATCGAATAAATACATAAAAAAAGAATGCATATCAATATCAGTATCTTGATATTCATCTATAAAAAACTTCGAATATTTACATTTTAGATATCTTGAAGCAGCATGTGATTCTTTTACAATTATTAAAGCCAATTCAAAAATATAATTTCGTTTTTTATCTTTATATTTTCTTATCGTTCCATTTTCTATAAATTTTAATTCTAGTTCCTCCAAAGTATTCATAGCATTATCATCAGCATAATCTGGTTTAATTTCAATATTATTTAATTTTCTAAAAACATCTCTAGCAAATGGTTTAATAATTTCATTCAAAACAAAACTGTCATTGGTACCTACAAAGCCATTTTTAACGGAACTAAGTCTTTGTTTCAATTCTTCTGCTGCAGCATTTGTAAACGTAATTGCAGCATAAGTTTTATAAGAATTAGATATTTTGTAATCAAATTTTATTTTTTCAGCTATAGCATAGGTTTTACCTGTTCCTGCACTAGCAGAAATAACAACACTACCATTTTCTGCCAGTATCTTAGATAAATTTTCATTATTGCTCATTCAAGAAACCTCTTTAAACATCTAAAATTGTCATCAGACAGTATTTTTTCAACATCTTCATACGTTAAATAGTTACAGAAATCAACCATATTGTTTCGTTTTGCTTCTTGCAACAATTCTACAGCAGTTTTATTGCTTTTATTATGTTTATCGTTTTTCCAATCATTCAATTTATCTGGCAAAATTTTATATAAATCATTTTCTAAGTCAATTTCAGAAAGAAATATGTTTTTCTTTTCAAGAAATAAAAATTTATCTTTATACTCAGAGTATATCCCCTTTTGATATTCTTTCCTTTTTCCTTCCATATTTTCTACATACTTATTAAAAGGTTTTCTTTTTATTTTTTTATCATCAATTAAATCTAATCCTCTATTTATACCAGTTAATTCAACAAATTGATCTTTCCCTTTCGTTTCTTTATTCTCTGTTTCATAAAGTTTAATGTCATTATCAGTTTTAACGATACATTTTATACCTAATCTATTTAAAATATCATAATAATTCTTAAATCCAACTCCTTCAACAGATAATATATATTTACCTTGGCACTCGTATTTCGGATTACTTTTTTGCAAAATATATTCAAACAAAACTTTTTCTGATTGTCCTTCAACTAACATCACTTCATCATAAAATATCGCTTCGCTTAATGATGAATTAAATTTTTGTTTATTATTTTTATATTCGTCAGGAACTATATAATATTTTGATTTTCCTATTGGTTTAGTTTCACAATAAAGCTTGATTAGTTGAACCTTATCCATTTCACTAACTATTAAAGAAGAATGTGTCGTAATAAACATATTTCTGAATAGTTTTTCTTCAAACAATTGAAAAGATAAAGATTTTTGTAAAGAGCGATGTAAATGGTTTTCTATTTCCTCTATCAAGAAAATATTAATCTTACTTTCATCCATTTCTTTTGCTTCTATTTTTTGAATAGCATATTGCAATATTTTCTTCCTGCCATCACCTGAAGTAGGATACTTTTCCGCGTTAGAATCAAGTCTGTATGCATTCAAATTAGAGTATAAATTATTTACAACAATTTCAGATTGAATATGAAATTTAATATTTTCAGCCTTAAAGCTATTGTATTCACTGTTTATATCTTTCTCAAAATCCTTTACCAAATTCAAACTAGATATAGTTGTATTTAAGTCGTCTATATTGTTATTTATCTCTTGTTTTTCATTATCATCTAACGGATTATTTTCAAACAAAGATTTTACATGGTCTTTAAAGATAGAGGTTACCTTTATTGAAGAATCTATATATATTATATTAAATATTCTATCTATTTCATCACATCTAAATAGAGATGACATTCTAATTTTTTCTAACGAACCGAGATTTCCTCCACGTTTCATTACAATTTCAGAATTATTATACTCCTTCTGATAATTAGCTTCTAAAACAATATAAATAGAATTTTCTTCACTAAGAATAGGTCTTGCTATTGTAATAATTTTTTTAGAATCTTCATCATCTTCATCAATACCAAATTCAATTTCTAGAATTATTCTAATTTTTCTATCAATTTGCTTATTATAATAATCAGAATCAATTAATCCATTCTTTCTAACCTTATAATCTAACAAGAAACGTATTGAATATAATAAATTAGTTTTGCCAATGTCATTTATACCAAATATTACATTAGTATTGTTAAGTTCTATTTCTAAAAACTCAAAATTTCTAAAATTCTCTAATACTAGCCTTTTTAGTTTCATATCACTTATTATCCTCTAATAATCTTTGATATTTCTCTAACGTTTCTTTAGCCACTTTATCCCAAGTAAAGTTTTGTTCTATTAACATTCTTGCTTTTTGCCCTTTTATTCTTAATAATTCCTTTTCCTTAACACATTTAATAATACATTCAGAAATGTTTTCCAGATCTGTTTCACAAACCCAACCTGCATCGTATCTTTCGGTAATTTCCCCTAATGTTGTTCCTTTTGTAATAATACAAGGCAAGCCATAACTCATAGCTTCAAGAATACCCAAAGGCATCCCTTCTGATCTTGAAGTTTGAATATATACATCAGCATTTAATAATTCATTCTCTTTTTCTTTACCAATTATCTCATGATTTAAAAATACTAAGTCTAATATATTTTTATCTTCTATCATTCTTTTTACTTTTGCAAATCCACCTTCACAATCAAAGCCAAAAATATTCAACGAAACTTTATTCTTCCTCATAAATTCGCCATTGACAGCAATTGCATCTAATAGTAAATCCAAACCTTTTATCATAACTTCTAATCTACCTATGTATAAAAGTTTTATAGAATCGCTGCTATAATTTTTTTTTAAAATAACAGGCAATTTCACACCGTTTGTGCAAACAATTTTTTGTTTACCAAATTGCGTAGAATCTTTTTCTCTACCTGATAAACATTGAACGGCAATAGCTCCATTAATAAATTGATTAAAAAGAAATATATTTGCAACTTGTTTTTTTAATTTCTTTTTTTCTTGTGCTTCATTAGAAAGTCCACCATGCGGAACTATTATATATGGTATATTTTTTGTTCTTAACACCAAAGCAATTAATAAATGATTAAATCGATATACTTCATGAAAAACTACTAGGTCTGGTTTATTCCATTCTTTTAATATTTTGTAAATTGTAAATATATTTTTATATAAATATTGATTGTTGACACCATCAAACTTTGCATCCTTTAAATTTAAAAAAGCTACATTAACAACTTTTTGTTGTAAACAAACATGTTGAGGCACCGCAACACATACTCCACTGCAAGGATTATAATCTATGGAAGCAATATGTAAAATTTTCATTATTTTCACCGCTCTAACTATTGATTAATTATTAAATTTATATTCCCGGTTTTGCCAAATTGAAATGTGTATTTAATATCTACTTTTTGAAGTTTTTTAAGTTCTTCATTATTATATTTCATCAATAATTCACTCATTCTTCAATTTTTCTAATATAGAAATAAAATCCTTAGCTACCTGTGTAAAAATATAATTCGGACCAAAAACATTGAGGCTAACAACAAGTCCAAGATTTACCAAACTACAAAACGCTTTGCCGTCATCACTATTTAAATAAATAGTTACATTTCCATCATTTATTACCTTTTGCTCTATATTTTCAAATTGCTTCTCATTAGCTAATTCTTTATCTAGTAGCATGAACCGACTATTCGAGTTGTATTTTTTTAAAAAATCTAATTCTATTATTGATATATCTCTAATTATTCTGTTGATTGGCTCAATATGATACCTATCTATATTTTTATCTTCATCGTGAATTAGACCTTTTAAATAGTTTAATATGAAATCTTTTTTATCTCTTTCAACAGATTTAAAATAAATCTCTAATAAATTATTACTTAATAGGCACTGTTTTTCAGATAATTTATCCTTATCAACTGTTTTCAAATCAATATAATCAATAATTTTTGTAAATTCTGATTTTAACCAAGACTTTAATTTTTGATCATCTTTACAATTTTTTATTAACTCACATAATTCAAAGAGGAAAACTAACCAAGGACAATACAATGCCCCCGCAGATTTGCCTATAAACATAAGAGATTTAAATAAATAGTTTTGATTTATTTTTAAAGCACCATAATTTTCAAAATCCATATTTACAAGTATTTCCTACTTTCTTACAGAATTGCGCAACAATCTTTTATTTAATAAAGTGGATAAAGAAGGATTAAAAGCAACAACAATAATTTTATACGTATTTATTTTCGCAAATATAGTCTATAAAGAATTTTTCTCAAGCAATTTGGCATATAAATAAATAAAAAAACAGATGCCATATTTCGTAAATACTCATATATATTTATCATTTTATTATTAAACATATATTTATTTAATATCTTCCATGTTCTTAAATACTCTTTATTTGCCCTTCTTGCCAACATGCCATTACCCACTCTAGCATGAACAAGTATCTCATCAATGTTCTCAATCTTATAACCATTAACCAATAACCTCACCCATAAATAATAATCTTCAGCTCCAGATAAATGTTTATATGAACCGACATTAAGAACTGCTGTTTTTCTAAAAGCTGAAGCCATATGGTTTATAGGATTACGAAACTTTGCTAAATTGTATACATCTTGGTATTTGGTCGGTATTTTCTTTACATTATTTGCTTTTTCCCAATCATCATCAAATTCATCGATATATGAACTTACAACAACAACTTCTGGATTATCATCTAAATACCTCACTAACTTCTCAAAACGATTTGGACAACAAACATCATCGCTATCAGAACGTATAACATATTCAAAACTACATTTCGATAAGCCAAAATTTAGCGCCTCACCCAAGCCTGCATTTTCATCTAACTTATAAACTTTTAACACGTTATTATGCCGAATTCTGTAAGTGTCAATTATTTCATACAATTCTTTTGTCAAAGGACCATCGCAAACCAATATAAATTCATCAGGCTTTAGGTTTTGGTCTTCCAAATTACTTTTTAATGCCAAGTCCAAAAATTCAGCTTTTTCTTTAACATAAACAGACATTAAAACAGAAAATGAACTATTAATTTTTCCAATCATATTGCTAAACCTTTATTATTCCACGCAAATTTCTCTACTGACATCTATTTTTTAGCGATAAATCAGATCACCAAATGCTTTTTGACAATAGATTCCTATGATATTATTTTTTTTTATAAATATTCTTATTAACGGATTAAATAATTTGGTAAAATAAATCTTATGCCCAATTTCCCTACTGATATCATAAACCATCTTAGTTGTATTAATATATTCAGAATTTTGAGGA
This sequence comes from Candidatus Avigastranaerophilus sp., assembly GCA_045599645.1. GTDB lineage: Bacteria > Muiribacteriota > Ozemobacteria > Ozemobacterales > Ozemobacteraceae > RUG334. The sequence continues at coordinate 34,683 of JAZRWI010000006.1, forward strand.
CAAAACAATCCGACATATTTCTTTTGAATAGCAGATTTCAAAAATTCACAGAGATTTCCAATAGATAACATACTTCTTTTGTTTTCAAAATCTGGGAAAATTGGTGTAAATTTTGCAATTTTATACAAAGTCTGATAATTGCCTTTACAACCTTCGCCGTAAATCATTGGTGGGCGAACAATTGCGACTTTAAAAGCTTCATCTTCCAAAGTTTTTATAAGCTTTTCGCCTTCTAGTTTAGATTTTCCATAGGCATTTGTAGGATTTTCCGGTGTGTTCTCATCAATTACACCGGTTAGTAATCCATATACGCTCATTGTGCTAAAATATATAAACTGTTTAACGCCAGATTCTTTTGCTTTTTTTGCAGTTTCAAACGCCAAATCACGATTTACTTTGAAATATAGTTCTCTATTTGATTCTGTTTCTTTCTGATGTACTATGCCTGCAAGATGAAGAATTGAATCATATTTTGAAAAATCATATTCTTTCCAACCTGGAGACTGCATATCAAGGGTATCAATGATTAAATGTTCATCATTCGGATGTTCTTGATTCCATTTGGTAATATATTTTTCAAAGGAAGATCCAATATAAGAATTGGCACCGGTTATCAACACTCTTTTCTGGTTCATTTGGCAGGCTCCTGAACAGGTTGGGCGCCTTCCTGGATGCCGTCTTTTTGGAAGACTTTGACGAAAGTGCTGAAGAAGATTTTGGCGTCAAAGAGGAAGGATTGTTTTTCAACGTATTCGCCGTCGAGTTTGGCTTTTACAGGGATTTCAAGTTCATCGCGGCCATTGATCTGAGCCCAGCCGGTGAGACCTGGAACGATATCATTGGCCCTGTATTTATCGCGCTCTTCTATGAGGTCGTATTGGTTCCAGAGAGCTGGGCGTGGACCTACGAAGGACATTTGGCCAACCAGGATATTGAAAAGCTGTGGAAATTCATCCATTGAGGTTTTGCGGAGGAAAGCCCCTACTTTGGTAATACAAGAATCTGCGTTATTGAGCATGTGGGTTGGGCAATCCTTTGGGGCGTCAACACGCATAGTGCGGAATTTTAATATATTAAAGTGTTCTTTGTTCTTGCCTACACGTTTCTGGCGGAAGAGAACAGGGCCCTTGGAATCTGCTACCACGCAAATGGCGATAATGAACATCGGCAGTGCAAGGACTATGATGCCAGTGATGGCACCGATGAGGTCAATTATGCGTTTTATGTAGGTTTGATAGATCATGGTTGTATTAAGTTTAGAGGCTGGGTGACTAGTTCGCCCTCATCCGTCATAGCGAAGCTATGACACCTTCCCCCACATGGAGGAAGGCCCTGCCGGGGGCGGAGAAAGTCAAGCGGCGTAGAGGGAGGCGAAGCTGGATTTTAGGGCTTTGCTGATGAAAGCGGATTCTTTGCGGAGGGAGTCGATTTCATCATTCATCTGGCGCTGGATTTCAATCAGGTGATTGAGGTAGCGCTGGGTGACTGCTGCACGTTCTGTGTAGCCGGCAGCGGTCAGGTTATAGAGGCAGGCGCGTCGTTTATTGGTTGTCGATTCGCTTACTTCTACGAGTCCCTTTTCTACAAGTTCATTCAGGAAGAAATTCACACGACCTAAGCTTACCCCTAAGTCTTCAGCCAGCTTGCGCTGATTGGTCTTAGAGCATTTTTCAATGGCTTTTAGAAGTTTGTAGGTTACTTCGTCGGTCATGGGGATTCTCTCCTGTCTGGTTTGTATAAAGTTAGATGCTGAATGATTCATTCGCCCTCATCCGTCATAGCAAAGCTATGCCACCTTCCCCCTGAAGGAGGAAGGCCTTGCCGGGGGCGGACAAGCAGTCACTGTACGCAGTACAATGGTTGTTTGGAATCACGTTTTGTGATATAGTTCTTTGATAGAACAAAATAGAGCAATAAGAATTTGTACGAAGTACAACGGCGCAAATTCTAATTGCTAGGCATTTTGCTCTTTGTCGGGGACGAAGATTTTCGATTTACGTAGTCTTGGTTTTTCAATTAGCTTTCGCTTTTTGAAAATGCAACATCGATATATTCTGCTGACGCAGAACTCGATATATCGCTGCGCAATTCGATATATGCTTCGCACTCGATATGTCGCTAACGCGACAAGAAACAAAGAACGATATAACTAAAAGGTAATATCTCATATTTTGAGAAAATAGTCAAATCATTTTCTCGTTTATTGAGATTTGGTAATTTTATGACTTTATTTTACGAAAGATTAAGAAGTCTATTAAAAGACAAAGGCATTACTGGAAAAGAATTTTCAGAAGAAATGGGTATTACAACAGCCAAAGCCGGAAGATGGCTTACAGGTGTGACTGATCCCAGTTTTGATGAACTGATTCAAATATGTGAATATTTCAATGTAACAGCTGATTATATGCTCACAGGCAAACTGAGTAAGTTCGAGTTATCTGAAAATGATATCAAGTTTCTGGCAATGACTGATGAGGAAAAAGATTATCTTATTGCTTTCAAGCAATTCTGCAAAAATATGCCAAGAAGCATAAATGTTTAAAACAGGCAGAACTATTTTTTTTTGCATTAATCACAGTTGTGTTTAGCAACTGAACTTTTTGTTAAGTGATTTTTATATACTTGATGAAATGTTCTCTAACATACGTTAGAGTCAATAAATGAGCCTGCGGCTGTGAATGATTCGGCGAAGCCGAATATGAATGAAGCGGCTAATGCCGCTTATGAATTAGGCCCATTGGCCTATTGTGTAAATACTTGGCTCTGATTTAACTAGTTATTTAATGAGTTAGGCTATTTTTTTCAGCGGTTCTACTGTTAGAGTAAGACCTAATGGAAGCAGTAATTTAAGCAATGTTTCGAACTGAGGGTTTGTTTTACCTTTTTCAAGTCTGGCAATCATCGGTTGCTTAACAGAAGAGAATTCTCCTAGTTGCTGCTGTGTGATTCCCTTTTCTTGTCGGGCTCTAATTATTTCTGAAATCAATACCGACTTAGCTTCAATTATTGAACGCTCTTTTGTTGTTAATAAAGTTTGTTTATATTCGCTCCATTTAGTTTCATTCATTTCAGCCTGTTCCTTTCTACATAATCTTTCAAATTACGTTTTGCCTGTTCTATTTCCTTTTTTGGTGTTTTCTGAGTCTTTTTTACAAAATGATGAAGCAAAACAAATGAACCACCATTAAATCCAAAAAAGAATATCCGATCTCTCAATGGTCTAAGCTCCCATATTTCACCTTCAATATGTTTTATATATGAACCACCAAGCGTAAAACCGTTCAGACTTAACAATTAAAGAGACATAAATATCTTTTCAAGCTTTACTCTGGCACCATTATCTTTATACCTTGTCTTACTGTCCAAAAATATTGGTTTATAGGAAATTTTTCGATCATCTTTGTAGAATCTTCTAATAGTTTCTGCAATATACTGATAATCTGTTCTAGCTTTCTTTTTGCTTTCCACACAAAACAGAATCTGTCTATTCATCAGCCCTTGCTCCTAATATACCTAAGAAATCAGAAGAATCTACATTAAAAGGTGAATCTTCTATAAAACCATTTCTATAAGCGTTTTCAGGATTCTGATTACCATGTTTAGCCCAAGTGTGAACAGTATTTATGCTAGAAATAAAACATATCGAATTTTTATATCTTTTTAAAACAGACATCGGTGATAAATTATGAGCAGTAAAGCATAATTGCCCTTTTCCATAAATGGCAAAAAACTCAATTAACTTATCAAGATAAACATCATTTATATTGGAATCCAACTCATCTATGAATACTATCTCGCCACTACTTGCAGCATCCAAGTAATTAAATATTTGAACTAATTTTTTTATACCTCGGCTTTCAAATTCCAAATCAATCTTATAATCTTCATAAACCATTTTCAGACTACATTGATAATAAGATTCATTATAATCTTTCCTGTCGATCTCAATATTACAAAGGTCCGGTTTAAATATCTTCACAAACAGCACCAACCGGCTGACGTATTTTTCATACTCGCCAAACATACTTTTAAGCACATTTCTATCATTTGCATTTGCTGCATATATCTTATTTTTTATAGTCTGAAAGAACTCAAATTCTCTCTGTATATTTAGCTTGTCCTTACCGTAATTTTTCAACTCTTCCTGCAAGAAATAAGATATATGATCATCTGTTTCGTCTAAGTATGTATTTAAGTTCAAAGAAAACAAGACCAGCAGCAAAATATCTGAATAGCATCTAACCATTCTTTCTATGGGATACAGATTCTTTATTGTATGTAAAGAGGCAACAAATGTTTGTTGTTCCAAGAGATTCAAGGATGCTTTCTTAAAAAATTCAAAATCCTCATTACCAGCATTTAGCTTAATCAGTTCACCATTATTTACGCAAAATACATTTTCATATTGATTCTTGCTATAGTTTGCTTTTTTACGATCCAAACGTTCTGAAACCAAATAGAAGCGATTATCATCCCTAATCTCAAACTCAATACTGTATCTCAAAATAACATTTTCATTATCAATACAAGAATAAAATTCTACTTCTACATTGCCACGCTTAGTTTTTTTATTGACAAGTTCGAACAAAGACTTCTGGGTAGCATTGTCTGACAGGAAATTGTTGTTTAAAATCAGCCTTTTCATCAAATTAACCCCAGCAACAATTCCTGTTTTCCCAGAACCGTTTTCGCCATATATAGCTTTTAGTTTATAATCTTCCGGGGCGAAGTTATTGTTTATAGTTTTTTTATAAAAATCAAATACCAAAGCATGCTCAATGTTTTTGATACCGCTGACCTTTAAACTAAGCAAATAAAATAACCTTTTCATCCTAATTCTCCACCCTTATTGTTGTTTTACAATATACTACCATCATATAGTTTTGTAAATTACATTTTGTAAGTTTTATTTCGCCAACTAATTATAAAATCCAGCAATATGTTATTCAAAAATTTGGCCTACTGTTGTTTTAACCTACCTGGTGCTAACAACAGAACTGAGGATTGAGACTCAGATTTGTCTACAAATTATTCAATAAATTAGCCCTGCGACTGTGAATGAGACCTGCGGTCGATGAATTATTCGGCGAAGCCGAATGTGAATGAGGCTATCGCCTATTTTTTAGAGACCTGGCTCTGATTTACCAAGAAGCGGTTTTTGAAAATTGAGAATGATATTTTTGGAGCCTGCTTGGCTGTATTATCTGTTGTTTAAACGTTTATGCTTTCTACCAACATATATTTTTTGAAATTCTTCCTCTGTTAATGGGAACACAGTGTTCGCCGGGAATCCTTCTATATCAAAGCATTCTAAGGAATCCTGGTCGTTCAGGTATTCTAAGCCCAAAATACCTATTCTTGTCTCGACGAGCATTATATCTCCCTTAACAGCCACGATTGGCTTATTTTTATCTACGACAATAGACACTATCCCGCCAGATTCACGCCAGTCTGAAACCTCATATTCACCGGCCTCGGCATGTTCTACCTTCACATACCTGTTTACAGGTTTTGAATAAGCTAATGCAGAATTCAGACTTGCTATAATAACCATATTAAACAAAAAAGCCACCAAAACAAAAAATAATGCCATTATATATGCAATAGGCTTTGTTATATCCCAAGAATCCCAGAAACCATAACCAGATCTTCGCAATGGAGTAACCTTAAATTCAAAGAAGCCTGGTTTTTCTTCATATTTTGGCTTTGCCTTTGGTTTACAAGCCTTGGGAGACACATCACTATACATGTATCTAAAAAAGTGTTTGAGAAAACCAGGGGTAATAACTACAGAAATAATAAAAGCATATACCATAACCAAGGTATTGTGATATTTGCTAATCGGCATTGGATGTTGAGCTCCACAAGCTACGCACGAAAACAATAAAACAAAATAAATGAAAAAATAAGCCAGGCAAATTAATCTTTCAGCACTTTTTCGATTCTTTGGTTTAAAAGCATCTTTTTCTTGCTTTTTTACGTAATCCTGATACTGCACAGTCTGCTTTATAGTATTACCAGAACTGCCTTGCTCTATATATGTTTTTTTGTCCTTCTTCTTAATCTCATTACTTAGCTTTTGTTCAACCTCTGGAGGTAACTGAAATAAACCAAAATATTTAAACAGACTACCGACAGAATCTTTAATAGATTCCGAAAACATTTCAATAGAGAATTCAAACAACCCCTTATTTTTATTTTTCATATAGCACTCTTTCAAAAAAATAGTATTTAACGCTATTTGCCTTTCGTTCTCTAATTAATTATACAATAAATAAGCCTTGTCGCAAAGGGTACCCATTTTCTTAATTCCAAACCAAAGCCTACTCTTACATCCGAAGGCTCTCTTATAATAATAGGCCTTAAAAAATCAGCTGGTGGCTATTGGTTGGTGGCTGGTAGCCGAGAAAACAGCAGCTAACAGCTATCGGCTCCCAGCTATCAGCCGAGAAAAACAGTCGCTGACAGCTTGTAGGAAAAATAGAGCCAAGTATCTACCCAATAGGCGTCAGCCTCATTCATATTTGCGAAGCAAATCATTCATCGCCCTTCAGGCCGCATTCACAGCCGCAGGCTATTTCATTGTTCAGACAAGCCTATAGGAAAATCAGAACCAAGTCTCTTAAAAGCAAAAAATTATGCATTATGAATTATGAATTATGCATTATGAATTATGCATTATGAATTATGAATTATGCATTATGCATTCGAATGAAGCACCAAGCCTGTAGGTTATCACAACAAAGAATTGTGCATTGTGAATAGTGAATTAAATAATCCGCCCTCATCCTGTTATCCGTTGCTTATCTGTGGTTATCTGCCTTAATTACCTGCCCAACCTTCGCGAAGCAGTAACATACTCTGGTAAACTAACCAACCTCCTAAAACCGAGGCTAAAAAATTCCCGGCTGTTTGGCCTGCTTATCCGCCATTATCCTGTTATCCGTTGCTGATAATTATCTTCAACGTCGCAGAAGCGTCGCATTTTGTACCGTTGCGACGGTTGTTTTTTATTCTTAAATCCCTTCAATTAGCATCTATAGCGAGTTTTTAATTTTGGCACGGGGTTTGCAATAAGTAATTACATAAAATTTTACAATATGAAACAGGAGGAGCAAATTATGAACCTCACCCCTATGGGTAACAGAATCGTCGTAAAGCCAGCCGACGAAGAAACCAAGACTGCTTTCGGGATTATTATTCCTGATACAGCTTCTAAGGCAAAGCCAAAGACCGGCACAGTAGTTTTCACCGGCAAGGGTCTTACAGACAAGAAGGGCAACCTTATTCCAATGCAGGTTAAGCAGGGCGACAAGGTTTACTTCACAGAATGGTCCGGCTCTGAAATCATGTTAGACGGTGTTAAGCACCTCATCATGAAGGAAGACGATGTTCTCGCTGTTGAATAATTCACAACACATCTATTAATTAAGTCAAAAAAATAAATTATTATAGGAGATATAAATTATGGCCGCTAAACAGCTAAAGTATGGTGAAAATGCTCGCAGAGCACTTGAAAAAGGTGTTGATACCGTAGCAAATGCAGTTCGTTCTACACTTGGTCCAAAGGGTTGTTATGCAATTCTTAACAAGAGCTTTGGTTCTCCAACAGTAACAAACGACGGCGTTATGATCGCTAAGGAAATCGAAGTTGCTGACCGTTTTGAAAACATGGGCGCACAGCTCGTAAAGGAAGTTGCCAGCAAGACCAACGATATCGCTGGTGACGGCACTACTACCGCTACAGTTCTTGCTCAGGCTATCGTTCAGGAAGGCTTCAAGAACACCGCAGCCGGTGCTACTCCTATTTATATTAAGCGTGGTATTGAAAAAGCTGTTAACGCAGTTGTAAAAACCCTTCACGAACAGTCAGTAAGAATCGACGACAAGAAGGAAAGCGTTGCACAGGTTGCTACTATTTCTGCCCGCGATACTGAAATCGGTAATGTAATTGCCGAAGCAATGGATAAAGTTGGTAAAGACGGCGTTATCACTGTTGAAGAAGCAAAGAGCTTCGATACAACTCTTGATTTCGTTGAAGGTATGGAATTCGACAAGGGTTATGTAAGCCCATACATGGTAACTGATCCAGAAAGAATGGAAGCAGTTCTTGAAAATCCATACATCCTCATTACTGACAGCAAGATTAATAACATTAAGGAAATCCTTCCAGTTCTTGAAAGTGTTGTTCAAACCAGACGCCCAATCCTCATCATTGCAGAAGACATCGAAGGCGAAGCTCTTGCAACTCTCGTAGTAAACAAGCTCCGCGGCACCTTCAACTGTGTAGCAGTTAAGGCTCCAGCATTTGGTGACAGACGCAAAGCCATGCTCGAAGATATCGCTATCCTCACTGGCGGCACTAAGATCAGCGCAGAAGTTGGTCTCAAACTCGAAAACGCTTCTCTTGAACACCTCGGCACTGCTAAGAAGGTTGTTATTTCCAAGGAATCTACTACAATCGTAGAAGGCGCTGGCAAAGCTGCTGACGTTCAGAACAGAATTGGTCAGCTCAAGGCCGAAATCGAAAGAAGCACCAGCTCTTACGATAAGGAAAAGCTCCAGGAAAGACTTGCTAAGCTTTCTGGCGGCGTCGCAGTAATCAAAGTTGGTGCTGCTACTGAAACCGCTATGAAGGAAAGAAAGACCAGAGTAGAAGACGCTCTCAGCGCAACTCGTGCTGCAGTTGAAGAAGGCGTTGTAGCAGGCGGCGGCGTTGCTCTCCTCAATGCTATGGTTGGTCTTGATGACCTCAAGGTTTCTGAAGAAGAAAAGCTCGGTGTTGAAATCGTAAGAAAAGCTCTTGCTAAGCCAATCCACTTCATTCTCACAAATGCAGGTCTTGAACCGGCAGTAATCATCGAAAAGATTAAAGAATCCAAGAAGACTGGTTATGGCTACAATGTTCTCACCAACGAATATGTTGATATGTTTGAAGCCGGCATCATCGACCCAGCTAAGGTAACTCGCTCAGCTCTCCAGAATGCTTCTTCAATCGCTTCAATCCTCATGACTACTGAAGTTCTCGTTGCTGACCTTCCAGAAGAAAAGAACGCTAACCCAGCAATGGGCATGGGCGGAATGAATGGAATGGGCGGCATGGGTATGCCAGGCATGATGTAAGAGGAAGCTTGAAGCTTGAAGCTTGAAGCTTGAAGCTTGAAGCTCGAAGCTCGAAGCTCGAAGCTCGAAGCAGGGCATAAATCCCCCCTGCCCCCCTTTACGAAAGGGGGTCTTTAGGAGATTCCCTTTCGTAAAGGGGGTCTTTAGGGACCGTCGCAGGTGCGTCGCATTTTGCGCCACAAGAAGCTTTTAGCTGTTGGCTATTAGCCGAAAAAGCAGGGCATAAATCCCCCCTACCCCCCTTTACGAAAGGGGGTCTTTAGGAGATTCCCTTTACGAAAGGGGGTCTGAGATAAAATTGAAAGGATAATTAAAATGAATCTTAAACCATTGAACGATAGAGTTATTATTAAAGCTAAGGAAGCCGTTGAAGTTTCTAAAGGCGGCATCATTCTTCCAGATACAGCCAGCAAAGAAAAGCCAGTTGAAGGCGTAGTAGTAGCTGTTGGCCCAGGCAAAATCGGTGAAGACGGCAAGCGCGTTGCACTTACCGTAAAGGCTAATGACAAGGTTATCTATTCTAAATATGCCGGAACCGAAATTAAGGTTGATGAAGAATCTTACCTTATCCTTCGCGAAGAAGACATTCTTGCTATCGTTGCAGAATAATCATTAACGGTTAGAGTTTAAGGAGCTTACAATGTCTGCTAAAGAATTAAAATACTGGGAAGAAGCCAGAAAATCTCTTGAAATCGGTGTTGATACCGTAGCTAATGCAGTTCGTGCAACTCTTGGTCCAAAGGGTTGTTATGCTATCCTCGACAAGAAGTTCGGTAGCCCGACAGTAACCAACGACGGCGTTACAATCGCTAAGGAAATCGAAGTTACTGATAAATTTGAAAACATGGGTGCCCAGCTTGTAAAGGAAGTTGCCGCCAAGACTAATGACGTAGCCGGTGACGGTACTACTACAGCAACAGTTCTTGCTCAGGCTATCGTTCATGAAGGTTTCAAGAACGTAACTGCCGGTGCTAACCCAACTTACGTAAAGCGCGGTATTGAAAAAGCCGTTGCAGCAGTTGTCGAAGAAATCGGCAAGCTTGCTCAGAAGGTTGACGACAACAAAGACAGCGTTGCACAGGTTGCTACAATCTCTGCCCGCGATAAAGAAATCGGTGATCTTATTGCTGAAGCAATGGATAAAGTCGGCAAAGACGGCGTTATCACTGTTGAAGAAGCAAAGAGCTTTGATACTCAGCTTGAATTCACTGATGGTATGGAATTCGACAAGGGTTACCTCAGCCCATACATGGTAACTGACCAGGATAGAATGGAAGCAGTTCTTGATAATCCTTACATTCTTATCACTGAAAACAAGATTAACAACCTCAAAGACCTTCTCCCAATTCTTGAAAAGGTTGTACAGGTTAATAAGCCTCTTCTCATCATCGCTGAAGATATCGAAGGCGAAGCTCTTGCAACTCTCGTAGTAAACAAGCTCCGCGGCACCTTCAACTGTGTAGCAGTTAAGGCTCCTGGTTTTGGCGACAGAAAGAAAGCTATGCTTGCTGATATCGCTGTTCTTACTGGTGGCGAATGTGTTTCTAACGACCTCGGCATGAAGCTTGAAAACGTAACTGTAAATCAGCTCGGTCAGGCCAAGAAGGTTATCGTTTCCAAAGACCTCACCACTATCATGGAAGGCTGCGGCGATACCAAGGCTCTCAAGAACAGAATCAACCAGATTAAGGCTGAACTTGAACACAGCACTAGCAGCTATGACAAAGAAAAGCTTCAGGAAAGACTTGCCAAGCTCGCCGGTGGCGTTGCAGTAATCAAAGTTGGTGCTGCTACTGAAACAGCTATGAAGGAAAGAAAGACCAGAGTAGAAGATGCATTGAGCGCAACTCGTGCAGCAATCGAAGAAGGTATCGTAGCTGGCGGCGGCGTTACTTACATCAACGCTCTCCACGTTCTTGAAAAGCTTGAAAAAGAAGCTGACGAAAACGAAAAGATCGGTTACACCATCGTTAAGAAAGCTCTCTATGCTCCAATGACCATGATTCTTCATAACGCAGGTCTTGAACCAGCAGTTATCATTGAAAAGGTTAAGTCCTCTAAGAAGGCTGGCTATGGTTATGACGTAGTAGCTGATGATTATACAGATATGTATAAGGCTGGTATCATTGACCCGGCTAAGGTTACACGTTCAGCTCTCCAGAATGCTTCTTCAATCGCTTCAATTCTTCTCACTACAGAAGTATTGGTTGCTGAAGCACCTGAAAAGGAAAAAGCTCCTGCTGCTAACCCAGAAATGGATTATTAAGAGTGAGCAATGGCCTCTGCAAATGCGATGCTCCCTCATCCGTCAGTGCTTTTGCACTGACACCTTCAGCAGTTTTTTGCCACCTCCTGTGGCAACTGCACGCCGCCATCCCTGGCGGCAGCCCCTCAAGGAGGAAGGCCTCGCGGGGGCGTGAGCAGGCCGAAATCCCCCCTGCCCCCCTTTAAGAAAGGGGGTTTTAAGATAGCCCCTTACGAAGGGGGGTGTTATATGGAGTCCCGAATATGTTAGATTTCATGAAGAGGAAGAAAAAAATGACTCAAGAACAGCAGGAAAATACAGAATTGAAAGATAAAGCTCCTGAAGCTGAAGTAAAAGAAGAAGCCAAGGCTGAAAACTCAGACAAGGCTGCTGAAGCTAAGCCACAGGAACCTGTTTCTTCCGAAAAAGAAGAAAAACCTGCTTCTGAAGCCAAAGAAGAAGAAAAGCCAGTAACTGAAGCTGACAAAATTAAAGCTCTTGAAAAAGAACTTGGTGATGTTAAGAAGAGATATTTAACTGCTCTTGCTGACTACCAGAATCTTTCAAAGAGAGCTGCAAATGATCAGGCAGCAGCCCGCAGCCGTGGCGTTGCAGAGTTTTTAAAGAAGCTGCTACCAGTTATGGATACTCTTGATAAGGCAATGGAACAGTGCCAGAAAGTCGAATTAGACAAAAAGGTTATGGACGGTCTGGAAATGTTCTCTATCCAATTCTCAGACATGCTTGAAAAAGAAGGTCTGAAGGAAATCCAGGCTCTTGGCAACAAGTTTGACCCTAATTGCCAGGAAGCTATGATGAACCAGAATAACCCCGATAAGGAAGACGAAGAAGTTCTTATGGTTTTCGAAAAGGGTTATATGTTCAAAGACCAGGTTTTGCGTTGCGCAAAGGTCGTAGTAAACAAAAAGTAAATTTCTTGTAAGGAGATAAAAATATGTCAAAGATTATCGGTATTGACCTTGGTACTTCAAATTCAGCTGCTGCCGTTATCGAAGGCGGTAAGCCAGTTATTATTCCTAGCGCTGAAGGTAACTCAATCGGCGGTAAGGCTTTCCCAAGCGTTGTTGCATTCACAAAAGACGGCCAGAGACTCATCGGCGAACCAGCCAGACGTCAGGCTACTACTAACCCAGACCGCACTATCATTGCTGCTAAGAGAAAAATGGGTTCTAAGTATAAATACAACATCGATGGTAAAGAATTCACTCCACAGGAAATTTCAGCCGCTATTCTCCAGAAGATTAAGGCTGACGCAGAAGCTTTCCTTAATGACAAAGTAACAGAAGCAGTTATCACTGTTCCAGCTTACTTCGATGACGCTCAGCGCCAGGCTACCAAAGATGCTGGTAAGATTGCCGGTCTTGAAGTAAAACGTCTTGTAAACGAACCAACAGCTGCAGCTCTTGCTTACGGTCTTGACCACAATCAGGGCGACAGAAGAATCCTCGTATTCGACCTTGGCGGCGGCACACTGGACGTTACAATCCTTGAACTCTCTAATGGCGTATTCGAAGTTCTTTCTACCAACGGCGACACTCAGTTGGGCGGCACCGACATGGATAACAGCCTTATCAAATACATTGAAGGCGAATTCCAGAAATCAGACGGTATTGACCTTTCTAAGGATTCAATGGCTCATCAGCGTGTTAGAGAAGCTGCTGAAAAGGCTAAGATTGAACTCTCTACTACTACCCAGACTGACATCAACCTTCCATTCATCACTGCAACTCAGGAAGGTCCAAAGCATTTGAACATCACTCTTACCCGTTCTAAATTGGAACAGTTGGTAGAAGATGTTGTAGAACGCTGCAAAGCTCCTATTGACAATGCTCTTAATGACGCAGACCTCAAGAGAAGCGACATTGACCATATCGTTATGGTTGGTGGTCCAACAAGAATGCCAGTTATCCAGAACCTTCTCAAGAATCACTTCGGCAAAGATCCAGAACGCGGCGTAGACCCAATGGAATGCGTTGCTATGGGCGCTGCTACTCAGGCCGGTGTTCTCACTGGTGATGTTAAGGATATTCTCCTTCTCGACGTAACTCCACTTTCTCTTGGTATCGAAACCCTCGGCGGCGTTATGACTACTCTTATTCCTCGTAACACCACTATTCCTACCAAGAAGAGCCAGGTATTCTCTACTGCAGCTGACAATCAGCCAGCAGTTTCTGTTCATGTTCTTCAGGGTGAACGCCCAATGGCAGCCAGCAATAAGACTCTTGGCCGTTTCGACCTTGTAGGTATTGCTCCAGCTCCACGTGGTATCCCACAGATTGAAGTAACCTTCGACATCGACGCCAACGGTATCGTTAATGTTTCTGCTAAGGACCTCGGTACTGGTAAGGAACAGAAGATTACTGTAACAAACGGCTCAGCTCTCAACAAGGGTGAAATTGATGAAATGATCAAGAAGGCTGAACAGTTTGCTGACGAAGACAAGAAGAAGAAAGAAAGCATTGAAACAAGAAATCAGGCTGAATCCTTCTCTTATCAGCTCGAAAAGACTATGTCTGACCTTGGCGACAAGGTTCCAGCAGATATTAAGAGCAAAGTTCAGGCTAAGATTGACGAAGTTAAGACCGCTCTCGCCGGCACTGACGATGAACTCATTAAAGCTAAGTTTGATGAACTTCAGAAGGTTGCACAGGAAATCGGTCAGGTTCTCTATCAGCAGCAGGGTGGTGCTCAGGGCCCACAGGGTCCACAGGGTGGTTTCCCAGGCGCTGATCCAAATGCTGGTGCTCAGGCTGGTCCACAGGATGACGGCGACGTTGTTGACGCTGAATTTAAGAAAGCCTGATTGGCTATTGGCTCTTAGCTGTTAGCTTTTGGCCGAGAGAAGCAGGCCGAAATCCCCCCTACCCCCCTTTACAAAAGGGGGTCATAGAAAAACCATTTACCAAAAAGTGGTCATAGAAAAACCATTTACCAAAAGGGGGTCATGGAAAAAACATTTACCAAAAGGGGGTCATAGGAAAACCCCTTTTATAGAGGTCTTAGGTAAAAACTTTACCTGAGAGAGTCTTAGGGATATGTAGTGTTTCTCGGCTAATAGCTAATAGCTAACAGCAAAGAGCTAATTAAGGGAGAATTTTATTTATGGCTTCTAAACGTGATTACTATGAAGTGCTAGGCGTTCAAAAGAATGCTAGCGAAGCTGAATTAAAAAAGGCTTTCCGCAGTCTTGCACGTCAGTATCACCCAGACGTCAATAAGAGTCCTGACGCCGTTGAAAAATTTAAAGAAGTAAACGAAGCTTATCAGGTTCTGTCAGACCCCAATAAGCGTGCAGCCTATGACCAGTATGGTTTTGCTGGCATTGATCCTAACGCTTTCGGTGGCGGCGGATTCCCAGGTGGTGGATTCGGTGGCTTTGGTGATATTTTCGGCGATATTTTCTCAGATTTCTTTGGTGGTGGTGCTTCAAGCTCATCTGGTCAGAGAAGAAACGGACCGCGTCGTGGTGCAGACTTAAGATATGACCTTGATATAACCTTTGAAGAAGCTGTTTTCGGATGTGAAAAGGAAATCACAGTTCAGAAATCTGTATCTTGTACTTCCTGTTCAGGTTCCGGAGCAGAACCAGGCACAAGCCGCAAACAGTGCCCAGTATGTAAGGGCCGAGGTTCTGTATCAATTTCTCAAGGTTTCTTTACTATTCAACAAACCTGTCATCAGTGTCAGGGCGAAGGTGAAATCATTGACAAACCTTGTAAGACATGTGGTGGCAGTGGCCGTCTGAAACAGTCTTCTAAGCTGAAGGTAAAAATACCTGCTGGTGTTGAAACTGGTTCTAAGCTTAAAATCAGCGGTGAAGGCGAAGTCGGCGAAAAAGGCGGTCCAAGCGGCAACCTTTATATTGTCATTTCTGTCGGAAAACACGATTTCTTCGATAGAATCGGTGATGATATAATCTGCGAAAAGGATATCACCTTCCCGTTAGCTGCTCTTGGCGGTGAAATAGAAGTGCCAACACTTAAGGGAGTCGTAAAGATTAAGATTCCTGCAGGTACTCAGACAGGCAAGACCTTCAGACTTCGTGGCTACGGTGTAAAATCCTATAGAAACGGTGAAGGCGATCAGCTGGTCAAAATTTTTGTCAGAACTCCAACAGAGCTCAATGAAAGACAGAGAGAACTTCTCAAGCAGCTAGCTGAAGAAGATCCTGAATCCAAAGCCACAGGCATTGGTTCTAGCAAAAGCTTCTTCGATAAAGTGAAACAGGCTTTCGGTGGATAGTGTAGCAACGGATAACAGGATGAAGGCGGAGAAACAGCCGGGACTGGGGATTGGAGACTGGGGACTGGGGACGATGTGCCAGGTCTCTACTGCTTCGACCAGCTTAGTACTATAAACTTAATGGATATCGGCTGTCGGCCTATTTGGTTGAGGCTTGATTCTGTTTTCCCTGCAGGCTTGTTTAATATCTAGAAGTCAGTTCTTGACTAAGGGTATAAAATAGAAAAGCAGATGCGAAAGTGTCGTTACTGTTCACAGGTAAACTTGACACTTTCTGAATCGGTCTACACGTAACGAAATAATTCAATTTTATAATCAATAAAAAAACTCAAAAAGTCTCATAAATAAAAGATTTTTTTGAGTTTTTTTGTTGACTTTGAAATG
>JAZRWI010000007.1:0-5058 GCA_045599645.1 Candidatus Avigastranaerophilus sp.
CGATGGTAGCCAAGAGATTGAATTCATAATATCTAAGGATTGCTCTATAATACCAATAGAGGTCAAAGCAAATCGAGGCACTACCAATTCTCTTAATCATATTCTTTCTGATGAATCCATCAGATTAGGCATAAAGCTGTCAGCTGGAAACCTAGGCCTGCAAGGCAAAAAATTAACCATGCCTCTTTACATGGCAATGTTTCTGTAAGCTTCCAAAAGGTTTATTTTTTCTCTTCTCATGTAGCTAAAACAGAACCTATTTTCTACACAATAGATTGGAACAAATATGGAGTTATTTGCAAGTTAAGGGGGTAATTTTTGTAAATTTATAAATTTTTACCCCGTTATCGTTACAATTACTTTACATTAAGCCTTTTATATTTATAAATAAAGCTTTCTTTTATAGCACACTGTCTATTGGCTTCTTCTAACGTGACGAAAGGTAAATTCATTTATACCTTTTATTTTGAAGCAATATTTATTTAAAATATTCAATGAAGCTTCGCCTATATGGAAATACGCTTCGCTAAATGAAGAAAACTGACCTAACCCCTAAAAGCGCAGCGACCTAAAAGGGCTATTGACTTTTATGAGCAATCTTAATATACTCCGAAATATAGGTAGGTCTACCCTTTTTTCGGAGTATACAGCATGGAAATAGAAAGAAATTATTACCTGAATCAGATACATCTACGTGAAAACAACGGTTTGGTGAAGGTTATTACCGGTATCCGCAGATGCGGTAAATCTTATCTTGTTTTTAAACTATTTCTGAATGAACTTTTGCAACGTGGCATAAATAGAGAACACATTATTGATATTTCATTAGATAAAATAGAAAACGATTATCTCAGGGAACCGCATGCATTATATAATCATATAAAAGCTAAGATAAAAGATAATGAACAGTATTATGTTCTGCTGGATGAAATCCAACTGGTTGACAGGTTCCATGAAGTATTAATCAGTCTTCTGCAAATTGATAATGTAGATACTTACGTTACTGGCAGCAATTCACGATTTCTTTCATCAGACATTTTAACAGAATTCCGAGGCAGAGGAGACGAAATACGCATTTTCCCTTTGTCTTTTTCAGAATACCTGTCAGCCTGTGATTGCAGTGAAGAAGAAGCTTTTGATGATTATTTAACTTACGGAGGCTTGCCCAGAATAGTTTCATTTCCGTCAGAAAAACAAAAAATGAAATACCTGACTGATCTTTTCCATGAAACCTATTTAAAGGATGTCATTGATCGTAATCATATACGTAATAGTCTGGAATTAGAAGATCTTGTATCTGTGCTGGCGTCAAGCATTGGCTCTCTTGTCAGCCCTTCGAAGCTTGAAAACACCTTCAAAACAATTGCACAAAGTTCTGTTTCCGACAAAACTATTAAGAACTACATTTCCTGCCTTAAAGATGCTTTTGTTGTTAATACTGCGATACGCTATGACATAAAAGGCCGCAGATATATAAATACTCCGGTCAAAGTATACTTTACTGATACTGGAATTAGAAATGCAGCCCTAGGCTTCAGACAGGTTGAAGAACCTCATCTTATGGAGAACATCATATTCAATGAGCTTTTACATCGTGGTTATGCTGTTGATGTCGGTGTTGTTGAGGTAAGGGAAAAAACAGAACGAAGTCTATCTGCTAAGAAGCAGCTGGAAATTGATTTCATTGCTCGCAATGGAAACAGGAAATACTATATACAGTCCGCATATGCCATGACTACGGATGAAAAAGTATATCAGGAACGACGACCTCTGTTAAGTGTGGACGATTCTTTCAAAAAGATTATCATAACAGGCACCTATGCAAAACCTCGTCAGGATATGAATGGCATAATTACAATAGGTCTCAGGAATTTTCTAAAAGACGATACCATTCTGGAAACAGTCTAACCACTAAGCCAATACATAAGAATGAATTAGCCTGCGGCTATGAATGAATCGGCGTAGCCGATTATCGATGGCACCTCATGGTGCTCGATGGCCATGCGGCTCGATGACGCCTGACGGCATTCGATGTGTCGCTCCGCGACGAACAAAGTGACCTAACCCCTAAAAGGCCAATTTAAAATCTTTGACATTTGAAAAAGAGAAAAAGCTCATCAGATTTGAATTTGATGAGCTTTTTTGACGCTGAAAATGTGGCGATATTTTCTACTATTTTTCTTTTATCTGACTAACAAGACTGTTTTCGTAGGCAAGAGTTTTCTGCTGATACTCTAGAAGCTTATTCCTGTCTATATTTTGTGGCATAAAAGGTCTGAAGTCCTCTTTGTTTTCAGTTTAATAAGATTATCCAGAAGGTATCTGAGATACCAGTATGCTTCAAGATTGTTTGCAACAGCAGTTCTGATTATACTGAACATTAAGTCTAAAACCAATATACATGGCACCATTTTGGCTAAAGGATAAACAATTCCTCTAACCCCATTTTATAAAAGAGGACTAGGGGGGATTTGGCCTACTAACACTCGCATAGCAGTAAGTCGGTTAAGTAAAGCAGTACCCCTCTAAAACCGAGGTAAAAAAATCCTGGCTGCACGGCTGTTCATCCGCCCTCATCCTGTTATCCGTTGCTAATTGCCTATTATCCTTGGTTCTTCTGCTCAAATTTCCTGTGCACTCTCGCACAACACTAAGTCGGTTAGGCAAAGCAGCAACCCTCTAAAACCGAGGCTAAAAAAATGGCCTGCTAATCGGCTGTTCGGCTGTTCATCCGCCCTCATCCTGTCATCCGTTGCTAACCCAATCTTGCTACTTGCGGTTATTTAAGGTAGTTTATCAGCAAACCCCAAAGGGTAATCTATTAGTTGATCCCCTTTATGAAAGGTTATTTCAAGGAGTTCAGCGGCAATACTTTTGCTCTTAACACGCATAATATTGTCATCGATGTCATCCTTAGAAAGCAGATTCATACTGCCATACCAAACTACCTCATTATCTATTACTGCGTAATGTTCGCAGTTTTCTTTCATTAATTCAATATGAAAACCAGCATATCTTAATTCTTCCATTAGGGCAATGCGGTGCTCATCCCGACCATATTCATAAACCTCTGGATGCCAGGTAACAATGGTAATTTTTACTCCAGATTCCTGTCTTTCTTTCAGAAGTTTTATCATGTGAAAAACTTTATACTGGCCAAGTGTAGGACTAGAAATCACAATATCGGTATTTGCTTCCTTCAAATCTTTTTCATAAATGGGCAAATAAGAATCCGAATCAAAAATTGCATTAGCATCTTGTTTTGTTGATGAACTATCCACATAAAGCTGATAACCGATTCTTTTATAAGCTTTTAATCTTTTTGCATACATCCTATCAAAAACAGGTATATGTGAATCTACATAATCATAAATCTGAACATTTGTTTTACCTGCATAGTCTCGATTTAATCGACCGGCGTATTGTTCAATAATCCCCTTCCACGCCACAGGAGTTGCCATAATAAGAGTATCCAGGCGCGGGAAATCAAACCCCTCACCAATTAACTGACCTGTTGCAAAAAGAATCATACTTTCTTCTGAAGTTACTTTATCCATTTCTGACCTAGGTATATTCCATTCTGAGATAAGCAATTTTATACTTTGCAGAGATAAACGTTCTGTTGATAACAGAATTTTCCATTGCTCAGGGTAAGCATTCCAATTTTCATCAATAAAGGCACTATTACCGTTCCTTAACGCCTGCCCCTGTAAAGGCAATGCTATCAGATTGCCTAACTCATCATTGTTAAGTTTGTATTGAGCAGGTAACATTCTGTCGTAATAGCGGAATGATTTTAGGTTAACTGATTCAGCTCCTTTTTCCAGCAAAGCAAAACCAAATCGACGGGCAAGGTCTGCTTGTATAGGATTATCAAAGAATATCCAAATATGTGCACCCAAACCAGATCTTGAGCGTTCCACCAAAGCAGGTATGCCATTCAAACTACATATTTTCCGCAAAGAGTTTACTTCTTCCTTCCAAGTATCATCTGAATTAGCAAAATCGTTATTTTCAGCATCTTTGCTATGATTGTCAAAATCAAAAACAATAAATCTGCAAGTGCCATCAGGGAAAAGTGGATATACCCCAATCACATCAGAACAGTCATTGCGACTACCACGAAGATGCGCTTCGATATCTGATGCCTCTAGTTTTGTCCATAAACGATTATTACAATCCTTACATTTGATTTTCTTACCTGATGCTTTGGGGCAAATGCCGCTTTTCCAGAAATTATTACATTGAGTAAAATAACCGGATTTTTCCGTGGTTTTA
The DNA here is from genome assembly GCA_045599645.1 of Candidatus Avigastranaerophilus sp. Lineage (GTDB taxonomy): Bacteria > Muiribacteriota > Ozemobacteria > Ozemobacterales > Ozemobacteraceae > RUG334. The sequence goes on from JAZRWI010000007.1 coordinate 4,279, forward strand.
TTCTGATATCTTTTGCTGTAGACATCCATACGACCCCAGAAGTAAGAAAAGAATCTGCGAGCATGTTCACGCGTAATGGTTACAGGAATTATACGTTTGCCTTGTTCTGGCTCAGTAGTATTTTGCGTATCAGGAATTTGAGCCGGAAGTGCGTATGAAATACCTGCCTGATCAAGCAAGGATTTTAAATAAGCGTTTTCTTTTTCCAGTTCAAATATTCTTTTCTGAACGTCGGTGATATCCAAAATTCATTTGTTCCTTTGGAATGTTTTGTTATGAATAGTAATATATACATATCAATAACCATATGAGCAATTTTTATTTTCACATACCTAATGTTTTATGAGGAAATACCAACATTGATATTAAAAGCATGATATTTGTTCTGAAAATATGCAACTTTTCTTGACTAGTACACATGTTATTCGTTGCTGAGGTAAAAGTTTTTTTGAGTTTTTTGTTGACTTTGTAATGGTTATGTATTAAAACAAACTCGTACCAATTTAGATGAAAAAGGAGTTAAAAATGGCGATAATCAAACAACATGACAAAAGGTCAGGCATTACTTACGCGTATGAATCTCATTCATTCTGGGATCCAGAAAAGAAGATGGTTCGGGCAAAAAGAAAGCTTATCGGGAGAATAAACCCGGAAACCGGTGAAATAGAAGCCACAGATGGCAGAATGAAGAAATCCAGGGAAGAAAAGAGTTCCGTTTCTGAAACCCCTGATTATAAAAAACTCTACGAGGAACTATTAAGAAAGTATGAAGCCCAGACT
>JAZRWI010000008.1:0-110903 GCA_045599645.1 Candidatus Avigastranaerophilus sp.
TAAGAGGCTGTCCCAAAACTAGAAATTTGTAAAAATTCCGATGTACAGCAGTCTCCTAAAAACCTCCCTTTTCAAGGGAGGGTAGGGAGGGTTTTGATTTTAGAAGGAACTTGTTTTAAGTGCATAAAATCGAGTTTTCAGACAGCCTCCTAAAGGAGGAAGGGCTATAATAAGATTCTATATGACTTAGTCCCGGCCGTCTAGGTTGTCAAGAGCTTCCAGACTCAGAACCTGGTCAACGATTGAACTGTGGAAAGCAAAAATTCCCTTTTCTTCAAAAGCATCACAGATATTTGAGAAGCGTGCAGTATCAACATCATCAGCAAACAGTTTATCTCTAACAAGCTTGGCTGCATCATCATATAGATACATTAACAGTTTGTTCACAAAAGCAAGAATAAAACGATTATTAATAATATTACCGGCAGCATCAAACAGCTTATTGTTGAAGAAATACGGACCAATCATTTTATCTTCATTGATTTTCAGAACAGCCATACGGTCATTGATAGCCTTTCTAAGGCTATTCCATTCAACGCTTCTAGCATTAGACCCTTTACCTACAATAACTTTTTTACCATTCAGAAATTCATCGTTTCTGTCAATTCCAATATATTTGAAATTCCAGCGGCGTTTAAAAGCTGTATCTAAGGGGAAAACACCCTGCTCTGCTGTATTCATTGTCGCCCATATAAACATATTTCCAGGAATCTTGATTTCAGAACAGTCTTCAGGCATACAACCAAGCTCATGAGCCAAATACAACTTCATGTCTTCAGAAATACAGATTGGGAATTCACTTTCTTCGTTTTCGTCACGATCAAGCAACTGAAAAATTTCTCCAAAAACAGAAGCAACTCTTGCCCTATTGATTTCTTCAATAATTAGCAAATGAGGCTTTACAAGCTTTTCCTTCTGGTTTTTTAGAGCAGCGGCCAAAACACGCATAAAAGGACCAGGAACATATTTATAGGTTGTTATTTCACGACCATCAATATCCTTAGATGGAACTGCCTTATAGGTTCCTACAAAGTCTGAATATCCGTAATCATGATGGAATGTTACACGTTCATAGGTTCCACCATATTTAAGAAGCTCATCCTTTTCACGGTTAACCATGTAGCTTTTGCCTGTACCAGGTGCTCCATAAATAATTCTGTTTCTTTCAAATTCTGAAACATAGTTATTTTCACCTACTGCAGCATCTTTACCGTCATTATTGTGGTAATAGCGCTTGTAGAGATACATCAGATTTTCATCTGACTCTATAAGAACACAGCTTGTTCTAGGTTTTTCTACCACAGGAAGCTGTTCGTCCGGAGAAGCTTTATAGCACCAGTTTACTTTTCTGCAATGAGAAAGAGGTTCATCTTCTGAAAAATAGTTTGGTCCAAGTTTATCGGCAATACCGATTAATTTCTGGCCTCTTACAACAACAAAAGCATCGAATTCGGTTGCATAATAGAAATAGCCTATTTCATTCGATTTACGCAGACAACTGCCTTTATCGTTTTCGTAATAGTATTTTTCAAGGCAATTGAAAAGGCTTTTCTTTTCCTGACCACGTCCAAAATAGTCGTTTAAGTCACCAAGTCTGTTCCAACCAATGGCAACAATATTTTTGCGAAGCCATTCATCGCCATAATCACCATTTTCATCAGACTGACTAAGGCGATAGAAACGCTTTACTGGCCCGAAACGCTTATTACATACTTCAAAAAATCTTGCTGGTGAAAGTCCGGATTGCTGACGTAATACGACAACCTGACCTACCATTCCGTAGTATGTAAGATTTGGTTTAATACCAAAGCCATAAAGCAGATGGCGCAGCTGTTCCATGGTATACCAGCAGACAAGCTTGTCTGGGAAAATCATCTGGAAATATTTCTTTACCCAGGTATATTCGTAAGCTTTTCCGCAACTTGAACGCAAATCAGCGTCTAGCTTTTCATAGTCAGAAATATTGTCTAGTTTGTGGTTTTTAATGGTTTTGCAGCCACGGACAAGCATATCTATAATTTCTTTTGCTTTTCCAATAGCTTCTCTTTTGGAAAGTTCTTCTGGTCTGGTTACACTGCCACTAAGCCAACGTTTGTCTGCTTTTCTGTAGTAGAGTCCAAATTTATATGCTGCCCAGCCAGTTATTGCGCCAAAGCATTTTTTTACAATAGGATCAAATTCAAGAGTATAGATAAGGCTCTGTGTTTCAGCTCCATCAAACTGGAATATATTTTTAAGGATTTCATCGTCAGAAAAGTTTCTAAGACTTTCAGGAGAAAACCTATCCTGAAATTTCGCACAGGCTTTTCGGCCTTCTTCCTCTAAGTCAATTCTCAAACCTTCGGTCTTCGTAAAAGCTATTAAGTCCGCGAGTGCTTTTGAATATATATTAGGCAAATACTTTTCTTCAGACATCGAATACATCCCTAAGCTATTTCTATGTCTACAGTATATAGTCTTATGCCTTTTTTGTAAATAAAAACGTACTGCTTCATCGGTATAAAGACTTTCTGTTTACATTATGCGTAATGTAGTCTATAATTCATTTATTGCACTTTTTGGAGAAAATAATGAATCTGGCTTTAGTAATTGGTCTATTGCTCCTGTTAATTATCTTTGCGTCAATGGTAAGCAGGATTCCTGCTGCTCAGAAGCATAACCTTGAAAATACAATTAAGTATAGTGAAGAAAACAATTATGAATTTGTAAGAAACATGAAATTTGAAGATTTGCCGCAGAAACTTCAGGATTTCACAATGTTTCAGCGTCATATTGGTTATAAGGAACTACACAGCATAGTAAAAGGCAACAGTAACAATTACGATTTTTCTCTGATGACCTTTATATATCCTGGGAACAACGGCACCTATGGCCGATTAATCTGCCTTATTACCAAAAAAGAAGCTAGCTTTCCTGATTTTTATCTGCGTGATAGCAGAACCGTCATTGATAAAGTAGGAAAGCTTCTTGGCAAGCAAGACATAAATTTAAGCGAAGACAAGAATTTTTCTGACCAGTTCCTTCTTCAAGCTAACAACCCTGAAGAAGTAATCAAATACTTCAACGAAGAAAGACGAAAAATAATCACCAAAGAGCACGTAAACGGCTACGAATACGAAGCTGATTCTGAATATTTTGCCATTTCCTACCCTGTCAGTCCAAGCATTCCTGTGGAAGAATACAAGGCATTGCTTTCAAAAACCACTTCTATTCTCTCTAAGCTAGAGGCTTAACATGGAAATTGAGCGCAAATTTTTATTAAAGAATGACGAATGGCGCAAATCAGTAACCAGCCGAATCCACATAAAACAGGGCTATATCTGTACAGAATTTGAACGTATTGTCAGAATCAGAATCACAGATTCCAAAGCCTACATCACCATAAAAGGTAAAGGTATGCTTACACGCCCAGAATTCGAATACGAAATTCCAGTAAAAGATGCTGAAGAAATGTATTCTATTTTCTGTCAAAAAGCCAATTTGGAAAAATATCGCCATATAGTTTTTTTTAAAAATCACAAATGGGAAATTGATGAGTTCGCAGGTCGTCATCAGGGACTTGTTTTTGCCGAAGTTGAACTACAAAGCGAAGATGAAAAAATAGAATTCCCAGACTGGATAGGGAAAGAAATTACTGATGAACCGCAGTATTACAATTCCAATCTTGTTAAAGCAGAATAATTAAGTAATGACCAATACCTACCAACTGTATCTTGCAAAAGAAACCAATCTGGAAAAGTGCCTTTTCCTCTATGATTTGCACCACAATGATTCCGAAGCTTTTTTCAAACTGGCAAACGAGCATATGACAGAGTTTTTGCCAATTCTTTACACTCCAACAATCGGTGATGCTGTTATAAACTACAGCAAAAACTACAAATACCCACTCGGTCTCACAATTTCATATGAACAAAAAGGCCATATAAAAGAAATACTTTCCAAGGCCAAAGAATCCTTTGGCAGCAAAGAAATGACAATCGCAGTTGTTACAGATGGCGAAGGTGTTTTGGGAATAGGCGACCAGGGTGCTGGCGGTATTTTCATTTCTCTGGGCAAGCTGATGGTCTATGCTTTATGCGGTGGTCTTGACCAGTCTACCACACTACCTGTTATGCTTGATGTTGGCACTAACAACAAAGCCTTGTTGAAAGCCCCAGAATATAAGGGCTGGCGTCACGAAAGAATTTCAGGAAAAAGCTATTATGATTTTATAGATGAATTTGTAAAAGCCTTTGTTGAAGTATTTCCCAACAGCTTTCTTCACTGGGAAGACTTTGGGAAAGATAATGCACGTCCTGTATTAGATAAATACAGAGAATTTCATCCATCCTTCAACGATGACATACAGGGGACAGGGGTTGTAGCATTAGCTGCTGTTTTAAGCGGAATCAACAAATCCGGCATCCCCTTAGATAAGCATAAAATATGCATCTTAGGCGCAGGTACTGCTGGTTGCGGAATAGCAAACCAATTATGCAAGGGACTTGCAATTAAACGTGGCATCAGCTTCGAAGAACAAAAGAATAGTTTTTATCTTATAGACAAGGAAGGCTTGCTTCTCGACAGTGACAACAAACTTCTCTATTTCCAGAAAACCTTTGCCCGCACAGATAATGAAGTAGCCTCATGGGAAACTGTAGACAAAAAGCATATAAGCCTGGCTGAAGTAATAAAAAATGTACAGCCAACAGTTTTAATTGGTTGTTCAACAGCAACTGGCGCTTTCACTGATGAAATTCTTAGTGAAATGTATAGTTACGATAAAAAGCCAGTAATAATGCCTATTTCAAATCCGACCTCCAAGGCAGAAGCTACACCTGACAGAATTTTACGCAACACTGAAGGGAATGCCCTAATTGCCACAGGCAGTCCCTTTGGAACAGTTGAATATAATGGAAGAAAAATTAAAATATCACAATGCAATAATGCGCTGGTATTCCCTGGCATAGGCATAGGTATGGTAAACTCAGGAACAAGAGTCCTTACAGATGAACTGCTGCTAAAAGCCAGTGAAGTTCTCGCCAAAGAATGCACTGCACCAGATGACCCAAATGCATTATTGCCAGATTTTTCTGAAGTAAGAAACATATCAAAAAAAATCAGCAATATTTTTAACAACCAATAGCATAATTCACTATTAATGTGCATCTTACTAATAATCTCATATAAACTGGCCAACAGGTTAAATTGCTTGTCTGTCTTTACCAATAGCACTGCAATTATCTTTACTTTTACTATTTATTAGATTAGAATATTTGCATGGATGACAGAGCAGTAAATAAGAGGAACAAATCTTTTGGGCACAGATGCCGCAAGCTTTTATCAGAGCTTGGGTTGTTTCTTATTTTACTTGTATTGCCTATTTTTACAATCTGGATAACTCTGTATCACGTTCAAAGCAACCTACACAAAGAGGCTCAGGAAAAGGCTCTAGCTGAAATGGCTGAAATGACTTCCCACATGCTCAGGTTAAGTGAACCAGAATCCTACTATCAGGAAGCTATCAGGAAACTGGCTGATTCATTCAGATGGGCAGAAAAACCTGAAGATGTTGCAAGAATTTCAACTAGCGAAAACCTTGAATTGGCATTATTTGATCCAGATGGCAAACGCCTAGACTGGCCAGCAGGTGAAAATATCCAAAAGAAACGTTCTTCAGAACAATATCTTAGCGTTTTAAAGCGTGTTGCTGCTAATCCGGAAAACATTTTAACCAAGGATGAAGAAAACAGGTGCAGTGGCTATTCTGGCAACTCCATGACCGTTAAAACAATAGCTGCCAACCCAAACACACTGATAAACTTTCAGGGTATTGGCTTAAGCAAGATGGGCTGCTGGTTTAAAGTTTATTTCTCAAAACGCAACGAAGAAGGCAAATTTACAGAAGGCGATCTTCTAGCCTGGTTACATCTCAACAAGCTTGAAAGATATTCTCTGGCCAATAAAGCCATAAATACAATGCAAAAGCTTACTGGCCCTGAATATACTTTTTCCTATATTGATTTGAACAATCAGAACGAGATAAAACTCAGCCGTGGCCGTGAATTTCTTAATCATGTAGAAAAATTTTTGTCTTCAAGCTCATTAAAATCCAGTTTTATTTACAAAGATGAATTATTTTCAATCAATGATACCAGTGACGGTTTAAGACTTATCTGCTCAAAGCCTTCTCCTGATCCACTCCCGTTGATTAAAAACTTTAACAAGCTTCTTTTTGTCCTTATACCAACAATGCTTTTATTCTTTATCTGGAAAAAGGCATTCAAAGTTACAATCAATCTGCCTGTAAAAATTCAGTCCGTTCTGATTTTTGGTTTTGCTGCTATTACAGGCATCTCTGCAATACTTATCAGCACTATTGCCTATCAGTATGAAAAACAGATTACCATAACCCAGAATTATAAAAACAAAGCAATAGAAACACTAGAAAAAGTCGACAAACAGTATTCTGATTCTTACAAAGACCTTATTTTGCAATATCAACACTTCAATGAATTATTGAAAGCCGGGAAATTACCTCCTGAACAGATTCTGGCTCCGTTAATAAAAGCTCATGCGAATGAACTTGTTGCTTTTGCTGTTTACGTGGACAAATATGGTAAGGGTCTATTCCAGGCTCCTGTCAGCATTTCCAAAAGCAAATCGACAAAGATTGCTGATAAATACTCAAAGATAATAAAAAGAGTAGCAGTTCAGACCCTCATGACCTTTAACAGTTCAAGGAGTATCGTTCCACCTTTACCACAAGCCAGCACCATCTCAGCTATGAGTTCTACAGCTGTTGAAGGTCTTTTGGCCGGTCGTTCTTCTTTTATCAGCATTAAGCTCGACGAAGACGAAATAATTGGTTACTGCGAACTGGTTCTTGATAAAGATGATATGGCTCAAGGCTGTCTACTGATTACACACGATCCGCAGACTCTTGAAAATCGTTATCTTAAGGAAACAGGGAAAAACATCCTGAAATCAACAGGCTTTGAGCTCATAGCATTCCCGAAGAAGGTTTCAAATCAGAAGGCATATTTCCCAAGATTTTCTTACATAAACGAAGAACCATTGTGGAAACTGAATGATATGCTGAACCAGACACAGCTTCCAAGCTTCAAGGAAGGTAAGATTCAAGAAGACAAGGTAATTGTAGCAGCAATACCCGGAAGCAACATGAAAAATTACAACCTATTCCTCGCTATGCCAGCAGAAAAGGTTGCTACAGCACCTTTCAGTCTTTCAAACCTCTTCATGATTGGTCTGGCAATTTCATTGATTTTGATTGTTACTCTTTCAACAATCCTGATTAATTCAATAACCTCACCAGTCAAAATTCTTACTGAAAATGCTATTGCCATTCAGCAAGACAGCGCAATGCAGAAGAGTCAGATTACTTTTTCTGATAATAATGAGCTAGAAAGCATTTCAACAGGATTAACCAATCTTGTTGTGAAAGTAAAGGAATTCCAGGAAAACAAAAACAGCTGTGAAAATCTTTTCAAATCTAATCCAATAAATAGCGACAGCTATGAATTATCTAGCTTCATCAGCCAGAGAAACTATGATAACAAGAGTCTCTGCTACATATCTCAACTGGATGACAACCTGGCATATATGTTCCTTGCAAGGCTTGATAATGCAGACAATTTAACAGCTTCATTACCGCTTACAATGTATGCAATGGCCATAAAATTATTCATAGAGCAATTAAACATGCGCTCTCCTATAGGGTGCATAAGAAACCTTGAGGAATACTTCCGCATCAATTTAAGGCGTAATCTAGATGGTAGCGGTTTAATAGCATTCATAGACACTAATGCCAATAGAATAGAATATGCTGGCTTTGGCAGAATCAGAGTGTTAAAAACCAGCTTCTCAGAAAAGAAATGTGATATTCTCAGCCTTCCACAAGGGGCAAACTTCATAAAAGAAGTTAAGGAATCAGGCAATAACACCTGGGATTTATCTGAAGGTGACAGTCTGGTTGCCATCACAGAACCATTGTCGGAAATAAAAATAGAAACTCTACGGCAAATGCTGGAATCTAACTCAGATTTCTCGAAAAACTATTCCAATGCATTGGAAACAAATCTTAAAAATCTGGCAAAACTTGAAAACAGCAGTTGCAGCGTAGCATTTGTTCATAGAAAAGAGCAAACAGAAGCGCAGCACTTAAAAAAGAAGCTAGCTGAAAATAATCCAATAGCTTTGATAAGAAGCCAAAAATCAGGGAGTCAGACCAATGTCTAATTCCACAACAATAGAAAAAAAGCCATTAGACTACAGTCTGTTTAAATGGTTCATGATAATACTCCTGGTATGGGCTATTCCATCTGGATTGCTCTGGACAGGAATTTACCTTTTTATCCGTGAAGAATGTGATAGAAAGGATAATCAGCGTCTTTACGAATTAGACAGCAAAATAGAAACTCTCTCCTATGACTGCAGTGCAACGAGATACTTCCAAAACAAATTCTCTAAATTTTTCAATAACCTCAGAGGTCTTCAGACCAACTCAGTATCAAATACCCAGAAACTGTTAGACGGCTTTATGAAAAGATTTCCTGAAGGTATGCTGGAAATATATCTTTTTAACAGCAACCAGGAAATAATAAAAACCAAAGGTGCACGCAAGGAATATGAACAGTTCATGCAAATTGCTACCTCTGGTTACGAAAAGGGGCCAATAACTGATGAGAATACTAAAGAAATAGGTTTATTGATTCCAGAACCTTCTTTGATACTCAAAAAAATAAGAGCCCAGAGAGATAGAGCCATTGAACTTGGGAACCCGGACAGATATTCACTCTGCTATTTTAATCTTGATGATACACAGCGAAATGACCAGACAATAGCCGGTATATTGATATTTGTTCATTACAACAAGCTAAAAAGCTCTGTAATAATGAACGAAAGCCTTATAGGACAGGAAGAAAATTACGGTTACGTAGACCCGCAGGAACATAAACTTCCAAAATTACTTGAAGATACAGAAATTAACTCTGAACAAATAAATGATTATTACATGCAGTATCCTACAAACCGCTTCCGTAGAGACGGTAGACTTATTTGTCTTAATAAAATCAACAATGACTGCATACTAATTGGTGTTCTTCCAATAACACAACCTGGCTGGTATTATTACATCATTCTATTTATTCTGTTCATAGCATGCAGCTGTTATTTCTTCAGGTTCACCTATAATATTTATATAAGACATATCAACCTTGGTTTCAATATAAGAAAACGCCTGACAGGTCTATTTGTCCTATGCTACATATTCCCATTAATAGCAGCAACCGTATTGGCTTCTCAATACCTTATGGAACTGAAGGACTCTTTATTAACAGAAGAAGAATTTAATAACTATAAACGCCTTTCAGAAATAGATTCCGGTTTTTCGCGTTTTATCACATCAAAGCTGATGGAATACAGAAAATTCAATTCCATGCTCTGCGAATATGCAATTAATCCAGTAATAATCACGGATAAGCTGAAGGAGCAGGTTTTAAACAATCAGTTAGACAGCGTTCATTTACTTGCTTCAGATACAACTGTTCTCTTATCATCTGAGCTTTTCCCAAGTGAAGTAAGAAGACATGCCGACAAAACCTATGCAGAGCAGCAGGAAGTATTGAACAGCTGGATGCTTCGCCACGCTGTTCTGACCCCAACCCATCTGACCTATTTGTTTAACAGAACAAGTGCAAATAGCTTCCCTGAAGAGCAATACAGAACTGAAGGTCACAAGGCTTTCCTTACTGTTTTCAAAAGCACTGCTGCTGCAGCAATAGATTACTACAATCAGTCCCATAACCTCTCTGCAGTATCAAGTCGAAGCAATTCAAACCTTGTTTTTGAAGCAGTAATGGAAGCTCATGCCCAGACTCTCTTCCAGGCAATAAGAACAAACATTTCAAAATTCACTCCAGTTGAAGGTATTAATGAATCTATATATTTCTACTGCGACATCATCCCAGGTCCATCAGGTGAAGCCTGGTATGCCTATGTAACTCTAAGCAACCTTGATAACCTTGAACGCCAATATCTGTCCGAAATATATCATGATATAAAACTCAGAAACAGCCAAATAAACCGCGTATTTCCAGAAGAAGATATCAGAGCTATTTCAACACATCCTTATGCCACATGTTTCCCGTCTATTATGGAATTCAGGAATTTTGAATCTGTTCTGAAGCAAAGCATCAACGACAGCAAAACCTTTACCCACAAAATGGTTTTGAATGGTGAAAATGTTTATGTTAGTGTTCTTAGAGGGTCTTACCTCAAACAGTATCTGCTTCTTCAGATATTCCCAGAAAGCAAAATAGAACAGACCTATAAAAAGCAAGTAAATACAGTAATAATACTCTTTATCGTAATAATGGTAATGGGCCTTGCCCTTGCCAGATTAATGACACGCACGCTTGTGCTTCCTATTGCCGATATCATTAACGGTGTAAAATCAATCGCTGGCAAAAACTATGATTGCCAGATAAAAGTCCGATCAAGCAACGAATTTGGTGTAATGGCCGATGCTTTTAATAAAACTGCCGTATCATTGAAGCAGCTGGATATAAATTCAAAGCTGGATTGTTTCCTTTTCCCGGAAAAGGAATTCAGATGTGGCAGCTATTTAATTTATGCTTCTCACCTTAATTCAAAAGTTGTAGCAAGCGATTTTTACGATTATTTACAGCTTAAGCAAGGCACTTTTGCTATTATTACAGCAAAAATCAGCGGGAACGATGTTATTTCTGCACATTTGATGGCAATGATGAAAACATCTTTCGTTACTTTAATGACAGCCTTCCCGAATTCTCCAGAACTAGTAATGGCCAAGCTCAATGACATATTCAAGCCATATACTGATGAAACACATGTAATAAACTGTTTTATTGGAATACTGGATCCGACCAATGATACTATTCTCTGCACCAACGCCGGGCAGACCTACCCTATAACAGTTAATATAAAAAGTGATGAAAAAGAATTCATAAGCTTACCTTCAACCTCCTTAGGAATCAATGCTAATGCAAAATTTGCAAAACATGAAATTTCCTTAAAGCGTAAGGTATTGGTTCTTTATTCACATGGTGCAACAGACGCAACCACCAAGACAGGCGAAGAATTAGGGAAAGACGCCTTTATGAATCTGGTTTTACAGTCAGTTAGCAGTGAAAATAAAAATCCTGCTGAAGCTATACTTCAAAAAGTTAATGAGTCAACAATCAGCGTTCCGTGGAGAGAAGACATCAGCATTCTGACAATACAGAACAGAATTTAACTAACCAACAACCTGATTTTATTTATTAAAGCCGTTCAGATAAACAATTGCTTTACGTGTCATTGACTTTTCTGTTTCGTTGGCAATGCGGTAAAATTCACGCAAAGTATCGATATATGCTGGATTTTTCTGGAATGACATAGCAAGGATAACTTGAATTCTAACGCTTGAGGATTCGTCATTTAAAAGGGTTTTAAGTATTTTTTCAACCGGGTCACCTTTCATTCTGGACAGAACAAATATACCAGCTTCTTTTAGCTTAATATCAGTAAAATTCGGCAAATCCTTCAAAGCCTGCATGATTTTTACAGCGCCAAATTTGCTCAAAGCTGTTCTAGCAGCCTGTGCGAACAACGGAACTTCGTCTCTAAGGAATGGACACAAAGGAACAACTGCTGCAGGAGACTTTGTAGATTCAAGCCCCTGAATAGCAGCAAGAACGACTCTTTCATCTTCATGATAAAGTAGACTTGCAAGAGTATCAACAACAGCCGGGTCTCCATAATTGCCAAGCTCTTTTGCAACAAAGGCCAGTCTCATTGGTTCCGGCTTGGTCATAACATATTCAATCAAATGAGGAATATGTGCAGGATTTTTCATAGCAAAAAGCTCTCTGAGTTCGGTATCAGTAATCGCCAGCATCTTAAGCTTTCCAACAAGATCATCCTTCATGGCTTCTTCAGAAAGGTCTATAGATACATCACCAAAGCGGATGTCAGTAATTTTGTTGTCTCCGCCATAAAAGCTGCCTGAATTACCTACGCCAGAAGCTGTTGTTGGTCCAAGCGCAGTAGACAAGCTATCGCTTTTTCTTGCCATAAGGCCGATATGCCCCTGCATTGCTTTACGGCTAAGATTACCCCAAAGTATATCTAACTGAGTATCAACTGGTGGTAATGGCTTTGAGGCCATTCTGGTCATACCACGTATGCCTTCAAGTTCAGCTTCCATCTGAGCACTTGTCTGATAGCTGGAGCCACCTCCCTGAGCGCCATCTGGAATTACATAGGAATTACCGTCAGCATCTCTTCTTACACGAACTTTCTTAACAACGCGAACAACCTTTTTTACTGGTGCTGCATTTTGCTGGTCACCAGTTTCTGCTACAGAAGCAGCATTAGTAGCTGGTGCTGTAGGTTGAACATTTGTAGTTGCAGGCTGAGCTGCCGGTGTAGCCGGGGCAGGAGCAGCTGTAGTTGCTGGAGCAGCAGGTGCTGCATTTCTTGCGAATGGATTATAAGCTCCTTCAGGTTCTGGGCCTGCACCTGGAACTGGTTGCTGAGCAGCAGGACTAGCTGGTGCTGCTGGAGTGGCTGCTTCTAGGGAAGCTGCTTTATCTTCAGTTTTTTCGTCTTTATTTTCTTCTGGTTTGCCATCAGGGCCTTCGTCAAGAAGTTTCTGCAAATTAGAGCTTGCCAATGGGTCGAAATCTTCTGTTTCACCGGCTGCGGCAGCTTCTGCTGCTTGTTGCTTCTTTTTCTTAATGACAATACAAGCGACAACAATACCAATAATAGCAACAACAGCTAGAATTGCATATAAACCATAGCATTTGAGCAAACAAGAAAAATACGCAGAAGAAGCGTCCTTGTGAGGTTTTTTAGCACTCTTTGCTTTTGAGAAAAAGTCCAAAGCCTTTTTATAATTTGGCTTCTTGGCATTCATTTCAGCCACACCCTGAGCATAATTACCCAAAGAACTATTTCTATTCTTACTGCTCAGCGCCTTAGCATACTTAGCTATTTCGTTATATTTCGGTGTTTTTTCTTCAAGAAGTGATTCTACTAACTTTTCAAGCAGCATTTCACTTTCAAAAAGGGCGTCCTGATTCTTATCATCATAAAGAAGTTCAATAATCTTTACTCTATTATTGCCAATCTTTTCGATTTCTTCTTCAAGAGCTGCAGCCTGTTTTTGGATTTTTTCCAGACGAGCAGCTTCAGCAGCTTCCTGAGCTGCTATTTCTTCATCGGTGGGTTCGTGTTCTTCTTCGTCGTCTTCGCCTTCGCCTTCGTCACCTTCAGTTTCAGCTTCACTTCCTGGTTCTGCTTCTGCTTCGTTTCCGCCTTCTGCCTTAGCTTCATCGGCATTACCATCAACTGCGGCTACAGCATTATCATCGGCTGCAATAGGCAAATCGCCATCTTCAGCCTTCATAGGAGCAACAACCTTACCCTGGGTGTCGTCAGCAGCACTGCCACTCTTATCTTCAGCAACTACAAAATCATCAACAGGGGCCTTACTTGCGGCTTTTTGAGCTTCAGCCGGAGCCTTGGCTTTACCTTTTGGAGCGCGTGCTGCAAAAGCCATAGAAAAGCTGGACGATAGCATTACTACCGTCAAAAACATAATAAATATAGTTTTTAACTTTTCTATGGCCTTCATATATTCAATCTCTAAATTTTATTCGGCACTTCTTTTTACCATGAACAACTTCAGTCAGGTATTCAATTCGTGCAGATAAACACTTTTCGCTAATGGCAAGCCTGCAAGGAATACATTGCAAATGCTGGTCATCTCTGGTTCCACGCCAAGGATATCGATCAGGCATATACGGTCTTTCCTTTTCAGCCTTTTCTGCAGCCTTTCTAGCTTCCTCCTTCTGTATGCGGGCAATTTCACGCTTATAAAGTTTGGGTGGTTCTTCAATCGGGCCTCTTCGGCAGCCAACTGAAGTCATACCCAGGATTACAAGCAATGTTGCAATCAACAATTTAGACTTTTTTTGTTTCAAAGCAAACTCCCTGATACAGAATCTTACTCGACGTGTATCGGAAGTTTGCATGATTTACTTAACCATTATTAAAAATTACTGCTGACCACGCATGACCACTGCATTATTAGGTCTTCCGCGCGGAGTAACCTTTAATCCGGTATCGCTGATTACAACTCTTGAATCAGGCGGCACAGACTCAGTCAGCCAGACATTACCACCGATTACCGAATGTTCACCGATAACTGTTTCCCCACCCAGAATAGTAGCACCTGCGTATATTACCGTAGAGTTACATATTGTCGGGTGGCGCTTAGCGTTACGTATTACTTTGCCTTCTTTATCTTTCGGGAAATTGAGAGCCCCAAGGGTTACCCCCTGATAAATCGTAACGTTGTCACCGATTACCGTTGTTTCACCAACAACCACACCAGTTCCGTGGTCGATGAAGAAGCTTTGCCCAATCACAGCCCCAGGGTGAATATCAACCCCAGTCCTAGAGTGAGCCCACTCAGAAAGGATTCTAGGTATAAGCCTCAATCCATTCTGGTAGAAGAAATGCGCTACTCGATGTACCGCAATAGCTTCCAGTCCAGGATAACTAAAAATGATTTCATCGAAGTTTCCCGCCGCCGGGTCGTTCTTAAAAGCAGCCTCCACATCCAAATCAAGCCAGTCACGGATTGTCGGAATGGTTTCAAGGAAATCGAATACTAGCTGTTCCGATGCTTCTTCACAAATGCTACAGTTCTTAGGATCCTTGCGACAGCCGTGTATCAATTCCCTATAAATCTGAGGCTTTAAAACCTCATAAATCTTAGCGACTCGATAACTAATACGCATCTCAATAGAATCAAAGGACATTCCCGAACGGCCAAAGTAGCCTGGGAATAGCACTACGAAGATATCCTGAATCAGGTCATATAGAACATCCTTGTCTGGAAGTGGACTACTGTCAAAGTGCTGAATAGCCTTTTCAGACGGTTCGGAAACAGACTGAAGAATGCTTTCAGCGGCACATTTCAGACGATTTTTATTCATAGGAATCTCCTGTTTCCGAATATATTTAACTGCCCCAAATAAGCAAGAAGATTTTGTATTTAGCTTTATTGATGCCACTTTTAGAGATTTTCACATAAAATATAGTATTGTAAAATCATTGTTATTTACAAACTGCCTTTTTCGGTTATAATTTAATATACAAATCACACAAAGGGTTAGATACGATGCTAGAAGAATTGCAAAATTTAACAAAGCCATTGGATAAACTTGAAGAACAGGAAATTCATATTTCAAAATATGCATCTTCTGAAGGCGGCACAAGAGAACTTTTTGAAGCCAACTTCTACAGAGAAACCTGTCTTGCAAGCGAAAAGCAGAACAGTGTTGTTCTGAATATTACACTTGATAAGCTTCTTAAAGCCATAGCACCGTTAAAATGACACAAACCCAGACTTCATCAATCAGACAAGCATCAATCAAAGCGCTGAAGGACGTTCTTTCAGGTGGTTACCCGGTATTAGCCATTGAAACCTGGGAAGAAGATTCCACAGTATCAACCCTTACTGCATTTTTTAATTCGGCCTTCAAGGCAAATGGTATTTTGAACTTATGGGATTTGCAGCATGGATTAACAGATTTGCAGACCAATTCCTCCAAGCAGTTTAATGCCGTTGAAGCATTAGAAGAAATTCAAAAAGCTGACAAGCCCGGCTTCTTTATTTTCAAGGATCTCACAGAAAGCCTTAATGAATCAGAAATACAAAGAAGAATCAAGAATGTTTATGCTTCTTTTAAGGGCCAGAACAGATTTTTAATATTAATTGGCGCACAATTCACTCTGCCAGTTGAATTAAACAAAGATGTAACCCTTGTTGATTACAAACTTCCTGAAATCAACGAAATCAAATTTATCGTCAATGATTATTTCGCCAATCTGGCTAAACGTGGTGTAACCTCCGAACTTTCTGAAGATGATATGGACCAGGTTTACACCTCACTCAAAGGCTTCACTTCGGCAGAAATCAGGTTTACACTCAACAAAGCATGCTTTGGCCGTAAAACTATCAGCAACGACATATTGAATATGCTTCATGACGAAAAAGAACAACTAGCCAAGAAAGACGGTGTTCTTGAGTATGTCAGAGGTTCAGAAACAATTGATGATGTTGGTGGTCTTGAAAATCTCAAAGAATGGCTTGTTAAGCGCAGGAAGTTATTTACCCCTGAAGCCGCTGCAGCAGGTCTCAGACCTCCAAGAGGGCTTCTGATGATGGGGATTTCTGGTTGTGGTAAATCACTTTCTGTTAAAGCTATCAGCGCACTCTGGAATTTGCCATTGTTCAGATTAGATATGAACAAGGTTTATTCTGGCGCCTACGGAACACCTGAAGGAACATTCTTCAGAGCCATCAAAAATATAGAAGCCGTTGCCCCTGCTATCCTCTGGATAGATGAAATCGAAGGCGGTATCAGCAGTAGCACTGCTAAAGACGGTAGCACCGGTTCACATATTTTCTCCGCATTTCTTACCTGGATGCAGGAAAAATCATCTGATGTATTTGTAGCTGCTACAGCAAACCGTATCGACCTTCTTCCTGCAGAAATCATAAGAAAAGGTCGTTTTGACCAGGTTTTCTTTATAGACCTTCCAAATGATTCTGAAAGAGAACATATATTCAAGGTTCATCTGGCAAAACGAAAGAACGATCTCTCCAAGTTTGATTTGCCACTTTTGAGCGTTGCAACTGAATTCTGGAACGGCGCTGAAATTGAAGCAGCAGTTGAAGCAGCTATGATTGAAGCCTTCAGCCGCGGTGAATCAATGACCCAGGATGACCTTTATACAATCATCCGAAGCACAGTTCCACTTTCCAGAACAATGGCCGAACAGATCAAGTTCATCAAAAACTGGGCCAGCGAACGCGCCGTTTCTGCTTCTATTGCTGACGGCAAATAACTCTCCCAGTATTACCCTCATTTATACTGCATTAAATATTATCTACCATTATTCTATAAAATAATTAAACTTTTTAATAGCACTGCAGTATAATGTACATTAGTAAAATATTGGAGGGTATGATGAATAAGAAACTTACAGGTATGGGACTTTGCCTGGTATTGGCAACCTCTCTCTGTTTAGCCGATAACAACCCATTTGATGATACCACTATCAGCGTATCAGAAACCAAAGCCGACGAAAAAGAGCTAGCTACAACAGCTTCTGTTGCTGCTACCGAAGACAAGGAAGATGAAAAAGCTTCTGATGCAGATGCCAAGAAAGAAGAAGAAGCAAAGAAAACCGTTGAATACACTGTAGTTGACGGTGACTATCTCATGAAGATAGCCAGCAAATTCTACAACGGCGATTCCAGCAAATGGCCTCTTCTTGTTGAAGCCAACAAAGATAGATATCCGTCATTACTCTCCAACCCAAATCTTATTTATGCTGGTTGGGTATTAACTATTCCTGATGCAGACAGCGCAGCAGCTGCTACGGTAGCTTCCAGCAACACTAGTTCTAACAGCTCTTCAGATTCATCAACTTCCGTTGGCAGCACTACAGCTAATCCTCAGAATGCAAATGCTTCTGCTGATGACAAGACAAGAGTTGCCTCTGGTAAGGCTCCAAAGAGAGCTGTAAATAACGCCTCCGGTGCGCCAGCTCTTAAGACCCAGAGTGCACCAACAGGCTCATGCATCAACACCAAATCTCCAAGCTTCCAGTCTTGGTTCAATGACGCTATTGATACCTACGGTGATTGGGAAATGCCAGTTATCAACAATAAATATGGACAGACCATCAGTGTTGAAATGTTCATGAAGGCAATTCTTCACATCGAAAGCAATGGTACTCATAGAAAAGCAGACGGTTCACTCGTAACCAGCTGTTGTGGTGCTCAGGGCTTCTGCCAGCTCATGCCAGCAACCGCTCAGGAACTTGGCGTTGACGGCACAGATCCAAAGCAGAATCTTGCTGGTAGCGTAAAGCTGTTCAAGCAAATTTTCACCAGCACCTACGTTGGCAAAAAGAGCGGCACAGACAAAATGATTCTTGCAGCCGTTGGTTACAATGCAGGTCCATGGTCTAAGCGTGTTCAGGGAACCTGGGAAAATTGTAAGGCTATGGGCTCCGGTGAAGCTGCCAGCTATGGTATTAAGTTTAAGATGTGCGTTGGTCTTGAATTAACTAGCGACGAACGCCAGTATGTTCAGAACCATATGCTCTATGGTGGAAAAACCGTTGACCAGTATGCAAATGAATGCTATTCAAGCGCACAGGGTCTCTGCCTCTAAGGATATAAAAAATGAAAAAATCAATAAGCATTATTGCAGCTATATTACTTGGTTTATCTGTTTCTACAGCAGCCTTCTCTCAGGAAGGCGAACCTGCTCCTACTGAAAGAATTAAGATTGCTGAAGACATTTTCGTAGACCACAACCATACCCCAGGTATGATGGGAAGTCAGGACAGCCTCATTATCACAGTAGACGCCAAGGAACAGTTTATTTTCGAATCTGAAGGCAGACGCATCGAAAACGTTTACGCCAAGGATTTCGACAATGACGGTAAAACTGAATATCTTGTCCAGATGGATTGTGGCGGTTCAGGTGGCTACAGAGACATGAGTCTTCTTAAGCTCAACCAAGAAAACACCTTTGCTCCAGTATGGGAAGACAGTTATCCAATGCCAGAAGTTGAAATAAAGGATCGCGATAATGGTAGCGCAATTTATATCAGTTACATTAAGAATCCTAAGGATGAAAAGGCCCAGAAAGCATTAGTAATCCTTAACTTCGACAAAGATGGCAAAGTCACCACACGTGATTCACAGGATTAGAGCAAATAATTAAAGCCCCAAAATACCCGCTTTACTGAAATCATCAAAGCGGGTATTTTTTTATTCGTTTATTTTAGATTAGCAGATAGCAACAGCTTCTATTTCTATAAGTGCAGCCTTTGGAAGCTTAGCAACTTCAAAGCAGGAACGAGCAGGAGCTTCGCCTTTAAAATAAGTTGCATAAATTTCATTTACTTTACCAAAGTTGCCAATATCACTTAAAAATACAGTAGTCTTAACTACCTTGGAGAGATCAGAACCAGCTTCCTTGAGAACAGCTTCAAGATTCTTTATAGACTGGTGAGTCTGCCATTCAATATTGTTTTCATCAATATTACCAGTAGCAGGATTAATTGGCAGCTGACCGGAAGTAAAAACCATACCATTAGCCTTGATACCCTGCGAATATGGGCCGACAGCAGCTGGAGCATTCTTGGTATTAATAATTTCTTTATTCATAAAAATCTCCTATCTGATTTTTTTAACATTCTACCAAAATTTTCTAATAATCAAAAGTCATAAAACCCACAATATGTGTACACTAAAAAATAAATTTGTTGACTTCTAAGATATGGTATGATACTATTCAAAACATCAGCTAAGGGCTGTTAGCTCAGTTGGAAGAGCTCCTGGTTTACACCCAGGTGGTCGGCGGTTCGAACCCGTCACAGCCCACCGAATCCTGCACAAAGTGCAGGATTTTTTATTTTAGCACTTATTATCAATGAATTAATCTAAGACACGAAATTATCTACGTAATTTTTAAAATCAGCACCTATAAAGCAACAGGTGCTGATTATTTTTAATTTGCTAATTTAGATTCTAGGATGGCTATGGTCTGCTTCATGGCTTCTATTGTATTTTTCAGTTCAGCAACATTGCTTTCTAGCATAGAATTCTTATCTTCCAAAGCAGAATTCTTATCTTCTAGCAAGGATATTTTGCCATTTAATTCAGCTTTCTCTTTATTTATCAGTTCTTGCAATTCCTTACACATAGACATTTTCCCCTTTTCACTTTGAAATATAGAACGTTTTCTTGTTGAAGTCTTAGGAAAGCCTTCATTGTAAACATCTGTGGTAGCTAATACTTCCATTATTTTGGCAATCTTGGAACCATCCTTAGATTTTGCAAAGACATACAGCTCTGTAAGCCCGTTGTCTATTACATCACCTGTTTGCTTAACAACTCGTTCTATCTGATAAAGAGCTCTTCCTGCTTTGAATAAATCAAATTCAGAAATATATATTATGCATACATCCGGTATATCTTTGAATTTTACCCCTGGCGGAGTGTTATTCACAGTTACTAATGCAGCATGATATCTAACACGTCTTTGATGATCATCATTGTCTTCCTTTTGAACTTCAATGTTTACATAGCGATTATCACTTGTTTTGCATAAAGTATCAATTCTCAGAGAACGTCCAGTAAGATTAGCTAAGTCTTTCTGAACATAATGTTCAACAACAGACAAAGTTGGCTCATCAAGTATAACTTGAAGCAATTCCTCTAGAAATTCACGGTCCTCAGCCATAACTCTAAAGGCTACATCATCTATTGGTCGCAACTTATGTGCAACCAGATTAAGAATATCTGACTCTCGGGTCATTACTACCTCCTTAAATTGTAATAGGCGAATTGTTTTTTCGCAAGTGGTAGCAATTTTTTCATTGCTATATAGTAATCATCTGAGAATCAAAAGTTAGACAGAAAGAAATGTAAATATTTGTAAAGAATATTTCTTTTTTTAAACAACAGATTAAATTTTTATATAAAAAATTGGGTATGGAAGATTGTTGAAGTTGCTTGAAAATAGGCGCTTGATTGATATATTTTTTGCTTGACTTATGTACCTTTTGTGGGTATCCTATTATAAAAATTAGATAAATCTAATTTTCTTAGTTTAAACTAAATTTATTAGCATTAACTAATTTATATCAAGGAAAAATACACGCAATGAGCATCAAAACAATTTTTCTGGCTGATCTTTCCGAAGGCCAAAGCGGAACTATCAGAGGTGTAGACACAAAATCAGTTACAGCACAGAGACTCCTTGATTTGGGCTTCGTGCCTGGAACTCCTGTAAAGGCTATAAAAAGAGCACCTATGGGAGATTCTACTATCTTCGAAATACGTGGTTACCAGCTTGGTCTTAGAAGAAGCGAATCAGAAGCTGTAGAGGTTGAAATCAATAATTAATGACAGATAGTAAAGCAGCTCCGGCCACTTCAACAGTAGATCCCCATAATATTTTCCTGATTGGTAATCCGAATAGCGGTAAAACCAGCTTATTCAACGCAATCACAGGTGATCATCTGCATGTTGGCAACTGGCCAGGCGTTACTGTCGAAAGACTGGAAGGCATCACCCACACCCCCAATGGTGATATCCACATTACAGACCTTCCTGGAACCTATTCCCTGACTCCTGCAACCCCAGAAGAAAGCGTTGTTTTGTCCACTCTGGACGACGCTTCCCGTGGTACAGTTTTAAACGTCATTGATACTACAAACTTAGTAAGAAACCTATTTTTAACAACCCAGTTAATAGAAATTGGCATAACTCCGGTTGTAAGCATGAACTGCTACGATTCATTCTCCAGTGCCGGCGGCATAATTGACCTGATGAAGTTTTCTTCATTATCAGGCTGTGAAGCCTACCCAACCGTTGCAAGAAATGCAAAAGGCATACCTGCATTAGTCGAATTTCTTTCAAAACGCACTATTCAGGAGCATAAAACCAACAAGGATTCTATGCTTGGCCTTCCCGACAAATGGTTCAATGCTACAAAAGAAGTATTAAAGCTTCAAGGGCTTCGTTGGGAAACAGCAACCGCAACCCAGCGCTATAACGCAATTAATGCGCTTACCAGACCTGCGAAAGATAATCCGAATCTTGAAAAACTTCGCCAGAAATTATCAGAAGAACTCACAACTAATCCTAATAAACCTGTTACTCCGGCAACCTTAGCCTGTGACTTAGCTGCAGACCGCTATCATAGAATAGAAAAAATGGTAGCCCAATGTGCTCAGGTTCCACAGAAAAGTATTCCGGAATGGCAGCAGAAGCTTGATAGAGTTTTAATCAGCAAATACCTAGGAATTCCAGTATTTGCAATTCTTATGGCATTTGTGTTCTGGACTACATTTACTATAGGCAAATACCCAATGGATTGGCTCACAAGCCTAATCGACTGGATAACAAACCTGCTTGAAGCCAAAATGCCTGACGGCTTGCTGCGCGACCTGGTTATAGAAGCAGCATTAAAGCCAGTTGGCGGTGTAATAGTATTTGTTCCAAATATTCTGATACTTTTCTTCTGGATAGTTCTTCTGGAAGACTCAGGCTATATGTCACGTGCAGCCTTCATCGTAGACCGTATGATGAAAAGCATGGGTCTGCAGGGACGCGCCTTTATACCTATGGTAATGGGTTTGGGCTGCAATGTTCCAGCAATCATGGCAACAAGAATCATTGACAGCAAATTCCAAAGAATGCTGACTATGTTCTTAATACCTATGGTGAGCTGTTCTGCAAGACTTCCTGTTTTTGTTCTCCTTTGCGGAACATTTTTCCCGGAATCTCCAAGCACATGGATGTTTCTGCTGTTCTCCATAGACATGATAATTCTGCTATTTCTGGGCCATTTTTCCAGCATTTTCTTTAAAACCATAGACAGCAGTCCATTCCTGCTTGAAATGCCACCATACAGACTTCCAACCCCGAGAAGCGTATGGAACATGCTAAAAGAAAAAACAATGCACTTCCTAGAAAAGGCTGGCACCATTGTTCTTGCCGGCTCAATTGTAATCTGGGCGCTTTCTACCTTCCCAAGAGAGGTTCCTTTGAGCTTCAATTACGAAGAAACCAAAGCCACAATACAAGCAATGCAGATTACAAATGAAGAAAAAGCAGAAAAACTCGCTCTTATTGAAAACAAAAAAACAATGGAAGAAACAGAACAGCGCTATCTTGGTCGTATGGGTAAATTCCTACACCCAGTAATGGCACCTTTCGGCTTCACATGGCGCGAAACAGTATCTCTTATTCCAGGTTTCCTTGCAAAGGAATCTGTTGTATCAACCCTGACTGTCCTTTATTTGCCTTATGACAAAGACCTTGGCGAAGGAATGCGCAAGAATGGTATGACTCCGATAAAGGCTTTTGCTTTCATGCTTTTCACCCTACTCTATGTTCCGTGTATCGCAACTCTTGGCGTTCTCTGGAAGGAAAGCGGTTCACCGAAATTTACAATAATCTGTGTTCTTAGCTATTTCGGTATTGCCTATGCAGTAAGCTTTGGCGTCTTAAAGCTTGGGGAACTGCTTGAACAACCCACACAGGCAAGAGACGAACTTATAATTGTCCTCATTGCCTTACTTGCAGCATGGACATTATTGCATAGACTTATAAACGGAATACGTGGTAAAATGTGTAGTGTTGGTTGTGGCGGAAGCTGCAACGGAGATTGTTCTAACTGTCATATAAAGAGTGTAAACTGCAATTCAAAATAAGCAGGAGTGTAGAATGATAGAACGCGTTTCCTTAGCGCTTGAATCATACCTTGAAGCCATTGCTGACCTTCAAAAGGAATTTGGTGCAGCAACTCCATCTGTATTGGCAGAAAAAATGGGCTGTAAACGTTCTTCCGTAACAAGCGCACTTCAAAGACTGGCAGAAAACGGTTTAATCAACTATCAGTCCTACAGGCCAGTAACACTGTCTGCAAAGGGCTTAGAAGTAATAGATTCACTAGACCGCTATCACAAAATCCTGGCTAATTTTCTTCAGAATGTTCTGGCCTTAGACGAAGAATTCGCCCAGACAGAGGCTTGTCAGCTTGAGCATCAGATTTCCCCACAAACTATTGAGCGGATAGCCCAATACACAGAATTTCTTGAAGACCCAGAAGCTTTTAAAAAGTTTCTAGTCAATCAGAACAAAAGCTAAATTCTTATTCTGTAAAATTTATTGCTATTTACACTGTTTAAGGGCTTTGCTCTAGCCAAGATTTATTTTATATGTTAGAATTTTATTAGAAAGCATTCAAGGAGAGAGAATATGGCAATTCTGACTATTTCTCGAGAACTGGGAGCATCTGCAACTTACATAGCATTAAAGGTAGCCGAAAAGATGGGCTACACCTGTTATGACCAGCAAATACTTAATAGTATTGCAGAAAAAATGGGTAAGGAAAAAGAGCAGCTTCAGCATTTCGACCAAAAGACCTATAACAGAATTGGTGTATTCTTTCAAGAAGCACTGGCAAGCCTTGCTCAGGGCGGTATGGTATTCCATCCATTCGGTCTCGGAACAGCCAACTGGGATGCTGCAGAAATGTTTTCCAGCTACCCTCAGCAGAACTTTAAGGAAAAGGATTATTACGATGTTCTGAAGCAGGTTTTCATTGAACTTGCAGATAAAGGCAACGCAGTATTTCTTGGCCGTGGTGGCAGCCAGATTTTGAAAAATAACAAGAATGCTTTACATGTCAGAATCGTTGCCAACTACGAAGATCGCGTAAAGCATATTATAAAAGAAGCAACAACCGGTAACCCGATTTTTAGTGACAGCACTCACAAATTCGGCGAAGACCCTGAAGCAGATCAGGCTATGGCAGAAAAGCTTATCCACGATTGGGATACAGCTTCCTCTAATTTTATTTCAGACTTTTTCTACACTGACTGGAATGATCCTCATAACTATCATATGATTATCAACACCAGCAGAATAAATTCTGAAGTCTGCGTAGAACAGATCTGCTCAGTATTGAAAAGCATGGAATAACAATGTCAAAAACTCTTATCGGAATAATCTTAATAGCTATAGGGATATCAATCTACTTCAATTTTGCAGTAGACCCGACAACTCCTGCCATCTGGCAGTCTAAGTTTCCATACAATATCAGTTCTGAGCCTATTGGTGCCTCTGGTAATTATGTTTTCTGGGGCGGAAATCTTTTCAATAAAATATATAAGCTATTCGTAATAAATGCTCAGGGGAGCAAGATTGCCGAAAGCATAAATCTTCCAAGCTCTCCTTTCAATCCTATAGTTATAGATGATTTCGTTATCGCAGCTGATCACAACAGAATGCTAAGAGCATTTTCACTGCCTGACCTTAAGGTTGCTTGGGAAGCAGCTGCTAATGACCCGTTCGAAAACGGACCAGTAAAAAACGGTAAGACTGTTCTTCAAGCAAGCGGCCAGAGCATTTTCTGCTTCGACGCTCGCACAGGCAAACAGCTTTGGGATATTACAGAACTAGATACCTTAAAGAATTTTGCAGCCGACAAGGTTATTCTTACCATACACGGTTATGGTGACCTTAAAAAGCCAAGCTGGAAATGTTCCGCCTACGATACAGAAGAAGGGGCTCCACTTTGGAAGCTTGATGAACAGGTTAGTAGTATCTCACCTATTTTCGTAAAAAATGCTGCAATATTAACAACCATCAACGGTGAAGGTCTTGTATTAAACCAGTTAACCGGCGAAATAATGTATAAAACAAAAGCCCAGGGCTTAACACAGGTAATGGGCTTTGATAATTCAGCAGTATTTGTTACCAACGACTTTAAGAATATGATTTACCTTTCATTACTAACAGGCAAATCATGGACTACAACAATAAAGAAGGACGTTATTGGCGCAGCTCAGATAGGCTCAAGATTCATGCTTGCAGACAAAACCAAGGTTAGATGCTTTGACGCAGAATCTGGTCTATTGGCTTGGGAAAAAGAATTAGGTGACGTTTATGCTGCTGATGCACATAGAAACGGCTTGTTCGTCGTTTATAAGAAAAGATTTACAGCAAAAGAAACCTATGCAGCCTGTATAGGTCCTGATACTAGCAATAATCTGTGGTTAACCGTAGGGAAATCAATATTCAGAAAGCCTTACCCACTTAGCGAAGGCGATTTACTGGTCAGCAACGATGGTTCAATCAGACTTATGCCAAAGCCTGTATTTCATAATACAACAACAGTTTCCATGCCAGAAATCAATATGCCCGACCCATCACAAAAGGTTAATCAGGCATTCGAAAAGCAAGCTGAATCAGCTGATGGCCAGATATCTGTATCCGAACAGGAACCTATGCTAGAACGAGAACCTGAAGAAGACTTAAATCCTGAAAAATTACCAGATAAAATTCAGCAGGGCGGTCATATTCCCACAAAGGAAGAAAAGGAAACCCAGATTGAAAGAGAAATCAAACAAAGCATTAATAAAAATATTGGAATAAATAAAAATAATAATAAAACAAAAACCAAAACAGAAGCTATTCCAAAGGATTTGGCTCCAGTAAGCGATCAGGATGCTGGCTGGTAAGTCCATAATATAAGTAGCTACATAAGTCTAAGAGTAAATCATGGATAGAGTCAACCTGGGCATAGACATAGGCTCAGTAAGCATAAATATTGTCGTCTGCAATGAAGCAGGCAAAATAATTGAAGAATTACCATACCGCCGCCATTTTGGCCGAACCATAGAATTATGTGCGGAGCTATTAAAAGCCATTGAAAGCAAATATGGCAAAGAAAACCTGCACAGTATCGCATTCACTGGAACACATGGTAAAGCAATAGCTGAGGCCACTAACAGATATTTTGAAATAGAAACCACAGCCCAAACCAAAGGCCTTTATGCATTAATGCCTGAAGCCAGGACTGTCATTTCAGTTGGTGGTCATGATTCTGCTCTATTGGTTCTTTCAAAGGGGCAAAATGATTTTATTCTAAATGATTTTAAACTGAATGAAGCATGTGCAGCAGGCACTGGAAGCTTCATAGATCAACAGGCTGAAAGAATTTTTTCAGACAATCAGGATCTGAACTCGATAAAAGACCCACAAAAACGCATTGAATCAATTCTTCACAGATTCATAGACCTTGGCGATGAATCTGACTGCCCGGCCAGCGTTGCTTGCAGATGCACAGTTTTTACAAAATCCGATATGATTCATCTGCAGAATAAAGGTATCCCTATAAAACATATTATTGCTGGTTTGCATCAGGGAGTCGCCAGGAATTACCGTTCAACTATGGTATCTAACAGAAAATTAGAAGAGCCTGCAGCTTTTATTGGCGGATATGCTTCTAATCGTCTGGCCCGTAAAGCCTTTGAAGATATTCTTGGAATCAAGGTAATAGTTCCTGACCATTACACTGGTGTTGGTGCTTATGGCGTCATTCTTAGTGCTATTTCAAAGGGCGTTGATTCACCTGCTGTAAGCTCAGATGATATATTAAAATTAAAGCATTCTTCAGCCTTTGAAGCCCCAAGAACAGCACCTCTGGCAATAAAGCTCAGACCATTTGCTGAATGTGGCAAAGCAGAAGGGCTTCCAGATGGAAGTAACAAAATAGATGCTTTCATGGGGTTTGACATTGGTTCAACAACTACAAAGCTAGTATTAATAACCCCAACAGGGCATGTATTGTATAAAAGATACATACCAACTGAAGGACAGCCTGTTATTGCCATAAAGAAAGCGCTTAAAAACTGTATCGATACAATTGATGTAACAAGAATAAATGTATTGGGCGTCGGAACAACAGGCTCTGGCCGTGAAGTCGCCAATCTTTTTGTCGGTGCAGATGACATAGTTAATGAAGTAACTGCCCATGCGAGAGGCACAACCTTCTTCGACCCTGAAATAGATACTATTTTTGAATTAGGTGGTCAGGACGCTAAATACACATCTTTAAAAGACGGCTATGTCGTTGATTTTAAAATGAATAAGGTTTGTGCAGCAGGCACAGGCAGTTTCTTGGAAGAAACTGCCAATAAGCTTGGCATTAACATTGCTGGAGAATACGAATATCTTGCAATGTCTGCCCCAGCCCCTTATAAGCTTACAGAACGCTGTACTGTTTATATGGAATCAGATTTGATGTCATATCTGCAAATGGGCGGTGACATTAAAGACCTGCTGGCTGGCCTCTCCCAGGCTGTTGTTCATAATTACCTGAACCGAGTTGTTCAAGATGGTAAAATAGGCAATAAAATCAGCTTTCAGGGTGGCCCTTCCCTTAATCGCTCTGTTGTAGCAGCATTTGAAAGTATTGTAAAAAAACCAATTACTACCCTTCCCCATCGTGAGGTTATGGGTGCAATCGGTGCCGCTCTTCATGCCATGGATGAAATGCGAAGTGCAGCAGCTAATGATAATATGCCCAAGAGCCGTTTCCGTGGCTGGGAAACAGTAAATCAGGGATTCGTTCACAGCGAAGAAATTTGCCACAGAAATCCTAACTGCCACAATCAGTGCAAGCTTCAGATTTACAAGGTAGGTAATGAAACTGCTATATATGGCGGTGAATGCGGTATGTATGAATCACGTTCAACGGCCGCCAAAAAAACTCCTGATTTCAGCAAAATCAGGCACAATCTCTATTACCAGAGCATAAAAGGTCTTTATACAGAATTAGACTCTACTACCTCAGAACAATCTGCTTCTGAACCTTCAATGCATAAGATACGCATAGGAATTCCACGTTCATTGAGTTTCCATCAGCTTGGTCTGTTCTGGGTTCATCTGCTTCATGGCATGGGCTTTGAAATTGTTATAAGCCCTGAAACCAATACAGAAATAGTGAACCGCGGCATTTCCACCATGACCTGCGAAGCCTGTTTCCCAGTAAAAATATCTCATGGTCATGCAGCGATATTGAAGGATAAGTGCGATTACATGTTCATGCCAATGATGATTGAAATGAACTCTGACCGCAAGGATTTCTCTTTTTACTGTCCATACGTAGAATCTAATACATACGTCTTAAAAGCTGCTTTAAACCTTGATGGCAATAAAATAATCAAGCCTGCAATTTATATAAATAAAGGTCTTGCTAGGATGGAAAAAGCCTTTACAAATGAATTTGCAAGACTTGGTCTTACATTCAGCAAGATAAATTTTACAAAAGCCTACAATAAAGCCTGGGAAGCCTATAACAGCTTCACTGATGAGCTTCACAAAATTGGCAGTCAGGTTCTCAAAAACCTTGGTGACAAGCGTGCAATTGTAGTCTTAGGTCGTCCTTACAGTTCATACGATTCAAGAACTAATCTCAATCTGTTTGCAACCTTCAGCAGATTGGGTGTTTATGCTATTCCACAGGAATTTTTAGATCTTAGTAGCCAGGAAATAGAAAACGAATACGGCAATATGTATTGGGGCTTCGGCAATCGCATACTTCGCGCTGCCAAGCTAATAAACAATGATAAACGTTTATTCGGCCTCTACCTGACAAGCTTCTCCTGTGGCCCAGATTCTTTTGTTCTTCATTTCTTCAGTCATGAAATGAACAAAACTGGAAAACCCTATCTTGAACTTGAGCTTGACGAGCATTCAGCTGGCGCAGGTATAGAAACACGTTTACTGGCCTTTGTTGATGCCATAAAGAATCAGAAGACTGTTAATACTCTGAAAGATAAACACATTAATATAATAACCGAAAGAAGCACAGCCCCACTAAGCTCCAGAACGCTTTACATGCCTCACATGTGTGACGGTGCACCCTGCCTGGCAGCCGCTTTTAACCATGTTGGAATAAAAACTGTTATTATTCCAACCTACACAAACGAAGGCATGGCTTTCGGCAAGGCGAATACTTCTGGAAAAGAATGCTTCCCATGTATAGTTACAACAGGTGATATGTTTGCCCAGATTGAAAAACTGAAAAAGCAAGGAGCTGATCTGAAAAATGATGTAGCCTTCTTTATGCCTGAAACAGAGGGTCCCTGCAGATTTGGGCAATATAGCAAACTTCACCGCATACTTCTCGACAAATACGGTTATAATGACGTAACCATAGTATCTCCTACAAGCCAAGACAGCTATCAGTGCAAGGGTCTTGTTAAGCCGGAAATGCTTATGAGCTTCAGAAAGCTTATATGCCAGTCTATCCTTTATCAGGATATCCTCGAAAAAGCCCGCTGGCACATACGCCCCTACGAAAAGGTTAAGGGAACTACCGACCGTGTCTTTTACGAAGCCATCAACAATGCTGTTAAGGCAATTGAAGCCGGTGGCGACCTGTTACTGCTGAAAGCCTCAAAAAAAGCTGCCAAAGCCTTTGAAGCAATAGAAACAGTTGATGTTGAAAAACCGCTTGTAGGTATTGTTGGTGAAATATTTGTAAGAGTCCATCAGGAAAGCAATCAGTTCCTGCTGAGAAAGCTTGAGGAGCTTGGCTGTGAAGGCTATATTTCATCTATTTCCGAATGGATTTCTTATACAGCAGACACAAGCCTCGGCTACGCACTGGATGCCTTGAAAGACGAAAAGAGCTTCAAGAATATCAAAAACGCAGCTACTGCCTATGCAGTATTTAGCTATCAGTCTGTGGTTTCCAATCTATTGATGCAGCCATTCAGCAAGATACTGAAGAGCAGACGCGATCACTCAACCAAGCATATCCTTGAATCTGTTGGAGATACCTTCTCTAACCATATTAACGGTGAAAGTATCCTGAGTATCGGTGGAACACTGGCCTTCATGCATGACGGCTGCTTTGACGGTGTTATCAACGCAATGCCATTTACATGCATGCCGAGCACAGTTGCCAGTGCTATTCTTAAAGTCTATGCCCGCGGCCATATCCCGTTTGTAGACATGGTCTACGATGGAAGCATCCAGCCGAACCGCGAGACCAACCTCGCTACCTTCGCTTTCCAGGCCCACCAGCATCTAAAAGCCAGAAAAGCTTAAGCAACGGATAACAGGATAGGAGCGGATAAACAGCCGAGCAGGCCATTTTTTAGCCTCGGTATTAGAGGGTTTGTGCTTCCACCAAGCAAATCACTGCCATGCGAAAGTCAGCTAGCAATCAACAGGCAAAAAGCATAAGTTTTTTACAACGAATAGCAGGATAGGAGCGGATAAACAGCCGAGCAGGCCATTTTTTTAGCCTCGGTATTAGAGGGTTTGTGCTTCCACCAAGAAAATTACTGCTATGCTAAAGTCAGCAGACCACAGTCACAATCACCAGTCACAGCTATTTTATTAGAAGTGTAATCTTATAGAAAATAAATGGAGGCAATATTACAAAATTTTAATATTTACCTTTATGCCCGGCTATTTCTTATTTGCCTGAAGTTGTTCGTATAACAACCTGAATTTTTCAGCTTCGGCCTTGGACTTTTCAGCTTCGACTTTAGATTTTTCAGCATCAGCTTTAGCTTTTTCTGTTTCAGCCTTGGCTAATTTGGTTTCTACTTTGGCTTTTTCTGTTTCGGCGTTTGCTTCTTTCAGGTTTATGTCACACAAAAGAAATAGGCTGCCGAGGGTATTGGCAGCCTATTTGGTGGAATCAATGATACATACCGGCTCTTAGTCTTGGCTTTGGAGCCGGGGCCGGGCCGTGATGAGGACCACCGTGAGGACCTGGGCCATGAGGACCATGATGTGGACCGTGAGGCGGAGGACCAAATATTGGTCTGTGATGCCAGCGGCTATACGGATAAACACCGTCCCAAACAAAGACACTTACATGCTGTGGTTTTACAGGTTGAGTATAAACAACAGTTGTGCCGGCAGGAGCAGAATAGAAGAAGGCTGAATCAGCAACCCAGTTGCTTCTCTTTTCCAGATCATAGACAGAAACATAACCACTGGCTGGTTCATCACCAGCGCCTGAGCCCATATGATGAACTCTTGCAGAAGCGCCGGAAACGTCTTCTATCCAGATTGGTTCATTGCGTTTTACTCTGACATTACCAAGAGTAAGATACTGAGAAGTTACAATATAGTTTGCAGTAGTCTTTTTAACACGCTTTTCAATATCTTCTACCTTGTTAAGATTTACAAGAGTATTACCACCGGTAAGAAGCATATCGATGGCTTCATTCATTTTATCAATAATGAAGAGCTCCTTGTTCATCTGGGCCTTGAAACGGGCAACATCACTACCACGTTCAGAGGCTTTTCTGGCTTCAAGATATCTATCAAGCGCATCAAGCTTTGCGATATGCAAATCATGCATTTTGCGTCTATAGATGCTGAAATTCAGATAATTCTTATTCATATTCTGAAGCTTTGCATCGTTCTGACGTCTCAATTCCTGACATTGACTATATGCCACATTACCAGTTGCCTTAGCCATATATTCTTCTATCTTATTGATGAAGTTGTAATCAGTCAAAGCGGCATTGTCGGCAGCAAGATTTGGATCAATAGCTGCAGCAGTTGCCTGTGCTATAGTATTCTCACTTGATGCTTCGCTAGCCGTAACCTTTTCAGGTTCAGCAGACTGAAAAGCTCCGTTAGATGCAGAACCGCAACTTGGGCAGAAGTTTGCATCATTTGGCATGCTTTTTCCGCAGTTAGTGCAGAAATCTGCAAGTACAGGCAAAGAAGAGGTCAAGATTAAGGCAGAAAGCAAAATGTTAAGCCTTTTCATAGCCACCCCCTGTTTGAATTTTTTAATAATATAACCTGAATTTTCAAGAATGCAAGTTTGCACTTACATAATGATTAGACTAGCATAAAATTTAAAAGTTCCAAAATAAAATCAATAAATATAAAAAGCCTCTGACATGTCTTGTCAGAGGCTTTTTGTCAGAAGAGGCTCATTTCATCTTCTTTATTTTCGATTATCTTCCAGATATTCGCCGTCTTAGGCAGGGATTCTTTATACTGACTGAAATTAATATACGGTCCCTTTCCTTCTGACGAACCCAGATGATAGCCAGAAACTCTAACTCCCTTATCAATCTTTTCGTAATTCCCGACTAATGTGCCTTCTGTGTTATTAAATTCGGAAGAAATAATGAAACTCCAGTTGTCATCCTGTTCTGGTGGCAAAGAATAGTTAGAAAGTTCAATACCTGATTCTGCATCCTGACCACGATTCAAGCTGATAATCAGCTTTACTTCGTATTCAGGGAAATCACCAGCCTTTTCTGGTAAAACAAGATACAATCTTGTTGAATCACCAAGCACTGGCTTTCCGAAAGCAAAAAGCAGGTCTTTATTTGAAACTATACTGATATCACCGGTATAGGAAGCAGGGATTGTAGTATCAATCGGAACAAGCTGGTTTTTGTTTCTCGGACTTAAGATAATTCTCATGTAAACAGAGTCTTTATCCTTGTCGAAAACATAAGCCTGTCTGAAGCTGTATATTTCAGCTGGTAGTCCGGCCAGGTCTTCTACAGAAGCTTTCGACACATAATCATCCAATACCTTGGTAGCGGTTTTCTTCAGCTTCTTATCAATAACGCTAGCCTTAATTACACTGTTGATACCATCCATCTGATTGCCCTGGAGCAGAGCAAGTCTACCATATGTAAGATATTCATCAGCTGTCAGATTCCCTTTTTCACGCTTAGCTTCCAATTCTTCACTGATCATTGAAAGCATGTATTCGTCGTCATTGCCGAGAATCTGAGCATCAAGGTCAACTGCTTCAAGATAATATTTAATGGCATCTGATTTCTTGCGCTGAGACCAATATCTCATAGCAAGTTCAAATGCGTTTTCAGCAGTTGCAGACTTTTTGTAAGCCTGCAACGCTTCCTGTATTTCTTTGTCGGTTGCCTTGGGTCTGAATTTTCTTACTGCAGGAACATAAGGCTTGGGTTCAGAATATCGAACTTCAAAATGTCCGACTTCAGGGCCCCAATGCCAGTTCTGGTATATCTTATCAACTGGTGTCAAATGACCCCATTTATCAAAAAGGGCCTTCTTATTTCGTTCATTCTGCTCCTGATCCAGAGCATGATTAACTTTTGACATCCATATTCTGGCATCCATATTGCTGCTATCCATATCCAAAACCATTTTGAATACAGACTTTGCATCCTCATAACGACGGCGCAGGAATAAGTCTTCGCCAGCCTTTATAAGACTTTCGGTTCTGGTTGCCATTGGCAAACGCTTATATGTGGCAAGATCAGAATAAGGTCTTGGGCCATCGCAGTTCGGACAGCAATAACCAACAAGAAGGAAACCTGCAGCCACTAAGCTTGTTAATAGATATACTGACTTTTTCATGCTCACCGTATCGGCAGCACTTTACGATTATTTAACTTAAAAAGTAGATTTTTCTGGAGAAATCAAAACACTATAATCAGAAATTGTCAGTTTAAATCTGTTCAAATGAACAATAGCCAGCAGAACTCTTTTCCACGGCATTTCACTAACACGCATCATAATGCTTGGTTCAAAGCCGTTAGCTACACGAATCTGAGTTCCAGAAAGAGAGCTAAGAAACATGCAGAGCATTGAAAGGTCTATGCTCTTGAAGTAACCGCTATAAACGGCATTAGTGTGGTTATAATCCGGAAGACGTGTTTCCAATATAGGAAGCTGCTGGAAAAAGGTTGTAAGTTCACGGTCATTGGCAACATAAAGACAGCCACCAACAAAACGCCAGCCAAATTCTGAATTTTTGCAGTAATTATCGAGTACTTCCTTTATGGTGTTCCCAACAAGTTCTTTTTGAGGAACGCTGACGTCAGAGCTTATAATAAGACTCCATCTCTGCTTTTCTGTAATAAGATAAGCAAAGCTCTTCAAGTCCATGTAGCGTTGCTTCAAGTTTACTCTATCGTTTATACTGCGGTAAATTTCCCCCGCATTTAGATTTGCAGAGAAAACTAAAATCATTACCAATGATAATAGGATTTTTCTAAGCATAATCACCCCAAATTTATATTTATAATACTTTTATTTACTGTAAATCGTTAAGAATATCCTGAATACCGGAACTATTCATCAAGTCGCCCATTTTAGAGCTGTTCATGAGGAAATCGTAATCGCCACTGGAGATGGCATTCATGATTTCTTCATCATTGAGAATATTCTGCATTTCAGGGGAACTCCCAAGCTGCATAAGGTTTTCCAAAAAGTTTTCGTTCATCATCATAGACTGAACCTTTGTGGTGATATCCTGTTGCTGCTGGGAATAATTATTACCTGAGCCATAATTACCAGAATTATTATTGTTAGAACGCTTAGAAGAGCCATCAAGAATATTCATCTGTCTGGAATTGGAATTATTGCTTCCAGAATCACCATAGGTTATTTCTCTGACGTTGTCGGAATTTACTTTTATATCACCCATAGCGTCTGTATGTATAGAATAAAAGCCGTCATTCATACCTATAATCTTACCGAATATTGTAGTGCCGTCATTAAGAGTAATACGAGAATTACCTGCTGCAAAGCAAGCACCACAACATAATGCACCAGCTAATACCAACAAATACAATTTTCTCATATTTATCTCCTTCTTATTTATTATAACAATTTTTCTTGGTTATTTATCAAGTTCAATAACATTCTGATACAGATTATAATAAGCCTTTGTAGTCTTAGCAATAAGTTCAGAACATTTTTGTTTCCAGCTATCGATATTATCAATAGCAGTTATGAAAGCGCCTTTTTTCTTCAATTCATTGATTGTTTCTGCTTCTGCGGTTTTAATAGTAACCTTGTTAACTCTCTGAATGTAGTTTGCAGCTCTTGTAAGTATATTCTGCTGTTCTGGAGTCAGTGAGTTCCAAGTCTTGGAACTGATAGCTATTTCACTCAACGCAAGAACATGTTCATCAAGAATTAAATATGGAGCCCAGGAATACAGCTTGTTGCTGTAATAATTCACAACTGGCTGTTCTGCACAGTCTATCAAATCCTTATAGAAGGCCTGAGACAGGCTGGTGAAAGGAATTCTTACACATGTAGCATTCAAATTCTTCATCAGGTCTTCAGCATAAGCACCGTATGGAGCACGAACTCTCATACCTTCGATATCCTTAAGACTAGTAATTTCCTTTACAGAAAAGAAATTTCTAAAGCCTTCTTCGTAAAAAGCCAGGCCCCTGAAAGTACTGCTATTTTCAGCCAATTCGTTAAGGCATTCTTTGCTGAGGTCTGAATCAATAAACTTGAAATAGTGGTCATGGCTGTTGAAAACATATGGTGTAGAAAGCATTGCTGCTTTATTTGCGCCATAATCCTGGAGGTAAGAAACGCTAACTCTTACGATATCAGGACCTTCATCCATAACGATTGATTTCAGAACTTCGTCATCGTTACCCAAACCACCATTTGCGATTATTTCAACGATAATATCGCCGTGTGACAGGTCTTCAACTCTCTTTTTAAAGGTCTTGGCCATGAAGCCGGAATATGAATCTAATGGATTAACTTCTGCATAAAATAGCTTTAATGGTGCATTACATTTGCAAGCCATAGCAGAATCAGAATCACAATAGCCGGTGAAGCAAACAGCTACAAAAGCACACAATACTAATATTTTACAGATAAATCCCTTTTGAAGATTCATATTAAACTACCCTTTCAAAAATGAGTCCGCATATTCTACAACAATACTTCAAATATAGCAAGAACACTAATTCTAATAATTCAAGCATTGAGAAAGAATTCACAACCAAACATTATGTGTTAGAAATCTGCTGATACGTATACCTGATTGAAGTCGCGGCGGGAATCGTTTTCCTGCATCAGCTTTGTATTGGCAATTGCCTGGCTGACCTGGTCTGCAATACCGCGAAGAAGTGTGATCTTCTGCAAAGTAAAGTTCTTTTGAGCATTACTTACAAGAACAGCCACGCCAACAACACGTTTTACACGTTCATAACCACGACTTGGATCTTCTTCAAAAACCTTGAGTGGAACATATATAACATCAGCCATTCCAAAGCCAAGCTCCTGAGTTCCAACAAAATCTTCATTCATTTCTGGGGTTGCCGGTAAATCAAGGTTACGCCAATAGTTGCTAAGTGGACTGCCACCCTGTAAAGCACATACTGGTGGTTTTTCAGGCAAACCGCACTGGCATTCAAAGCATTCAACAATATTATTCCACATCATTACAAAGCCTGCAGAAGCACCAGTTGCCTTAATCATCCTATCAAGAATCTGAGTAACAATTTCGTTGTAATTTGTAGACTGCCCAATAATTCTACCAGTTTCGTAAAGAGTAACAACTTCATTGCTTGTGGCTCTCAGACGGTCGGACAAACTGCCTACAAGGCTTCCAAGCAACAAAGAAGCAACATGTGAATTAGTAGACATGAATTCCATGAAGTCATCACGTTCAACCTTGATGAGTTTTCCGTTAACGCCGCGCATTACAGCGGCAGCAGAACGGGTTTCACCAGTAAGGAGAGCCATTTCCCCAAAAATTGAACCGCTTGGAAGGATAGCCAGAATCTTGCTAGTTCCAGCTTCTTTATCAATAACCTTCTGTATTTCGACCTGGCCTTTGAGAATAAGGAACAGAGAATCTCCAGTCTGGCCTTCTTCAAAAATACGATAGTTCGGTTCGTCTGGTTCTATGAGCTTGAAAATCTGAAGACTTGCAGCAATTTCTTCGTCATTTAGCTTAGAAAACAGTGGAAGATGCTTAATTAAATCAACAGTAATTTCCATGACTAGCCTCACTATTATTTCTGAGCACCGTAGGAGCCATAGGTTGCACCGCTACCATAGGTTGCGCCACTGCCGTAGGAACTGCCAGCACTTTGTCCGTAAGCACTTCCGCCTTGAGCAGAGGTTGCAGTGTTGCCTGAACCAGCACTGCTTCGAGCCCTGGTCTGATATACTTCGTTAGAAATAATACCGTCATTCTTAAGCTGCGTAAGAGA
The DNA here is from genome assembly GCA_045599645.1 of Candidatus Avigastranaerophilus sp. Classification (GTDB taxonomy): domain Bacteria; phylum Muiribacteriota; class Ozemobacteria; order Ozemobacterales; family Ozemobacteraceae; genus RUG334. The sequence continues at coordinate 37,447 of JAZRWI010000008.1, forward strand.
CTGTTCCATAGAAACCATACCAATGGCAGTGCCAGTCTGGATAGCTGTTGGAATCTGATAAACCTTACCTTCACGAATAAGATTTGAAATAGCAGAATTGACTACCATTATTTCTCTAGCTGCTACACGACCGGAACCGTCCTGCTTTGGCAGAAGAATCTGTGAAATAACACCCTTAAGTGTTGTTGCTAACTGAGCCCTAATTTGCTGTTGCTGATATGGTGGGAATACGTCAATAATACGGTCGATGGTCTTTGCAGCAGACTGGGTGTGCAATGTAGCAAAAACGAGGTGACCAGTTTCTGCAATTGTAATAGCAGCAGCAATAGTTTCCAGATCGCGCATTTCACCGATAAGGATAACATCCGGGCACTGGCGCAAGACATATTTCAGAGCTGCAGTGTAGGTTTCAGTATCTCTGCCGACTTCGCGCTGTTCAATAACGGAAAGCTTGTGCTGATGAACAAATTCAATCGGGTCTTCAACAGTAATAATGTGACAGCGACGGTTAAGATTAATATGGTTAATCATGGCAGCCAGTGAAGTAGATTTACCACTGCCTGTCGGGCCGGTTACAAGAACAAGACCGCTTGGAAGATTACAAAAATCCTTAACAGAAGATGGCAAAGAAAGTGATTCAAGAGTTGGAATACGACTCATGATTGGTCTCAAAGCAGCACCAATATTGCCCATCTGTCTGAAAACGTTTACACGAAATCTGCCAGAATCTGGAAATTCGATAGCCAAATCAAGTTCGTTATGCTGTTCAAATTCAATTCTCTGTTCTTCATTGATCACAGAATAAATCAACTTCTGAAGATCACTGTCAGTAAGCTGGCTTGAACCATCAGGAGTCAGACTGCCATTTATTCTAAGCATTGGTGGTCTACCTGTTGTCAAAATAACGTCTGAAGTGTTCTTAGTCATGGCTGAAGCCAAAATTTCTTGTAAAGTCATAGTATTATCCTATTATTAATCCTTGCCAGTGCGGCGGTCTGCATTTTTCTTTGCGGCCTTAAGCGCACTGAGAACATTCGATTTTTCTGCAACCTCCTGAGGCTTAGAATCAGAAGCTTCAGGCTTATTACCAACCAACGGAGCAGCCTCCTTCAAGGTTTTGCTGCCAGAATCCTTTACTTCAACAGGCAAAGGCTCTGCAACAGGTTTTGCAAACTTAACCCCGAGACTGATTTTCCTTAATTTGGCAATAATTATTGTTAAAATTGCAGTTCTTCTTTCAGCAACTTCAAGAAGGAAGATAAGTAATGCTAACACAAAAAGTAAATTAGAAACATCTTTATATTGATAAACAGAAGGCATTGTAGACCAAACAGAGTTTAAATCAATAAGTTCTCTGCCGCCAGTGGTGTTGGCAAGCTTTTTAAGCTCTGCTTCACCGTTTCTGTTCGTCTGAGGCAAAAATTCAGGGGAATAAATCTGACAGGCTGGTGCTAAGCGGAGTTGCTGATTTTTATCTGTGCTCAGTAACGCAGAAATTACTTCATTGCCACGAAGCTGATAGCTTACAGAAAGTCTGTCAGCACTTTCCCAGTTGGCCTTCATAGAATAATGGAAAGGTTCCTTACCATTATCTGCGCCTATTATTTCAAAGGTAGGCGTATTAGAGAACGGATCCCTAACACGTTCTGGGTCGAGATTAAGAAAAGCAGACCATTTGCCATGCTCAATTTTCTGAGTTACCATAAGCTGGTCAAGAGAATCTCTATCATCAAAGGCAATCCAGTTTGTGATACCGCTAAGAATCTGAGCACAGGCTTCTGTTTTCAGGAAATCCCCACCCATATCCTTGTCTAAGACACCAGTATAACAGGCTACATGACCTAAGCCATACTGCCAGGCCGCCAGAATTGGTGATTTTTCATCATTATCAGCAGTAATAATCTGTGAAGCATTTGGCTTCAAATAGCATATATTATAAGCATCAACAGAAGAATTGAAGTTTGAATCATAGCCAGTAAAGGTCTGCAAACCCATAGAGGATTTGATATTCTGCTTTTCTTCAACAAATGTGCTTTTTGCAGCCATAAAGGTATCCTGAGAAAACAATCTTGGCAGGTCTTCTGCTTCTTCTGTGAAGAAACAACGTCCGTTGCCTGCTTCTGCAATCTTGGTAAGCAAATGGCCATCCGGGTCTGTTTCTCTGCCTAAGCCGATTACGCTAAGAGTAATATCATGCTTTTTAGCTTCATCAAGCAACTCCCAGTAGGTTCCTGGCTTTTCAGAGTCACAGGCATCAGCAAATAGAATAATATGTCTTGTCTTAGCCTTGGCTTCCTTCAGCATTTCATAGGCTGCCTTGATGCCTTCATATACATAAATACCACCGCCCATGGACTTTACAGTGAGAATGTCGTTACACCACTTAGCCTTATCACTTACAGACTGCAATGGAACAACTACATGAGGCTCAGTATCAACTGCGAACAGTGCAAATTCATCCATCGGCGCCAGCAGATCAAGGGAAGCAGCAGCAGCAAGGTCTGCCAGTTCCATCTTTGTTCTGCCTTTAACCTGCATAGACATACTTCCGGAGCGGTCTAAGACAATGGCAATAGCAATGCTCATCTTGCGGCATTCGCTGCGCATTTCCAAAGAAACTGGCAATGCTTCTTCCAATGGAGATTGATAATAACCACCGGTGCCGAAAGAATTCTTGCCACCAGTTATTAGCAAACCGCCACCCATGTGCTTTACCCAGGCTGCCAGATTGTGTAAACCGCTAAAGCCCAGACTGTTGGCTGGAACATTTTCTAATACTACTGCAGAATAGCCGGCCAGGTCTTCTATTCTCCATGAAAACTCATTAGCTTGCATTTCTACAGATTTAACCCTGTTATTAACAAGGAATCTATGCATTGTAGACAGCTTAGAACCTGAAACAACAAGAACCGGTTTCATGCCTTTTATCATTGATACAGTCTGAGCAACATTGTTTTCAGGAACAGAATCCTCACCTGCGCCAGTAACCTTCAAAACATACTTAGAGATGCCGTTCTGTGGAGCATAAAGACTGAGGATTAAATCATTCAAACCTGGTTTCAGGTATTTTTTCGTATTAAAAATTGCATTTTTACCATCAGAAAGTTGTAAATTGACTTCCTGGGCAATAGGTGAAACAACACCAGCCTTCATAATAAACGGTTCCTTTGGCTCTAATACAGGTGGAACGCGAAGATATGAAATAGCCAGATCACTTATGATTTCTCTTCCATTGTATCTATAATCAATAGGAATTCCCCTGTTTAAGGCTAGCATAGCTGGTTCATTGGGGGTGTTGCCATTCCAGAGACCGTCAGAAACAACAATGATTCTTCCTGACATTTCTTCAGGGATCAATGAAAGAGCCAGGTCTATGCCGTCTGCAAGATTAGAAGCATCCGGATGCTGTTCCAGTGAAAGAGCAGAGGCTTCACTCTTTGTCGGGCTAAACTCTATCTTTGCCTTATCACTGAATGATACAAGCCCCAAACGACTGTTTTCGGGCATCTTTTCTCTAAGAAAGCTTACAGTTTCTTCTATACGCTTATCCTGATTCTTAGGCATGGAAGAACTTCTATCTGCAACTACGACAACAACGCCTTCCTTACCGCTGATTTTAATTGAAGGCCCGGCCAAAGCGAAGCTCAACACTACTATCAGAGCTATCCTTAGAATGAATAGCTTTTTAGATTCGGGTCTGAAGCTGTATGCAAGCCAGAATAAAGGCAACAGGAATAACAGCCAATGAGGTTCAGAAAGCATAGCCCGACCTCCCCTTGGAAATAAGCCACTGATGGACAAGCATCAAAATGAAGGCCAGAATAATGAACCACCACTTAACATTTTCAAAATGGCTCATATTTTCATCAGAAACTATATCAGACAATTTAACGTCATAAGCGGCTTTTGTTAAATCAGATTCTTCGTATGAACAAAGATTTATAGAAATATTGTAGCTTTTATCGCCTGCAGAAATTTCATATAAACCGCTTTCTCCGGCAACATAAACAGCTCTTCCATTTTGAACGCTGCATTGTTCCACTTTATCTTTTTGCACTTTATTAGTAATCGAAACGTTATCCAGAGCTTTATCAGTATAAATTTCAATTCTGCTGCCAGAGCGGAAATTAGAGTTAGACGGGCCAGCAAGCTTCTGTGAGGTCCAATCAACTACGTTATAGAACAAAACTGGCCAAAAATTGGATTGATGAAGGTTTGAATTAGCATAGGAAAAATTCATTCCAACTGTTGAATAGCTTTTGTCATTTTCCAACCAGATTAATGGAATCTGGCCGCCAGCCACAAGTATTTCACCTCTTGGCTTTATGGCAGTATCAACTGCCCACATGGCATCAACCTCTGGTAAATCAGCAGTAATCTGGTGTTCGCCGCCATTTACTGCGATATTTCTGATATAAGCCGGTTCTGAGGCATTGAAAATGACCATTTTTACCAACTGTGGCTGAAGATTTGCAGTGTAAGTATTATCACAAATTAACAGATCTGGTTCTGAGTCAGTAATAACAGAAAGTTCTGTAGCTTTCACAGCCTTTTTGACGGCATTTGCAAGATTACTGTCGCTGAGCTTTATAGCTACCTTAACCTTGTCTTTTATAACAGGCAGCAGAACAGCTTCATTATCATAATCAACGGCATCATTCTTTATTACTGCTTTTATAGGAGCACGCTGGTCACTAATCTTCAAAATAGCCCTGCGTGATGAACCTGCTTCTATTTTTCCAGAAACCCTTTCAATTAAATTTCCAGAACTCATATCAACAATTTCTGCATCAAGCTCTTTGGGCTGGTCTGAGAAATTTGAAAATTCAAAAAAGCATCTATCAACACGACCGCTGGCACTTCTATGGGCAGCAGTAATAGCCATATTTTCCAAGGGCTTACCAAAAGAAAGCCATTTAATATTCTCATTACCGGAATCAGCTTTTGGATGATCTGTAACAACGATAACAACAGCATCTTCACTGCTTACATTAATACCATGGGCAACAGCTTCATTAATATCAGTGGAGGCAGAATGGCATTCCCAGTTCTGCAGTGTCTTAACAGCTTCTATTCCTGCCATATCGCGTTTTCCAATGATAGTAGGAACCCTACCCGCTTTTACCATTGTTATTCTATACATTTTTTCAGAAAACAGTTGTTCTTCCAGGAACCTGGCTGCCTGACTGCGAGGGGAAAATCCCTGCCCACCTGCTATCATAGATATGGAATCGTCTAATACAACTGTTATTGGTATCAGCTGCCCCTTTTGGAGACTCATTGGATTTGCGATAGCCAATATAAAGAACAAAAGAATTAAAAATTCAATAAAGAATATAAGCGGCAACTGCAGCTTGTTAATCTTTTGTCCGCCTTCAGCAGTGCTTTTTGATTTTGCAAAAAACATTAAAGAGGACACAACGTAATTTCTTGAACGTCGTCTGTATAAATATACAGCTATCAGTCCAAGGAATATCAGAGTTCCCCATATTGCTGCAGGATTTGTGAATATTGGCATATCAACCCCGAGAAATCAAAATTTCATTTCTAATCAATTCATCCGGCATAAAATCCTTTAACAGGTCCTCTGCCGTCATAAAACAGAATAATGCACCAGTCTTAGTGCAGCATTCCTTCCAATACTGGCGATGTCGTTCAAAGTTAGCCTGATAGTCGGCCAGCAAAGCGTCATCGCAAATAAGTTCCAAGGCTTCACCGCTTTCAGAATCAATCACACGCATATTTCCATAGATATCCGGTGAAATATCGTTTTTGGCAACAATCTGAATTACCACAGTAGCAGCAGCGCCATCTGAAATTTTGCTTAAAACACTCAGTGGTTCCTGATTCCAGAACAAGTCGCTGATGATAAACCTGACAGCGCCACTTCTCAGCTTTGGTGGGAAATCACCGATAGTTCTTCCTGTATTTCCCTTATAGTCGGCATCGAAATCCGGCCATTTTTCGATGGGAAGTGAGGCAGGCTCTACTCTTCTGCACATATCCTTCACTAGCCAGTTATCGCAGGAAAAACCAGAATTTGCTGATGCTTTATTCAGAATGGCTACCAATGCAGTCATAGCATCGATTTTTGATTCAAAAACAGCCATTGAAGAAGAAAGGTCTATAAAAATATCAATGTGAGGTGTTATTTCTTCCCTGAATAGCTTTATTGCAAGCTTATCAGAACGGGCTGCAGCACTCCAGTCCAGATGACGTATATCGTCACCGGGCTGGTATTCTCTATGTTCAACAAATTCCAGGGACTGACCTGTTTTATTGCCAAACCTTCCACCACCCTGAGCGCCAAGAAATCTGGAAGAAAGATTCAGGTGGAATCTTTGCCCAGAAAGCTCTGCAGCCTCTAATATTTTTCTCAGGTCCTTACTCAAAGCTTATTGCCTTTCTTCCTCATCTCCGTAAGCAGTCATAGTGTAATAATCCTTGATCTGTCTTAGCAAAGCTCTGCTATTTAAAACCAGTGCTAAAGCCAACAAAAGGAAACTAACAACCATTGCAGTTCCAATTTCCCCTTCCATAAGACCAAAAACAGGATTAACCCATGTCATGATGGTTCTTGAGTCAAATGCATTATAACGCCAGAAAACATTTATCAGTATCAAAGGTAACCAACCAATAACAAGATAAATAATAATCCCTATGATAATAGTCGCACTTCTGGAAAAGTTTTTCCAAAAAGTCTTTCTAATGAAATTAGCAAACAGGCCATAAGCATTAAATGTAGCAATTATAGTGAAGAATACTCCGGCAAAGTTGTCGCGACTTCTCATAATCGGAGTTATAGTACTACCGCTAAAATAGCCAACAGCACTTGCAACTATAGCACTGAGCACAGTAATCAAAGCTACCCATACAAAGCCGTTTGCCATACCAGTGTAAAGCGGGAATTTCAGGAATCTGTCAGTTGGGTTCCCTGGAATAAGCTTAACAACTCGTTCCGAATAGTATTCTGGTTCCCTTAAATAACTACCGGAAACATAAAGTATAATTATTGTTAACACAACAATTATTTCTTCCAATAAAGTTGGCTTGATAAACATCAGACCTATTGCAATAAACCATAACACCGTAAGGTATTTGCGCATTGAATAGCTTTTGTTTGAAGTATCAGGCTGCAGGAACGAAACAGAGGTTGCGAATATAATCAATCCAACAACAGCTTCAGCCACAAGACAACCCAGCAAAGCCCAATAGCTTTCAACGACCTTACCTCTCAGTGCTTCCATACATAAAGATATAGAAGCGCTGAATAAGGATATCTGAATAACAACCCCAATAATTTTAACAGCAACGCCTAAAGCAGCAACACCTAAGGCTTCCAGACCAATACCTATCTGAAAAAGAGTTGCCAGGATACAAAAGGAAAAACTGAGTATTGTGGCAATTATCATTTCATGAACGTCTACGCCACCCATGAAAAGAGTCAAAGACATAAAAGGCATAAACGCGCAATAAAGCATTGTTATGATAATCAGACCGCAAAGGAGCTTTCCCAATACAATAGATTTCGGCGTCATTGTTGTAATGGAAAGCAGTTCATTCATTCCGTCGTTCTTTTCTGTATTTACCTTTTTACCTACATATAATGGAACAAGGAAGAAACAGGCAAAATACAATATGGCAAAAAGAAAGTTCATTACGTCGTCACCATTATTATTCCCGCCTTCTGCCAAAGACAGACCAATAATAATAACCATTATTGCCAGGAAAAGATAAAAGGTGCTCCACAAAAACTTACCACGCACAGTTTGTCGTAGTTCTTTTACAAGAATTGCATTAAGACTGTCATCAAATTTTATTGCAAATGATTTCATTGTACATCACCTTTTGTAACGTTCATGAAGACAGATTCGAGGTTCTGCTGTTTGAAGCCAAATGCTATTATGCGTGCCCCGTCTTTAATCATGGTTGCCAACATATCACAGGCCTGTTCATCTGTTCCTGAATATTCAAAGCTAATGGAACAACCGGTAGCCTTCATATTAGAAACAAACTGGTCTACAATCAGCTTCTTAGCCAGATTTTCATCTGGTGCCAGTGTCTTTATCTGCAAAATTCTCTTATTATCGCCTGCGACTTCTTCAACAACATCTTCGATTTTGCCTGATTTTAACAGCTCACCCTTTTCGATAATTATTGTTGAAGTACATATTTCTGACAATTCGCTAAGAATGTGTGAGCTGATGAGAATACCTTTTCCCTGTTCGCAGAGAACCTTAAGCAATTCCCTCAATTCAATTCTAGCTCTAGGGTCCAAGCCTGCTGCAGGTTCGTCCATAAGAATGAAATCAGGGTTACTGATAAGAGCTCTCGCTATTGAAACTCTTTGCTTCATACCCTTAGAAAGAGAATCAATCATTTTTTCCTTAATGCCGGTCAGGTTAGTGAATTCTTCAAGCTGCTGAACAGTTTCCTGACGCTTTGGAGTTTTTAAACCATAGGCTCTGGCAAAGAAATCCAGGTATTCATGAATGGTCATGTCATTATTCAATGGCAGAGAATCAGGAACATAGCCTATTTTCTGACGTGCTATTTCAGGATATTCCAGAACCGAAACACCGTCTATATCAATCCAACCGCTGGTGCATTGATCGATGGTTGCCAGGATTCTCATGGTAGTAGTCTTACCTGCGCCGTTTGGGCCTACAAAGCCGGTTATTTCACCTGTCTGAAGGGTAAATGAAAGGTCCTTAACAGCAACACAATTATCAAATCTCTTTTTCAAATGCCTGACTGTAAGTATCATTTTCTATTCCCCTTGTATTTGCCAATAACAATGCAGCCCAATTCATGTATGGTTGCCTTAGAATCTATTTCCTGTGCCATGAATGGGTCTGTTTCAAGTAAGGCTGTATATTCACCGGCCAAAAGAACAGCTTTAGTAGCTTCTCTTGCAACGTTATAGTTATTACTGAAGCCTGTATGCTTTAATTTTGATATAACATACCTTTCTGTGCGGTCTGGACGAGCAACAGCACCTGATTTGATCTTAGAAAAATAGTATTGCTTCTGTCCATCATCAGATACAAGATAAACATCCTTGGCATCTGCACCAAGACCGTTCAATACTTCAATGCTGTCACCGACCTTCTTGATTTCAAGTCTGGCACGGCTTTGCTTTACTGTAGTAGCGGCCAAAGCTAATGGTTTCTTAGCCCTTATCCAGTTTTCAGTATATTTCTGGACGTTTTCAAGTCTGACTTCCCTTAACAAAGAACTGCCTGTTTCAAATTCTTTGCTACCTGTATAAGGAATAACAACACTACCAAGTGGGAATTCAAGACAGTTATTGCGGCTTCTGCCAGAGATTAATACTTCACCACCGCTGGTTATCGCAGTATTGTCTTCCTGATACAAAATCGTTATCGACTGCCTGAATATATCAAATCGCCATGCTTCAAAAATCAAGTCATAGCCAAAAACCAAAAGGCAGCATGCCAAAGCAATTACAGGAGTTGTAACAAATACCAGTATTTTTTTATCGTATTTATTAAGAATCCAATAATTCAAAGGTCCTAATACTATTGCAAAGAAAACAACCAAGTATCCAAGTAAAGAGTGTGAAGACATTCTGTCATACTTATCTCTGTATTCATTCAATACATTAGTGGCTCTGAAATCATCTTCGCTAAAACGTTTAACATTACCGTTAGAAACGAAGTCGTTCAAAGCCGACAAAAGCTTATCAGCTTCTATATTGGGTTTTGGTTTATTTTCAGATTCAGAATCAGCTCCTTCTGTTCCAGCTTTAATATTGCCCTTAAAAGCTTTTTGTATAGGCTCAGGAATAACTCCGGCCGGCTCTTTTCTATAAGTTCTTCTATTATTTGAATAACTTCTATTCTGCTCCTTTTCTACATAAGGAATAATAGAATCAAAGATGTTATTCTTTAAATACATCAGTCCGCCAAAACCTAATGAGCCTTTCATTACGATACCAACTGAAAGATTTCCGGAAATATTTCTTAATTCTTCTGGAAAACCGACCTCACCGATAATAACAAGATGACCACCGGCTCTTACATAATCCATTATTGCATTTTGAACAGCTTCAGGCATGGATTTAAAGGTAGAATCATGATACATCAGCATTCCATATTGAGAATATGCAACCCAGTTGGTTGGAAGTAATTCAATATTATTTTTGTAATAACAAGCAGTAAAGCTGTTTGAACCATAGGAATATTTCTTCTTAGCTTCAAAAAGCTTATCACTATCAATATTAGAAATCTTATTATCAACCAGAACGCTTACAGAAGAAGATGTAGAGCGTCTACCGCTAACAAATTCATGATACTCTCTGATACCATCTACATAAAAGTTTATTTCCCCAGAGCTTCTGTAGGAGCCTGTGGTATTAGCACAATATATGTATTCTTCCTTGGTTTCATGAGGCCCAAGCTCTACCTTTTTTGCGGTGCTGTGTGAATTTTCCCTACTTTCTAACCTGAGGATCATTTCAACACTTATCTTAGTGTCAGTCTTATTTTCTATTGAATAACCGGCATAAAGACAACCAGAATTATTCAACGAATCCATTTCAGGTAATACGTTTACATCAATCACATCTGAAGCTGAAAAAACAGGCATTACGGCCACTGACAAAAATAATAATATAAAACAGATTAAATACTTATTATTTAATTTCATAGCAAACCAGCTTCCTCTTACATATCAAGAGATGTTTCCTTTACACTGGCCAGGATTTTCTTTAATACCATTTCAGGAGTCAAAGCTTCAAACTTTGCTTTATAATTCAGTATTATTCTATGATTCAAAGCTGGAACAAGAACCTTCTGAACATCTTCAAAGCCAACGCTTGGTCTACCGTCAATTAAGGCTGCTGCTCTGGCTGCTTCAGCAACTGCAATAGCAGCTCTTGGGGAAGCACCATACTGAACGAATTCCTTTACTTCCTTAATAGCATTCTTTTCGGCTGGGGAAGTTGCATTAACGAGTCTTGCAATATAGTCTGCAACTGCGTCTGGCAAATAAATTCCGTCCATGACTTCAAACAATTGCTTTAATTCGTCTTCAGAAATCTTGAAGGAAGCATGCGGCGGTTCTCCACGGCGTCTAGAAGTAATAATGGTCTTCAAGGTATTAACATCAGCAGATTTTACTTCCAGCTTAAACAGGAAGCGGTCCAGTTGAGCTTCTGGCAAGGCATAGGTTCCTTCCAATTCAATTGGGTTCTGGGAAGCAAGAACAAAGAATGGTTCCGGAAGCTTTCTTGTTGTGCCCATCAAGGTTACGCATTTTTCCTGCATTGCTTCAAGAAGGGCAGACTGAGTTTTTGGTGAGGCTCTGTTGATTTCGTCAGCAAGAAGAATATTTGTAAAAACAGGCCCCTGCTGGAAAATCATCTGTCTGTTTCCATCTGCAGACTGCTGAAGAATATGGCTTCCTAAAATATCGCCAGGCATCAGATCGGGAGTAAACTGAACGCGGCTGAAGCTAAGTCCGAATAATTCACTGAGTGTCTTGATCAAAGCTGTCTTTCCAACACCAGGCAGGCCTTCCAGCAGAATATGACCGCGGCTCAGAATCCCAATTACTACCAGCTTATGTAATTCTGGTCTTCCAACAAGAATGCGGTTCAATTCAGAAAGAATCCTTGCCACATTTGAAGCAGCGTTCTTTACAATTTCCTGTCCTAGCAATTTATTTTCAGCCATAATATTCTCCCGTATATTATTCACTAAAGTAGTTTCTAACTGTATTTCTATATTTGGGCAATACAGTCTTGTTGCCAGACTTATTGCCATTTGTATTCATATTTAATTCTACTGCCTTAGTCTTTGAATATTCAGAACTTGTTTGCGGCGCGGAAATACCAATACCCACAGATACAGCACCTGTAACAGATTCTGCATTTACCTCCGGCAAAGCTTCATCATGATACTTGGCATTATAATCAGAGGTCTTGTCACCAAAGGTAAGAGGAGTCTTTACCGGCAAATCTCTTCCAACAGCTGCAGTGCCCTGTGTTGGCAATTGCTGACCATTTTCAGGACTATTGGCACTGTTTCCCTGTTCTGAATTGTTTCCTTGTTCCAAACCATTCTGATTCAAGGGAACAGCAATAAGATTGCTTTCAGCATTACCAGCTTCCCCACCATTTTGATTGTCACCCTGCTGGTTTTCAGACTTCTGGCTATTGGCTGCTTCCTGAGACAGCTGTTCAGCCAATTCTGGTGGAATAAGCTTTTGTTCAGCCATTTGTGCCGCAATTTTTGCAGCTTCCTGAAGCTTTTCTCTAGTCTGTTCACCAAGCTGATCTGCATATTTTTCAATCTGCTGCTGTGAAACTCCGTTTTCTGCAGTGCTGCCACCAAACTGCTGCTTTAAGAAATCATTGATCTGGTCTTCACTCATACCGGATTGTCTTAAAAGATTCTTCAGCTGGTCAAGCAATTCATTGGCTTTACCCTCTCTGGCAGCTTCACTCTGTTTGGCATCCTTAGCAAAGGTTTCCAGCTTTTTAAGCAGTTCGTTATCAGATATTCTCTTTTTTATTTCTGTTGAAGCTTCATGGCAAAGCTTTTCATTTAACTGGTCCAAGGCTTCAAAGGTAATTCCAGGTGCATTTTTATCAGAGTTTTCTGCTATCTTTTCTAATTCTTCTTCAAGAATCTTCTTTTCTTCAGGAGTAATGATTTCCTGCTTTTCAAGAAGCTCTACCTTTTCTTGAATTTCAGCCATTTTGTTGGTCAGGTTGATTTTTTTGTCTGCTTTTCTTAGGTTTAGCAAAGGCACAATGCAGCAGATTACAGCAAAAGCTACTGCCACCAAATACAAAAGTATTTCCTTTGAATGATTTCTATTTATCTCTGGAATGGAATACAAGCCTTTTCTAGCAAATGCCCAGCTTTTATCTGACAGCTCATTTTCTGCCATTAAAAGGCCACCGGCAGAATTTTCGGCATCAATAGCAGCTACACATGCTGATTCTGATACATCATGGCTTTTAGCATAATAAATTCCATATATAACAGAAAGAACAAGACCTGCAATAATCCAAGCAGAAATAACTGAATTAGAAAAGCACTGCAGCTGTCTTAGAATTAAAATCAATATTCCGGCTAAGAGGTTTAAGGTGGTAAAAAAGCGTAGGGAAGCAGATAATGCAGTATTTAAGAACAATCTATCATGAAGCTTTTTTACAGCTTCATTACCTGAATATTTTGCGCTTTCCGTAGTCATAGCCAAATATGTACACCTCAGGCTTTATTCTACAATAGGATTGCGCTTAAGGCTACAAAAAAAAGCAATGAACCAACGTGATTCATTGCTTTTTCCTAGCTTAAAACCAAATTATTTCTTATCTTCACTCATTGCGCGAAAGCCTATTGGCTTTGAAGCATCTTCCGGTGAATGCAGGAAGTTCTTCAGACGGCCAAGAAGGTTCTTTTCAGCTTCTTTAAACAAGTAGTCACAAAATTCCTTAACGCCTTCCGGGGTATTCTTGAAATCCTTGTTATCATCAACATTGAATGTGATAGTCTTACCAGTCTTCTTGAAAACAATGAGGAAGGTGAAGTATTTTTCTTCCAGAGATTTGCCATTAACATTAATAGCAAAGCCTATAGCAGCAGTTCCATTTTCGCCGAATTCAGTATCAAATTCATCACCGTGAAGATGACCACCTTCAGGAACAAAGCCTGTGCTTGGTGGGAACATATAAACCTTTGTTTCGCGACAGCCAAGACTTTCAACTATTGAATTCTTTAATTCATGAACAAAGTCACGGCATTCATTCTGATATTCAATACAATCCTTAACGCCCTGATCATAAGCGTCACAAAGTCTTTTATAGCGACTTACGGTTCTAGCCATAGGAACTCCTTGTGTATGTTTAATATAAATTTAGTCTATAACTAATAAAGAAATATTTCAATACGGCTTTTCTGACTTAATAGGAAACCTTGAAAGGTCCTGGAGTGCCTGGAGCAGGCTGGGTTACAGAACGGTTATAGGTCTTTGTAATAACGTCTGTAGTGCTCGGTCTGTTATTAACAACATGCTTTTTCTTCTGAACTATGATTTCCTTCTTGCGTTCAACAGGAGCTTCTTCTGTAACTGCCGGTGGCTCAGTAGCTTCAACAGCAAGGATTTCATCAAGGGTTCTTGGAGTATCAGTTTCGTCCATGCGTGTCCAACCGGCCTGCGCATACCAGCCGATAAGTCTTTCATTTGCATAAAAGCCTTCGTCTATGGAATCACCCCAGTAATAACCACGGGCTCTGTTAACGTCTCCCATAAGTTCAGCAATAACGCCTAATCTGTAAAAAGCCCAATTAGTGCGTTCTGTATTAGGTTCATCGCTCTTTGATTCATTCTTATAGATGATAGAATAGTAATTCTGGGCCTTTTTATAATCCTTAGCCATCAAAGCTGATTCACCCTTTTTCTTGTAAACAAAATAGCTATATTTTGAAGAGCAGCAACCAGTTAATGAAACGAGCATAATAACAGCCAAAATCAAACTATATAGTTTAATCCCTCTACATATTGCTGTATGTCTCATTTCGTATCCTCTCTAATCATTCTTCATCAGGCTTTTCTACAGTAGGAGCCCAATACTTTTCCATTCCACTGGGTGAAGGCGGATAAATTGCAGTTGTCCACAAGAAATCTCTTCCTTCATCATCTTCACGCTTACCTGGTTCATTCATGGTTATGTTGATTATATAACTGCTGTCAGTGGCTAACGTTACAGTCATATCTGTCATGTATTCATCACCAAAAGTCTGAACCTTGTTATCAAGAGGCTTAAAGGCTGTTCCGCCGTTAGAAGCAACAAACTTCCTGACAAAAACCTTATTCCTGGTTCCACGCTTTTCAAGAGAATATGAAGCAGTGCCACCTTCGACAGCAACCTTAAAGGTGCTATTGCCGCTCCATATCTTTCCTTCGTCACCTTCAAACTCTATATTGGAGATGTCGGAACGGGCCATATCATTTCTGATAACAGAGCAAATCCAGGCAGCCTGATTAGCTGCTAATGCGGTAAAACTGCCCTTCTGTACATTAGAAGCCCCTCTTGTCATCATGGTAATCACGATACCTATGATTACTGAAAGTATCGCTATACCAACAAGAAGTTCTACTATTGTAAAGCCTTTTTTCTTATCTGCTTGCACTTACAAAACCTCTCAATACATACTCAAGGTCCTTGCCTTCCTTGCTTCTATATTGAATAGTTAAAGCAACGATACGACCTATTGCTCTTGTTCCGGTAAAGCCGTCTGCAACAGTTGATGCTGTTACATACAGCTTTGGCATTAAATATTCTTCGAAGGTGCTTATCTTAACAGTGACAGGAGGTTCTTCACCTATTGTCACGACACCACCGGAGTTAAGGCTGTATTCCTGCATGGCGTCGTCGGCTGGCAGACACTGTGGACAGCATGAATTTTCAAGCTGTTCCATTATTTCTACTGCAAGCTGACTTGCCTTAACTTCATCTGCAGAACGCATAACCTGCTGGTTAGACGAACCAATCAGTCCCCACAAAGGAACCATAGCAGCCAAAAGAATGGAAATAGCAACTAGTATTTCAACAAGACTTACACCATGCTTCTTCATAGTCTGCCTCCTTTTGGTCCGAAAGCAACGCCGAAGAATCTGGTAAATCTACCGTCTTTGTTGGTAGGATCCAAATTCAGGTTATATACAAGATGACCACCTGCATCTGGAAGATTGTCTGGTGAAAAAGTCTTAACAGCCATGCCCCCTCTAATGTTAAGAGGAGCACCAGCATTATTGGCTTTTACAGTTCCTTCTTCGCCAAGAGCTACGAGATAAGCTCTAATATCATTTTCCCCGGCATTATCAATAGATATAGCCCCTCTACCAGCCAAAACCATCAGCGGTGCTTTATCTGGTTCTCCTGAAGGAACGAAGGAGCCTAATGAAATCGGGCCTTCACTGAATATTGTGCCAGGAGTTTTTATGCTTAGATTACTTCCTAGGTTAGCTGTATCATCCTTAGATTTAATCTTATATACAAGATTATTCAGATTGAGACCGTGACCATTGGCATTACTACCACCAAATTCAGTAATCAAAGCATTCTGTATTTCTTCTGAAGTTCCGTCGATAACATAGCAGGCTCTAAGATTCAAACCAAGAGTCGTATCTTCTACTTCCCCAATCTTATCTATTCTCAAATCCTTCATTGAATCCGGTAATACGCCCATTTCAACTTCACGGGAGGTCGGATTGAAACTCATTTCAGTTGTTCTAGGAACTGTAGCAGCCGGTGGAAGATTGATTCCGTTAGTATCTACAGAATACGCTGCAATAACATCATAGGTTTCATCAATACCGCGCATCAGAATCTTGCTCATTACATGATGATATGCAAGAGCATTAGGATTTGATGTGTCAGCATACTGTAAAACACCACTGTTACAAAAATAGTCCTGAAGAATTTCAGCGGCTTCCATATTTTCAACAGAATAATTGAATCCATTCTTGAAAAACAGGAAATTCTCAAAGGTGTATTCTGCCACACCACCTGGTTCATTGGCTGTATTGCCAGAAGAACTTGTATTCTTTGCAGCCTCATCAAAAGAACTCTTATCAAAATAGTTTATAACAGCTGCAAAAATAGATGTGCTTGAATTTGTCGGCAGCAGATAGCCAAGTTCCAGGAATCTGTCATGAACCTTACCAATAACTCTTGTAATGGTAGGAACAAAATTCGAAGCAGAACTGCTATCATCTAAGGCATTAACTTCACTGAAAAGATGCAGTGATGAACTTTGCCAGTATTTTTTGTTTGAATCATAAGGATATTCTTGAAATTCACCCTTCAATATGTCCTTCCACATATTGTCACTGGCATTTTTAACAACAGCCTCAGAGAAACCCCAGTGAGCAACTCTGAAACCAAGCCTATCCTTGCCGCCATTGTTTTTGTTAGTTAATGGATAATTGTCCCAATAGTCTCCGCCATTGAAATCAAGCATCAGGGTTGAAGGGAACCCATTTCCTCTCGGGTAAGAATAGAAATGCTGACCATACTTAGTATCGCCGCTGGTTCGATTCAAACAGAGGTCACTTCCTCCTACATAAATCCAGCCACGGTATTTCCAGAGGTCTTCTTCCTGGTTACCATCGCCAACACTGGAGCCGTTGTCAAAAATGAACGGATACTTGCTTCCATTCACAGGCTTACCGCTATCCGGGTCTACTATTACAGTATTAAAGCAATATGGATCAGCTACATCTGTTCCGTCCTTCCAATAGAAGGAAAACTTTGTCAATGGAGTCGGGAACGGTGTTACAACCTTGAATGGCCTTGTTTCCTGCCAAATTTCCCTGGTATGGTCAATCATTATAGTAACTCTGATTGTTAATCTTCCGACCTTTTCCATTGGGAAGAAGAAAACATTTTCATCGCTCTTAAGACTATCCAGCGTTTTTATGTCTGTAAAGCCAAATTCTACATCATAGCTTATTTCAGCTTTTCCAACAGTTTCATCTAACAGGCTGTGAACGAAACCGTTACAGTCTATTTTATCAAACCATTCTTTTTTTATCAGTTCACTAAGATCACTTTCAGAGTTGCTTACAAATACTTTTTGGCGAAGAATATCACCAGCATTTGTATCGTCTGAGGAAGCCTGTAAGTCGCTTAACAAATGAGTGAATACATATGATGAAGTCGCCTGAGCGCACTTAGAAGCACGCAAATGCATTAAGATTTCGCGGCTTTCGTTGAATTTTCCACGAACAAAAAAGTTATAAGAAAAAACAAGAACTCCGAGAACAAGTATTGCGCCAAGAACAACAAACATTACGATGCCCTTGCGTCTCAAACCTCTTGCTTTACCGGAAAGTAACATCATTTGGTGTCACCTTCCTTGTTAGGCTTTGCGTTTTTTTCAAGCCAGCGCTTTGTTCCGCCATGCAGGGGCACACCTGTTGCTTTTAATATCTTCAAAGCTGCTTCAGGGTCATAAGGAACTGTATCAAAAGCTTTGAATCCGTTCTTTAATCTCGGGCAACCTGTCACAAGCATGTCAGTAACATATTCTACAAGTTCAGGAGATGTTTCTGTTGTTGTAACAAGCACATTTGGAATACCGATAGTATTAATTTCAGGCTGATTGTTCTTATAATATCCTGCTGGAATTGTGAAAGGAACAGAAGACATTACCTTGCTCTGAATAGTTGGAATCTGTTCCGGGGTAAAACTGACAAGACCACACTGATTGAATACAACAGCATCAGAAACAGTCTGGTTAGGAATGCCAGCCTGAATCATGGCAAAGCCGAGTCTGCCGTCACTTATAGCACTCAATACAGTATTTGTAGGAATATTAACACTATGTCTGCCGGAGATACCTAACGCATCAAGTATTTCTAATGAGGTTCTTGCAGTAGATGAGTTCTTCTGCCCAATAAACCCCTTTATTTTTCCTGGGAATTCATAGTTGGGAACCAGATCAGCCGGCGGCTTCAATAACTGCACAACGTCCAGCCAGAGTGGCCATACGACTCTAATATTCTGGTTCTTAGCATAGGTTTCCTTTGCAATACGGGCTTCAGCCATACCAAATTGAATTCGCTTTGTCTGTAGCAGTTGAATATTGTCTACAGAACCGTTTGTTTCAAAGGCTTTAAAGGAACCGCCCTTTGAATCCAGCTTACTATTAAACCAGTCTGCTAAAATCTTACCAGCCGGGTAATATGTTCCCAGCTTATTACCAGTGCCAATAACATGCTGAGATGAAGAATAAAGATTCGGTGGTTCCGGAACTTCTACATCGTCTTCTTTTTCTTCAGAAATAGTGATGAAAGCCACAGTTGTTATACCAATGGCCATAAAAAGCAGAAGCAATATAACAGGTAATATCGAATTTTCTTTCTGTTTCATCTCTATATTCCTAAACACATTTTACATTGTTTATATAAATTTGCAACAAAACGAAGAAAAAAAATCTAATATACATGCTTGGAGCAGGAGTGTGAAGACCAATGAATTAGCCTGCGGCTGTGAATTCGGCCTAACGGCCGATGACTGTAAAAAAAATTCTCCATTCTCCATTCTCAATTCTCAATTCTCCATTCTCAATTTTCAATTTTCAATTTAGGCATTGTCACTAGGTTGGTCGAAGCAGCAGCAAACCCAATCTAACCAACAAAAAATTATGCATTATGCATTATGCATTATGAATTCTAATAAAGCACCAAGCCTGTAACTTTCATAAACCAATAATTGTGCATTGTGAATTGTGCATTAAGTTAGTGGGGTTATAGCAAAAAGAAAGCCCCGGGCTTTGGGCTCGGGGCTTTCTTTTTTATTCTACTATGATGCGGTAGTTTTCCGGCATCTTGAAGTTGTATCTGCTTATGTAGTCGTTGAATCTTTCATCATCTATCTGCTTAGAATCATTTGAATCATCTTCGACCTTAGGTTTGTCCTTAGGCTTTTCAGCTTTTTTTCCTTGCTTTTTCTGAACTGCCTTTCTGGCTTCTACCTGCTTACGACCCTTTTCAGCGACTTCTGCACGCTTTTCAGGATTATTGAAGATTTCTTCGATTTCCTGATTTGCCTTTTCCATCGTCTGGTAGGAATCGTCTCCTGCCTTTTCGGCCAGAACTTCCTGAGATGGAAGAGCTGGAACAACCTTTTCTTCCGTTTCAACTACCTGTTCTGTGGTTTCTTCAGCTACAGTTTCGCGGTTACGTATCTGTTCTCTGAATTTTGCTACAGATTCCTGAAGCAGCAGACCAGGAACGTAATCCTTGGAAGCTTCTTCTGTTTCTGCAACTGCAGGTTCAGTTTCTTCAACGATTACAGCTTCTGGCTTTTCTTCAACTTCGGTTGCTGTAACAGATTCTTCTGGTGAAGCTTCTTCATTGCGTTCCATTACTCTGGCGCGCATGGCTTCGATAGCTTCTTTATTCTGTCTTCGCATTTCTGCTTTAACAGCTTCGTTATCGTAGCTGTAAATCATTTCTTCAGCCAGGTTATTTGCGACATCTGTTAAGGCTTCTTCGTCGGTCTGGTCAATTACCTGAACGTCAGCACTGGCTTCGATGACAACTTCTGTTTCTGGAACAATTACATCGCCAACGTTAGCTTCTGATTCAGCTTCAGCCTCATTTTCTGTAATAGGAGCAACTGGATTGCTGGTATGAACCTTTGCTCTGAATCTTTCCAAAGCAGCAGCAAGTTCCTTACCTGGAACATATTCAGGTTCAGCAGCAACTTCCTGTGCTTTTTCATCTGCAAGAAGTTTTGCACGCATTGCTTCAATTGCGTTGTGAGCTTCTTGTGATAATGCAAACAGGTTTGCTACTGGAAGAGTGCACAAAAATACTGTGACCAATAGTATTTTTTCTAATTTCTTCATCATAGCTCCTAAAAAATATACACATTTATACTACATCATTCGACATAAAATTATCAATATTTTATCTTTTGGCAACTAAAATTTTTATTTTTTTAGGGCACTTCGCTAAAAGGGCCGCCTACGGCCGAAGGCCGCATTCATAGTCGAAGGCTAATTCATTAGAATATTGGCATACCGCACTTTGTACAGAATTTTTCTTGTGGTGGGTTCGGCTGGCCGCAGTTAGAACATTCAATCATTTTAACTTCTTCAATCTGAACGTTCTGCTTCATATCTTCTTCCTTCATACCAGGTGGCAGAGTCATCGGCTTCGGTGTAGGCGGAGCAGCCTTTGGAGCATCTGAAGGCAACGAAGTAACAATATGTGCCACATCCTTGCCTATAACCTGAGACATATCAACGCCATCTTTAACCTTTTTAACACAGAATATTTCGATAGGCATTGATTTACCTTTAACCATAATAGATTCACGTTGCTCTATATCAAAATAATCTTTTACACGTTCGTAAGTTTCGCGTGTAATAAACATTTCCATACCTTTAGCCTGAGCCATGATACGGGCTGCCAGGTTAACATTGTCGCCAATAACAGTATAGGAAAGTGCTTTTTCAGAACCCATATATCCGGCCGTAACAATACCTGTATTAATCCCTACCCCAATCTGAATAACCGGCTTACCTTCCTTTTTCCATACTTCCTGAAGCTGATAAAGCGCTTCAAGCATTCTGACTCCGCAAAGCACAGCTCTGATAGGATCGTCGGCTCTAGCAACAGGAGCCCCAAACAATGCCATAAGTTCGTCACCAACGTATTTATCCAGTGTTCCATCAAGCTCCATCAAAATATCTGTCATTCTGGTAAAATATACGTTCAACTGTTCAACGATGTCAGTCGGGTCCATATTTTCAGACATCTTAGTAAAACCACGGATATCCGAGAAAAACATGGTAACTTCGCATTTTTTACCGCCGAGAGTCAATGCCGACGGGTCATTCATAATCATATCTGCAACAGCAGGAGAAACGATACGGCTTAAGCTTCCTTTCAGCTGTTCATTCTTCTTTAACTGGTCTTCACTCAATTTCTGAGCAGAAACCAAGTCGTTCATTGTAGCAGAATAGAGCTTTGCATTTTTCATAACCAAGCCGGCTACGTCAGCACAGGTTGTCAGCAGGTTCTGGTCGTCTCTGGTGTAGTCAGGGTTATTCATTTCTTCTACGTTGATGATAGCAAAAAGCTTACCTTCAGCGTAAATAGGAGCAGCCAGAATAGTGTTTAGAACGCCTTTCCCAATAAGGCCCTTCATCTGAGGGTCCATTTCGCATTCTTTAACGCCGAAAGCCCCTGCCCCGCCTGTTACTTCATTTATCTGCTGGCTGAGAAGATGAGTAATCATACTTACTTCTTCGTGAGGAACGTCAAAATTCTTGTATTCAGAGGGCTTCATACCTGTTGCCTTAACAACGTGAAGTTTGCCTTCCTTTTCGTCGTTCAGCAGCAACTGAACGCGTTTTGCATCAAGACCCTTAGTAATAATTTCTACAGTGTTAGCAAATATCTGGTCGCGGTCGAGGCTCTTAGTAAGGTTCTTAATACGCATCAAGGTTGTAGTAAGACGCATAGACCTTTTATTGAAGTCTTCGCGCATTTCCCTGACTTCACGTTCCATGCGTTCTTCATTTGTTTCTGCCGGAGCCTTCGGAGTGGGTGTTTTCCCTTCATTTGGATTTGAAGCCTTGGCAACGCCAGGGACCCCTATTTCACCGGAAGGACCTTTATCTTTATCACTGCTGCCAGCCTTTAGAGCAGCATCAAAAGCTTCTTCCTTACTGCTTTTTTTAGCCTGCTCAGCACGATATTTTGCAGCCAGAGCCGGATCAACTCTAGCCTTAAGGTTACCATCACTTCCTGTAACACTGCCTGTTGTATCAATTACTGGCCCGTTTTTTTTCAGATTATCAAATTTAATATATAGATAAAACAAAGAAGCTGCGGTAAACAGAACCATTACCGAATACTGTTCCCACCATTCATATATAGAGAACTGGTTCGGTTTGAATCTCATCAGAACTGTTGTAGCAGCCATAAAAAATGGCAATATAAAGCCCAAAAATGCAACAGCATTCTTTTCACCGATAGCACCTAAAATACCTGCAATGGCAAATACATAAAAATAAGAAAAATACTTCTGAATCAGCATCAGAATGCTCTTGGGCAGCTTATTCAAACCGATGGCCACAGCAGCACCAACAGCTATTACGGTGCCAATCAAGCATAACAAATCTATCAGCTTTTTATTTGCTTCTTCTGGGGAAACCGGAGCCTTTACTTCTGCCTCTTTCTTCGCAGGTTCTTCTTTTTTTTCAGGCTCTTTTTTATCAGGTTCCTTTTTTGCCTCTTCTTTTTTATTCTTTTCTGCTTCAGCCATAATTTACAAAAAGGTTATGACAAACCCTTAGAGGTAACCTCTGTCATTAATTTTTCTGCCCAATAGCTGCCAGGAGTCATTCTATCAAGAAGCTCTTCTGCTTCACTTGTTTTGTCCATCTGGCAAAGAATATGGCCATACCATCCGACTGCTTTACCGCATTTGAATTTATCTTTAAGGCATTCCTTAGCCAGCGTATAAGCGTCAGTGGTTCTGCCTTCACAATACGCAGCCATTGAATTAATAAGATTCATATAAGTCTTACATCTGCCTTCGCCCTGTATTTTCTGAAGCTGACGACTCCATTTAAGCATAGCCTGCTTTGCTTTCATCTGGCAGTCTAGTTCGGCCATGTCAGCCAGAGCTATAAGCTTAAGATACTGAGATTTGGCAGTAGCATAGGCTTTATTGAAATTAATATGTGCAAGAACGTTATCACGCATACTAAGACTACATCTAGCAAGAACAAGAAGTGATGTTGCTGATTCATCCTGATTCAGTCTTTGTGCCCTTTCCGGTGAAATGGAATTTACGAGCTTATAAGCAACCGGGAAGTCACCTTTTTCAGTTTTCAGAAATGCTTCGTAAATTTGACCAACTTCAAAATATTCTGTTCCATTGAACATCTGGGAAAAGCTTGCAAGATTTCTAGTCGCAGAATCATAATCTTCATTGCAGATCTGCGCAACAATCAAAGCAGACCAAAAATCCGGGAAACTTCTGAGATTTTCCACATTACCATACTTGCGGCCAGATGCTATGGCTTCTTCTAGCATGCCTCTATCAATGGCATCCCACATCTTAGCCTGCATAATCTTAGCATCAGTAAAGCTAAGACCACCTTCTACAACCTGGGATTCACTGACATTTCCCAATACCTTCAGACCTGTAAGTTCAGAAAGATTGTAGACAACCAATCTTCCTAACGGCATTATCAAAGCAGAGAGCATGCTGCAGAAAAGTCCGATAAGCATGTAAACAAATCTGGAAGCACCTTCCAAATGACTTTGGAATGAAAGAACAAATATGCCAAAGAAGAAACAGAACATCCAGATTCCCAGCAATTCATATGTAGCCGGGCGCATATTTACTTTGAGAAGCTTGAATAATGGGAAAATGAAAAACAGTGACAAAGCAACCAGATGCATTGCAATAATAATCTTTGGCAGTATCCAGATACCGTCAAAGATGTAACAATAGTTGGTAAGCAATGCATTATAAACATCGTTTATGCAGCAGTTATGAGCAACAACCATTAAAGCCACGCCGACAAAAACAAAAGTTACAACGTGCCATGTAGTTGTTTTTTTGGTTAATGCATTAGCGCTCATACCCAATGCCGTAAAAAGAAAAGCAAGATAAAACAATAGAATAGATCTGCTTAAAAACAATGGTAAATAGCTAATAAACAAAAACCATGGCTGTTTTTGCATGATTTCAAGGAAATTGCTTCTTGGATGCACATTGATATAGTGTTGACCAAGCAATTTGCAGGTATCATACGCCCTGCCAAAATCAGCTGAGAAGAAATCGATTGCCAGGCACATACCTAATTCTTCAGTGGCATAGTTCCCAAAATCGCGTTCATATGCAATTAATTCTTCTGCACGGTTGGTCATGCCTAGCATGAGGTTAACCATTGCCAGTCGTATTCTTGCAGAACTGTTTTCAGGTAAAATCTTTACAGCTTTTCTAAAAGAGTCACCGGCCTCACCTAGGTTATTTTTTGCAAGAGCAATCTTTCCCATAAGGGTCAGAACTTCTGACTGGCCATTATTATTGAGCTTTTCAAGAGGGATTTCGCGCAAACGCTTGCCAGCAAGATCATACATCCCAACCTTGGAAAGAATAACTGCTAATTTCAAAAGAGGCTGAACATTGCTTTTATTAGTCTGGTAAGCATCTTCATAAGCTTCTACGGCTTCATCAAAATTACCTTTTGCTATAGCCTTATCGCCCTTCTGAATAAAAAGCTGGGCCTTAATTGCATCTGTATCGTGTTCTTCGGTATCTGATTCCTGAGCAAAAGCACAGGTAATAATCATAGAAAAAATAAATAGAATCAACAGATACCGTTTCATAAATTCCCTTTTTTAAATTTACCTAATTTGAGAAGCCTCTCCCCGTTTTGGGGAAAGGCTTGATTTTAGATTCTTATATTAGTCGAGATTTTCTTTCTTCCATTCCTGGTCTTTAATGAAATCATCAAGCTTGATACCGGTGAGGTTTTCACCGTTTCTCATTCTTACAGTGATGGTTCCATCCTTGGCTTCATTTTCACCAAGAACAAGCATGAATGGAATCTTCTTGAGCTGGGCTTCGCGAATCTTCTTACCGATCTTTTCGTTTCTATCATCGATTTCAACGCGGATACCAAGCTTTCTCATATCAGCCACAACCTTCTTAGCATAGTCGATATGACATTCAGCGATTGGAAGAGCAATAGCCTGAATTGGAGCCAGCCACAGTGGGAAGGCACCAGCATAGTGTTCAGTAATTACGCCGAAGAAGCGTTCAAGAGAACCAAGGAGAGCTCTGTGAATCATGTATGGCTGATGCTTTTCGCCGTCAGAACCAACATAAGTCATATCAAAGCGCTGTGGGAGGTTCCAGTCGAACTGGATGGTAGTCATCTGCCATTCACGACCGATAGCGTCTCTAACCTTAAGGTCAATCTTTGGACCGTAAAAAGCTCCGCCGCCTTCATCAACTTCCCAATCAAGGCCAGATTCAATAATTGCTCTCTTCAAGGATTCAGTAGCAATTTCCCAGCGCTTGTCTTCAACGCCAACAGCCTTTTCTGGTCTGGTAGCAAGATAAGCTTTAATCTTAGTAAATCCGAAAGCCTTCCAGAGCTTCAAGCTGAAATCAAGAATAGTCTTAACTTCGCTTTCAACCTGTTCTTCAGCACAGAAGATGTGGGCATCGTCCTGTGTGAAGCCTCTAACACGCATCAAGCCATGGAGAACGCCGCTCTTTTCGTATCTGTAAACAGTACCAAGTTCAGCCCATCTGAATGGAAGATCGCGGTAAGAACGCATCTGAGACTTATAAATCATGATATGGAATGGGCAGTTCATCGGCTTGATGAAATAGTTCTGACCATCGATATCCATTGGGTTATACATAGCATCCTTGTAGCACTTCAAATGGCCACTGGTTTCCCAAAGCCAACTCTGACCGATATGAGGTGTATAAAGAAGTTCGTAACCGTTTCTGTAATGCTGTTCTTTCCAGAAGGATTCGATAACGTGTCTTACTCTAGCTCCCATTGGGTGCCAGAAAACAAGACCTGGTCCAACATCTTCCTGAGTAGAGAAGAGGTCGAGTTCTTTGCCAAGCTTGCGGTGGTCGCGCTTCTTAGCTTCTTCAAGCTGAGTGAGATATTCTTTGAGGTCGTCTTTGTTAGCAAAGGCAGTGCCATAAATTCTCTGGAGCATTGGGCGCTTTTCATCGCCACGCCAGTATGCACCAGCTACGCTCAAAAGCTTGAAATACTTAACTGCGCCAGTATCCTGAACGTGAGGACCGCGGCAGAGGTCAGTGAAGCTACCCTGTGTGAAGATAGTGATTGTAGCATCTGCTGGCAAATCTTCGATTAATTCAACCTTGAATGGCTGATTAGTTTCTTTGAACATCTTAAGAGCTTCGTCTCTGCTGAGTTCTTTGCGAACGAATGGGGACTTAGCCTTAATGATTTTGTCCATTTCTTTTTCTATTGAATCAAGATCTTCCTGAGTCAAAGCTCTTGGAAGCTGGAAATCATAATAGAAACCATTTTCAATAGCTGGACCAATACCAAACTGAGCATCTGGAAACATCTTCTGAACTGCTTCAGCCATGATGTGAGCCATAGAGTGACGGCAAACATTATTAGCTTCTGGAGATTTTGTTGTGATGATTTCAAAATCAGCTGATTCAGTAAGAGGGAATCTCAAGTCAACGATATTGCCATTTACCTTACCGGCAAGGCTTGCCTTAGCAAGACCAGCACCGATCTGAGCTGCAACGTCTAATACGGTAGAACCTGATTCAACTTCCAATACTTTTCCATCAGGAAGCTTAAGTTCAATCTGTGACATAGTATTTATCTCCTGTGATTGCGCTGCAATCAATTATTCACTTAAATATTCTTAAGTTCGTTCTGATATTCTTTAAGCTTAGCTAACTGCTGCTTGTAGCCTTCAACGTCTGTTCTGATTCTTTCAACAACTTCTGCTGGAGCCTTACTTACAAAGCTTTCGTTATCAAGCTTGAATGCAATCTTAGCCATGTTCTTTTCAGTGTTTTCGATTTCTTTTGTAACTCTGGCGAGTTCAACAGCGATATCAATAACACCTGCAAGATCAATGCAGATTTCTGTGTTACCAGCAAGACCAACTAAATGGCCAACTGGTTTTTTATCAACGATTTCAAATTTTTCAACACCAGCAAGAGCGCAAATCATAGCAGTCTGCTTAGTATAAACAGTGCTGAGGCTGCCATTATCAACAACTCTGATTGTAAGCTTCTTAGCTGGTGAAATGTTGGCTGATGCTCTCATGTTTCTGATAACGCGGACAGCTTCCATGAGTTCGCTGATTTCTTTTTCAAGTTCAGCATTAACTCTGGAATTGTCTGCTTCTGGGAAAGCTGACTGCATTAGGAAGCCTTCAGCACCTGGAAGCTTCTGCCAGATTTCTTCTGTTACGAATGGCATGAACGGATGGAGAATCTTAAGAGCTCCATTTAAGCAAGAAAGCAATACTTGCTGAACGGTAGCCTTTCTTTCTGCATCCTTACCAAAGAGAACAGATTTGCTCATTTCGATATACCAGTCGCAGAAGTCATTCCAAATGAATTCATAAACAGCCTTAAGAGCGTCATTGAATCTGAAATTGCCTTCAACGAGAAGAGATCTAACCTGGTCAACAGTGTAATTCATTCTGGAAATAATCCAATTATCAACTTCACTGAGCTTGCTGGCTTCAGGAAGCTTATTCTTAATGCTGACATCAGCACCTTCAAGGTTCATGAGAACGAAGCGTGAAGCGTTCCAAAGCTTATTGGCAAAGTTCTTACCAATTTCAACCTTGTTTTCAGCAAATTTAATATCCTGACCAACTGGTGCAAGGGATACGATAGTGTATCTGAGAGCGTCTGCACCGTATTTTTCAATAATATCCAACGGGTCTGGGCTATTACCAAGAGATTTGCTCATCTTGCGGCCCTTCATGTCTCTAACAATGCTTGTGAAATAAACATCATGGAAAGGACATTCATCAAGGAAGTAATAGCTGGACATTACCATTCTGGCAACCCAGAAGAAAATGATATCCGGACCAGTTACAAGAGTATCGGTCGGGAAGAATTTCTTTAAGGTTTCAGTATCTTCTGGCCAACCCATGGTTGAGAAAGGCCACAACCAGGATGAGAACCAGGTATCAAGAACGTCATTATCCTGATTGATACCGTCAGTAGCCCCACACTTAGAGCACTTAGCAGGCTGTTCAGCAGCAACCATTACTTCATGGCAGTGGCTGCAGGTATAAGCAGGAATTCTGTGACCCCACCAGAGCTGGCGGCTGATGCACCAGTCACGGATGTTTTCCATCCAGTGGAGATATACGCTGCCCCAGCGAGCAGGAGTGAAGCGGAGAGTGCCATTCTTGTATGCTTCAATAGCTTTAACAGCTAATGGTTTCATCTTAACGAACCACTGATCAGAGAGATATGGTTCGATAATGGTCTTACAGCGTTCACAGTGACCAACGGCAAGCTGATGGTCTTCAATCTTATCGAGAAGACCCATTTCTTCCAATTTCTTAACGATTACTTCTCTGCATTCAAAGCGGTCCAAGCCCTTGAATTCACCAGCGTTTTCATTCATAACGCCAGTTTCGTCCATAACGATAATCTGTTCAAGATTATGTCTGCGACCTACTTCAAAGTCATTGGGGTCATGAGCTGGAGTAATCTTAACAGCGCCAGTACCAAAAGCTTTATCAACATAGTCATCAGCAATAACTGGAATTTCGCGGTTTACAAAAGGAACCACAACAGTTTTGCCAATCATATCCTTAAAACGTTCATCAGAAGGATTAACGGCTACAGCAGTATCACCAAGAAGAGTTTCTGGGCGGGTAGTAGCAATCTGGATAGCACCCTTGCCATCTTTGCAGGGGTAATGCATATACCAAAGATGACCGTTAGTATCTTCTGGAATCTTTTCTTCGTCAGAAAGAGCAGTGCGGCAACGAGGACACCAGTTAATGATGTATTTGCCCTTATAAATGAGACCATCATTATAAAGCTTAATGAAAGTCTTCTGAACAGCTTTGCTAAGGCCTTCATCCATAGTGAAGCGTTCTCTATCCCAATCGCAGGAGCAACCGAGCTTATGAAGCTGCTTCAAAATGATTCCGCCGTATTTTTCCTTCCATTCCCATACGCGGTTAACAAACTTTTCACGGCCTAAGTCGTGTCTAGACAACTTTTCTTTGGCAAGAGCCTTTTCAACTACGTTCTGGGTAGCAATACCAGCATGGTCAGTGCCTGGAAGCCACATAGCTTCCATTCCGAGCATACGATGGTAGCGGATTAAAATATCCTGAAGAGTATTATTAAGAACATGGCCCATTGTAAGCATACCAGTAACATTGGGCGGTGGTATAACAATACTATATTTCTGTTTCTTAGAATCTTCGTGGCCGTGGAAGCACTTGTGTTCTTCCCATTTGGCGTAAATAGAATCTTCTACATTCTTAGGCTCATAAGCCTTTGGCAACAAATTCTGTTCGTTTTCTGACATAATAAAAAACCTTCAATAACTTGTAGTGTGATTACTTCTGTATAATGTGCAGCAGTTTATCAATATCTTCGTGACTAAGTTCAAGATTCTTAGCCTGAGAAACGATATTGAGCTTTGTCTTAATCTGGTCAATCTTTGCCTTTGTTCTTTCATCAGGCTTAAGTTCATAGGCGTGGTTAAGATAATCAACGGCTTCCTGGAACTTGGATTCTGTGATAAGAACGTCTGCCATGCTCAAAACAAGTGGAACATAGTTCGGGTCAATCTGCAGACCGGCTGCAATATATTCCTTAGCCTGTGAAAGCTTACCCTTTTCAAGCATTCTTTCAGAGAAGCGGTTGAAGGTGGTAGCTGTTGGTTCAAAAACTGGCAGGCTATCAATTGGTAGACCATTAGGAGCGAGAATCTTAGCACCACAAAGGTGACAGAAACGGCTTTCAGAGTTAGTCTGTTCAGCACCACATGAACTGCACTTGAACAGGTTCTGAACAACCCATACCTTAGATTTCTTAATAATTTTATCGCTTCTTCTGTAGCCTTTTTCTACTTCAAAAACAATACATCTTTCCGGGAAATTGGTGCTTCTGAAATAGTCTGTAGCAACATGTCTTGTCGGATCAAATTCTTCAGAAATAACTGGCATATAGCTAATCTGGTTAGGAATAATAAGTCTTTCCATAAGCTTTTTATGCAAAGCCTGAAGTTCCGGGTCAGATTTCTTGGAAAGTGCATTATCAAGTCCATCGAAGAAATCGATGAAGCCTGCAATAATGTCATTGTTATCATCAACGTTAACAGGAGCATCCTGATCAACAGTTTCTAATTCAGTGACTTTATTCTTAATGCTGTTAAGTTCAATTTCTCTTTCATTAAGTAAATGTCTTGTATCCTTAAGCTGCTTTTCAAAGGCTTCAATAGTAACAAGCTGGTCAGCAACCTGCTGAGTCAGAGCTTCTATTTCACTATGGTCACCAGTATTAACCGGACCGCCTTCTTCAAGTTTAGCTTCAAGAGCCTTGCGAAGAACCTGTATTTCGTCTTCCTTATCAACAACACACTGCTGAAGCTGAGATACCTGCAACTGGTATTCTTCTTTCTTGGTCTGGCTGATAACTTCAGAACGAGCCTTTTCAAGGTCTTCTGTAAGCTTTTCAATGTCATTTTCTGCAGCAGTAAGCTTCATGGCAAGCTCAGTATATTCTTCTTCCTTGCCACTCATAGCAGTAACCTGCTGAGTCAATTCTTCTATTTTTTCATTTTCAGCGACAAGACGTGCAATTTCATTCTTAGCATTTGCAAGGGCATCATTAGCTCTCTGCAATTCTTCATTGGAAGAAATTTCATTGCGTTCCCTGCCTGCTAATTCGTTCTGCAATTCAGCTACCTGTCTGTTAAGATCAGTAACCTGATTCTTATATGCTTCTGCTTCCAATGAAATCTGGGAAAGCATTGCATTACTCTGGGTAGTAGCTTCTTCAACAGCCTTTTTAACAGCTTCGTCGCTCATGGTAGTCAGCTGCCCTGGAACAGATTCCAATTCTTCTGTTTTTACACGCAGCTCTTCTGTTCTGTCATTTAACTCTTTAACTCTAGTAGCAAGCTCAGCTTCTTTATCAGCCAACTGGGCGTCCAGTTCAACAGCACGCTGATTGGCCTTTTCGCATTCACCCTTATATAAATCAATTTCAGTCTTCAACTGATTATTAGATTCTTCAAATTCGGTAGATTTTAATTTAATAGCTTCAAGTTCCTGCTTTGAAGCAGCATAGTCACTTTGTATTTTGCGTAGTTTTTCTTCTAATTCAGAGACTTTAGGATCTTCGGTATATTCAGCAACAGTCATACCCTGGTTCTGTTCCAGCATTTCCTTCATGGAACGAATTTGTTCGTCCTTTTCATTTTTAATGCTATCACAGAGTTTCTTCTGTTCTTCTAATTCTCCGCGTAGACCCTCTAATTCAGAATTTTTCTGGTCAAGCACCTTCTGCAGATCTTCATTCTTTTCTGCATCAGCTTCACCACTTTCAATCTGGCTTTTTAAATTTCTGATCTGTAATTGCAGCAGTTTAATCAGATTGTCTTTCTGAACAATCTGCTGATTCAATTTCCTAAAAAATTCGTTGCTAATTTCGCCGTTTGCTTCTGGCATACAGCCTCCTAAAACCTACGTTTACAAAGTGACCATATATGCAATAACATCGCTATCCATCGGTATTTCGAACACCTCTAAATAACGCTGACTATCAATATAGGCATAATATTCTAAATACAGAAGTCTAGCATAGACTTCAAAGCAATGCAACTTTCTATAAAAAACTTATAAATTTTTTATCTGTTAGGGTTCATATCCCTAAGCATTTTTACCTGATCCTTCAATTTTTTATTGCAGTCAGGACACATAACGCCTTCATAGATAGTTACACCACAAAGTTCACATTGGTGAGCTATTTTTCTCAAACCTATTCTTTCAAGTCTTCCTGATTTAATAAAGAACAAAACCCTATCTTCATCACAGCCGCAGTTTTGAGCAACCTGATCGACTGAAGCACCTGGGTTAGCACGCAAAAACACTTTAATTCTTCCAAAAAGTTCTTCTTCTTCCTTGAAACATTTAGGACAAAGATCTTTAGCTATCTTTACCATGATAACACCACAATTCCTGCATGAAATCAGATTGGGGCCTTGGTTTTCTTCCATAATAGCAATAATCCTTTCAGCGACTTATAGTTCTTGTATCAAAATCTACTGCGGCAACAGGAATGCAAAGCTGCATAATCTTTCTTGGTTCCTTGCCGTTTTCGTTAACATATATATTAGCAGAATATCCTTCATTGGCAGGAATTCTGAACAAATGGCGATAGTTCTTCATGGAAGCACTGTCGATGGGTTCGCTTTCCCCTTCATCATCAACAATTGTCATAGTCAATGTAGTATTTTCTACTTCCATATTTGCCTTAGCAGAAATTTTAACTCTTGTGTCTTCAGGAATACTGAATTTATCAAGTTTAAAAACGTTGTTTTCCTGACCTTCTGTTACTGTAAAAGTAGCTTCTTCAAAGGTTGTCGGATGCTGAACAGTAATTTCAACTACTCTATCAGATTTTGTAACAGGAGTTTCATTAATAGATGCAACTTCATCACTTGGCTTTTCAACATCGCCAATCTGTGGTCCCTTTTCATCTGGAGAATCCGGGTTACCAGCTTCATAGCTTGGATGTTCGGTTTCAAAACTACTTTGAGGAGTAGATTCCGGTTCTTCTGAAGGAGTATTGGCATTTTCTGGAGCCGGTTCATCAGTCTTATCAGCAGCCTTATCATCAGCCTTATTACCACCACTGGCTTCCGGAGAAGTTGTTGTAGTTGTAGTATTACCTGATTTTCCGCTTACAAAGAAGGCTTCGTCATAAGAATCCGAAAGAATATATTTTCCGTCTTTGCATTTTACACTCCAGCTATAAGCAGCTGAAGCACCTGCAAAACCGACAGTGTTTGCATTAACAGAATTTACCATTTGCTGCTTCAAACCATTGATGCTATCAGTAACAGACTGCTGAAGCTGTGTATTCTGTTCATTTTCAGA
Organism: Candidatus Avigastranaerophilus sp.; assembly: GCA_045599645.1. GTDB lineage: Bacteria > Muiribacteriota > Ozemobacteria > Ozemobacterales > Ozemobacteraceae > RUG334. The sequence continues at coordinate 70,642 of JAZRWI010000008.1, forward strand.
AGTCATTTCTGTATTTCTTGTCTCAGTTATCTTAGTAATATCAAGAGAACCTTCGCCAATATCTGAGTTTTGTTTTTCCCAAGCGCCGTCAACCTTTGAAACCTGTTCCTGCATGCGCCTGTTGTATTCCGCTTCTCTTTGTTCAGCAGCTTTTTCTGCTTCTTCAAAGGAGTCGAAAGTTAAATCAGCAGAATAGGCAATGCCTGCTAAACTGCCAGACAATAAGGACAAAACCAATATCTTTGTGATAAATGCATTTCTCATAAAATAGCCCCCGTCCTTGAAGCTTACTCTATAATTTTATAATATCCGAAAAGGTTTATCAAGTTTAAAGAGGTTTAAGGGAAGCAGCAATAATATTTTCTTCACCAGATGAGGTTTTTACCACCAATACGCCGTCCTGCTCGAGACGTAATGGTGTTCCTATAAATTTCTCTCTGCCAGGGATAGCAAAAACGAAACTTCTCTGCCAGAACTGGCCGCCAAAAGCATTCCACATAGCTGCCTGCATACCCGGAGTCATAAAAAAGATTTCTTCCCAAGACTTACAAAACTCGCAAAGAACATTTTTCCTATCTGCATCTACACCTTCTTCTTTTAGGGAAGCTGTTCTACAGTCAGACACATCCAGAGGAAACATATTTAGGCCAATACCAATAACACACCTGAAGCCTTCCATTGAACAGGCTGACTCTGTAAGAATTCCAGCAAGCTTTCGATCTTTTACCCAGATATCATTTGGCCATTTCAGCCAGAAATCTGTTTTTTTCAAGCCAAGACGTTCCAGGGCAACAGCCATGGCTACCCCTGCTATCATTGAAACCGGGAAATTATATTCTCTAACCTCAGCGGAAAACGAAAACATAAGGCACTGACCTGTAGCAGCAGACTCCCATTTTCGTTCATGCTGCCCTTTTCCTTTTGTCTGACAATCAGTTACTTCTAAACAGTGAAAATATTCGGGCTGACGCCAGATTTCCTTAAGGTCATCGTTTGTAGAACCTGTTTCCGGAACCCAAAGCAGCTTATGGTTCTTCCAAAAGCTGCTATTAGTCATAATATCCTTTAAATCAGAATGCATTCTTCAGCTTTTCTAATTGTTCATATGCAGTTAAGTCGCGTGTTAATGGTGATAGAGAAACATAGCCTTCAGCAACACGGTTATTATCACATTCCGGGTTGGTATCAGCTACTTCTGGTCTACCGTTCACCCAATAGTATGGTCTTCCATAAGTATCAACGCGCTTTTCAAAACCACCCTTATAAATTACTCTTCCGACCTTTGTAACCTTAAGCCCCTTAATCTGTTCCTTGGGTAGATTTGGAATGTTAAGGTTATATAGATATTGTGGGTCTGCCTTCATTTCTATCAGCTTCTTTGCTGTCTTTACTGCCCATTCTGCAGCAATAGAATAATCAGCATCGGGTGTCGGATGGTCTAATGAAACAGACATGGAAAGAATATCAACAAAGGCGCCTTCATAAGCTGCAGCACAGGTGCCAGAATACATAATATCAACACACATGTTCTGCCCTTTATTTATACCGGAAACAATGAAATCTGGTCTTTCAGGCATCAAGGTTTCAATTCCCATCTTGGCACAGTCAGCAGGAGTTCCGCTTGTTGTAAAAGCCTTTACTCCAGGTATATTCATATTTACTTCCTTTACCCTGAGTATATTAGCAAGTGTCAGAGCATTACTTGCAGCACTGCGTTCGGCTTCCGGAGCCACTACATATACTTCGCCTAATGAAACAAAAGCTTTTGCAAGTTCAACAATACCTGGAAAGGTAATTCCATCATCGTTACAAATTAGAATACGCATAAAGTCTCCTTATAGTTGAGTCGCCACAAAATAATAGCATATTCACCATCAAGTTTGTAAATTAAATATAACTTGATATAACAGATTAAAAGTGATATTATTTTGCAACTTTGTTTTCAAGGTCTAAAAAAGTGAAGGGTTTATCAATATCACCAGGCTATGCCTTAGGTAAAATTTATTGTCTGAAGCACTTTCAGTTAGAGAATTTACCAACTGAAAGCAAAACAGTTGTCGACCCTGAAGCAGAAATAGAACGCTTCAAGGTTGCGTTGGACTTTTCCCGCAATGAAATAGCCCAAATGCTTGAAATGCCTCAGATTAAGAGCAGTGCTGAAATATCAGGTATATTTCAGGCTCATCTTGTTCTTATCGATGACCCGGATCTTGCCAAAGAAATTACCAAGCGTATCAGGCAGCAGTCTCAGGATTGCCAGTCTGCGGTAACAAAGGTAATCAAGGATTACAGCACATTCTTCAGAAATTTGCCTGACCCACAGTTTCAGAGTAAGGCAATAGATATTCTCGACATTGGTAAACGTATTCTTAAAAACTGTCAGAAGTCTAAGAATCCGACAACCAAGATGGAAGAACTTGAAGAAGGCATGATAGTTCTCGCAGAAGATTTAACTCCTTCTGATATGATGACTCTTGATCCTTCAAGAATACTTGGTATAGCCATAGAAGAAGGCACCTCCACATCCCACGCCGCTATTATGGCCCGTTCTTTGGGTATCCCAGCCTTGATACAGGTAAAGGACCTGATGAAGAAAGCCGAAGATGGTGCATTTGCCATCATCGACGGTGCTTCAGAACAGATTATTCTTAATCCTGATGAAGTATTAAAACGTAAATATCAGGCTGAATTTGAAGAATATCGCAATCGTCAGCACAGAATGTATGAGCTCCTTTCTGAGCCATCAATCACAACTGACGGAGTAGATATCCAGCTAAAAGCTAATGTAGGTCAGCTCAGCGATATAGAACAGGCTGTGGCCAACAAAGCTTTTGGTGTTGGCTTATATAGAACAGAATTTGCTTACCTTACAAGAAGAACCTTCCCAACAGAGGACGAACTCTTCGAAAGCTATCATGAAGCAGTAGAAAAGCTTGGTGATAATCCAATGGTAATACGCACCATAGACCTGGGCGGTGACAAGATTTCCCACCTGATGGGCAATTATGCTGAACGAAATCCAGAGCTTGGCTGGCGTGCTATTAGAATTTCACTGAAAAGCAAAGACCTCTTTATAACTCAGTTGCGCGCAATACTTCGCACTGCAGCCGCAGCAAAGAAAGATCAGGTTCGCATTCTCTTCCCAATGATTTCAAGCATGGAAGAATTACACGAAGCCAAAAACATGCTTTCTGAAGTTCATGAACAGATGCTCAAAGAAGGCATATCCGTTCCGGAACATCTTAAGATTGGTATGATGGTTGAAGTTCCGTCTGTTGCAATCATGGCTGATATCTATGCAAAGGAAGTTGATTTCTTTGCCATAGGAAGCAATGACCTGGTTCAGTATACACTTGCTGTAGACAGAACTAATCCAAAGGTTACCCACCTTTATAAGCCAACAAATCCAGCTGTTCTTCATCTGATTAAGAACATTGTAAAAGCTGCAGAACGTAACAACATCAAGGTTTGCATCTGCGGTGAAATAGCTGGAGATACGAAATATACCGTTCTTCTACTAGGTCTTGGGCTTCGCGAGCTTTCAATGAATGCTGTTCTCATTCCAGCAGTAAAGAACATAGTCCGCAATATTTCATATGCTGAAATAGAAAAATTGGTAACCCCACTTTTAAGCATGACAAGCTCCGAAGACATAGAATACGCCTTAAACAAAATCAATACTAAGCTTGGTTTATTGTGAAAAAGCCCATTAGCAACCTAATTGTTATTATTGCGGCTTTTTTTATCGTCAATTTATTAAATCCCATTCAGGTTTTTGCTCAATATGGCGGTTCCTATCAACAGCCCCAGACTCTTCCATTTGTTAAAGCAAAATTAGCTGGAACAGAACTGGACGTTATGCTTGCCAGAACAAACCAGGAAAAAATGAAAGGCTTCATGTTTTATTGGGATATCCCTGAAACCACAAGCATGCTTTTCGTTTATAATTATGACCACCAGATGCATTTTTGGATGAAAAATACCAGAATACCTCTGGATATTGTCTTTTTCTCAAGCGATCTAAAGGTAGTTGAATGGATAGAAAATATGCGACCAGGCTACGGTAAGCTTGAAGCAACTCTTCCACACTACAGTTCAAAAGGTAAACCCAGACACGCCCTAGAACTAAAAGCCGGAATGGTAAAAAAACTTGGGATAAAAATTGGCGATAGTCTTGAAATCCCTTTAATAATGCTATATTCTGAATAGTTGATGTTACCGAATATACTTAATACAATACTGCGAATTGCAGGGCTGCTTATTACCATCATATTGCTGGTTCAGCCCTGGCTAATATCTGGTTTATCAGCCGATCCATTCTTGAATAGTGGATGGGCTCAGATTATTTCTGCCATTATTTCGTTAACATTTTCATCAGTTTTATTAGCCTTATATCGTCCAAAGAATGGCTATGTAACTCTGAATGCTGGTCTGTTTATTCTTTTCATTGCCATATCAATAGCTCTCTATAACAGTCCATATAACATTGCTATTCGTGCCTCCCTACTGGCGGTTGGCAGCATAGCTAACCTAGGTTCCTTAAGGCTATTAAGAAAACAGCAAGATAATTTCAGTATAGGCGGCATGATATCTCTATGTGGCTTTTTCATGGCAATTTATGCTATCTGCCAGGCTACAGGCCATGATTTTCTAATTTGGGACAGTAAATTCAATGTTGTCGGTACTCTCGCCAATCCTAATTTTCTAGCAATATTTCTGTGCCTTACATCTGCTGTTTCTTTCGGCATGTTCGCTGAAATTTACAGCAACAACAAAAAACATGGTCTGGTTTTTCTAACCTTTTTCCTCACACAAACAGCTGTAATAATCAGTCTTGGCAGAACAGGTGCCTTTATTTGTCTCCTGTTCATGGTCATCCTATGGACATGGGCAAGATGGTTCAAGATTTCTGGTAAAATATCAAGAAAAACCCCTATTATTGCCGGTCTCATACTTGCAATAATCTTATTTGTAATTCACTATTCAATATATCAAAAAACCTCCAGCTATGACTGGAGTCAGATTACCAAAGTGCCAGAAAAAGCCCGAACAGCAGTATCCAGATTTGTTCTTTGGCAGATGGGCTTTGAAATATTCCGAAGCCATTTTAAGACAGGCTCAGGTGTTGGCTCTGTAGCATACATAATGCCGCTTAAGAGACCTCCTACTGGCTCTACCTTAGGCATTAACATCTACAATGATGATCCTCATTCTATAATTGTGACTACTCTGGCAGAAACAGGTTTTCTTGGACTTCTTGGTCTTTGTATTTTATTAGCTACAGTCTATGGCTGTTATATAAGAAAAAATACCAGATATGAATCAGTAGAAGTAAAAGATAATTCCGAAAAAGTCATAGTATTTCCATGGCTTTATACATCTGTAGCTGTGTTAATTTTATACCTCGGTTTTCAGTCAGGCTTTATAAAATCTTATTATCTTCCAATAGCCATTTCTGCCGTCATAGCATTTTTTGGCATATTAACAAGCTATTACAACAACAACTATGAATCAAGCAGCAATGACTACCGTTACCTAGGCAGATCAACACTTGTTGCCATTTTCACATTTATTTTCTACAGCCTTTTTAACAACACATTCTCAATATTACCTCTCATTGCATTTTTAGTAATGCTGACAAGCTTCCATTTCTCATGCTGCCAGCCAGACGTTCAGTGGAAACCAAGAATGACCTTTGTTTCACTCCTTTTCCTTTTTCTACCGATTATATATGGAGTTGTAGCCTGCCACATACAGAGTCATTATCAACAAGAACAATATAACTTCGAAAAAGGTGCAACAGCTTTAAACGAAGGAAATTGGAGCGATGCTGAAAACTATTTCAAACAGACAATAAAAGAAAATTCTCAACAACTAAAAGCATGCTATGGCCTTGGAATAGCACTCGAAGAACAGCAAAAGCTTGATGAAGCCCAGGAAACCTTCATGAAACTCGATGCCATGGTTCCAAACATATTTAACACTAAGTATGAAATAGCCAAAATTCTCTTTAACAGCAATAAACTTCTTGAAGCTCACAGAATTGCCGTTCAAAATCTTAAATATGCTGAGAATCCGCTTTCTTACGAATTATTAGGAGAAATACTTTTAGCAGAAGGCCGTATCAGTGAAGCAGAAAATATTATGAAAGAAGGCCTTATCAACAACATTCCATTAGCCAACGAACGTCAGGCAGCAGACAGGATGCGTTTAAAACTTGCTGCCATGGCTTCTAACCGTGGAGATTATAAATCCTGCCGAACCTACATTGATGCCATAAAAACAGAAGTAGCCGAAAATATTGATACTATGTATCTTAAAGGCATGCTTCTTACAAACGAAAAGAAATTCGATAAAGCTCTTGTCATTTACGAAAAGATACTGGAAACTTATCCACATGTTCCAAGAATACTTAATGCTGTTGGTTATCTGCTTTTAGAAACCAATAAAGATCTTGAAAGAGCTCAGATATTATTAGAAGAAGCCTACCAGCTAACATTAAGCAACGAACAACCGAATTTATCTGATACACTTATGATAGCCAATAGCCTCGGAAAGCTATATTTGAAGCAAAATAAACTAAGACAGTCCGGCGAACTGTTAAAATATTCCTACGAAAATACTCCAAGTGAATGGAAGGAATTAAAAGAAAGACGCCTACAGGATTTAAACGATTTTTATAATTCATTCAGCGAAGCACAATAAATCGCTTCACTCTTCTTCGTGGTCAGGAAGCAATCCAAGCTCCTTCAGCTTTACAAACAGATTTTTTCTATGCATACCAGCAATTCTAGCGGCTTCAGAAATATTATTATCTGCTTTTTTTAAGAGTTCAGAAAAATACTCTCTATCAAAGCTTTCTACAACAATTTCTTTGGCTTCCTTATAATTCATATTCATCATGCCACTTAATATAAACTGTTTGTTTTCCAAAAGTATTTTCTTTTTAGAAAAGCCTGTTTCCATATCAATAACACTTTCGTCATCTAAAACAATAGCCTTTTCAATTAGATTCTGAAGTTCACGGACATTTCCAGGCCATCTGTATTGCATGAGCTTTCCCATAAATTGCTTGGAAAACGGCTTGTAATCCTTGCCGAATTTCTTATAAAATCTCCTGGCAAAGGCTTCGACCAGGTCAGGTATGTCTGCAAGCCTTTCTCTTAGTGGTGGCAGCTGAATATTAACAACATTCAGTCTGTAGAATAAATCTTCACGGAATGTTCCCATCGCTATGCATTCTACAAGATTCTTATTTGTTGCTGCAATGACTCTTGTATCAACATGTAAATCCTGAATCCCGCCTACCCTGACGAATTCACCTTCCTGAAGAACTCGTAAAAGCTTAACCTGAGTGGCCAGATTCATTTCACCTATTTCATCCAGAAATATTGTTCCACTGTTGGCTATTTCAAATTTACCAGGCTTACGTTGGAAAGCTCCGGTAAAAGCCCCCCTTTCATAGCCAAACAATTCACTTTCAATAAGGTTTTCAGGCATAGCAGCACAGTTAATCTTAACAAACGGTGATGTATTTCTTTTGCTCTGCTGATGAAGTGCTTGTGCGACTAACTCTTTCCCTGTCCCGGATTCTCCAGTTAGAAGGACAGTTACTTCATTTGAGCCTATTCTATCAAGAAGCTCAAATACTTCCAACATAGCCTCGCTAGAGCCAACAATATGAGGTTTTCTTAGAGTATAACTCATTTCTTATTCTTTATTGCATTAGTAACAGCCTTTTCAACTTCTTCCTGGGCTGCCTTTTGCTTTTGACGGGCTTTTAATATATCCTGATAACCTTGTTCTGCTGCTTGTTTTATAGCATAAGACGAGGTACTGTCTCTGAGAACAGCCAAAACTTGAGCAGCAGCCATACTTTCACCTTGTTTATCAAGACATCTGGCATAACTCAATATTATATCTGCACGTTTTGGACTCTTTTCTATTGCCATTTCAAGATATTTCTGGGCCTCTTGATACCTGCCAAGCTTTTCACCAATAAGCCCTAGTCTGGTAACATTGTTTCTTGAATTCATGCCAAGCTTATATGCATTTTCATAAGCATCATAAGCATCTGTCAGCTTATTCATCTTTTCAAAAATAATGCCAACCATTTCAAATGCTTCAGCATTACGACGATATTTCAATAATTCAAAATAGAACGGTAATGCGCCTTCCCAATTACCACGATAGAATTCGTATGCACCACGTTCCTTGATTCTTTCCAAAGCTGCCCTTATTTCAGGAGTTTCAGCAACTGGTGTAAGATTATTTTTTTCTTCCTTTTTGTTATCTACTTCAGAGGTTTTATCATCAACGTTTTCTACATTCTGAACCTCATTATTATAATTCTTCTCATTCAATTCCTTTGTTTTTTCAGTTTCCTTTTCGTGATTAAGACAGTCCAAAACGATGCTATCAACATTTGGAACAACAACCTTATCCTTTTCAGTTACAGGCTCCTGAAGCTCAGTTGAGCCACTTTCATCAGTCATTATTAACTGAACATCATCATCGTTTTCTGTATTATCGTCCGGAGCAACATAAAGCGTATTAGAGCTATTATCAGGTAAATCTTCGTTACTTGTCTTTTTCAAAATCTTGGCTTCTTTATGACCTTGAACAAATATAACCTCATTGCTACCTGTTTTTTCTTCATCAGCTTCATCATTTATATCTGAAGAAACAATCAACGGAATCTCTTCACTGTCATCCTCTGAATAAATTGTTTCATATCTTTTTCTCTTTTCTCTTGCTGCAAGTAATGTATTCATGCGCCAATCCACATAAGAATCTATCTGAGACTGGGTCATAAGAATAGGATACGCATCTACAGGCTGTTTTGAATTATTGACTATTGTCGTTGCATGATGAATTTCTTCTGAAGCTACTTTTGGTTGTTCTGTCTGAATAACTGCCACGTCAGTTGCAACAACCTTGTTTTTATCTGCTACAGCAAAATCCTTCACTAGCTGCAAAGAACTTTCTTTTGAATAATCCGAGTTGAAATAATAAATGCCAGCCCCTGCTCCTACCAGTACAAGAAAAGCTGCACCAAACAGTTTCCAGGAGGAATAGTTCATATAAACGAGGCCGGCTGCTTCAGAATCAGATAAATCATCCTCTTCCTGTCTATATTTAATGGTATTATCAGTTTCAATTTCCTTTTCTGTCTCTGATTTTTGGAAAATTTCAGAAGCCGTAGTCACTTCTGTTTCCTTTTTTTCTGAATCTACAGTAATATTTATAACGTTATCGTCTTCCTTATCACCTTCTGATTCCTGAACAGGCTCAGATTTCAGTTCTACTTGTTGCTGAGCAACTGGTGCAGCAGCATTTTTCACACAACTCTTGTTTTCAATCATTCCCAAAGGATTACTATTAGTTGAAGAAAGGAGCAAATCAGAAGGAACGCCCATTGAAGGCAGAAGTACACGTTCTACTTCAAACCAATCACGGAAACTACTGAAAATAGAAAGATAATAGGCATCCTTTATGTTATAAATCCAAATCAGTATATATATTACGGAAGCCACATAAGATAGTATCATAATACCGTTTTCACCAGTCAAAGACATCAACCAGTTGTAAACAAGACCACTTGTATAAACACTATATCCTGCTATAAGTGAAAACGCATTAATAACCATGAAAATAACGCCACGATCAATATGACCAGCGTAAATCTGTCCCATACCCATCACAAAGAACGAAAATATAGCAGCTAAGCCAGGATTTCTAGCTGATTTCTTCAGCTGCTCCCGTCTAAAATCTTCTACCCATCCAAAGCTTTGTTCTTGTTTCTTATCAGACATTAAAAGCTCCAATTCAAAATACTATTGGTCATAGCCTCTTTGGCTTTATTAAATTTCTCGATAGCTTTATCACGATATTCTTCTATTTTCTGGAGAATAACAACTGAAACAGGCATCATAACCGCACAGGTTTCATTTTTATACTCAAAAAGGTCATCAGAAACCTCTTCATTCATCTTATAAGAATTAACATTCAGCTGATTCTTTGCCTTACCGTCTGGTCCAAATTCTTTTACTTTCACTGGTAGATAAAGCTTTTCTGAGAATGCAGCCTCATAGTATCCCAGTTCAAATATCTTTGCACAAATATCTTTGTATTTGGGTGTCAGCCGTATATAGTAATAATAATCATTGCCTAAAAGAGCTTCACGTTTCATCGGTTCTATATCAAAAATAGTTGTTAATGTGCTTCTAGTCATATCCACAAAAATCTTTTTCGGCTCAAACCATGACATAAGACCGCCAATTTTGCTCCACCACGGCATGGGTTCAGAAAAATGATAGAAGCATTCGTTCAAATCTTTTATATAAATCCAAAGCTTTGTTCCGTTAAAATATACAGAATTACTCTTGTCTGAAAATGTGATAGAGAATTTATCCGGGCCCTTTACCCTTAATGTTACAGCAGTAGAAGAACCTACTGTATCTATCAGTTCTACATCAGCAGAAATGGCATTAATGCTGACAGAGCGTTCTTCCATTCTGTCAAACAGTTGATTTACGGTAAAAGAAGCTGGTAAAGGTGCAGAATTAACTAATTGGCTTGAAGCACTTGCTATTGCATCATTCGCTTCAAGAGCATAGGAAGACGTTGGCAACAGTGTTGCCAGCATTAGAATAATCAAAAGGATAGTTTTTTTCATACAATCCACCTGTTTACAATTCAATCAAAATCTATTTAATTTAATAGAATTGTAAACAAGTTTCTGATTATTATGTTATAATCTTGTTATCATGTTAGATTTAAAAGCCTTTGAAAAAACAGTTATCGAAGATAAAAAGCCTGCAGCCCTATGCTTCACTGCAGAATGGTGTCAGCCCTGCAAAACTCAGATACAGGACATCGAAGCTCTACGTTCCAAGTATGAAGACAAGTTTCTTATTGATATCATTGACGTAGAACAGTCTTCTGAACTAACAAAGGCACTCCGCATAAACAACCTCCCCACTACCCTGTTTTTTGCAGAAGGTGAATTACAGGAGCAAAACTGTCTTTACGGCTATCAAGACCAAAGTATGCTTACAGATAGCTTTGAATGTACTCTTTGGGAAATGGAAAACAAAAGCCCTGCCAATAAGTATGTCTGGTGGATTATAGGCGGCTTGTTGCTTGTAGCAATTATATTATTTGCAATTCAGTAAAATATTAAAATGCTCTGACTAATTCCAGCTTTGTTGGGAATTTGCCATCTAATTCTGCATAGAGCCCTTCAATTTTTCCGCGGCCTTGAGCGCATAGAAATTTTTCTGAATAACCAGTCATAAAGCGGCCTACAACAGTATTTCTATCAACACCGATAATACCATCAACAGCCCCAGTCATGCCTAAGTCTGTCAGTATGCCGGTACCGCCATTAGGCAGGATTCTGTTATCAGAGGTCTGAACATGCGTATGGGTTCCATAAGCTATTGAAGCTCTACCGTTTACATGCCAGAAGAAAGCAAGCTTTTCTGAGGTTGCTTCACCGTGAAAATCAACAATAACAGGAATATCTGCCGGCAAGGTATTATAAAGTCTATCAAAGGTTTCAAAAGGACATCGACAGGTTTCCATAAAAACACGGCCTGCCAGATTAATTACGGCTATACTACCTGCACCTTTTTTGGTAAATACGTGACAACCAGTGCCTGCATCTTCATCAGGCGCCATATTGTGTGGCCTTAGTATGTAATCATGCTTTGATAAAACTTCTGGCCAGTCCAATCTTGAAAATATGTGATTACCAGATGTTAGAATATCTATACCTTCATCTTTAAGGCTCTTTGCGTGCTTTGCTGACAAACCGTTCCCTGCTGTTGTATTTTCGCCGTTAGCGATTATCCAATCAGGAGAATATTTTTCCTTAAGCTTAGGTAATATACTTGTGATAGCTTCACGGCCGGTTTTGCCGTAAATATCACCTAACATCAATATTTTCATAATCTATAAATTAAAAAATCAATCTAATAATCAGAGGCTAGAGACTTAAAGAAAATTCTTTCTTAAATCTCTAGCCTCTAATGTCTAACTCTGAATGAATTAGTGAGCTATTTCTACGCTACGAGTTTCACGAATGAGAACAACCTTTACCTGGCCAGGATATTCCATATCGCTTTCGATTTTCTTAACGATATCGCGGCAAAGCTTTGGAGCTGTAATATCGTCAACGTCTTCTGGACTAACCATGACACGGATTTCACGGCCGGCCTGAATTGCGTATGCTGAAGAAACACCCTGGAAGCCCTTAGCGATGGTTTCCAAATCAACCAGACGCTTGATGTAGGCTTCAAGAGATTCACTTCTAGCACCACGGCGAGAAGCTGAAATAGCATCTGCGGCAGAAATAAGAACTGCTTCAGGAGTTTCGAATGGAACGTCTTCATGGTGGGCAGCAATACAGTTAACAACCTTTGCAGATTCCTGATACTTGCGTGCAAAGTCAGCACCGAGCTTAGCGTGGTTACCTTCATCGCTTTCGATAACCTTACCAATATCGTGAAGCAAACCGGCTCTGCGGGCCAACTGGATATCGCCACCGATTTCAGCAGCAAGATTACCAGCAAGGTTAGCAACTTCGATAGAGTGCTGTAATACGTTCTGACCGTAGGAGGTTCTATAATTCAAACGACCTACGATTTCGATAAGTTCCTGGTGAATGCTCTGAATACCAAGAGCAAGCATTGTCTGTTCACCAGCTTCTTTAATGCGAAGCTGAACTTCCTTCTGAGCCTTTTCATACATTTCTTCAATCTTAGCTGGGTGGATTCTGCCATCAAGAGTAAGATTTTCGAGAGTTACACGGGCAACTTCACGCTTGATTGGGTCAAAGGATGAAAGAACAACTGCTTCTGGAGTATCATCAATGATTACGTCTACACCAGTCAGGTTTTCGAAAGCTCTGATATTACGACCTTCACGACCAATGATTCTACCCTTCATTTCTTCACTTGGAAGTTCAACAACGGTTACAATCGGGTCGATGGTGTGGTCAGTAGCACATCTCTGAATAGATGTTGCCAGTACTTCACGAGACTTCTTGTCTACTTCAGACTTAATCTTCTGATCAGCTTCATTAACCTTCAAAGCGATTTCATACTGAAGCTCGTCTTCGATTTTCTTCATGAGCTGTTCTTTAGCCTGTTCTGGAGTAAGACCAGCAACTCTTTCAAGTTCTTTCTTCTGCTGTTCAAGAAGAGCTTCACTATCGGCTTTAAGCTTGCCAAGTTCAGCTTCCTTGTCACGAAGCATATCAGCACGTTTTTCAAGACCTTCAGCTCTTGCGTCAAGCTTTTCAATTCTTGAGTTAAGAGCATTTTCCTGTTCACGGATTTCCTGACGCTTCTTTTGCATTTCACGTTCAGAATTTTTGCGATCGTTCAGTTCTTTATCACGAATTTCTTTGGCTTTTTTCTGAGCCTTCTGAATTTCGCGCTGAGCGTTATTCTTGGCTTCGTCAAGAATTTCCTTTTCCTGCTGCTTTGCAGTGGCTACGATGCCTTCGGCGTTCTTCTTTTCTTTAGACTTTGCAATGAAGAAGCCTATAACACCCGCGATTACTGCAACAACAGCTGCCACTATATAAACAACATAAGTTGGTAGCATGAGTCCTCCGACGGATATTTTAGATATTTTTTCAGCAAGCCCTTCTACATTTTCGGGCATTGATTTTTTTGTCATAGATTACAGATTATCTTTATATTCTTTTACGTTGAATTCTTTGCGCAAAGATGCCAAGTAAGCATCAAAGGTATCTTTCTGCTTTTGTGGAAGAAGCTGAGATCTGATTTCTTCTTTAACTTCTTCAAGCTTTCTTATTCCAGCTGGTCTCCTAGAATCAACTCTGATGAGATGATAACCGAACTGGGTCTTTACAGGACCAACAACCTTGTTTACTTCGGCTTCTTTACAAGCTTTTTCAAATTCAGGAACCATCTGGCCTTCAGCAAATTCACCAAGGTCACCGCCATTAGCATTTGACGGGCACTTTGAAGATACCTTAGCGATTTCTTCAAATTTGCTTGGATCCTTCTTGAGGTTTTCCATTAAAGACTTAGCTGTAGCTTCGTCATCAACAAGAATGTGATGGGCCTTCATAGAAGCTGGAGCTTCAAATTTGGCAAGATTTTTATTATAAAAATCACTTACTTCAGCATCAGATACAGAAACTGGATCAAGAACTCTGTCGAAAAGGCACTTAACAAGAACTCTGCGAGAAACATCAGCAACAGATTCAGTATTTTCTTTGCTGTATTTATCGAAATTCTTTTCAGCATCAGCAGTAGCAAGAGCTCTTGCAAAATTCTGGTCTAAGAAATCATTGAGGCCTTCACCATTCAGAATCTGAGGTCTAATAAATGGTGGAATCTGTTCAAGTTCACTGTAAACTTCAGAAACCTTTATTTCATGACCATCATACTTTGCAATAACAGCATTGAGTTCTGCATCAGAGAGTTTTTCTTTGCGAAGGGTTTCTGCAACCTTATCTTCCATCTTAAAGTTATAAGCTTTTTTGAGTTTTTCGATTTCAGCCTTGAAAACAACAACCTGTTTTTCGTTAGCAAGTTCGCGTCTAATCTGAGAAGCTACAGTATCAAAAGCCTTTACGATACCGGTTTTCTTTTCAGTGTATTTAACGATTACATAAAGAGCGTCAGCAATATTGAGTGGTTCTGAAATTTTGTCTTTTTCAAGCTTTTCAAGAGCAGCTGCAACTTCAGGAGTTTGGTCATCCAGAAGAACAAAGCCTCTGTCACCGCCATTGGCTTTGCTTTCATCGATTGAACCAGCCTTGGCTACTTCAACGAAAGACTTGCCAGAGTTAATATCTTTTACGATTGCATCAGCTTTTTCCTTAGTATCAGTAGAAATCCAGAAAAGATGATACTGGTCTGGTTCAGCAAAGTCTTTAACATTGGCATCATAAAATTTCTTTGCTTCAGCATCGTCAACAGTAACAGATTCAACAACATTCTTGAAGCGATTCATAGCAAAACTATTCAAAAGAGCCTTGTGAACTTCAGACTTATAATTTTCAGAATTCTGAAGGCCTTCAACCTTGGCTTTCTTTTCAAACAGTGTTACTTCAACAAGCTGACGTAAAAAGTCCTGTTTGCCTTCCATTGATTCAAGCTGAGCAACAGCCTGTGGGTTAGCAAATTTCTTGAATGCTGCAACTTCCTTATCGAAATCAGCACGAGTAACTTTGGAATCTGCAATCTGAGCAAGAACGTCAGTTGGACTTCCTTTTACTGCTGGAGTAGCAGCTGGAACTGGCTGAGCATAGCAATCAGTCATACTAAGGAAGGAACAAAGAATAATAACAAATAAAGCGCTAAAGCGCTGATTATCTAAACGCATAGAGCCTCCAATATTTTTGGTTCTACTATTATAACATTGTTAGTTTTTTTATTCAAGGAATAAGGACACAAGCCTTTATTTATGCTTGATTTACTCTCCGGAAACAAAACGATTAAGTTTCTATGTGATTTTGCCGATTGTAGGAAGGAATAATAATCTATAAAGACAAAGCCATAGGAGGCATAATATGAAAAAGCTCGTATTTACCGGGTTTTTAGTGCTTTTTCTTAATTTACCTGCTTTCTCATTAAGCTTTGATACCCTTCCTGCATATCAGGATGAAGGCACAAAGCTTTACATAAGAGGAACCAGCAGACTTCAGGAAAATAATTACACAGAAGCTGTTTCTGATTTGACCAAAGCTGTCAAATTAAGACCAGATATCCCTGAAGCCTATCACAACCTTGGCTATGCCTTTGAACGCTGTGGTGATACCAAGAATGCCATCAGAGCGTATGAAAGAGCTCTTAATTTAAAACCCGCTTATCCATCAGCCCTGAACAATCTTGGTTTTCTTCTGGCAACAACAGAAGCAGATTCATTGCAGGCAATCGGACTTTGTCAGCGTGCAGTCCAGCTTTCACCAAATACCCCAAGTTTCAGAGACTCACTCGGCTGGGCTTTATATAAAGCAGACCGTCATCAGGAAGCCGCTGAACAGTTCCAGACTGCTCTCAGACTGGATCCGACCTTCTACAAATCATATTTTAATCTTGGTCTAGTAGAATATACTTCAGGCAATTACTCTGCAGCAGCAAAAGATTTTCAGAATACTATCAGATACAATTCCAACTATGCTAAGGCATATGTTTCTCTTGGTGATTGTTATGAAAAGCTTAATGATGATAACAGAGCTTTAAACACATATCGCCAGGCTCTTACAAAGGTTGCTGACAACGACCCGATCAAGAAACACCTGAACAAAAAAATCAAGCAGCTTACAGCAGAATCAAAGAAGCAGTATTTTGCCGATGCAAAGCAATCAACCAGCAAAAGCAGCAGCCAAGGCAGTTCTTTGCTTCAGGACTTTTTGAATAAGCACAGCCGCGGTAGCAACTCATCTGCTAAAACAAATACCAAAACAAATATTGCTGCAGTAAAGAATTATGATACCAATTCCAGTTTCACCCCAGTAAGTGCAACTGGTCTTGCAGGCTCATACAGCTCTTCTTATAATCCAATGAGCTATCAGACAGCTTCTGTATATCAACCGACAAGCACCTTTGATTATCAGCCACAGCCAGTAATGACTTCTGTTCCGTTGATTGATAATTCTCCAAGTGCAATCGCAGCTAGAAATGCACGTGAAACCAATACTATTTCTTCTTCCTACTACGCTTCATCAGCAAAGGTAGAAAGCAGCGCTCCAAGACAGATTACTGTTGCCCAGGAACGCGAATTAGAAAGAAAGTATTCTCTTGCTAAGTCTTATATGGACAGAGGTCTTATCTCTGAAGCTGCTGGTGAACTCAACTATATTATCAGCGCAGCTCCGGAAACCTCAATGGTCAGCCGCCAGTCTAGAAACATGCTTCTCAAAGTAAAGAAGCAGATGGATGACAGCAACGACCAGAAAGCTAACACCCACAGAGATATGGGTAAGGATTTCTTCCGTTCAGGTCAGTATCAGCTTGCTGAAAGCGAATTCAACAAAGCTCTTCAGCTCGCTCCGGACAATGCTGAAGTATATAAAGACCTTGCTCTTCTTAACTACAATCAGGGCAAGCTTGAAGCTGCCTATGAACAGAGTAAGAAAGCTATCGCCCTTGATAGAACATTGAAAGAAGCTTATGTTGTATTAGCTTCTCTCTATGCTCAGAAGGGCCGCCAGGAAGATGCCATCAGAACCCTTAAGATGGTCAAGGAAGTTTCAACACGCGAAGACGCAGTTGACGAACTTGCTGACAAGATGATGGCCCAGCTCTCTAGCTATTAATTCATAATGCATAATCCATAATTCATAATGCATAATGCATAATGCATAATTCATAATGCATAATTCATAATGCATAATGCATTATGAATTTGATATAGAAGATAATATAAGGAACTTAGATTGAAAATATTTAATGATAAGAATTGCACTGCGGTGTTCTCTGATAAAAATGACGGTGATTTAAATTTTTATGATTATTCAGAGGAACAACTTGAAGCTATCAGAAAGCAATTATCTAAGAGCCTGAATAAAGAAATCAGATTTCCAATTTATGTGAATCAGGTTCATAAGGCTGATGTTGTTCAGGTTACAAAAGATCAGCCCTTCCCAACCCCAAGCACAAAAGCTGACGCTATAATTACTGATTTACCAGAAACTCCGATTGGAGTTTTTACAGCGGACTGCTGCCCGGTTCTTATGGCTGGCCCTAATGTTATTTCAGCCACACACGCAGGCTGGAAAAGCACTCTGAAACGCATTTGCCAGAATACTGTTTTAAAATATGACGAACTCTATAATATCAAACCGTCTGAATTAACAGCATGGATAGGTCCCTGTATTGGTGAATGCTGTTTTGAGCTGGGTGATGAAGTTTATAACATGTTTATCGCTGAAGATCCGAAATGGTCACAATTTTTTACCAAATATGACAAATGGCACCTGAATTTAAGAGCATTAAACCGCTACCAGCTTGAAGAAGCCGGTGTTCCGCCGGAACAGATCATTGATTATAATCAGTGCACTATGTGCCAGTCTGAAAAATATTTTTCCTACAGACGCGAGCACCAAAAAAACGGCAGCATGTTTTCTTTTATTTATAGAAGCTAAACTTTTCAAAATTAGCATAGTCAACGATACACAGAAAAAAATACTTAATTATTCGTTGCATAACTGTCGATACCTATAGAGAAATTATGTCAAACTAGACATCCGGAAAAGGAGAATGCCTTATGTTGAACAAAGTTGTGCCCCACAAAAACGGGCGGAACTTTATAGCAGTTCTAATGCTCACAATCATGGTATTAGGGCTGTTTGGTTGTACTACGGGCACCAAACGTGACTCTGGTGTAGTAGACAACGAAGCTCCAAGCGTTCCACAAAACGTTAATGGTATAGGCAAAGAAAAAGCCTGCTATTTAACCTGGTCTTCAAACACTGAAGCAGACCTCGTTGGTTATCGCGTTTACCGCTCAACCAATTCTGGTGGTCCCTTCACTCTTATCGCAACCGTTGGCGGCATGGCTGCCCCGAACTATTACGATGATGACCAAGGCAACAAGCTTGTAAACGATCAGTATTATTACTATAAAGTTACAGCTTTCGATACCCAGGCTAAGGAATCTGATATTTCTTTGACTAACTCTATTCAGGTTCGCGCTGGTCTTCCAAATGAAGAAAGACCTCCAAGAGTTGTAAACCTGAAAGCAAGAGCCTCAACAGAAGCTGTTTATGTTTCCTGGGATAAAGTTACCTCAGCTAACATCAAGGGCTACAATGTTTACAGAGGTCTCAGCAGCAGCGCTGGCGGTGTAACATGGGTTACCTCATGTCCATTGGAAACTCCTGGTTTTGTTGATACAGCTATCAGCAAAGCTTCAGCAGAACAGTATACCTACATCGTAAGAAGCTTCAACGAAGCATACTCTGAAAGTGAAAACTCTGACCCAGTTCAGGTTACTCTCAAATCTGGTGACGATACAATTCCAAATCCACCATTCGATTTGTCTGTAAGCTCTGATTCTGACCCGGTAATCACTTGGAGCAAGCCACTCAATAATGAAGATGGTTCTCCAATCTTCAGCGGTGACAATCCAACTCAGGACCTTGCTGCCTACCTTATCTTCAGAGCAAATTCAAATGATGCTCTCTTCTCTCTCATTGGTATCGTAGACGATAACGGTTCAGCAAATCTTACCCAGAGCTTTAAGGATCCAAACGGAAGTTCATACAATCTGTTCGCAGTTAGAGCATTAGACGTTAATGGTAACGTAAGTAAGCTCAGCTCAATCACTTCTCTCTCTTCAGATGTAAACATTCCTACAACTCCAAAGAATCTCAAGGCCTGGTCTTCAACTGTAACTGAATCTGGTATTAAGTTGGCCTGGGAAGCAAGCACAAATGCAACCTCTTACAACATTTACTTCTCAACCAGCGCAGACGGTGCTTTTACTAAGGCAGTAACCGGAACCTCTCAGTGGACTGAATCAACTAACCTTGTATTCAACACCTTCCCAAGCTCTTACAATGTAGACCCGACCAAGAAGGGTCAGAAGCTTGAATTTGGTGTTCCATACTACTTCAAGGTATCTGCAGTAAGCTCTTCTGGTAAGGAAAGCGAACTCAGCAACGTTGCTAAGGCTTATCCCGGCGGCATGGGCGTTTACATTCTTGAAGGCGAAGACCCCAACTGGGAAATGGATCTTGCAACCAGTGACAGCGCACAGCATGTTTACTTAGCATATAACTCCACTAGCTATCCAAACATCGACTATTACTCTGGTTCAGGTTGTGCTCTCGTAGTTCCAAGTACAGCAGGTGCCACTACCAGCGACAAATATCGCTACGGTGCAGGTAACCTTCTCTCCTCTTCTTACTATGCACTTCCAAGACCATCTAGTTCCGGTCAGTATTACAGATACAATGTATATGCATACTACTTCCCACATACAACTAGCGGAACCTGGAAATGTGAAATAAGAGAAAACGGTATCCTGAGCAACGCTCTCCTTCAGAAGGATATCAGCGCATACAGTGCAACAAACAAGGGCAGAACAGTTATGAGCATCGGTAGCATTCAGATCGACTCAAGCACCTCCGGTGTAGACATCGACCTTACAGCAAATGCTGCTGGCACAGGCGGAAACTGCACATTGTTCTTGGATGCATTGGTATTTGTTAGAGTTCAATAAGGCATAATTTACATATAAAAAAATACCCCAGACCTTTGGTCCGGGGTATTTTTTTATACTCTGTTCTTCTTTTTTCCACGGGCTGCGCCACGTGCTTTGGCAGACTTAAGAGCCTTACCCAGCTTTTCCAATACTCCAAGCTCCAGGTTTTCTTCCTGCAAAGCAATGATTTCGTCACGTATCATAGCAGCCTTTTCAAATTCCATACGGGCTGCAGCGGCTTCCATTTCCTGCTTTAAATTGTTTATAGCTTCAATAAGCTGCTGGGCATCCATATTGCCAGGTTTCTTTTTATCGCTGTCATCAGAGCCCGGCAGGAACTGCTGTGTTGGCAAAGCCTTAATAATAGTCTGAGGAACAATATTATGTTCCTTGTTATAATTTTCCTGTATTTCTCTTCTACGGGCTGTTTCCTTTATACAATAATCCATAGCAGGAGAAATGTTATCAGCAAACATAATTACTTCGCCATGAGCATTACGGGCAGCACGACCGCATATCTGCATCAAAGCCCAGCTTGAACGTAAGAAACCTTCCTTGTCAGCATCAAGAATGCAAACCAATGAAACTTCAGGCAGGTCGAGACCTTCCCTAAGAAGATTAATGCCTACCAATACCTTTATTTCACCAGTTCTTAGCTTTCTAAGTATTTCTATTCTTTCTAATGTATCTATTTCGTCGTGCAAATAACTGGAAGGAATAGCCATTTCAGCCAGATAAGAAGATAACTCCTGGGCCATTCTCTTGGTCAGAGTAGTAACAAGAACTCTTTCATCCCGTTCAAGACGATTATTTATCTGGTTTATTAAAAAGTCTATCTGGCCTTCTGTCGGCACTACAGAAATCTTTGGATCAAGCAAGCCGGTCGGTCTTATAAGCTGTTCAGCAACTCTATCCTTTGAGGTTTCCATTTCATATGGGCCAGGGGTAGCAGAGACAAACAGCAGAGGAGCCTGCTTAGAAAGAAATTCATTAAAGGTAAGACAACGGTTATCCAAGGCTGAAGGCAATCTGAAGCCATAATCAATCAAAGTCTGTTTACGGCTTCTATCACCATTACACATACCCTTCAACTGCGGAACTGTCATATGTGATTCATCAAGAATAATGAGACAATCCTTTGGAAGGTAGTCTACAAGAGTATCAGGCGGTTCGCCTGGGTTCCTTCCTGTAAAATGTCTTGAGTAGTTTTCAATCCCCTTGCAAAAGCCCGTTTCGCGCATCATTTCGCAATCATAGCGAGTGCGTTCGTTAATACGCTGGGCTTCAATAAGCTTATTGGCCCCTTCAAAATATTTAACGCGTTCCTTCATTTCCTCTTCAATGTTTACAAGAGCGCGTTCCATTTTTTCTTCAGTGGTCACAAAATGCTGAGCCGGGTAAATATCTACATTTTTCAGCTTCTGAGTAACTTCACCAGTAAGAGGATCAAATTGTTCTATTTTATCTATTTCATCCCCAAAGAATTTGACTCTTATGGCAAGCTCGCTTGAAGCAGGCAGAATATCAACAGTTTCACCTCTTGCACGGAAACGTGAACGAGAGAAATCCATATCATTGCGGGAATACTGAATTTCAATCAGGTCTCTTACAAGCTTCTGACGTGGCATTTCCATGCCGGCCTCAAGATGAATCCTCAAATCAGCATAGTCTTCCGGAGAACCTAGACCGAATATACAACTGACGGAAGCAACAACAAGAACATCTCTCCTGGAAAACAAAGCCGTTGTTGCAGAGTGCCTGAAACGGTCTATCTGGTCATTTATGGCAGAGTCTTTTTCAATGTAACTGTCCGTTGAAGGAATATATGCTTCCGGCTGATAATAGTCGTAATAAGAAACAAAGTATTCAACAGCGTTTTCCGGGAAGAATTCTTTAAATTCGCTGTAAAGCTGGGCAGCAAGAGTCTTGTTATGGGTAATAACCAGAACTGGCCTTTGACAGCGTTCAATAATGTTAGCCATCGTGAAGGTCTTGCCTGAGCCGGTAACCCCAAGCAGAGTCATACGGTCATGACCTTCCTTAACCCATTCAGCCAGCTTATTAACAGCCTCTGGCTGGTCGCCTCTTAAAGAAAATGGGCTGTGTAATTTAAATTTCTGTTCCATTGATTGATACTCGCAAGCCTGCGATTATTTTCCACCTAATTCAATGCAATAATCATTGTAGTAAGCATGATTTGCCGGTGTCATTTCAGCAAGCTCCATAGCTTTTTCGCTGAGCATAATCAAGCCGTCCTTCAAGGAAGCAATAGTCTTTAAAACAGATGCAATCATATCTGGTTCAACCTTGAAATCGCCTTTTTTGAACACAAACCATTCACGGCCATCATGGCAGGCTAAGAAGGTCTGTTTTTTGCAATATATTTCAAAGGTATCTGGCTTGGTATGTCTGAAAACAGCGTAATCAGCGCCAAGATAAGCTCTCTGCATTAAATAGTCAGGTGGAAGCGGATTGCCGATTAATGGCCTAAGATTCAAAGCTGGAATATCATTTTCGTGTATAACAACACGTTCCGTTCTAAGAACCTTACCAAGCTCAACATCTGCAGGATTTACATACATGTATTTTCTATCTGGTGCAAGTCCAAGAGATTCCATCTGGTCATCAACAGCTTCCTGATCTGCAAAAATAATAAGGTTAGAACATTCTCTTTTTATGGCCTCAGCTTTAAGGCCATCCAGCAAAATCTTTGCAACTTCAGGATAATTATAGCTTTCATGAATTCTCCAGTAAATAACGGAGGCTTCACCATTAGGTTGCTTTACAAGGTCTGCATGGGCAAAAACAACAGTATTATAGGCAACAACCCAGCTTGAACCAGGAGCTCTTACAACTATCTTTGAATGCATCTGGCAGGTTTCAGTCTTGTCAAACCAGGAGCCTTCCAAAACTTCTGCGCAGCAGTGCATATCTGTAATAGATTCCGGATCTTCTTCATAAGAAAATGGTCTGAATTGAAGCTGTTTAAAAATTTCCTGCATCATTGTGTTTACCCCTTATAATTTTTTCACATTATAACATAAACAACGAAAAAAGCCCGAGCTTAAAAATCTAAGCTCGGGCTTTTTTTAATATTAGACCCCGCAATTGCCGTGTAAAGGAAGAAATTGAACCCACTTTTCAGCACGGTTGTCAGTCTGCCATCCGCTAGGCCTTCGTAGCAGGTAGACCTACTCGTAAGTTACCCCAGAAGATGTTGAGAAACTGATTCCCTTTAAGGAACAGGTGTCGGCTCAATTTGACCTGAACCATCACGCACAACGCAGGGAAACTGGTCAAATTATTTTTTGTTTCAAAGAACTATCTCTACTTAAACTCTAACAAATTTATCGACTGATTGGCAAGTGCTATTTAGTTTTTTTATTATTTTTTTTTTGTTTTTACCTTCTAATTTTGGATTTGCGAGCCATAAAACCATCATAGTAATTTACTTCTGAAGCATTTTCTCTTATAAATACAACTTCTAAAATTTGTAATAACTTTTTATTAACTGAAAATAAAAAATGCTTGTTTATAAATTATGGTGTGCTATAATTTTTTAAAGCGGTACATAACACCTATTTTTAAAAAGGAAGTTTATATATGTCAGAAATGAAAGTTAATGTTGGTGTAAGCAATCGTCACGTTCACCTTACTAAAGAAGACCTTGAAGCTCTTTATGGTAAAGGCTATGAACTTACTAAGAAAAAAGAACTTTCTCAGCCAGGCCAGTTTGCTGCTGAAGAATGTGTAACTATCGTTGGTCCAAAGAGAAGTATTGAAAAAGTTAGAATCCTTGGTCCTTTACGCCCAGAAACCCAGATTGAAATTTCTCGCACAGATATGTTTACTCTTGGTTTTAAGGATGTTCCACTGAGAAATTCCGGTGACCTTGAAGGCACTCCTGGTATTAAGATTGTTGCTGCTAACGGCAACTCAATTGAACCAAGCAAAGGCTTGATTATTGCTGCCCGCCATCTCCACCTCACTGGTGCAGAAGCTGCTGCATGGGGTCTCAAAGATAAAGACATCATCGACATCGAAGTTGATGGCAAGAAGGGTGTAACCTTCCACAATGTACTTGTTCGCGCTGGCGACAAGCATGCTATGGATTTCCATATCGATATGGACGACGCTAACTGCGCTGGCCTCGGTAATGGCGACATGGTAACTGTAATAAAGAAGTAATACAGCTGACAGCCGGGAACAACAGCTAATATAAAGCAGTGTTTTCGGCCAAAAGCAGTAGCATATTGCAAATAAAATAAGGCTGTTTCTCTCGGCCGAAAGCCGACAGCTAATCGAAAGGAAAGAATTGAATGAGTAGAGCAATTTGTATCGTATTAGACAGCGCTGGCGTAGCCCCAATGCCTGACCAGGCCAAATATGGTGACGTAGGAGCATGCACAATTCCTAACATCGCCAAGGCTTCAAATGGTATCAACCTGCCAAATATGCAGAAGCTTGGTCTTGGTAACCTCAACGATATCGTTGGTTGTCCAAAAGAAAAGAATACCAATGGTTCTTACGGCGTAATGATAGAACTTTCCCCAGGCAAAGACACAACTACTGGTCACTGGGAAATGATGGGCTATAAGCTTGAAAATCCACTTCCAGTATTCCCAGAAGGTTTCCCAAAGGAATTCATGGATAAGTTCGAAGCTGCTATCGGTCGCAAATGTATTGGTAACTATGCTGCATCAGGCACTGAAATCATCAAAGAACTTGGTGATGAACACTGCAAGACCGGCAAACCAATCGTTTATACCTCTGCTGACTCAGTTTTCCAGATTGCTGCTCACGAAGGCGTAATTCCTCTGCAGGAACTCTACAAGATCTGTCAGACTGCACGTGATCTTCTCCAGCCACCAACTCTTGGCGCAGCTCGTGTAATCGCTCGTCCATTCGAAGGTGAAAGCGGAAACTACACCAGAACAGCTAACCGCCATGACTTCAGTCTTACTCCAAAGGATAACGTTCTTGACCTTCTCAAGAGCAAAGGCATTACTACATACGGTGTTGGTAAGATTTATGATATCTTCGCCGGCAAGGGCGTTGAACCACACGTTACCACAAAGGGCAATGATGATGGTATGAACAAGACAATGGAAGCTCTTGATAAAGTTAAGAGCGGTTTCATTTTCGTAAACCTCGTTGACACAGATATGAAGTATGGTCACAGAAGAGACGTTCCTGGCTACAAGAAGGCTCTTGAAGACTTCGATAAGTGGCTTGGCGGATTCATGCAGAAGCTTAACGAAGATGATCTTCTCATCATCACTGCAGACCATGGTTGTGACCCAACCTATAAGGGAACAGACCATACAAGAGAAGCTGTTCCGTTACTGGTATACCAGAAAGGCAAACCAGGCAAAGATCTCGGCATCCGCATTGGTTTCTGGGATATCGCTGCTACAGTAGCAAAACACCTTGGTGTTGAATACGAAAACGGCAAAGCTTTCATTTAATTAGCTTAAACAAAAATACCCGCCTGATGGCGGGTATTTTTTTGTATCTAAAAGTATCTAAAACAAAGAACCCCGGCCTTACGACCGGGGTCTCTGTTTCTTGCTGGAAATTAACTCTTTATATTAGTCTTCGCTAGATGCAGATGTATTCATCTTAGAAACATCAAGGAATATTCTCTTAATATCAGATGAATTTTCGGCTACAGGGATGAATATTGGTGAATTACCTGAAGAGTAGATACGAGAAGCAGAAGCAACATCATTAGGAATAACACTAATAGTGTAGCTCATATCATAACCAGTAGGAACACCGGAATATGTTACCTTAACCATACCACCAGATACTAGACCGGTATTATCGTCGAGAGCTTGAACCCAACTAACTCCACCAGTGAATGGAAGATTGATTTCCATCTGAACCTTATCATTATCTTGTAAGCCAAGAATTGAAACTTCAAGATTTCCAAGCTTTCTGTCTGCAATACCTTCAGGAGTATTATCAGCAACGAACTGGCCGTTTCTGAAAGCTACATTGATAATATAGTTACCGGATTTATTCATTGCGTCTGTCAATTCAACAATAGCTTCATCGTAGCCCTGAACTCTGATATAGAGTCTGCAAGGAATCTTTACTGTTGGAACATCAAGGTTACAGATTCTTGTAATCTTATCCAATGTGATGTTCTGTTCGCAAAGCTTGTAGTTGTTGCTTGCGCTGTCTTCATTAGCATCAACAGCGATAATCTGAACAGCTGCACCGTTCTTTGAATCAAGCATATACTGTGGAATAGAGTTGAGATCGAAAACAACACTTACCTTACAGGTTTCTGGTTCAAGTTCAACAATCTGATATACAGAGCAGCTTGCATCAATAGAAACACTCTTGCTTCTATAAACCTGACCTTTGTCTCTTATAAGAACAGTAATAGCTTCAGAAGAGCCGGAAATAGTCTTACCAATCTGGCGCCACAATTCAGCTGGCTTAGATTCAGTAGTTCCTGCAGTATCACCGAATACAACTTCGAATTCACTATCAGCTTCGATTTTGCGGCCTGTAAGAGAATCTACGAAGTCAAATTTTACAGTAACAGATTCAGCAACAGCCTTACCGTTAGGTCTCATAAGAATGTCAGCAATATTTACATGTTCGCCGCTGCGAATGCTTACAGATTCAATATCTGCAGTCTGGCTTTCAGCAGTTTCTTCAGAACTTGATTCATCTTCTGTTGATGGGAAAACCTGATCTGCGTAACCCTTTGCAGTGAACTGGAAAATAACGTTATCAGGATTTACA
Organism: Candidatus Avigastranaerophilus sp.; assembly: GCA_045599645.1. GTDB lineage: Bacteria > Muiribacteriota > Ozemobacteria > Ozemobacterales > Ozemobacteraceae > RUG334. The sequence continues at coordinate 97,603 of JAZRWI010000008.1, forward strand.
TTATCAAAGAAGAATTCACCCTGAGCATTAGTAGTTGTAGACAGGAAGTTATAGCCCTGCTGCAAATCACCACTACCAACAGATTCATAAGACATTAAACGAACAACAGCATTTTCAATCGGAATGCGGTTGGTCTTATCGAGAACTCTACCTGTTACAGAAGCATGCTTTACACCGAGATGGCCATCGGCACATCCCATTGTCAGGAAAATGCAGACGCAGGCAATAGCCAGAAACCATCCGCCCCAGAACCTAAGATTCATAATATTCATCCCCCTAGTTGTATTTGAAGAATTTTGAGAGTTATCAAACATAGCATCTAACCTCATTTAATAGTAACAATCTGAGCTTCAGAACCGTCGTCATTGATTTTAACGCCGGTTGCTGTATGAGTTCCGCTAGAATCTTCCAGCATATAACCCACAAAGTCAAAAGCATAACCTGTTGGCATAGCCTGAGTGCCCAAATCAACTACCTGAGGAGTACCAAGGGTAACACCACTTGGATTAGTAACAGTGACTTCTGACCATCTAGTACCAGTCTGTTCACAATAAGCGCCAACTCTATCGCCGCTGCTGATAGTTGAAGACATGTAATAGACTCTTACGTCACGTGTAATTGCAGAGAAGTTGTTCTTGATTGAGAAGTCCTGATAAATTGTTCCCTGGAAATCAGAATCAGGATAAACAGTTATAGGAGAATTAATTCTGTAACCAAGCAATTCAACATCAATTGCAACTGAAGTCCCACGAGGAATGTTTTCCAAAGTGAAAGACTGATCGCCATTGCCAACAACTGATGTAGTTCTTGAAACAACATTAGTGCCGGATCTGGCAATTACAGTTGCAGTTGGAGCTGCGCTGGATACCCAACCAGGAACATCTTTCCATCTACCAACAATCTTATAGGTTTCTGGAACAAGGCTTATAGCACCAAAATCATAATCATTGATAAGGTTATCAAGAGGCAATGTAATTGCTTTGTAGCCATTAACAGTAATAACTACATTGATAGCCCCCAAAGAAGCTGGAACGTCAAAGCCAGTCTGGAATTCTGTAGGTAATCTATTAGAGAAGGAGGTGCTACCAAAAGCATAATTTGTATTACCATAAGTAATAGTGTTGCCGTTGATAGAATCCTTCAAGATACCTTTTACACGAACATACTGATTAGTATAGTTCTGAACCAATTCAACACGTGGAATTTCTACGTGTTCACCGTTTACTACTGCAACTGATACAGAGTTTGAAGCATTAACATCTGCAGGTATTGTAGTGTAACCGGTTTTCTGGAAACCAAATGCCCATACATTTGAGCGCAAATTGGAAAATTCATATTTTCCATTTGAGTCGGTAGTAGTGTATTTGATTGCAGCTGCAGTTTCGTCACCATCTTCCTCGGACATAGCAGTTACATATACAGAAGCTACCCCGACCAGGGTTCGGCTATCTACTACATAACCAGTAACAGATCCGCCCCTGAGTCCTAGATTACCGTTGTTGCAACCAACAAGGCAACCTACTAGCACTAATAATAGTGCCATCAGAAACCCGAGTGATTTCGGGCCTCGCCTTCCTTTTATCATAGTTTCGCCTCCAGCAAGAATTTCTAAAGAGTCGGCTTCATCTTAAATAATCGGCTTGCGTCTGCAAAAAATTAATGAAAAAAAATAATTAGATTTTCATTAAATGTAGTAAGAATTTTGATGAAAAAAAAATATTTAATTATTCATCAAAAGTAGTCGATAGGTGATTGAGATTAATTTTCGTGGAGGCACCCATGGTTAGAACACAAACCACAATAAAGCACAGATGGCTCGTGCTTTTCGTTCTTGCTTTGGCCAGTGTAATATTCACTGGTTGTAACAATGGTTCATTAGGTATAAAAACTGGCTCTATTTCAGGCTATATTCTTGATGATGATACCAATCAGCCAATTTCAGAAGTTCTCGTAAGAGCAACTACTGAATCTGACAACAAGTCTACTTATACAGACGGTGACGGTTCATTCTGTTTTGGTGATGTAGCAAAAGGAGCCTGGACAATTTCTATTGAAAAGTATGGCTATACAATAGCTACTGAAAGTACTAATCATCTTACCTGCACTGTAAGCAACGGTGAAACCTTTGTTATGTCACCTCTCAAGCTTTCTAGAAATACAAGCAATGTAAAAGGCACATTAAAGGGTTATCCAATTGATGCTGTAACAGGTCGTGCAATCACTAACTTCACTGTTACCCAGGATACTCCTTACAACAATAAAAAGTCTAAGACCTTCGACTCAGCAGCTGACTTCCGTGATACCGGCTGGACTGGACTTGAAGGTGGTGCTCACAACTATTCAATTACAGCTCCAAACTATGAAACCTGGACTTCTGTCACTGGTAATGCCGAAGGAATTACAATTGGTAAATCAGTAGCAAACCTTGGCACTATAAAGATGACTCCTCTTACTGTATCAGTATCAGGAACCTTCCATGGAGTTCCGGGCTATGTTCTCGACAACAAGAACATGGTAATTTGGGCTGAATCAGCTGGTAAAGTAGTTGCTTCATACACAACACTTGATGACAATACCTCCAAAGGCACTCTTACATACCTCATTGAAGGTATCCCGGTCACTGCAGGCACAGTTTCCGTTAAGTGCAAAGTTAGAGGCTATGACACTATCGTAGTTAACTCCGCAGTTAGCATTGCCGGTGCAAATCCTGGTGGTGTAATCGCTGGTGTTGACCTTGACTTCGCAGTTCAGGAACCAATAACAACTGATCTTAGAGTTATTGTCCGCAGCTCTGAACCAGACGATGAAGACCCAATGGGAACCTTTGGTACTGGTGAAGTAGCTAGAGTTTACGTTCAGACAGGCAGCACAAATGTAGCTTATGCAGATGTAACAAGCGTAAACTACGGTGGTGAAGTAACAATTTCTGGTGTAATCACTGGTTATCCATTAAAGGTAATCGCTGTAAACCAGAACAGAAAATATTGCAGTGTAACATCAGAAGATATTACAATTCCAGAAGAAAGCAATATTTATCCAATAACACTTCTTCTAGCAAAAGATTAATCTCAGAGCCATAAAAAAAGCCTCAGACTTAGGTCTGAGGCTTTTTTATTACTTAATACTTAGTCGTTGCTTACCGGAACACCGAGCAAAACACCACACTGAAGGGCAGCATCGGTATCAGCATACTGAGTAAGGATTATTTCAGCATAACGCTTAGCACCTTCCATATCGCCACGGCGTTTGCAAATTACGCCCAACTGATAATAAGCATTATCAACATATTCACAATCAGGATACTGTTCAATAAGTCTCTTGAATTCAGCTTCAGCTTCTTCAATTTTACCCTTCTTCAAAAGAGCAGCACCATTGTAATAGCATTCATCAGAGATTTCAGCTACTTCCTTGCCTAATTCACGGCAAAGTTCAACGTATTCATCCTGACCGAAATATGCAGCATCACTCTTAGGATAGTTTTCAAGAAGGTATTCATACCAGATTAAAGCAGAAGACTTTTCATTCTTGCCATAAGCAATTTTTGCAAGATTATAGCAGGCATTATCAGCAAGAGTACTGCTAGGGAACTGCTTTACAAAATCGCGGAACATCTGTTCTGCTTCATCAACTTTATTATTGCGGTAAGAAGCAATAGCAAGGTTCATTAGTTTCTTTTCTTCATCGTAGCTCATTAGTAAATAATCTCCTTCTTAGATAAATATCTTCCCAAAAATTCAGCCTTAAAGCTGTTAAATCTTTTTTCGATAAGAGCTTTTCTTATCTCTTTTATAAGATTAACCATAAATGTAACATTATGCAAGCTTGCCATTCTTAAACCTAAAATTTCTTTTGCCTTAAAAAGATGTCTCAGGTAACCCTTAGAGAATGTTCTGCAGGCATAGCACTGACAACCCGGATCAATAGGTTCTTCATCTAATGTATATTTGGCATTCATCAGACTGATGCGGCCATCTTTTGTGAAAACAGTTGCATGACGGGCTATTCTTGTAGGATGAACACAGTCAAACATATCTATACCGCGTTCAACGCCATAGAACAAATCTTCAGGAGTGCCAACACCCATCAGATATCTCGGCAGATATTCAGGCATATGTGGCATCATTCCATCCATTACCTTAAGCATCAAATCCTTAGGTTCACCAACAGATAAACCACCTACAGCCATACCTTCAAAGCCAAGCTCTTCTGTTCTTTTTATTGATTCCAAACGTAACGGAAGATACATAGAGCCTTGAACAATACCAAAAAGAGCCTGTCCATTTCTCATGGACGGATGATCAATACGGCAACGCTTGGCCCAGGCCACTGAACGTTCTAATGCTGCTCTTGCACGCTTTTCATCTGCAGGATAAGGGCAGCATTCATCGAAAACCATCATTATTTCAGAACCAATAGAGCGCTGAATCCTCATTGATTCTTCAGGATTTATCCAATAACGCTTGCCATCAATATGAGAAGCAAATTCAACGCCTTCATCTGTGATCTTATTCAGTTTGTTAAGTGAAAAAACCTGAAATCCACCAGAGTCTGTAAGCATTGGCTTATCCCAGGCCATCATCTTGTGAAGGCCGCCAAAATGGTCTAAGACATCTGTGCCAGGTCTCAGCAGCAGATGATAAGTATTTCCAAGAATAATCTGAGCACCTGTAGCATTTATTTCATCAGGTGAAAGGGTTTTAACACTACCAACTGTTCCTACTGGCATGAAAATCGGAGTCTGAATTTCACCACGTCTGGTTTTTATGGTGCCTACCCTGCCCCAGCATTCTTCAGATTTTTGTTCCAGTGTAAAAGTAAATGTTGCGTCTGTCATATTAATACCATTGCATCTCCGAAGCTATAGAAACGATATTTTTCTTCAACAGCTTCCTTGTAAAGTTCCAAAGTCTTTTCTCTTCCTGCAAAAGCAGAAACAAGGACTATAAGTGTTGATTTTGGAAGATGGAAATTTGTGATAATGTGGTCTACAGCCTTAAATTCATAGCCTGGTTTAATAAAGCAGGCAGTAGAACGCCAACCTGTTTCAAGCTCACCCTTATCATTCACAGCTGATTCCAACGTTCTTACACTTGTAGTTCCACAAGCCCAGATTTTTTTACCGGCTGCTTTTGTTTTCTTGAACAGTTCAGCAGTTTCTTCAGGAACACAGAAGGTTTCAGAATGCATATGATGATTATCCAAATCATCAACTTCTACCGGCTTGAATGTTCCAAGACCGACGTGGAGAATAACTTCAGCCACATTAACTCCCTTTTCCTTTAATGCTGCAAAAACCTTGTCATCAAAATGAAGACCTGCAGTTGGAGCAGCTACAGAGCCTTCAAGTTTGGAATAAACGGTCTGATACTCATCGGGAGAACTTTCCCTGGATGTAATATAAGGTGGTAATGGCATTTCACCATTTTCTCGGAATACGGAAACAGCATCATTGCCATTTTCCAGCTTCATTATTCTAAGACCGGTTTCTAATACTTCTTCAGTAATCAAAACAGTTCCGCCAGGTATCACATGTTTTTTGCCAGGTTTAAATTTTTTACCTGGATGAACCATAGCTTCGAATCTGCCTTCGCCTAAATCTCTAATAAAAAAGATTTCGCTGCCTGCAGTGCTATATTCACTTGCAATAGTATGTATTCTAGCAGGAATAACTCTAGAGCTGTTAACAATAAGTAAATCGCCAGGTTCAAAATATTCTACGATATCAGCGAAATGACGATGTTCTACTTTATCTTCCTTACGGTTATACGCCAGCAATCTTGCGCTGGAACGTTCCTTTGCAGGAGTCTGGGCAATAAGCTCAGGTGGAAGGTAGTAATCAAACAAATCAGTTTTCATTTATTTTCTTTCCCCATTAGAGGTTTCTTTTGAAATTATTTTTCCAGGTTCAAAATTCTTTTCCAGTTCAAATACTGCCATATCAGTAAAGTAAGAATCACCAATGGCTATAGCCTCTTCCTGATATGGTATGAAAAAACTTATTTTATCAATGTATCTTGCTTCTCCAGGCAAAGATAAAGATTTAAGCTTAATGTCAAAATCCTCGAAGGCACTACAGATAGTCAACAATTCAGAAATAGTAAAATCAGTGTCTATATATTGAAAAACGTTTTCGATAATTGAAGGCAAACTGACAATAGTTACAGGATTTATTAATTTCATAATAATTGCTTTAACAAAATCCTGCTGACGCTTGATTCTTCCCAAATCAGCCATGGCGTCCTTTCTGAATCTCACATAATTCAAAGCCTGCTGACCATCAAGATGATTCATACCTGGTTTAAAATGGATATGCAAATTTCCTCTGTTGTCATCGTAATTCATCGTTTTTTGAATGTTTATATCAACACCACCGATGGCATCAATAACACTTATAAAGCTTTCAAAACCAACTTCTGCACTTTTGTTAATCTTTATCTTAAGAAGTTCTTCAACAATACTTCTAAGTGTAGCTTCACCATATCGAGGTAACACTTCATTTATTTTACGGGCTTTGTTCTCTATTATTACACGTGTATCTCTAGGAATTGAAAGCATCGTAACCTTCTTCTTTGAAGGATTTACACCTAATACAAAAATGGTATCAGAACGATGAGTGCCTTCTACAGAGTCTATTCCCATCATCAGTATATTTATATTGCCAACAGTGTTCTTTTCTCCTGATTCGAGGGAAGCAACACCCTGGCTTGTTCCATCGATAACAGTCTGCTGTGAAGCTAACCATTTCTGAGCCATGGCAAAAATAAAAAAGCCACAGACAACGAGAAATACTATATCAAACGCAAATGCTTTCCAAAAGCTCCAATTAAATCGTTTTTTACTGTCTGAAGAATTTGCAGTAGTCTCAACGACATCAGAGGTCACTGTTTCTGATTCTGCCTCAGAAGCTTCAGCAATACTTTCACTAGCAGCTTCTTCAGATGCTGTTTCTTTGGAAGTAGTTTCAGCTTCTTCTTTTGCAGCTTTTTCTGCTTCTATTTTTTCCTGGCTTTCGGCTCTAAGCTTATCAAGCTCTTCTAAAACAGCAGCAGGTTTACTATTTAGCATTTCTGGTGCAGCTTCAGCAGTTTTTGTTTCTTCAGCGATTATTTCCCGGATTGTATTGGTTATTTCAGTTTCAGAAGCCTGAACAGGTATTTCCAGTTCAACCTTTTTTGCTGCAGCTTCTAAGGCAGTGCAAATAGGCTGTTCTTCTGTTTCTGTATTCACAGATTCTTCGGGTTGAGTTAATTCTGCTACTACAGCAGATTCTTCAGAAGGAACTGTTTCATTAGCCTTAACTTCAGTAGACAAAGCAGTTTCTTCTGCTTTTACTTCTACCTGTTCGTCTTCTGTAATTTGTTTATTTTCATTATTTTCAACAATAACTGCGTCCTCAATGTTTTCATCTTCAGACGCAAGAACTTCTTCAGCATTTTCTACTGCTGAATCATCATTATTGTTTATTATTTCATTCGAGCTCTGCTCGTTTTTTCCGCTATCTTCCATAAAGAAACATTTTACATTAAAACTGCAATTTTGTCACCTTAAAAGCTTTTGTAAATACTAGCCTTTAACCTCTCTAAAAAACTTGCCACATGTAAAGGTCAATGCTATAATTCGCGGCATGAAATTCGTAGATGAAGTAACAATTGAAGTATCCTCTGGTAACGGCGGCAACGGTGCCGTAGCCTTTCGACGCGAAAAATTCGTGCCAATGGGCGGTCCCTCGGGTGGAGATGGCGGAAAGGGCGGAGACCTGATTTTTGAGGCCACCGACGATTTAACAACTCTGTATGATCTTAGCTTTATTCGCACCCATAAAGCCGAAAATGGTGAAAACGGCCAGATAAAAAATATGGCCGGCGCCAATGGTAATGACTGCGTAGTCAAGGTTCCTGTCGGAACTCTGGTATATGACCTTGAATCAGGCGAACTCCTTGTAGATATGGAACACAAGGGTCAGCGCGAAACTCTTCTCAAGGGTGGCCGTGGTGGAATGGGTAATGCAAGATTTGCAACCCCGGTTCACAGAACCCCAAGAGTAGCAGAAAAAGGCGAACCAGGCAAAACCTTACGCCTCAGACTAGAATTAAAGTTGCTAGCAGACGTTGGTCTTGTAGGTCTACCCAATGCCGGTAAGTCAACCTTCCTGCGTGCAATCAGCAATGCAAAGCCAAAGGTAGCTGACTATCCATTCACAACACTTACACCAAGTCTCGGTATTGTAAAGCCTGAAGGAATGAACTCCTTCTGTGTTGCAGATATTCCTGGTCTTATCGAAGGTGCTCATGAAGGCACAGGTCTTGGAACCCAGTTCCTAAAACACATTGAACGCACAAGAATTCTGTTGCACTTGGTTGATGTAAGCCAGCTGGATATAGCTGACCTTACCAAAAACTATGATATAATCATGGAAGAACTGAGACAATTCTCAGACAAGCTTGCTGACAAGCCAGTTGTTGTTGCTGCAAACAAAATGGACCTTCCAGATTCCAAAGAAATTTTCCCGGACTTCAAAAAAGAAATGGAAGAACGTGGAATAAAGATATTCCCAATATCTGGTGCAACCAAGGAAGGCATACAGCCTTTACTCAAGTATCTCAGCGGCCAGCTTGCCGAACTCAAGACACCCGTAATGCTTGAAGCCAACAAGGACGAAAAGGTCTATGAATATCTTGAACCATTCCGTATCGAAGAAATAGAAGAAGGCTACTGGGAAGTAACCGGACCAGAAATCGAACGCTTGGTTGCCATGACAGATTTTGCCAATGATGAGGCAATAGCCCGCTTCCGTCAGAAAATCAAGCGCATAGGCTTCATAGACGAATTAAGAACACTGGAAGCCACTGATAATGATACGATCAGCATCGGTGACATGGAATTCGAATACCACGAATTCTTTGATTAACAAACAGTTAAACACCCTTTCCTGCAGGAAAGGGTGTTTGTTTTATTATAAAAGAGGTTTCTATAAATGAAGGCTGAAGAATATAAGCAATTTTTAGACATAATCCTGAAGAAACAGGCAGAATCTCCTGATGGCCTGCAGAAACACATGCAGGAGGTAGCACGCCTTGCTGTAATGTATGCAGAAGAAGTTGGCTACGACAAGGAAGCTGCTAATCTGGCCGGAATGTCACATGACCTTATCAGGCTGGCCTCTCCAGAAGAAACTCTTGATTGGGCAAATTCAACAGGATTTGTAGTATCAGACCTGATGAAACAGATTCCAATGCTTGCCCACGGTCCAGCTGCAGCCGGATGGCTGATGAAAAATTTACCTGCCATAGGTGTTGATGTAATACTGGCAGTCCGAGACCACACTTTCCCTGCAGATGATGCACCAATGCTAACCAAGATACTTGCTGTTGCAGATACTCTTGAGCCATCACGCCAGATTCCGGAACGCGAAGAAGTCAGACTGATGGATATCCCATTTGAACAGAGATTCATCGAAGTCCAGCGACTCAAAAAGCTCCCCCGCAAGAAACGCAATTCATAATTCATAATTCATAATTGATTGTTGATTGATTGGGTTTGCTGCTGCTTCGACCGACTTAGTGCCAACCTTCTTATCCCTTCCAGGCCACAAGGCCGCCCTCCAGTCGAAGGCGGCCCTTCTAGCGAAGCGCCCTCATTATTATATAAATTTACAAACATATTCTTGACTAGTTGTAGGTGTAGTGCTACTCTATAGCACAAAAGAAAGTTTTCACAAACTTTAAACCTAAATATTTAGGAGTATATAATGAAAGTTCCACTGTTAGACCTCAAGCCACAGTATGCTCAGATAAAAGATCAGGTTGTTCCAGAATTGTTAGCTCTCTTTGAAAGCCAAGGCTTTATTCTTGGCCCTAAGGTAGAAAAGCTTGAAAAAGAAATGGCCGAATATATTGGTGTTAAACACACTCTCGGCTGCTCTTCAGGAACAGACGCCCTTCTATTAGCCCTCATGGCATTAGATATCAAAGACGGTGACGAAGTAATCACTACTCCTTATACTTTCTTTGCAACAGCTGGCTCAATTGCACGCACAGGCGCTATCGCCAAATTCGTTGATATCGACCCGGCAACCTTCCTTATGAGAGTTGATCAGATTGAAGAAAAGATCACTCCAAAGACCAAGGCTATCATTCCTGTTCATCTCTTCGGTCAATGCGTTGACATGGAACCACTCATGGCAATTGCCAAAAAACACAACCTTGCTGTAATCGAAGACGCAGCTCAGGCTATTGGTTCTGAATACAAAGGCAAGCAGGCAGGCACCTTCGGTAATGTAGGCTGCTTCAGTTTCTTCCCAAGCAAGAACCTCGGCTGCTTCGGTGATGGTGGTCTTGTATCAACCAACAGCACAGAAACCTACGAACGCATGAAAGGTCTCAGAGTTCATGGTGGTCAGGTTCAGTATCAGCACCTTGAAGTTGGTCTTAATGCTCGTCTTGATGCTCTTCAGGCAGCAGTAGTATCAATCAAGCTGCCATTCCTTAAGAGCTGGACTGAAGGTCGTCGCAGAAATGCTGCCCTTTACAATGAACTCTTCAAGGATAACAAACACATTATCACTCCAGTAGCTAAGTCAGATTGCTATCATATTTACAATCAGTATGTAATCAGAGTAGATTGCAACCGTGACGCATTGAAGGCTCATCTGGCTGAAAAAGAAATCGGTTGCTCAGTATATTACCCACTTTCTCTGCATCAGCAGCCATGCTTCAAATATCTCGGCTACAAGGCTGGCGATTTCCCAGAATCAGAAAAAGCTGCCGCTACTACAATAGCACTTCCAATCTACCCAGACCTTACAAAGGAACAGATTGAATACGTAGCTTCAACAATCAATGCTTATTTAAAATAAGTATATAGATTGCCAACTAACTAGTTTTTCCAACAACAAAAAGCCTTCATAAATTGGAGGCTTTTTATTTTGTCTAAATTCTGTCTGTCCAAATGCCGATATTACTTGGGAATAAAAAATATACAAAGCGAGCATTATCCCTAGGAGGCACAAAAAATGGGTCAGGAAAGCTTAATAGAAGGAATTTTTAGAAGTTTAAGGAAAAACGCAGGCTGGGCAATTTTCATTATTGCTCTAGCTGTCTTAGCTTCCTTCCTGATCAATCGCTTTGCGCCATCACTCTATCAGAGCAGCTCGCTTCTCAGAGTCATGACAACAGCTGATTTGTCAGAAAAAGACATTGCAGCAGAAATGAATGGTGTCCTGGCGCAGAAGGAAGTCCAGGAGGAAATAGCACATAAGCTAAACCTGAATGAAAAGCACATAAAAAATGGCAATCTTGCCAATCTTACAACCTCAGGCGCAGGTCTTCTTACCCTTACAGTAAAATATGAAGATCCATCAATGCTCAAGGAAATTGGCACTACAGTAATCCAGGTTCTTTCTGACCATTTCCTTGGTTATAATTCAGAAGCTCAGGAATTTTCAGCAAAAGCTTTGCAAACCAAGCTTGAACACCTCGAAAACACCATTTCAGGTCTTCGCAGACAGATGATAACCTCATCTGCCCATGACGAAATCCAGTCTGACAATGAAATAGTAGATCTTGAAAACCGCGTTCAGATGCTTGAAGAAAAGATAGATATGTCTTCAAAGCTTCTCCAGACTACTCCACAGAAGGTTTTCTACTATGCTGAAGAAGAATCACCACAGTATAAATCAGTAAAAAAACAGCTTAATGTGGCAAGAAATGAACTGGCAGAACTCTATAAAACCTACATGGATAAGCATCCAAAAGTCATTGCATGCCAGAACAATATAAAAGACCTTGAATACAGATTATCAAAAGCTAACACTAAGGTTAAGAAACAGAAAAACAATCCGGACTATCTTACTATTAAGTCTGATATCCAGAATGATACCCAGCAGCTTAATGTCCTGAAGGAAGAACTTCTTACCAGAAAGAAGCTTGCAGCAGCAAACTTCAGCTCTTCCAGCACAGAAGGTCTGAATCTTCGCATAGCTGCTCTTGAAGAGCTTCATAGAAAGACAATCATTCAGCTTGAAGAATCAAAAATTTCTCAGACAACAAATACTGGTAGAATCAATGTTCTGAAGAAAGACCAGCTTCCACCACAGGTTGTTGGTTTCACAGCAATACAGAGAGACTGCCTTGCTCTTATCTCTGGTGTTCTCATTGCTATCTTCCTTCTTTACACACCAGCTCCAATGAAAACAGAACTGGTTGGAATCTCAACAGAAGCTCTGGCATCATCCATTGCACCTCAGATTAATATGAGTCTCGGAATGAATGATGAAAGTGGCAGTCAACCTACCCCGATGATTGCAGAACCAGCAGAAATTATTCTTGAGGTTCCGGCATTGTCTGTTGAACCATTAAGCTTGCCGTGCCTGGTTACCGAAGAAGAAGTTCTTTCACTCAAGTATGATGAACGACTTGTTTCCCTCAATGAACCAAGCTCTCTTATGCTTAAGCCATACAAAGACCTTGTATCTAATCTTCAGATAAGCATGTCTGAAGCTCAGACAAGAATAGTAATTGCAAGCTCAGCAAAAGAAGGCACAGGTAAAACCACAATGATAGCAAACGTTGGTGTTTTACTTGCTCAGGCAGGTTATTCAGTTCTTTTGATTGATGCTAACTACAGAAATCCATCAATTCATAGAATGTTCAGTGTAGACAATATAAAAGGCTTGTCTAACCTTCTCGCTGGTGAAAAAGCTTATGATATCATCCAGAAGTCACCTGTTGAAAACCTTAGTATCGTAAGCTCAGGCATTGCACCAGATTCACCAGAAACAATTCTTGGTTCACCAGATATGATCAAGCTTCTCAGTAATCTGAAGCGTCGTTTCGAAATCATACTCATCGACACACCAGCTCTTCTTGAATATCCGGAAGCATCAGTTCTTGCCGGCCAGGCTGGAGCTGTAGTATTCCTGCATCACGAAGGTGAAAGCGAAGAAAATCTTAAAGAATCTAAGCGTATTCTCAACAATGTTGGTGCTAAGATTTTCGGTTACGTAAAAATCTGATTTAATAAAAACTTAGACTTAAAGCCAATAAGTACATCTTATTGGCTCAGGGCAAACGTAAACTTTTTTCTTTTGTAGTGCAGATTATGGGTTGTACTTTATTTTAGATTGTTTTATGCTTGAAATGAAAATTATAAAAAAGGAATTCAAGCATGATAAATCAAGGTCCGTTCTTTGAAAGCTTCTCTTCTCTACCAGATCCTCGTAAAGATATTAATAAAAAACATTTGATGATTGATATGCTGTTTATAACATTATGTGCGGTTATAAGCGGAGTCCGTTCCTGGGA
>JAZRWI010000009.1:0-2149 GCA_045599645.1 Candidatus Avigastranaerophilus sp.
CATACTGTAAAGTCGAAACGAACGATGGATTTACGATCGTATCGAATGTACTTCTGCGTGATGAACGCCTTTCTCTTAAAGCCAAGGGACTTTTATCCCTCATTCTCTCCCTTCCTCCAAAATGGGATATGACGATTGAAGAACTTTCAAAGATTTGTATTGAATGTTCTGACACAATCTCTGGCATTCTGAAGGAGCTTGATGCGGCAGGATACCTGACAAGATACAGAGAGAGACTGGAAAATGATGTAGTATAATAATACTTGACAACTTTGATCCACCAAATTTATAATGGAAACAATAGAAAACGGTAAGGAGTTGTCAGTATATGGATAAGCCAAGAAAATACGAAGCAAAATACAAACAAGAAGCAGTAAAGCTTGCAAAAGAAGTTGGTGCAAAGAAAGCAAGCGAAGAGCTGAAAATCCCGTACGGAACTTTGTATGACTGGATCAAAAAAGAACGAAAAGGGGCAATAGAAACTGGAGAGGCAAAAACACCAGCTGAAGCAATGAGCCTGGCTGAAGAAAATCAGAAGTTACGGCAAGAGCTTAAAGAGCAAGCTAAGGAAATCAAAAGGCTGACTGAGCTCAATGAATTTCTCGAGGAAGCAAGCGCTTTTTTCGCCGCACGCCGTCAGAAGTAGGGAAAAACGAAAGACTAAAATTCATCGATTACAAGACCAATGGCGGCGAAGACAAAGGAAAGATATCATTTTACTGCAAGGCATTAGGAGTAAGCAGACAGGCCTTTTACAATTACCTTGCAAACAAGAATAAGCCTTGGAAATACGAAGCAATTGCAGAATCCATGATGGAAATAGTGAATGAAGATGAGTGCAATGATACATACGGCCGTATGAGAATGTATCAGGCACTTAAACTCAAGCATAAAGATGATGATCTTGATGTTCCTGGAGAGAGAACAGTATATCGTATCATGAACGATATAGGATTAACTCATAAGCCACGAAGAAAACCTAACGGTATAACTAAGGCGGATAAGCTTGCAAGAAAATCTGATGATCTCTTCAGACGTGATTTTACAGCTGACGAACCAAATCAGAAAGCAGTGACAGATATAACTGAGATTAAAGCTTCTGACGGCAAACTGTACGTTTCAGCACTTTTTGACTGCTTTGATGTCTTCGTGCTTGGATTGGCTATCGATGATAACATGAAGGCGGGATTATGTGTGAGCACCATAAACAACGCAGTTACGATGCATCCTGAAATACGTGGTATCAAGTGCCATTCAGACCGTGGCTCACAGTATACCAGTGAGCTGTACAGAGCTGCATTAAACAATAATCAGATAATTCAGAGCATGAACAGTGCAGGTGGAAGATGTCACGACAATGCTCGCTGTGAAAGCATGTGGGCAAGGATGAAAGAGGAACTGTTCTACAGCAGAAACAGAAAATCCGAACATTACACAAAGGATGAATTAAAGACAATGATATGGCGCTACTACATGAGCTACTGGAACAACAGACGCATCTGTTCAGCGAATAACGGGTTGCCACCAGCGGTGAAAAGAGCGCTTTATTACCAGGAAGACAAGGCTACTGCATAAGGCACGCATTTATTCCACGGTCCGCTTGACAATGAGCCTCTGGCAGTGCGATATTCTGCCAGCGAGGCAGGCGACGCATAAATGCTCTGCTGCCTGGCTAACAGCCTATCACACCGCCACTCATTGTAAAGCGGCTTTCGCGGCATAAAAGCTCATCGACTATCGAGGGTTAACTATCGAGAGCTCAAAGTTGCACCACCACAATTTTACATTTAAAAATATTTCAAAAATTTTGGAGAAAAAGTTGTCAAGTAATATTGACAATTTCATTTCAACACTTTTACCAGTAAGATTTGCACTTTCAGCTGACTGTTCAAAAGAAGTTTTTTTAAGAATATTATGTGCTTCTTCAAGAACCGTAATATGTTTTAACGGTGCATTATTCATAACGGAAGATGAAATTCTATACTCCTGAAGTTTCAGAATCAAGATACCCATAAGCAACGATTTAGTCTCAGAAGAACCAACACGACTTAAGTCAACAATAACATTTTTATCAAATAAATCTGTTCCGGATATTTCATCCGATGTAAATACAAGACCATTTATTCCGTTGGTAAGTGACTGTAAACGA
>JAZRWI010000010.1:0-10444 GCA_045599645.1 Candidatus Avigastranaerophilus sp.
TGCTGATAACGCGGGGGTCTGTGGTTCGAGTCCACAATGGCCCACTCCATAATGGAAATATAATCGGGGCATTAGCTCAGCTGGGAGAGCGCGGGCTTTGCAAGCCTGAGGTCAGGGGTTCGATCCCCCTATGCTCCACCCCTAAAATAAAATAAGCTGCTTAATAAGCAGCTTATTTTATTTTAGCTTATTTTTCCTAACCCCCAATCCCCTTCTTATTAAATTTGAACTTTTTTATGTATTAAAAATGCTAATAAAAGCATTATGCAGGAAAAAACAACTATGCACTGATTTCCAGGAAAATCATAATGATATGATATGGTTAATCCGAAAATGGTGGCCATAATACCACTGATAGCAGAAATTCCCAATACAGGAAATACTTTCTTAGACATCAAAAGACCTATAGATGGCGAAATAATTAAATAGCTGAAAACAAGTAATGCTCCACAAATCTTGCTTGCTGTTGATATTACAAGAGCAAGAATAATAAAGAATCCTGCTTCCACTGTTTTTATTGGCAATCTCATTATGATTGAAAAATCACGATCAAAAAAGACATACATTATCTTCTTTATATTTATCAGTAATAACAGAATTATTGGAATATGAGTCATAAGTAGTATGTTAAAGTCTTCGTTTGCTGCTAATAATAAATCACCATAAAGAAGTGATTTGACTTCAAGCATTCCTATGCCTGAATTAGCAACAA
Source organism: Candidatus Avigastranaerophilus sp. (assembly GCA_045599645.1). Lineage (GTDB taxonomy): Bacteria > Muiribacteriota > Ozemobacteria > Ozemobacterales > Ozemobacteraceae > RUG334. The sequence goes on from JAZRWI010000010.1 coordinate 713, forward strand.
TAAGAATGCTTAAGGCCGAGGCACCAACAAATACTGTTCCAAGAACGGCGTCTCTTGGAATTCTTTGTTTTTCCCAATCAATTGAAAGCAATGATGCTGAAGCAAGGCATAATATTATAGAACCTGTTATATAAGATATTCCTAGTAAAGAAGCTAAGGCAATACCGCATGCCGAGCATTCTGTCATAGCTACGCTAATAAATGCTACACGCTTCAACAATACAAATAAACCAATGATGCAGCTGCTAATAGCAACAATGCAACCACAGGCAACAGAATAGGGAAAATTTTCAAAAACGTTTAAGATTGCGTCAATCATGATTTACCTCTTGCCTAGCTGTTCCCAAGCCTCTCTTGGAGAAGAGAAAAGAGCAGTTTGTTTATCAATAAGACAAACCTTGTTGGAAAGTCGTGATAAATCCTCTAGTTTATGGTGAATAAGTAGAATTGTTTTGTTTTCTTTCTTATTAAGTTCAAGCAAAAGATTAAGGATCATTTCTTCCGACTGGGCGTCTAGGCCAGCAACTGGTTCATCCATGAAAATTATGCTTGAACCACCTGCTAATGAGCGAGCAATAAGTGTCTTTTGTTTTAAGCCGCCAGAAAGCTCACCGAAATTCTTTTTCTGATACTCTGATAATCCAAGCTTTTCTATTGTTTCATCTAATTTGTCTTTTTCTGATTTATTTAACAAACCTAGAAAATTAGTCTTTGCATATAGTCCCATCTCAATAATTTGTCTAACCGAAATGGGGTAGAGGGTATCAAGTTTTTTTTGCTGTGGAACATAACCAGGGCAGCACTGCCCAAAATTTCGGGTAATGCTGCCTTTCAAAGGTTGTATAAATCCTAGCATAGACTTGAATATTGTTGTTTTACCTGCTCCATTTGGGCCAACGAAAGGCAATAATACTCCTGAATCTATGGAAATATTAATATCTTTCAGTATGGCATCTTGACCATATCCCAAAGTTACATCTTTATATTCAAGAATTTGGTTTTGCATGATTATTTATGCCCTGACAGAGCTTTACTCAATTTACTAATTACATTATCCAGCATTTCTAGATAAGAATTGCAGTTTTCGTCACCGTAAGCTGTATTGGGGCAAATTATGATTTCTGCATTGGTTTTTGAGGAAACCATTTGTGCCGCTTTTGTGCTATAGAATGGTTCTTGAAGTATTACTGCAAGATTCTTTTGTTTTAATGAATCAGACATATTGACGAGATACTTAGGTCCAGGAGGAACACCAGGCTTAGGTTCCAGCTCTCCAGCAAGCTTTAAATTGAATCTTCTGAGCAGATAAATCCAGCTTCTGTGATAAGTAGCTATTGGAGCATTTTTATAAGATAGTAATTTCCCATACCAGCTATTGATATCAGCTGTGAGATTCTTTTGAGTCAGGTATTCTTCTAATTGTCCATTGGTTTCTTTCAACCATAGTGTAGCTCCAGAACCGACTTTCTCTACTAATTCTTTTCCAAACATTTTTTCATCAAGAGTTCTTTCAAAGCTTTTCAAATTTCCTTTAAATGTGTCTGCATGTTCTGGAAACAACTGGCAAAGTCTATTACTTATATTTTTTGCTATTATTCTGCCATTTAATGGGTCTAGCCAATAATGTGGATTTCCTTGCGGATGTATATCACCATTTTCTCTGCCGGCGTTGTACTCGGGCACGTCTAAGCGTTCAATATTTTCAGATGCATCAAGGTGGCCTTGAGCACCGACTTGTATTCTATTATTTCTAGAATCACGTAAAACAGCACTTTCCCAGCCTATTTCCAATTCTAAGCCAATTCTTATCCATAAATCTGCTGTTTTGGCTTTTATTACAAAACTTGGACGTGAAGTAAGAGCATGTGGGTCTTCTTTACCTGAATTAATACTGGTAACTTCAGCCAAATCCCCTGTTATAGACTTTGTGATAGATTCCAGGTCGGTCGTTGTTGTAATAATATTGATTTGAGCGGCATTCAAATTGCTGCTGAATATTAGAATAAATATTGCTATTAGTATATTAATTCTTTTTTTCATGCTTTATCACCTCAGAATTCATGTGCTGGATGGCTGCCTAAGCTGACTTGTAACTGTAATGCATATTCCCAGGCCTTTTCACGTTCTTCACCAGTGCAGAAATTGCTTCTACCAAACTGGAAGCGCAGTAATGAATATTCTGATAGTTTATAATCAATCATACCGGCAATGCGGTGGCTTTTTCCAAAGGATTCTGGTTGTTTGCCAAATTCTTCGCAATGATTCTTAAGACCAACGCAATCATAACGTGCACCTAGCCTCCATCGTGGGGCTATGCCATAGATTGCCTGCAGGTAAAAACCATCCTGTTTATTTCGATATTTGCTGAAATCGTTCTGTAATTCCAGTTCGCAATCGCGGTAGAAGTATTCCCCTTGAATAGTTAAATCACCTTTATTTTTATCTGATAACCCATAGTGTTTGTAAATAAAATCAAAACCATATATTTTGTTGTTGCCATCATAGAAATATTCTGTATCAGTGTCATGATCTTCTTCTTCGCGCTGGTATTTGCTTTTGGCATAACTTAAACCTAATTGCAGTGACTGTCTGGGACCAATTTCTGGGCTATATTTCATAAAAGCTGTATACAATCTTGGGGCACTATGCTTAGGAAATCCTTCTTCTCCAACATAATTACTGAAATTTTCATTATCGCCGTTACCAATCTCGGTTCCTAGAAGTAAATAGTTTTTGGTTGGTGCAAGCCAGGTTAATTGAAGACCTTTTTCTGCCAAACCGTGACTACCAAAGAATTTTTCGTAAACTAACGGTGCGTCTATAAAATCCCAGGCGTGATTGTGCTGACGATTCAATCTGCCAATGCCGCTTTTGAATTTCCCTGCGCTTATATTAAAACCGTTGGAAAGACTAGTGCTTTGGATGACTGCTTCTTCAACCTCAACGTCTTCACCGTCTTCAAATGCCAGAGTAGTCCAGGCTCTGAAGTAGGGGTCAACTTCTGTAGATAAACCTAATTCTACGTGGCCAAGGTTAAAACCATTTTCATTGCCATGATGATGGTGATCTTCGTGGTTATGGTTATGTACTCCGAAACCGGCAATTTCTTCTCTCATATGGCCAAGACCTTCTTCAGAGTTATCGTGATAATAATTAAAATCCAATACGGCAGATATGTTCAGACCGCTTTGACTATTACTGGTTGCCTTGCTTTGGGATTGTTCTGACTTTGCTTTTAATTGAGCAAAAAGCTCCTCTTCATCATCTGATTCTTTTTCTTTTTGCTGGGCTTTTAATTCATTGATTGTTTCCTGCATTTCAGCGATGCGTGCGTCATATTGCGCCTGCATTTCAAGCATCTGTTTTTCCAGAATATTTATTTTTTTAGATATGTCGGTATTGGAATCCTTGGCAAATGTAATACTGCTAACAAACAAGCAGTATATAAGTATTAACAGCTTATTTTTCATTATTAATTTCCTGATTAAGTTGTGTGGCTGAATCAACTCTTACATATTGTGATAAGTTGATTTGACGAATACTGTTCTCTGCTAGGAGAACATAAAATAGCCTTGAATAAGGCATAAAATAAAAATTTAAAAATTAAAAAGGAAATTAATTCACGGTGCCTGTGGCTGAAGTGAGGTTAATAAATAGGTTCTTGAAATAGCATTATTTTTATTTGCAAGGACTGATTCAAAACAGTTTATTGCAACTGCTAATTCAAGATTTTGAGGGGTGTCACAGAAATTATATAATAGATTTTGGCAGATAGTGCAGTTGTGTTCATTATGATGTGGCTTGTAATACGGATGGTAATGTAATTCATTCTGGCAGCACGAAGAGACATCTAATGAAGCATGTTCTTCTGCATGAACGTGAACTGCTGGCAAAAAGAAATTGAATATAAAAGCCAATATTAAGAAAATAGAAAGAAAATTCTTAACACCTGTTGCTTTAATAAAATTTTTGCCATTCATAGTCATAAAAATAATATATCTATGTCAGTTGCCCATGTCAAGATTTTGAAATAATCATTGCTTAAGCTATGGATTGTTCATTCACAGGCCGAAGGCTTCATTCACTACAAAAAAACGCCCCATCCTGTGGGGCGTTTTTATTAGCTAATCAACCATCAATTGTAATCTGCTGAATCAGTTCTTCCAGAACGCGTGGAGCATCTTCGTGGGCTATCTGGCAGGTACCGGCTGCATTGTGTCCGCCACCGCCGTATTTAAGCATCAACTGACCAACATTGGTCTTTGAAGAGCGGTTAACAATTGACTTACCGGTTGCATAAACGGTATTCTGCTTCTGGAAGCCCCAAAGAATGTGAATAGAAATGTTGGTTTCAGGGTAAAGAGCATAAATCATGAAGCGGTTACCTGCATGGATAATTTCTTCATTGCGCAGGTCAAGAACAACAAGGTTCTTATGAACTGTAGAGCATCTCTTTAACTGTTCCTTGAAGAGTTCTTCTTCCTTGAAATAGAGTTCTACACGGTCTTTTACGTCTGGAAGCTCCATAATCTGCTTGATTGTCATGTCTTTGCAGCAATCAATCAAATCCATCATAAGCTGATAGTTGGAAATCCTGAAATTTCTGAAACGACCAAGGCCTGTGCGTGGGTCCATCAGATAGTTTAAAAGAACCCAGTCTGTTGGATGAAGAATGTCTTCCATAGAGAATTTGGCTGAGTCAGCCTTGTCTACTGCAACCATCATTTCTTCAGAAATTTTTGGGAAATTCTTTGCTCCGCCGTAATATTCATATACAACTCTGGCTGCAGACTGAGCTTCAGGGTCGATAATGTAGTTGGGCTTTGCTCCACCGGCTCGGATTGTTTCGCTGAGATGGTGGTCAAATACAAGGTGAGCACCTTCGCAATATGGAAGGTTAGTAGTAATATCACGTTCTGTGATTTCTATCTTACCATCCTGCATGTCTTTTGGATGAACGAACTTAATGTCGTCAATCATATCCATGTCTTTAAAAAGAACAGCACATACAAGACCATCAAAGTCACTTCTAGTAACAAGTCTGAATTTTTTCTTTTCCTCAGTCATTTTGACTCTCCAAAACTTAAGGTTAATCTAGTTTAGCAAACTTTTTATTTATTAGCAAGAAAACTGATATATCAAGATTCGCTTATGTAAATGCTTATAAAGCTATTATTGGGCAATGGAGGCTGAAACAATATTCTGCCATTCACGCAGATAGCTAAGAAACTCACTATATTCTGAGGGCTTCAAGGCTTCATGGCTTACCAGTACAAGATGCTTTCCAAAGCCTGCCATTCTGTATTTTTTATGGGCAAATTTCATACATTCCTTACGTAGCTTGGGGTTACTGAATATTTCTCTTACCTTTTGGTTGTTATTACGGCTGCAAAGCCACCACATGTCTGAAAATTCCTTGTCGTCGTTGTAATCGATGTCTTCAGAAGTGTTCAGTTTTATGACTTCATTCATCTTAATACCAAGGGTTTCTGGCCAAAGCGCAAATTCAGGCAAATTCAAGTGCTCTTCAAAAATTACACCCATGGTAAGATTTTTTGAGCACAGGCTTTTCATCAATGAATCTTCGTTAGAAATATGATTTGCCTTAGTGACTGCATCGCCTCCAACAATTGAGGTTACCCAGTCACCTATGAATACTGTGCCTTTTGAAGCATCTTCCAGCTTCAATATGTTGGTGAATTCGTTGGAATCCTGTGAATAAAAGAATTCACAATCTATGCCTTCCTCAAAAACCTTGTCATAATGATTCTGGTATTTGGCTTTGAATTCCTGGGCAAAAGCCTTGATAGCTTCTGTTCTGGCCGCTTTTTTCTTGCTCTTGCAGGAGGCTATGAATAAAGTGACGGCAATAATAAAACCTGTTATCAGCAAAGGGCTTAGCATGTGTAATAATGAGGGTTGCATGCTGTTCATAATTGAAATACTTCGACTCCTGTTACTATCAAGGTTTTATTTTTTACAACAAATTTTACATCATAATCAGCGAATTTTAAACCATATTCGTTGTCTGAATCTTCTTTGTAGGCTGGGCGAGGGTCTTGTTCTAGAACCTTAATCAGCGATACTTGCTTACTTGGGTCGATTTGTTGCAGCAGGCTTTCGGGAAAATCGACCTCCAGCTTCCGTTCCCAATCGGCTGCGGCAAAGCTGTAGGTGGCTTGCGGGTGAGCGTCTGTATAAGGAATATATGGCTTAATATCGTATATCGGGGTGCCATCAAGCAAATCAGCGCCTCTGACGAATATCAGCGGCCCTTTATCCTTGTCTATTTCAACACGATCTAGCTCAACACAGGATAAGCCAATATTATTGGGTCTGAAGGGGCTTCTTGTGGCAAAAACGCCTTTTTTTTCACTTCCGCCAAGCCTTGGTGGTCTGACAGTAGGGGACCAGTCCCAGTCTTCCCTTACATTTTCTGAAAATTGCCAAAGAAGCCACAAATGAGTGAATTTTTCTATTCCTCGTATGGCATCAGGGTTTCGGTATTTTTTGCTAAAAACAATTTTGCCGGTCAGTTCTTTTATTATCCCACTCTGACGTGGAATACCGAACTTTTCCTTAAAATCAGTTTCTATATGCCCAATAACTTCAATCTGGTGTCTCATGATTTTATTTTAATAAGTCTGAATGCGAGCCTGTATCTACCAGAGTCAGTGTAAGCGTATAGTTCTCTTTTAGGTATATCAGTAACCAATCTGGTTGAATATGGCATTCCCTGAAATTAACAAAATTTCCAACAAGTGGGTAATCTCTGTATTTTGGCTCTAATGGTTCGTCATTTAAAAGTTTCTCTACTACGTTGTCTAATTTTGCTATATTTAAGCCTCTTTTTTGTGCTATTTTGAGACTTTTTTTGAACTTGCTGGTGAGTATGAGTGAATACTTCATTTGTCTAAGTCTTTCAAAGCGCCTTTAAAAGAGGCATAACGCTTTGTCTTAGAATTTTTGCTTAATTTTTTTGCTTCTTCCATGGCTTCTATTACTTCAGGTTTATACTGAGGTATTTTAACTTCAAATGGTAAACCACCTTGTATAATACACTGACGTAAAAAAACATTTACTGCACTAGACATATCAATGCCGAGCATTGCAAACAATTCAGAGGCTTGCTGTTTAACACTTTTGTCTATACGAATTTGAGTGGCAACGTTATTCATTTTATACCTCGTATTTGTTATATATAAAATTATATGAATATTGGTTTACATTGTCAATCAAAACGATAGCAAAACGAAATAGAAACCATATTGTAGTATTTGATTATTATTAAGAAAAGATATAAGCTATAATTAATAATTGCGTATTAAAACTTACTTATAGCCTTTATTCATTTGATTACGGAAATACTACAAAATTAAAAAAATCTAAATTCCGTGCCAGCTTCCATCTGAGGCAGGCAGACATTGATTATATCAACGAAAAAGGTTGGGAAACCATAAAAGCCCACTGTGTTGATTTTATATCAAAGAGACTTGCGCCTGCAATCATAGCTAATGACGGAAAACAGACACCAACAAAGGGACACCCGGTTTTCCCGGCTCAGCATGCCTGTGCCTGCTGCTGTCGTGGCTGTCTCGAAAAATGGCATCATTTTCCCAAAGGCATAAAGCTCAGCGACGAGCAGATAAGCTATATTACAGACCTGCTCATGGCCTGGATACACGACCAGTATGACAATTTCCGACCGAAGGCTGCCAAGAAAAAGGATGACGGTCCCAGGCAGCTAACATTGTTTTAATGCTTAAATTGAATTTGAAATGCGGGTTGATGTATTTTATAATAAATAATATTTCTTGTTGAAGTGTGTAATGAAGCAAGATTTTGGTAGTTATTAATGGTAATTTCGGGGAAAAACGGGAATCTGTTATGGCTAATAAAAGCGGTAAGAATGTTGTTGTTAGGATTGTATTGGTAATCGTATTTTTCATATTAAATGAATTATGTGAAATATTTTATCCAATAGGGGTGATGTCCATGCTAAATATTAAAAAGGTTCACCCTTCTGCCCGTGAAGCCGGTTGTTTCTCTAATCAGAGAGTGATTCTAGGAGCTTTGGAAATGTATAACATGGATAACGAATCTGGTTTCGTTCCAGGCTCTGCTGCTATACCTGCTGCTGATATGTTGAAAGTATTGAAAGATGGAAAATACCTGAAGTCTATTCCTGAATGTGGAAATAGGGGCAAATACGAATTCTATATAGATAAAACAGGAGGATTTATTCCATACTGTACCTATCATGGAGCTATGTATCGTAGTTTGGATATAAATGCACCTGGGGTAAGCAAGGAATACCTGGATAATCAGGCTAAACAAAAACAGGAAAAGCTGATGAAAAAGCTGATGCCAGTAATGATATATGGCGGTTTGATAGCATTAGCAATATTTATTTAATCTGGATAAAAACTGTATAGCATAAACGAAAGTGCTGCTATAAATAACTCTAGACCCCAGTTTACTATAAAGTCTTTTATTCTGTTGGTTTTTAAATTTGTTCCGATGATATGGAGCTGGGTTTTGTCTAGATTTACGCTGGGATGATGTGCTGCTTCTAAAAATGCATCAACGTCTTCCTGGTCTATGTAACAGATAATTGCGTTATTGTCTTTGCTGACTGCTTTAATTTCTATTAAACGGTTTTCGAAGCCGCCAGAGCTGAGCTTAATCATGCTGAAGTCGGCTTCGAAGGTGTTTCCGTCTTCTAAGGTAAAACGTATAGAATCAAATTCAAAGGAAACTCCAACGGGAACGCTTTTCCCGCTTCCGTTCAAGAATAGAGCCCCTTTGAATGAATTCATCTGTTAGTTACCTTTTACTGGTATGAATGAACGAATCCAAGCACCGAAGCCGTTTGGATTGCGACTCTGAATATAAACATCACCAGGGCCTTGACATTTGCAGACTAAGCCTTCGCCTGAAGTGAAAGAAGACATTAAACCGGAAGAAGCCTTCTGCAGTTCATAATTAACGGTATTGCTCCATGCAACCATATGACCGTTGTCTACAATCCAGGTTTCGCCTGGTGCTAAGGTCTTTTTGTAGATTCCACCGAAGCTGGAAATAACAAGCTTGCCTCTGCCGGTAGCTTTCTGCAGGAAGAAGCCTTCACCACTGAACAGACCCTTCATGATGCCCTGGGAAGTAGCATCCAGCTGAACACCCTGTTCTGCGCAAAGGAATGAGCCCTTCTGAAGAACATAACCGTTGGTGCCGTCGAGTTCGAGAACAATAATGTCACCCAGTTCTGATGGGGCAACAGTAACTTCGGCAGTGCCGTTGTTACATTTGATTGTCTGCAGGAACATTGATTCACCAGTGAATGCGCGTTTGAACATTCCCATAACGCCGCCTTCTGCCTTACCTTCAACGGTAGCATTTGAAGTCATGGAAACCATTGCATCTGACTGGGCCTTTACCTGTTCACCGTTTTCAAGGGTGAGCTTTGCCATACAAAAAGAACCTGGAAATATTAATTCTACGTTCATTTAATTACTCCTGTGTTTAATTGTAGGCGTATTATATTTAGAATATTATTTTTTGGCAATAGTTATAAAATAATTTATTTTATTCCCGGAAGTTTAACAGTTTAGTGTACCGAATTCATACCCAAAACCGCATCACTGCGGTATTTTTTATGTCAAGAAATTAAATTATTTTGTTGTACGGTGTTGTATATTTAAAATAAATGTGTTATAATACAATATTATGAAA
>JAZRWI010000011.1:0-15947 GCA_045599645.1 Candidatus Avigastranaerophilus sp.
ATCTGAACAATAATTAAATTAATACTTAGACTAGGTGATTGGTCATCTCAATCTATTAAGTATTGGCTTTATTTAGCTGACTATTTTCTGGTTAAATTAACCTGACCAGAGAATTGGCTGTTTTAGTTGGACCCTAACACAGGCATTAAACTCCCAGATTTATGTTGATAAAACTGGGATGATTGGATTTATTAATTCTATTCTTAATACTGAACATAAATTTGCGGCTATAAGCAGGGCAAGACGCTTTGGCAAGTCTATGGCTGCTAAGCTTTTGATTGCATATTATAGCAAGGGCTGTGATTCCAGAGAATTGTTTAAAGGCTTGAAAGCAGAAACTTTGCCGTCTTTTGAAAAAGAACTTAATAAAAATAATGTAATCTGTCTTGATTTCCAGGAAATGAGTAATGAAGCCAAAGGCAATAAGAGAGAAACTCTGGAATTCATTCAAACCGAAATCATAAAAGAATTAAGACAGGCTTATCCAGAGTTAGTAAAAGCCGAAGATATTTTCTTGCCAACAGTTTTATCAAATATTAACCTTGCTACAGGCGAAAAGTTCATCATAATCATAGACGAATGGGACTACCTGTTCCGTGAAACAAAACAGAACCGAACTCTTCAAGAGGAATACATAGCTTTTTTAAGAGCAATGTTCAAGGGCCAGAAGATAGAAAAAGCAATAAAGCTTGCTTATTTAACAGGTATTCTGCCTATTAAGAAATACGGCACCCAGTCAGCTTTGAACAATTTCAAAGAATACACTATGCTGAATCCAGGGCCGTTTGCAGAATATAGCGGTTTCAACGAAGAAGAAGTTAAAGCTCTTTGTGAACGCTTCGATATGGATTTTGAAGAAGCTAAGCGCTGGTATGACGGTTATTCCTTTGTGGGGGCAAAATCCATATATAATCCAAATTCTGTTGTTGAAGCGATGTTTCGTAAACAATATGACAGCTATTGGACAATAACTGATACCTATAAGGTCCTCAGCCAGTATATTGGAATGAATATTGACGGCTTGCGTGAAGATATCATTTCTATGCTTAATGGAAATGCATGCGTCATTAAAACGGAATCCTTCCAGAATGATATGATAACCATCAATAGCAAAAATGATGTTTTTACTTTACTTGTCCACTTAGGCTATCTGGCTTACGATAGCATAACCCGTAAAGTAAGAATTCCAAATATGGAAATAGCAGGAGAGTTTGCTGTTGCGGTTGAAGATCAGAAGGCTTGGGGTGATGTTGCAACAGCTATAGGTAATTCAGACCAATTCTTGGATGCAATCATAAAAGGTGATACAGATTTTATTTGCCATCAGCTTTCAATGGTTCATGAAGAGGCCTCAAAACTGTCCTATAATAACGAAATTGTTCTGGCGAGCACAATAAATCTTGCTTTTTACACTTCCTTCCGTTTTTATACTGTTTTCAGAGAATTAGATTCGGGGAAGGGGTTCGCAGATATGGTTTATTTACCAAAACCTGGCTGCAGCTATCCCGCTTTGTTGATAGAGCTAAAATGTAATAAATCCACAGAAACAGCTATAGAACAGATAAAATCAAAGCACTATACGGGCCGCCTGACTCATTACATGGATAACCTGCTGCTTGTAGCCATCAACTACGACAAAGCAACAAAAAAACACACCTGTGTAATTGAAGCTTCTGGCTGTTAGCTATTGGCTCTTAGCCGAGAAAACAGCCGCTGACAGCTGTTGGCTATCAGCCGAGAAATGTTGCTTGTAGGTAAAACAGAGCCAAGTATCTACCAAATAGGCGTTAGCCTCATTTTTTCTTTTATTGATTTCATAAAAGAATTAAATATTTATTGTGCAAATTGCTTCACAAAAGAAAAGACCTTTACTGATTCTGATTATCTGACGCTAGCTTGCTATTTTATAAAATAATAGATATAATTCGATAAGGTGAATAAAATGTGTCAGATGATGCCAATTCAAACAAATAGTGGTTCTATAGTCATGGTAGCCGATATAAAAAAAGCCTGCATTGAAAATATTATGAAGGCGGCTTTGGCATGTGATAAAATAGATGCTATATACCTTTTTGGCTCTGCACTAGAGCATAGATGTAAAAGAGAATCTGATATTGATATTGCAATCATAAGTAATGTTAGTAGGGCTAAGTTATTTAGAAACAAAAATTACGATTCTTTTGTATCTGTTTTGTATTCGAAAGATAAAAGTCAGGATTATGACATTTTGCAGTTTGATTCAAAAGAGAAGCTTATCGCCTGTTCGGAAATCTATAACGAAATAAAGAACAAAGGCTGTTTGATTTATAAAAGAGACAGCTATTATGTATGAATACTATCTTACAAATGCATTAGTCGGTATTATTAATGCAAAGCAGGCTTTGAAAAATTATAAACTAACAAAAATCAAAAACCTCAAAAATACTTCAGCATATAATTTACAGCAATCTTTTGAATATCTTATAAAATATTTAATTTATAACGAGCAGAATTATAATGGTAATAAAAACGAAACCGATATAAAGCAGATTTTTTCTCATAACCTTGATTTATTGATTAAGAATTATTGTATTCCAAACAACATTAAAATTCCTAGAGAACTAATTTTAAATGCTAAGCTATATACTAGCTGGGAAGCAGAAAGCAGATATAGGATAGGTTTTTCAGTGAAGATAAATTCTTTGACAAAAGCCATTAATGTCGCTGAACGCTTATTGTTAAGTATTAAACCATCTTACAATATTAAATTATCAAGTGTAAACAAGCGTCTTGATTTATAAACAATAATCTGATTTTGAAAATAAGAGATAGCTTGAATAAACCTACTGTTAGTTGCTTTATTTGTTCGTTATGTGGTAAGGTGTTATAGAGGTAACGGCAATGGGTAGTTATTTTAATCCAAATAACGATGGTTTTAAGCAGGCATTAAACTCTCAGATTTATATTGATAAGACTGGGATGATTGGATTTATTAATTCTATTCTTAATACTGAACAGAAATTTGTGGCTGTAAGCAGGGCAAGACGCTTTGGCAAGTCTATGGCTGCTAAGCTTTTGATTGCATATTATAGCAAGGGCTGTGATTCCAGAGAACTCTTTAAAGGCTTGAAAGCGGAAACTTTGCCGTCTTTTGAAAGCGAACTTAATAAAATTGTTTACTTTACTTTGTTATTCTTCCTAGAAAGAGATAAATCTAGTATAATTTATTTGACGGAGGTTGGCTATGGTTATTACTGCAACTGAATTTAAAAATAATTTTTCTAAGTATATTGGTTTACTTTCTAGTGAAGATATTTTTATCACTAGCCGTGGTAAAACAGTCGCAAAGATTTCTAATCCAGATTGCGATGTTCCAAATGAAACAACCGTTGCAGCTATGCTAGAAGCTGAAAAAATAGCCAAAGATCCGAACGTAAAAGGTTATAACGATATTGACGAATTATTTGCTGATCTTTTATCATGAGTATGTATGAAGTAAAATTTACTAAGCAATTCAAAAAGGATTTAAAACTGCTTGAACGAAAGCAAAGGACATTACGTTATTAAAACAAATAGTATATAAACTTGCTAATGGTGAGCAATTACCAATTCAAAATAGAGACCATGAATTAACTAATAATTGGATTGGCCATAGAGAATGCCACATTCAACCTGATTGGATATTAATCTATAGAATTGAATCTGATGTTTTGGTTTTAATGCTTTCACGAACAGGCACCCACAGTGATTTATTTTAAGATAGCATTAGACTGAAGCCTTTTATAAAAATATCTTTTATCTATGCCATTCAAAAGGGCCAAACCACCAACACGAGCTTATTGAATGATTATAAGCTTATATTATTTACCAAATTCGCGTTCTAGATAATTCTAGGACGCGAATTTTCAAGCACAGTATAAAGAGCTGCTTGATATTCGTAAGTAACTTGCTTATAATTAACTATGAGGGTTAATTATGAATAAAAAAGCCTTGAGCATACTGGAAAGTGTTTATATAAAATGCAATGCCATTTTCCCAAATGGCTTGCATGATGCTTATTTGTATGGTTCATATGCTCGCGGTGATTATGATCAGTGGTCTGACGTAGATATTTTGCTCACTGTTGACTTAGACTGTATTGAAATTGAAAAATATACTGATTTGGTGGCACAGGTTTCTAGCGATTTAAGCCTAGACAACGATGTTTTTGTTTCTGTAACCGTAAAGCCTTTAAAACAATTTTTAAAATACAATAATATTCTTCCTTACTATAAAAATGTGGTAAAAGAAGGCATCAGATATGCAGTCTGAATAATAGCGATTACGATGATTATTATGTTGTTTCGAAGGAAAAGGTAACTTCTCAGGTTAAAAATGCTGAATATTTCTTAAAAATTGTAAAATCCTTTATAGATAATAAATAATTTTTACCAGTAAGTAAAAATTCAGGCCCCAATTACCGGCACGAATTAATAGATTGAACTTTGTTCGGATGAAACCGACTCGGATGGAACCGAACTAAAACTTTACAATATGGAAAAGATATACTATATTTAATTCGGATGAAACCGACTCGGAAGGAACCGAATTAAATGAAATTCATTGGACGAGAAGAATATCTTAGGAAGCTCATTAAAATTAGCAATACAAATGAATTGTCTGTTGTATTGATCTATGGCAGACGACGTGTTGGAAAAAGTGAGCTTGTGAAACAGATGATCAGGCAATCTGATATAAAATGCATTTATTATGAATGTAAGCAGGTTGCTGAAGCTAGTAATGTATTATGCTTAAGTGATATAGTTTCTGAAGCTCTTGAATTGCCAAAACTGGGATATAATGATATTGATTCGCTTTTGGATTTTATTTTCAAAATTTCTGAAAAAGAAAAAATTACACTTGTCCTGGATGAATATCCTTATTTGAGAGAGTCTGTTAAAGGGTTAGACAGTATTTTACAAGCTCTTATAGATAAATATCGTGATACTTCCAAATTAAAACTAGTAATTCTCGGTTCTTATGTAGAAGTGATGAAATCATTGCTGGAACACGCAAACCCACTGTATGGCAGAGTTGATTTAACTATTGATTTGAAACAGATGGATTATTATGAATCTTCTTTGTTTTATCCGGCTTTTTCTAATGAAGATAAGGTAAGAATTTATTCAGTATTTGGTGGAATTCCTTATTATAATCGTTTAATAGACGATTCAAAAAGTGTGAAAGAAAATATAATTGAGCTTATTGCTTCATCTGGTGCAAGATTGGAAAATGAAGTTTCATTGTATTTAAATTCAGAAATTTCAAAGATAGTAAATGCTAATGAAGTGTTTGAAGCATTAGCAAAAGGTTTTTCAAAATACAGCGATATATTGTCACAATCTCACGTTTCTAGCGGACCAACGCTTATTGATGTTCTAGAAAAACTTATGAAAATGGAGGTTGTTGAAAAAACAGCTCCAATAAATGATCCTAACAATAAGAAGAAGGTTGGGTATCAGATATCTGACAATCTTTCACTGTTTTATTACAGGTATATTTTTAAATATTCTTCACAGCTTAAGATAATGGATGCAGAAATATTTTATAAAAAATATATAGAAAAGGATTTTGAAGAAAACTACGTGCCACACCAGTTTGAAACCATAGCTAAACAGTATTTGATAAACATGAACAAAGCAGGGAAAATAAATCCGGTTTTTGAAAAAATAGGAAAATACTATTACGATAATCCGTTAGAACACAAAAATGGTGAATTTGATGTCGTTACAGAAGATGAAAATGGCTATATTTTCTATGAAGTTAAATTCAAAAATAGTCCGATTACAAGAAAAGCTATAGATGAAGAAATTTCCCAGGTTCAGTCTACTGGTTTAAAGTGCTACAAATATGCTTTCATTTCGAAATCCGGCTTTAAATGCACAAAAAGAAAAGATCTAAAACTGATTGCTCTTGATGAGCTGTATAAATAAACACTGCTGTAAGCTGAAGGTTCATTTTCTCTTTGCGTTTTTTTGATGCTGCATTAGTAGAATTCACACTCAACGGTTTGATATGAAGAATTGTGAATATTTTATGTGCCAATGCACTTGGTATTCTTTCTGTCTTTACTTCTATTTCTTACTAAAATCTAGGCAAGAAGACGTTCTTGGAGAAAGTGGCAAAAAGTATTGCAAAATCGCAGAAAAAATGGCAAAATTATAATAATAATTGCGGAAAAAGTGGTAAATAATGAGAAGAAAAGCTATTGAACAACTGATTAAATGGCAAAAGTCAGAGGATAAAAAGCCTTTAGTCCTAAAAGGAGCCAGACAGGTTGGTAAAACTTGGCTTATGCGTGAATTAGGCAATTCTTTCTATGAAAGTTATGTCGAATTCAACTTCGACAAAGACGTCAGATTAAATTCAGTTTTTGAAAGCACTAAAGATCCATTCAGAATAATAGAAACGCTCGGAATATTTGCTGGTAAAAAAATAGAACCTGGCAAAACCTTGATAATATTTGACGAAATACAGGAATGTTCGGAAGCCTTGAATTCCTTAAAATATTTCAATGAAGAAGCAAACGGATATCATGTTATTGCCGCTGGTAGCCTTCTCGGAACAATGCTCGCTCAACCAAAGTCTTATCCTGTAGGAAAAGTTGACCTGCTCAAAATATATCCTTTGGATTTTGAAGAATATCTTGAAGCTGTTGATAGCAATTTGTATGACTATTACAAAAGTATAAAAATTAATGATGCGATTCCTGAAGTATTTCATCATAGACTTTTAGAGCATTTTAATAAATATTTAATTGTGGGGGGTATGCCAGAATGTGTTGATTCATGGGTGAACAACAGAAATATAAAAGATATAGAAAAAAAACAGAAGGATTTGCTGGTATTATATGAAAATGATATTGCAAAGCATAATGGAAAAATAAATGCTGGTCGAATTCTGCTGGTTTTGCGAAGCATTGCTTCTCAGCTTGGTAAGGAAAATGAAAAATTTATCTATGGTGCACTGAAATCCGGGGGTAGGGCAAGAGAATTTGAAGAAGCCATAGAATGGCTGGTTTCTGCTGGCTTAATAAATAGAATTTATAATGTCTCTAAGCCAGTACATCCACTTCCTGTAATGGATATTTTTGATTGCTTCAAACTGTTTTGGTTTGATACCGGTTTAATAAAGCAGCAGGCAAAAGTGGATAACAAGGCTATTTTAACTCAGGATGATTACCGCTTTAAGGGGCCTTTGACTGAAAACTATGTTTTACAGCAGCTTATTGGTAAGTTTGACGTTGAACCTCGCTATTACTGCTGGAAATATGGCGAATTGGATTTTGTTGTTCAACACGGCTCTGCAATAATTCCCATAGAAGTAAAAGGTGGTGAAAATAAATCTGCAGCTTCCTTTAAGTCATATATCAAGAAAGCCTTGCCAGAATATGCTATTAGGTTTTCAAAGATGAATCTCATGACCAATGGAAATATTATAAACATACCGTTATATCTGGCCCCTCGCCTTAAAGACCTAATTCCTGACGAACTACTGTAACAGGTCTTGGCACTATTTTACAAGCTCTTATAGATAAATATCATGATACTTCCAAATTAAAACTAGTAATTCTAGGTTCATATATAGAAGTGATGAAGAAATTTCCCAGGTTCAGTCTACTGGTTTAAAGTGCTACAAATATGCTTTCATTTCGAAATCCGGCTTTAAATGCACAAAAAGTAAAAATCTAAAACTGATTACTCTTGATGAGCTGTATAAATAAACCACTGCTGTAAGCTGCAGATTCTTTTTATCTTTGCGTTTCTTTACAAATGTGCTACATTAAAGTCTACACTCACTTGGTTGAGGAGAAGAATGATGAAAAATATATGTGGCAAGGCGCTGAGCATATTAGCTGTTTTTGCTTCTGTTTTTCTGATAGCATGCAGCGATGGTAATAATGCAGCAAAGGCTAGCAGGGCAGCAGAGGTTGATAGTATTATAGCCCGGGCTCAGACAATGACCTTCGAGGAATTGGCCAAAAAGGCTGTCGAAGAGTCTAACGGAAAAGATTTCTTTGGCTTGGGCAACACAAGCCGTGGTAAAGACGCTCTTCCGAAGTTTATTGCAAGACTTCAGCAGATTGATCCAAGCTACAAGCTCAGCTTTAACTGGCAGCAGCCAAAGAATAACAAGATTTATGACCAGCTTATAGCTGACGCAGCCAAAGAAAAGGGAACCTTCGCAATGACCCTTATCCAGGATGGCACCCAGTTTAAACCCAAAATGCTTGATACAGGATATCTGAAGAGATTTGTTCCTAAGGAATGGGCAAAGGCCAATGGCATTACTAACCTGGAAGAATACAAGGGCTATGTGGCTCTTCTGGTAATCACGAAGGTTTTTATGGCCAACTGCTGTGGCGATGTTGAATACAGAAATTGCTGGGACTTTGTTTATAAGGGAGTGCGCCCACTGTTCATGTATGCTGCAACTGAAACGGTCGGCATGAATTTCCTGTATCTTTTAACTACAGAAAAATATTCTGCAATTCTGAAGGACGCTTTTGAAGCACTTCCAGTGGATAAACAGAGCTATTTCACACCAATTATTGAATCCTTAGCCAAAGATGCTGAAGACTTCAAGCTTGGCCCCAACGGCAAATACGCTCTTGCTTATATAAAACTCTGGATGAAGCAGTATAACGGTCAGACCGACGACGGCCCAATCTGCAATATTCTCATCAATAAATCCTCTAAGAACCAGTGCGGCTTGCTTGTTTACTCAAAGCTTCGCTCTGTTGTGGAATCTGATAATGTTTCCCTTAACAATATAAAAATACCGGCTTACTATGAAGATTATAAGGGAATCAGCGGCTTCGGCTACAGCCATTATCTCTTTGTTACCACAAATAGCCCGTTGCCATGGACTGCATGCGCTTTCATCAGCTTTATGACAAGTCAGGAAGAAGGCTTTGAAGCATGGGGCAAGGATATGGGCTGCTATTCAACTAACCCGGAATTAGACGTAATCAACGAAGAAAAGTATCACCATAAAACAGGTGGTGTCATGCCTGACGGTAAGGTCTATGAGGCTAAGAACGACCGCGGCAAGAACTGGTGGTGTGACCCCAATGGCGGCTGTCTTGTCATGGAAGATGTTGATTACTGCTCTAAGGTTGCTTTTACTATTGGTCGCTGGGTCGACCTTATGGCTGAGTAAGGAGTTTTTATGCAGATTACATCTACTCAAAGATTTATGAACGGCGTTAAAACTTATCTTGCTAAGCCTCAGAACGTCATTCTTCTTATTTTTGGAATTTTGCTTTCCTTTACAACAATTGCACCGGTTGTTGCTATTGTTGAAGATACCATCAAAATCCACCCAGGCACTCTGGATGCTTATTTGAGCGGAAAGGTAAATGGCTACAGCTTCGTTAACTACGTTGATATTTTCACTAGCAAATACGCCTGGATAAACCTTTGGCACCCGTTGCTGAATACTGTTATTCTGGCAGTATTTTCCTGTGTGTTCTCGATTCTTTACGGCGGTGGCTTTGCTTTTCTAGTAACAAGAACAAATCTGAAGTTTAAGCAGTATTTAAGCTCAATCTTCATTTTCCCGTATATCATGCCTCAATGGACGCTTTCTGTTGTCTGGAAAAACCTTTTCGACAGCAGTGCAGTCTGTGGGACCGCTGACGGTCTTATGACATCATTGTTTGGCTTGTCTATGCCTCTCTGGTGGTGTAAGGGCCTGTTCCCGAGTATCGTGGTTCTTGGCCTGCATTACTCTGCTTTTGCCTACATCCTCATCGGTGGCATTTTCCAGAACATGGACAGCAACCTTGAAGAAGCAGCAAAGATTCTTGATACCCCGAAGTGGAAGATTGCTACAAAGATTACACTTCCGATGGTAAAACCGGCTATTCTTTCAACTATCCTTCTTGTTTTCGGAAGCGCAGTCGGCAGCTACCCGGTTCCGCATTACCTGAGCCTGACAACTCTTTCAACCAAATACATTTCAATGAATGCTAAATATACCGGTGAAGCCAGTATATTGGCGATTATAATGATGCTGTTCGGTGTTGCTATTATGATTCTGAACCAGATGAGCCTCACTGACCGCCGCAATTACACTACGGTTACAGGCAAGGCTGGCCAGATTTCTAAGTTCGATCTGGGCAAGACGGCAAAGTATGGTCTGGCAATATTCTTTATTGTCATGACTTTCTTCACAAGTATTTTCCCAATACTGCTTTTTGCTCTCGAAACATTCCTGCCGAATCCGGGCGATTACAGCTTCCTATACACTGGTGATTTCAATAATCTGACCACTAAATGGTGGATGACTACTGATACGGGCGCTGACAGCAGTATGTATGGCCAGAAGGGGATTCTGTTTAACGGAACCATCTGGCAGGCATTTAAAGGAACACTTTGGGTTTCTATATGCTGTGCCTTCCTTGCCGGGACTATTGGTATGCTGGTTGGCTACGCAGTTGCAAAAAACCGCAGAAGCAAATGGGCCGGCTATGTTAACAGCATGGCATTCCTGCCTTATTTGATGCCTTCAATCGCTGTTGGCGCTGCAATCTTCGTATTGTTCTCCAACGAAACCATGAACCTGTTCAATACATACACTATCCTGATTATCGCAGGCACAATCAAGTATATTCCATTTGCCAGCAAGAGCGCTTTGAATTCCATGCTCCAGCTGAGCAATGAAATCGAAGAAGCCGCAATTATTCAGGATATTCCATGGTCTAAGAGATTGCTTAACATCATTATCCCAATTCAGAAATCTACCATCGTTAATGGTTATATGCTGCCATTTATGACCTGTCTCAGAGAACTCTCCCTGTTCCTGCTTCTCTGCACTCAGGGCTTCATTATGGCCACTACACTTGATTACTTCGACGAAATGGGCTTGTATGCCTTCTCAAGCGCAATTAACCTCATTTTGATTGTTACAATTCTTGTATTTAATACTCTCGTAAACAAGATTACCGGTGCCACACTGGATGGCGGAATAGGAGCTAGAGACAATGCCTGAAATTAAACTTGAAAATATTACCAAACAGTGGGGGCGCTTTTACGCCGTTGATAATCTGAATCTCAATATTCCAGATAACTCCTTCATCACACTTCTTGGCCCGTCCGGCTGCGGAAAAACAACAACTCTCCGCATGATTGCCGGTCTTGATACTCCAACCAGCGGCCGCATCACAATTGGTGACAAGGTAGTCTACGATAGCGAAGCCGGTATCAATGTTCCTGCTAATAAGCGTAAGGTCGGCTTCCTGTTCCAGAACTACGCTCTCTGGCCGAATATGACCGTTTATGAAAACATTTCCTTCGGCCTTACCAATGTTAAGGAAGAGCTTCCACTCAGAGACGATGAAGCAAAGGTTCTTACCGATAAAATCAAAGTGCTCAAGGATTCTGAACGCCTTCCAAAGCTGCTTGTAGGCAAGCATGAAGACGAAATTCTTCGCCGCCTTATCGACGTTTACGACATAACCTACTTTACTGCTCTCGATATTAAAAAGCTCGGTATCGGGGAAGGTGCCGACGCAACTTCCCGTTGTGCCCAGCTGGTCAAGGATTACGAAGCTAAGCTGGCTGCCATTATGGAACAGCACAAGGCAAAGGGCGAAACCTTAAATGAAAATTTCGAAATTTCAAAGGACGGCAAGCTTTTAACCGAAGTTAGAAAGCTGACTCAGGAAGAAATAGACATGGCTGTCCAGTCTTCTGCCAGGATTGTTAAGATTGGTATGTTCATGAACCGCTATCCGGCAGAGCTTTCAGGCGGTCAGCAGCAGAGAGTTGCCATTGCCAGAACACTCGCTCCAAAGCCAAAGGTTCTGTTCATGGACGAACCTCTTTCAAATCTTGATGCAAAGCTCAGACTTGGAATGCGCTATGAATTGCAGCGATTGCACGTAACCACTGGCGCAACCTTTGTTTATGTTACTCATGACCAGATGGAAGCTATGACACTGGCTACAAGAATATGTCTCATGAATAATGGTGTTCTTCAGCAGTATGACGCTCCGCTGGATGTTTACCTGAAACCAAATAATACCTTCACTGCAGACTTCGTAGGTAATCCTTCTATTAACTTTATTGAAGCCCGCGGTAAACAGGATAATGAAGGCGCTGTAGCCCTTGAAATCCTGGAAGGCAAAAAGGTTACATTTACTCCAACAGAAAAGCTTTCTTTGGAAAAATGGTTTGCTGATAGAGATGCTAAGAAGACCGTTGTCCTTGATAAAGAAAACAAGGACGAACTCTTTAAGCCGCGTGTAGATAAGGCTGTTGAAGACCATATTGAAAACAAGGTTGAAGTTACCAATGAACATTTCTGGGTTGGTGTAAGACCAGAATATATCCAGATTTGCGAAAACGGCAGCTTTGAAGCAGAAGTTTACGGTGCAATGCCTACAGGTATGGAATCTACCCTCAAGCTCAAACTTGGGAATTTCCTGCTCACTGGCGTTGTATTCGGAAGCACTGCTTTCAGAATCGGTCAGAAGGTTCGCTTCAATATTTCCGGTGACGGAATCCTGCTCTTTGACCGCAAATCAGGACGCCGCATCTGCAATGGCAGCCTGAAATAATAGAAGCTTAAAATAGAAAAGCCCCACAATAGAGGCTGTCTAAAAACTATCAAATTGCCAAAGCACAAACTAACGGTGATTTGTAAAAAGCCAGACTCCTAAAAACCTCCCTTTTCAAGAGACTGTCCCAAAACTAGAAATTTGTAAAAATCCCGATGTACAGTAGATTCCTAAAAACCTCCCTTTTTAAGGGAGGGTAGGGAGGGTTTTGATTTTAGAAGCAACTTGTTTTGAATGCATAAAATCGAGTATTCAGACAACCTCTCAAGAGACTGTCCCAAAACAAGAAATTTGTAAAAATCCCGATGTACAGTAGTCTCCTAAAAACCTCCCTTTTTAAGGGAGGGTAGGGAGGGTTTTGATTCTAGAAGAAACTTGTTTTAAATGCATAAAATCGAGTATTCAGACAACCTCTCAAGAGACTGTCCCAAAACAAGAAATTTGTAAAAATCCCGATGTATAGTAGATTCCTAAAAACCTCCCTTTTCAAGGGAGGGTAGGGAGGGTTTTGATTCTAGAAGAAACTTATTTTGAATGCATAAAATCGAGTATTCAGACAGCCTCAATTATGCAGCGCTTATTTGTTATTATTACTAGAAATCTCTGTTTAATTATAGATTTTTGAAATAGTTTTCTGAATTTTATTTTTTGTGATAATCTAGAAATTAAAGAAGCTATGAAAAATAAAAGTAGAAACTTAAAAATCTTTCTGTTTTTCACTGTATTACTATTGGTAATTGCAGGCGCTATCTCTTTGGCAAAATACTGGCAAAAGGTTGTAACATATACTGATTCTACTTCTTTTGGCCATGATATATACACTTGGCTTTATGGCAGCAAAAATAGAAAGGTTATTTTAGAGCAAAACCTGGCTAGACCCGATTTGCCTTTCTTTGTTCTTTTTCTAATGGGTTTCTTTGTTCTTAATCTTTTTTATTATGACCACTTTGATGAGGAAAAAAATCCAATTTTTGTTAACCTTATAAATGGAAGAGCCCGTTATTCATGCTTGATTTTATATATACTGTCACTTTTTTACTGTGTTTTTATTTTCTTCTTAAATTTTGAATTTGCCATAATAACCCTGGGATTATTCTTAGGGCCTATGATTCTATTCAAGATGGAAAAAATCAGTAAAGAACTGATGATATTTCTTTCTCTTGTCAGCATAATTTTCGGTTTCTGTCTGGTAAAAGCCACAGCAGCTTTTATATTGCTTTTACCGACCCTTCACATAATTGCTTTGAGAACAAAAAATGCTATTTCCAGTCGCTATGTAGCAGAGGAAAAACGTGTAGCAACCAAACTTTCTGAATCCCAGATGAAAAATGTTAATACTGGTTTAGACAACCTTAAAAAGCTTGATTGGTGGGATGATATTGTCGAACCGGAGATAGAAGAGCTTCTTAATGCTCTTGGAAGCATTGCTAATAAGGGAGTTGCTAAAGGAGAGGAACCTTCAGACAATATTAATTCAACATTGCCTTACGGTAAGCTTTCTGTAAGAAAATCCCTTGTTGCTGCCCAGGATCCTACAGATATTATGCTGGGAATCGAAGGAATAAAAAAGCTGGATAAAAATTTCTCTGTTGATGAATTTATCGAAAAGTTCAAAAGAATATTTGATGCTGTCTGTAAGGCTCATTCAGAACAGGATTTGGCAGCTATACAGCCAGTGCTTTCTGATTCTTTATTTGAACAGCTGCAGCAGAAAATTAACGAAGAAAAGAATGCTGGCATAAGGTATCAGTGCACCTTCTGCGATATTGCTTCAGCTGATATAATAAGAGTTATTAATAAATTCGATTTCGAAGAAATTCACATTCTTGTAAATGCAATGATAGCTGAAACCGCTATAGACCTGGTTAAAAACGTGCCATTAAATAATGAACCAGCAGCTCCAGCGAAGGTTTCTGAAGTTTATACCTTTGTCAGAAGACCGTCGGCCAAGACTTTACAAAAGCCAGGACTTTTTGAAGGTAATTGTCCAAATTGCGGCGCGCCTATTGAAATAGGGCAGGTAACAGTTTGTAAGTCATGTGGCAGTTATATCCGTTCTGGTAACTATGATTGGGTTCTTTCAAAGATTACCCAGACCTGCGAATGGAAATACTCTAATCCAGAAATAATACCAGGTTGGAAAGAACTTAGCGAGCTTGATAAAAATCTGTGTATCCAACAGATTGAAGATAAAACCTCAGTTATTTTCTGGATGCTTAAGAATCTTGAATTAAGCAGAAATCCAGAAGCTATGCAAAGATTTGCTACCGCAAAGTATTATCAGGAAATTTCCCAGGAAATTAAAAAATCAAAGGATTATATTAATTGCGAAAATATTTCCCTTGCTTCTATGAACCTCCAAGCCATAGATATAAGGGCTTTTTATGTTGATATTTATTTGCTTGCTGTCTGGAGTGGTATTCCTGTTAAATACGATGAAAATGGAAGAATAGCATCACCACACAGATTTACAAAGCCATTCAAGAATATTCTTGTTCTTACGAGAAAACGCGGCGCTGTAACAAGAAGAGAAGTTTCATTATCTGGCGCTCACTGCCCGAATTGCGGTGGCCCGCTTAAATCTAATTTTGATATTAAATGCTCTTATTGTAATACTGTTCTTAATGACGGCTCTGAATGGATACTCCAGAAGATTATTGATGAAGACAGCGAAGAATACAACAAACTGATGATAGAACGCAATAATCTGATTAACAGAATTGTTGATGAAAAAACAAAAAATAAATTTAAAGGCGAGTATGTTGATCCACCTTCTGCAGCAGAATTGCTGGCTGCAGCCTGTCGTTTGCTTTTGGCTGATGGAGTTTATGATGATAAGGAAATAGAATTCCTGAAAAAATTAGGTGAGCAGCTCAATGTCGATGAAACCAAGGTTCTAGGTATTCTTGAAACCACTAAATATGGCAGAGGGCCAAGAATCAGCCTTAAAGGTAAAAACATGAAAGAAAAGAACCGTCTTCTCGCCGTAGCTCTGGAAATGGCTTTTGCCGACGGTGTAATCAGTCCCGAAGAACGCGAACTTATCTCAAGACTTGGGAATTCAATCGGTTATTCAGACAAAGAAATCGATAATTTCATAAAACACTTAGCTGATAAACGTCAGAACCAATAGGTCTGCTATAATAACCCCCTTTATTAAAAGCTGTCCCAAAACTAGAAATCTGTAAAAATCCCGATCTACAGCAGCCTCCTAAAAACCTCCCTTTTCTCAATCCTCAATCCTCAATCCTCAATCCTCAATCCTCAATCCTCAATCCTCAATCCTCAATCCTCAATCCTCAATCCTCAATCCTCAATCCTCAATCCTCAATCCTCAATCCTCAATCCTCAATCCTCAATCCTC
>JAZRWI010000012.1:0-8998 GCA_045599645.1 Candidatus Avigastranaerophilus sp.
AATCTGAACAATAATTAAATTAATACTTAGACTAGGTGATTGGTCATCTCAATCTATTAAGTATTGGCTTTATTTAGCTGACTATTTTCTGGTTAAATTAACCTGACCAGAGAATTGGCTGTTTTAGTTGGACCCTAACACTGGTTCGGTTACTACCTCGTTTTTGTTGTAAAATTTGGTGCCTATATAAGTCTTCCCTTTCTGGTAGCCGATTTCTCTAAGAGTTATCGATACTGTTGCTGAAGCCGGCAAAGTTTGGCAAACCGATGTATAAGGATTATTCCTTGCAAATACAGAAACCTGAAAAAGCTGAATCAATAAAATTACAAAAGTAATGATCTTTTTCATAACAAACCCTCCTCTGAATAAATTATATCACAATGAAATTCTCTTTAAAATTATATGGCTATGAATCTGTCCAGAACTCTGTTATTATCGGTGGTTTCAAACAGATAAATCAGTAATATTTCAGGCATACGGCTACATTTTTCGTCTGAAAATTTCAATTCAAATCCAATCCAATATTATAAAACCTTTATGGATTTTCAACAGTCAAAGATTTATTAAATATTTAGGGGCAGTTTATAGAGCGCTTACATTTCAAAATAGGATTGAATAAGTTAGGATTTAATAAAATGATGGCAATTATTGCATAATTTATAGCAAATAAGTCTTATTTATAGACTTTTTATCCATTTTTTTATATATAAATTTTCCCATATTATATTTTTAAATATTTCAAGATAATTATATGAGTTTTTAGACAGCCTCGGTTGAAGAGGGCTTTGTTGATTTAAGAATCGTTTTTTTGTGAGAATTGGGCTAGTGGCTCGACTATATTTTTATAATAACTTTTGGCTTTTTCTAATAAGATGTCTAAGTCATCTAATGAAATATCATCATAATCGCAAATTTCCCTAAGCCTTTTTAGATTCCAGTAGTCATTAGCTTTATCAATATGACGATTTTTCTTTATATGCTTATATAAGCAGAAATGAGTTCTTTCGCCTTGCTCAAAATTATAGCCAAGGCTCTTTTCTGCCCATATTTCAAGACAATGATAGGCATGATAGAATAATCTACTAATGGTATTTCTTGTTATGGTTTCTTTATTTATATCTAAGTCATCTAATTTTAGAGCAAATTCCCCATAATTCTTCCAATCATAGTTCATGATAATTTCCTCTGTAAAAAGAATATATCAGCTTCGGAATCTGGAAGAAAATCAAAACATTTTTGTTTTTCGAATGTTCTGATTCGTTCTTGGACTTCTTCAGAAAAACTTTTGTCCATACTAATTTCAATAAACTTAAAACTTGGATCTTCAAAATCAGATTCTATGGAAATGCTGAATTTTTTTATTTCTGGGAAAGAGGCTTGCATTGTTTTGATTATTTCTGGAAAATATTTTAATAAATCCTCATGCTTAAGAAAATAATGTCTTATCAAATCAGGATTGATAAGGATTATGTTAGCTTTTTCTAATTCATTAAAAATACCAGTTATGAGCATATTGTTTGTCTTTTGCTTGTCGGCTTCTTCTATTGCATTTCTATCTATATTATAATCGAAAACAGAAAAAGAAGGAATACAAGACTTAAAACAGGTGGGATTGGAAATATTTTGTAGTATTGTATTTATATTTAATGAAATTCTTGATGTTTCAGACATTTATTTTACCTCCAAGATAAAAAGTATAAACAACTTCTTTTATTGAATCCTGGTCATAGGCATTTATTTTAAAAGAAAAATAAAGCTTTCTGTTCTGAGCAGTTCCTACTTCTAATGGCTTAGAACTACCAGAACCTAGAAGTGAGCCAAAATTATCTAAATCTAGAGTGATTTTCTTACCTGAATTATCTGAAGAGGCTTTCATTAAAAGAGGACCATTTGTTTTATGAAATCTTAATTCAAAGCATAAATCGGCTATATAGATTTCTGCACTATCTGCATTGGCTGTTAAAAAACTACCAGAAGCAATAACTTCATAATCACCAGATATTATCTTTACTAATGGCTGAGAAGGTCCTTGAATTATAATATTGTCCATAATTTCCCCCAAAGATGCGTATATTTTATCATAAATTGTTATATAAGCTATATAAATTTATATACAAGAAGCCCCCTTCGGTTGAAGAAGGCTTTTATTATTGAGCACTTGTGGGCTCTTCCTTTTTAACAGAAGGATGTAAAAATGAGCAGAAATGGAAAGGCAAGACGTGACCACAATTTTGAGGTCATTAGTCCAATGGCTTTTATATGAAAAATACAAAATTTTAAAAATTTTCATAAAGGTATAAATTTTGGGTTTCTTTTTGCCGATAAGTTTACTTAGACAGGTAAAACTCTGCAAAAAAATAATGAGGTGGCAGCATGAATATTGGCAATAGCTTTGGTTATGGCAGTTTAAGATTCAATTATGGAAATCTGGCTACGAATAAAGCTAATTTTACAAACTCTGCAAATAATGTTGCTTTCCCTGAAGTAGCCAAGTCTGATAAACCATCCTTTGTTGGTAAGGTTTGGGATAAAAATGACTTAATTGATGAATATAATAAGCAGATAGAAGAAAATACCTCAAAAAAACAGAAAATAGCAGATAATCCTATTTCAAATTCTCTTCCTAGTGCATCTATTTCCAATACTCATAACTTTCATACTGAATTAGACGAAGATTGTGAAAAGCTTGTCAGCGCCAGCCTTGATAACAGAAATGGTCATACAATAAGTGTTTTTAAGCCTAAGGATTTTGATGAAGAAAACCCAGTGTATAAGGTTAAGACCTGGGATGCTTATGGTAAGATGGAAGAAAAGTACATTAAGGTTTCTGAAATAGACCCCAAGAATGCTGATTACGATGAAATGTTTGCCTATACTAGTTACTTAAGTGACAGCGGTAAATATCCAGAAGCACAGCATCGTTTTATGATGGCCCGTGCAATAGAAGAATCAGTCAGAGATTATAACGGAGTTTCCAGAGATGATCTTTATGATGCTAAAACTAACTGGGTAAATATCGTTAAAAAAGCTATGGATATGCAGTTTAACTGTGGCAATAAAGAAGGCTACATGAAATTCAAAAACTTCTGGGATTATTTAAACAACAATAATTACACCAATTCCATTTTTTCTTAAATCACCATACGAAAAAAGCCATTAAATAATCATGGTGTCGGAATTATGATTAAATGGTTAAATCTGGTTTTGCTCGGATTTATATTGTTCGACTATGTCGGAGGGGCCACTCCACCAGAGTTTGGAATTACCGTCACAGAGTAATTTGCCGGTTTTGGAGGCTAGAAATTCTGGTAAAATTTCTGAGGGTTTTCTGCCGCTTTCCTTTGATAGCTCAGTAACTACTAATGTGATCACTAAGTCTATGGCTGTATTCTGTTTTTCTTCGGTAAAAGAGTTGTCGGTCATAGGTAAATTTTCTTGCTTTCTATAAAAGTCAGACATTTTAAGGCTTTATCTGTTCTGAAGCAAAATTGGTCTTGTAAACGTTCTGGAAGTAGAAGGCTTATGCAGATATTATCTGCAGATAGGCTGCCTGTTTCACCAAATAACCCACTCATATAGGCTGTAATTGTCGAGTTGGTTGAGTCATTCGCAATTTTACCACCGATAATATCATAGTTCTCAATAGGCTTGGCTATGGCTTTTAACAAAGTATTCCTGCTTCTATGACTTACAATGCAATGTAGCCATTCTGTGTTTGCAGTGGGGAAAGACATTATTTTTAAAGAATGTATGTCTTTTAACATAAATGAAGAAACAACACCGTATGTTTGGCTGTTAGGAACAATATTGTTTGAGATTGCTTTGGTAAGACTGATTTTAGAAAAGTTTTCTGCTTGTTTAAAAGAAGATGTAAGATAAAAACCTTGTCCAAAATCTTTAAACTTTGAGCATTTGCTTAAATCAGGGGTGGTAACTTCGCAATAACTACCATGATAGAGTATTATATTGTCTGAAAGTTCTATCATATTATTGTTGCGCCTTTATTGATTAGATATTGCCGGATATCTTCAAAGATTGCTTCATCGCCTTCTGTGTGAAAAATTTCGAAGCAGTCTTCTATATATTTGAAAACGTTGAATTTTTTAAATAAGGCAGCTGTTGCATCCATGGTTTTTCCCCAATATTTGGAAGCAAGTCTTACCAGTCTTATTTGCATATATAGAATCTGTTGTTTTTCAGGCATATGATAATCTCTGATAGTGTAGCTCTTACGAAAAAAGCCACTGAATAATCAGTGGCTTCGGGAGCGAGATACGGGACTCGAACCCGCAACCTTCACCTTGGAAGGGTGACACTCTACCAATTGAGTTAATCTCGCATAATATTCGAAATGCGAAGAGCGGGACTTGAACCCGCACGTCGTGAAACACTAGATCCTAAGTCTAGCGCGTCTACCAGTTCCGCCATCCTCGCTAATCAAAGAACCTCGTGGCTCATTCGAATGAAATTATAATATCAGATACTTGCAAAAATATCAAGTGTTTTTCTATAGTTACAATATCTGATATTGGTGACTTATTTCTTCTCGTCTTTGGCAAGGATGAATATTGTTGATAAAATGCAAGTCGCGCCGACTATATCCATGAATGTGTAGCTGTCACCAAGACATAAGGCTGATAATACAGCTGCAGTCAACGGTTCAACATTTGAAAGCATTATTGCTTTGTCTGGGCTGGTCTGATTTACGCCCTTAAGATAGAGACTGAATGGAATTACTGTTCCGAATATGATAATAACTACAAGGACTTCGAGAATAACAGGATTCAATTCCGTTCCCATTTCCCATGGTCTAAAGATTGACATAAGCAGGATGCCGCCGGTTAGCATGCCCCAGCCTGTAGTTGTGGTAGAACCGAATTTCTTGATCAGCTTTTTGGGAACCACGGTATAGATGGATACTGCTAATGCGCAGACCATTCCCCAGAATAAGCCTTCTTTGGAGATTACAAGTGTGTTGATGTTGCCGTGGGTTGCCATTAAATAGACGCCTGCAACAGCAAGGACTACACATATATTCTCTTTCAGGGTGGGAAGTCTTTTTTCGATAAAACAGGTATAAAGCATGACCATTACAATGCATACCTGCTGTAATACTGTTCCTGTCCCGGCATTTGTGGCATTAACGCAACAGAAATAAGAATACTGGGTAAGAGTTATACCGAATATGGAAAATATTAGAAGTCGTATTGGATAAGCGTTCCAAATAGCAACGGTATCGCGTTTTGATTTGAATATATTGTAGAATACCAATATTGCCCCTGCCAGTGTGAGACGGTAGGGAACCAGCCAATTCGGTGAAATGGCATAGTTCTGCATTAAATATTCGCCGCATACTCCAGAAAGGCCCCAGAGTGCAGCTGCAATTATGACATCAATTATTCCTGTTCTTTGCGATTTATTCATTATTATATTTTTTATCTATATTAAATATATACCATAGTTTTTGAAAATCTCATAATTGATTTAACCTCTTTACTTTTTCGCTTAAGTTAATTATAATGTTGTTTCAACCTCATAGGCTCTAATTGTGCCTTTTTAGCAGAAATTGCCAAAACGCACATCTGGAGCATTGTTGTTGTATCTGTAAAATTTCTCCCTAAGGAGTTGTCTCAATGTTAAACACACAAGTTCAGGAACTGGAAGCTAACAAAGTTGCTTTAACAGTCGAAGTAGAAAAAGAAAAGGTTAATGCAGCTTACAATAGCTTTTTCACCCGCGCAGCCCGTCAGGTAAGAATACCTGGTTTCAGACAGGGCAAGGCTCCAAGACACGTACTCGCAGCCACTATCGGTCAGGAATACGTTAAGGCTCAGATTGAAGAAGAATTGATTCAGGACGTTTACGCTCAGGCTATAAAAGAAAACAAGCTTCAGCCAGTAGGTCGTTTTGAATTGGTAGAATCAAATCTTAAGGAAAATGAACCATATACCTTCAAGATTCAGTTTGAAGTAAGACCAAAACTTGGTGAATTTAATTATAAGGGAATGTCAACTCAGGTTCAGCGCGAAATCGTTGATGAAGAAAGCGTTGACAAAGTTATTGAACAGGTTCGCGAACAGCAGAGCAAGACTGAAGCAATCGAAGACGGTACTCTTACCGCTGGTGATTACTTCTCTGCTAAGCTTGAAGTTACTTGCGACGGCGAAGTTGATGAAGAACTTTCTGACGACAAGATGACTCACAAGCTCATGAAAGACGACAAGCTCTTCTCTTTCTGCGAAGGTATGAAGATTGGTGAAAGCCGCACTACCCAGCGCAAGAATGAAGATGAAAGCCAGAAGGAATCTAAGTATTACGGAAAGACTCTTGAATACAAAGTAACTCTTACTCGTATTTCAAGACCAACACTTCCAGAACTCAATGACGAATTTGCTCAGAAGCTCGGCGATTACAAAGACGTTGAAGCTCTCAAGGTTCGCATCCGTGAAGATTTGGAAGAACGTGCAAAATTCGACGCAGAAGAACGCGCTTTCGACGACATCCTCGGCAAAATCATTGATGAATACAAGTTCGACGTTCCAGAATCAATGGTTCAGAGCACTATCGATTTCTTTATCCAGGGTCTTGACCGCCGCTGGAGACAGTTTGGCACCACTATCCAGGATTACCTCCGCAATTCTGGCAAAGATGTAAATGAATTCCGCGAAAGCTTCCGTGAAAGAGCTCTCCGCCAGACTAAGTCAATGCTCATTATCGATACTATCGGTACTAGAGAAAACATTGAAGTTACTGACGCTGACTATCGCGAAGAAATTGAAAAACGCGCTAAAGAATACAATATGCCAGTAGAAAAGCTTCTTGAAACCCTCGCACAGAATGACGGCGAAGAAAATGTAAAATTTTCTCTCAGAAGTCAAAAAATTCGCGATTTTATACTAAAAAATAATGAAGTAAAATACGATATGGTAAAAGAAGCCGACGAAAACAAGGGGGAAGATGAAGCGTGACAATGGTTCCGATTGTTATCGAGCAAAGTAGCCGTGGTGAACGCGCTTTTGACATCTATTCACGTCTCTTAAAAGATAGAATTATCTTTTTGGGTGGCGGTATTGATGACGGTGTCGCCGACGTTGTTGTAGCTCAGCTTCTATTTTTGGAATCCGAAGATCCTGAAAAAGATATCTCTATCTACATCAACAGCCCGGGAGGCGTTGTTACAGCTGGTATGGCCATCTACGATACTATGCAGTACATCAAACCAGATGTAAGCACTATCTGCATTGGCCAAGCCGCAAGTATGGGTGCTTTCCTGCTAGCTGCAGGTGCAAAAGGAAAACGCTATGCACTGCCCAATTCTAGAATTATGATTCATCAGCCATTGGGCGGCGCACAGGGTCAGGCTAGTGATATCGAAATTCAGGCTCAGGAAATTCTGCGAATGAAAGATTCGTTGAACCACATCCTGGCCGCTCACACTGGTCAACCTTTGAAACAGATTAAGAAGGACACTGATCGTGACTTCTTCATGTCTGCCAAGGAAGCCAAGGAATACGGTCTTATAGATGAAGTTGTTCAGCGGAATGTAGTAGCAAAACCGACTGAGGAGTAAAAATGCTATCTAAGACCCCGCAATTTCACTGTTCCTTCTGCGGAAAAGGACAAGATCAGGTCCGCAAGCTAATTGCCGGACCTGAAGTATACATTTGTGATGAATGTATAGGACTGTGTAATGACATTATTCTTGAGGAACTGGACGAAGACAGTCCTCAGACAATGGAAAACACATTAAAACCGAAGGATATCGTCAAGGTTCTAGACCAATATGTTGTTGGTCAGGATAGAGCCAAGAAGATTCTTTCAGTTGCTGTTTACAATCACTACAAGCGCTTAGCTCTCGGTGATGACCATCATGACAATGATGTAGAAGTACAGAAGTCTAACGTTCTTCTCATTGGTCCAACCGGTTCTGGTAAGACTCATCTTGCTCAGAGCCTGGCGAAGCTTTTGAATGTTCCTTTCTGTATTGCTGACGCAACCACTCTTACTGAAGCAGGTTATGTTGGTGATGACGTTGAAAGCATTCTCTTGAACTTGCTTCGCGCCGCTGACTATGATGTCCAGAAGGCTGAACGTGGCATCGTCTACATTGACGAAATAGACAAAATCGCTCGTAAGAGTGAAAATGTTTCTATTACACGCGACGTTTCAGGTGAAGGGGTTCAGCAGGCACTTCTTAAACTTCTTGAAGGAAAGATTGCTCAGGTTCCACCACAGGGTGGCCGCAAGCATCCTCATCAGGAATATATTCAGCTGAATACTAAGAATATTCTATTCATTCTGGGCGGTGCCTTTGAAGGAGTAGAAAAGCAGATTGAAGCTAGAACCGCTAAGAAGACTATGGGCTTCGGCTCAACTCCAGTCCTCAAGAGCGAACGCAAGGTAGGCGACCTGTTGAAGGATATCATGCCAAGCGATTTACTTCGCTTTGGTCTGATTCCAGAATTTATTGGTCGTGTACCTGTTCTGGCAACATTCGACAATCTTCGTGAAGATGATTTGGTTAAGATCCTTACCGAACCAAAGAATGCTCTGGTTAAACAGTATCAGAGACTTCTTAAGATGGAAGGTGTTGACCTTGAAATCACACCAAAGGCACTTTCTGCCATTGCTCGCAAGGCAATCGAACAGAATACCGGCGCCCGCGGTCTGAGACGCATCATTGAAGATCTTATGCTTGATCTCATGTATGATATTCCATCTGACAACTCAGTTGCCAAGGTAATCATTCATGAACGCTGCGTTGAAAACAAGGAACCATACCAGATTGTTTACAAGGTCGAAGGTCAGATAGCTTAAAACCTTAGCTAAAATAAAAAGCCCCGATGCAATGCATCGGGGCTTTTTTTGTATAAGAAAACCACGCGATAGTCGCGTGGTTCATTTTAGCTTTAGCGATGAACAAATAATAAAACCTCCTAACGTGTATAATATAAAGAATTGACCTGTCAGTCATATTTAAATACACGTTAGGAGGAAT